>NZ_LQIM01000002.1:0-196234 GCF_001499985.1 Mycobacterium sp. IS-1556
TAACTGTCAACCATCAGCCGAAACACTGTCGCCCATCAACCGAAGACGAAATGTCAAGCCTCAACCGCACTAATACATTATCCCTGCGCCCCCGGCAGGACTCGAACCTGCGGCCGACCGCTTAGAAGGCGGTTGCTCTATCCGCTGAGCTACGGGGGCAGCGCACTCACCCTAACGGAAAAGCCGCAAACCGATGGACCACCTCAACCCGCCTACCTGCTGGCAAGACAGCTAGTAAAGGGCTCTCGCGTGGACCGACGGCCGACTAGCGTGGTGGCGACAGCAGTCACAGCGAGGAGGTTGCGACGGCCCATGAGCGACGTGCCGGAACTCGATGCGGCGGGACTCCCCGAGGAACTCAGCCCGCTGGACCAGATCCTGCACCGTGGTGAGGCCAACCCACGCACCCGCTCCGGGATCATGACCGTCGAGATTCTCGACTGCGCTCCGGACTGGGATACGTTCCGCGCCAAGTTCGACACCGCCTCCCGCAAGGTGCTGCGGCTGCGGCAGAAGGTCGTGATGCCGACGCTGCCGACCGTGGCGCCGAGGTGGGTCGTCGACCCCGACTTCAACCTCGACTTCCACCTGCGGCGCGTTCGCGCCCCGGCACCGGGCACCTTCCGCCAGGTGCTCGACATCGCCGAGGTCGCTGCTCAGTCGCCGCTCGACATCTCCCGGCCGCTGTGGACGGCCACGCTCGTCGAGGGGCTCTCCGGCGACCGCGCCGCGCTCGTCGTTCACCTCAGCCATGCGGTCACCGACGGTGTCGGCGGTGTCGAGATGTTCGCCAATCTCTACGACCTCGAGCGTGACCCGCCGCCACAGCCGGTCCCGCCGCTTCCCATCCCGCAGGACCTGTCGCCCAACGACCTGATGCGCCAAGGGATCAACCGGCTGCCCGGCACCATCGCAGGCCGGATGCGCGGAGCGCTGTTCGGCGCCGCGCACGTCGCGGGGGAGGTGATCCGTGATCCGATCTCGCGGTTGGGCAGCGTCGTCGAGTACGCGATGTCGGGCGCGCGAGTGGTCGGTCCCGTCGCGGATCCCTCGCCGGTGCTGCGGCGGCGCAGCCTGTCGTCGCGCAGCGAGGCGATCGACATCGAGTTCGGCATCTTGCACCGGGCCGCCAAGGCGGCGGGTGGCTCGATCAACGACGCGTATCTGGCCGGCGTGTGCGGCGCGCTGCGGCTGTACCACGAAGCCAAGGGTGTGCCGATCGAAACGCTGCCGATGGCGGTGCCGGTCAACCTTCGGTCCGACGCCGATCCGGCCGGCGGAAACCGGTTCGCGGGCATCAATCTCGCTGCGCCGATCGGTCTCAGCGATCCCGAGGTGCGCATCCGGCACATCCGCTCGCAGATGACCACCAAGCGCGAGGAACGGGCCATCGACATGGTCGGCGCCATTGCCCCGTTGGTGGGCCTGCTGCCCGACTCGGTGCTCGAGTCGATGGCCGGTTCGTTCGTCAATTCCGATGTCCAGGCCAGCAATGTCCCGGTGTATGCGGGCGACACGTTCATCGCCGGCGCGAAAGTCCTGCGGCAGTACGGGCTCGGCCCGCTGCCGGGGGTGGCGATGATGGTGGTCCTGGTGTCACGCTCCGGCTACTGCACGATCACCAGCCGCTACGACCGCGCTGCAGTCACCGATCAGGACTTGTGGGCGCGCTGCCTGCTCGCGGGGTTCGATGAGGTCCTCGCCCTCGGTGGCGACGGCCGAGCCGAACCCGCCTCGTTCACCGTCGACGCGACGTCCGCAGTTTCCTCGTCACCCAATGGGAGTGCAGCGCAATGACTTCGCCAAACGGTCAGTCCTCGCGGCGCACCATGCGGCTGCCGGGCTCGGTGGCCGAGATCCAGGCCAGCCCGCAAGGGCCCGAGGTGGGGGCGTTCTTCGATCTCGACGGGACCCTGGTCGCCGGCTTCACCGGTGTCGTGATGACGCAGGACCGATTCCGCCGCCGTCAGATGTCGATGGGCGAGTTCATCGGCATGGTGCAGGCGGGTCTCAATCACCGGCTGGGTCGCTCGGAGTTCGAGGACCTGATCGGCAAGGGTGCGCGCATGCTGCGCGGCAATTCGCTCGCCGACGTCGACGAGCTCGCCGAGCGGCTGTTCGTTCAGAAGATCGTCAGCCGTATCTATCCGGAGATGCGGGAACTGGTGCGCGCGCACATGTCTCGCGGTCACACCGTCGTGCTCAGCTCATCGGCGCTGACGGTGCAGGTCGAACCCGTCGCGCGGTTTCTGGGCATCGAGAATGTGCTGAGCAACAAGTTCGAGATCGAGGAGAACGGGTTGCTCACCGGCGAGGTGAAGCGACCGATCATCTGGGGGCCGGGAAAGGCCAGGGCGGTGCAGAAATTCGCCGCCGAGCACGGCGTCGACCTGTCCAAGAGTTACTTCTACGCCGACGGCGACGAGGATGTCGCGCTGATGTACCTCGTCGGTAACCCCCGGCCGACGAACCCGGAGGGCAAGCTCGCCGCGGTTGCGGCCAAACGAGGATGGCCGGTGCTGCGCTTCACCAGTCGCAGTGGCGCAAGCCCGATTTCGCAACTGCGCACGGCTGCGGGAATCGCGGCGATGGGCCCGATCGCGGCCGGTGCGCTCGGCCTGGGGCTGCTGACCCGTAACAAGCGCACCGGCGTCAACTTCTTCACCGCGGCCTTCGGTCGGACGCTGATGAGCACGATCGGCATCAACGTCAACGTGCTCGGCAAGGAGAACTTGACCAAGCAGCGGCCGGCGGTGTTCCTGTTCAATCACCGCAACCAGGCCGACCCGTTGATCGCGGGCCACCTGGTGGATACCAACTTCACGTCGGTGGGAAAGAAGGAACTGGAGAAGGATCCGATTGTCGGCACCCTCGGCCGGATCATGGACGCCGCATTCATCGACCGCGAGGATCCACAGAAGGCGGTCGAGGGGCTGAAGAAGGTCGAGGAGTTGGCCCGCAAGGGGCTGTCCATCCTGATCGCCCCGGAAGGCACCCGGTTGGACACCACCGAGGTCGGGCCCTTCAAGAAGGGTCCGTTCCGAATCGCGATGTCGGCCGGAATCCCGATCGTGCCCATCGTGATTCGCAACGCCGAGGTGATCGCCGCCCGCGATTCGAGCACCTTCAACCCCGGAACCGTCGACGTGGTGGTCTACCCGCCGATACCTGTCGACGACTGGACGCACGACAACCTCGCCGAACGCATCGACGAGGTCCGTCAGCTCTACCTCGACACGCTGCGAGACTGGCCGCACGACGAGTTGCCCACCCCGGAGCTGTACACCCGCGGGGTTTCGACGACGAAGAAAGCGGCCGGCAAGAAGCCCGCGCCGAAGAAAGCCGCGAAGAAGACGGCTGCCAAGTCTGCGGCGACAAAGTCTGCGGCCAAGAAGACGGCGGCCAAGTCTGCGGCCACCAAGACGGCGGCCAAGAAGCCGGCAACGAAGTCGGCAACGAAGTCTGCGGGGAAGGGCCGTCCGTGAAGCCCTCCGCCGACCAGTACGCACCGTTCACGCCCACCGGTGATGCGTTGGTGCTGGCGTCGGCTTCCTCTGCGGCCGAACGGGATCTGCTCGACGACTGGCTCGATCGGCAGCGGCGCGAGAACCCCGGCTCCAAGATCGACGTGCTGCTGTTGCCCGACGATGATCCACCGCCCGGCGTGCTCGCCCAGCTCGTGGGTGAGCTCGAAGCCGGCGATGACCGCTCCGTCGTGCCGGTGCGCGTGTTCTGGGTGCCGGGCGGACTGCCCACCCGCTCCAAGGTGGTCGCGCTGATCTCCGGCCGGGACACCTACCGCCCGCCCGAGATCCTGCAGCGCCGCATTCTGCGCCGCGACCCGTCTCGAGCCCGCGTCGTCGCCGGTGAACCCGCGAAGGTCTCCGAGCTGCGCCAGCAGTGGGCCGACACCACCGTCGCCGAAAACCCCCGCGAATTCGCGCGTTTCGTCATCCGCCGGGCCATCCTCGCCATCGAACGCGTCGAACTGCGGCTGTTGGGCCCGGAGTACAAGTCACCGCGACTCATCAAACCGGAGTTGTTGGCGTCGGCCCGTTTTCGGGAGGGCCTGGAGCGCATTCCGGGCGCAAACCTGGAGACCGCGGGGGAGATGCTCGACGAGCTGTCGACCGGGTGGAGCCGGTTCTCGGTCGACCTGATCCCATCGCTCGGGCGCGCGATATTCAGCCGGGGCTTCGATCCGAACATCGACTACGACCGCGCCGAAGTCGAGGTGATGCGGCGCAACTTGGAGAACCATCCGGCCGTGCTGTTGTTCTCGCACCGGTCCTATCTCGACGGCGTGATCGTGCCGGTCGCCATGCAGGAGAACCGGTTACCGCCGGTGCACACGTTCGCGGGGATCAACCTCTCGTTCGGCTTCATGGGTCCGCTGATGCGCCATTCCGGTGTGATCTTCTTGCGCCGCAAACTCGACGATCCGCTCTACAAGTACGTGCTGCGCCAGTTCGTCGGCTACATCGTGGAGAAGCGGTTCAACCTGAGCTGGTCGATCGAAGGCACCCGATCGCGAACGGGAAAGATGTTGCCGCCCAAGCTCGGACTGCTCGCCTACGTGGCCGACGCCTACCTCGACGGGCGAAGCGAGGACATCCTGTTGCAGCCGGTGTCGATCAGCTTCGACCAGTTGCACGAGACAGCCGAATACGCCGCCTACGCCCGCGGCGGCGAGAAAACGCCCGAAAGCCTGTCGTGGATGTACAACTTCATCAAGGCGCAGGGCGAGCGCAACTACGGCAAGATTTACGTCCGCTTCCCCGAGGCCGTGTCGATGCGCGAGTATCTCGGCGCGCCCCACGGTCCGATGACCACCGACGCCGACGCCAAACGCCTTGCGCTGCAGAAGATGGCGTTCGAGGTGTCGTGGCGGATTCTGCGCGCCACGCCGGTGAACGCCTCCGCGCTGGTCTCGGCGCTGTTGCTCACCACCCGCGGGGTCGCGCTGACGCTCGACCAGATTCACCACACGTTGCAGCCGTCGCTGGACTACCTGGAGCGCAAGCAGACCCCGATGACGAACAGCGCGTTGCGGTTACGCACACCGGAAGGTGTCCGGGCGGCGCTCGACGCGCTGTCCAACCGGCATCCCGTGACGTGTGTCGAAGGCGGTCGTGAGCCCGTCTGGCGGATCGCACCCGAGGACGAACACGAAGCGGCGTTCTACCGCAACACGCTCATCGACGCGTTTCTGGAGACCTCGCTCGTCGAGTTGGCGCTGGTACACGCTGGACGCGCGGAATCCGACCGGCTGGAGACGTTCTGGTCCCAGGTGATGCGGCTGCGTGACCTGCTGAAGTTCGACTTCTACTTCGCCGACTCGGCGGCGTTCCGTGAGCACGTCGCCGAAGAGTTGTCCTGGCATGACGGTTGGGAAGAACAGGTCTCGGCGGGCGAGCACCAGGTCGACGCGCTGCTGCGCACCAAACAACCCCTGTTGGCCGCCGCCATGCTGCGACCGTTCTTCGAGGCCTACGAGATCGTCGCCGACGTGCTGCGCGATGCGCCCGCCGAGATCGACGAGAAAGCCCTGACGAAAAAGGCACTCGGCTTGGGCAACCAGTACGTCGCGCAGAGCAGGGTGCGCAGCAACGAGTCGGTGTCGGCGCTGCTGTTCGCAACGGCCCGCCAGGTCGTCGCCGACCAGCATCTACTGGAACCCGCCGCCGATCTGGCCGAGCGGCGCACCGCGTTTCGCGATGAGCTCCGCGCGATCCTGCATGATATGGACAAGGTCGAGCAGATCGCCCGCGAGCAGTTCTACGCGCGCGAGGTCGAGCGTCGCGCCGCGCGCCGCGGGACGACCTGAGCCGCTTGAAGAAGCCTGGTCATACGCTGGTGGTATGACCACGGTGGCATCGGGTGTGCGCAGTCGCGCGGTATGGCCGGTGCTCATCGGGGTCGCGGCGTTGGCGGGCGCGGTCGCCGCGGGCATCGGCGCACTGTCGCTGGCTGACGCGTTGAGCGCGACCGGGTTGCCGGATCCCGGCCCGGTCACCACCTACGGGCTGCCGTTCGTGCGGGCCGCCGGCGAGATCGCGGCGGTGATCGCCATCGGATCGTTCCTGTTCGCCGCGTTCCTCACGCCGCCGCAGCCCAACGGTGTGCTCGACGCCGGCGGATACCGGGCGTTGCGCCTGGGCACCGGCGCGTCGGCGGTGTGGACGGTGTGCGCGGCGCTGATGGTCCCGCTGACGGTGTCCGACGTCTCCGGCCAACCGCTGCGCCAGAACCTCGACCCGCTGGCCGTCTGGTCGGCCGCGAGCCTCGTCGAAACCGCGGGCGCATGGCGGTGGAGCGCGTTCATCGCCGCGGCCGTCACCGTGGCCAGCCTCCCAGTGCTGCGTTGGTCGTGGACGCCGGTGCTGCTGGCCGGATCATTGACGACCCTCATTCCGCTCGGCCTGACCGGGCACTCCTCGACCGGCGGCGCCCACGACCTGGCGACCAACAGCCTGCTGTTGCACCTCGGCGCCGGGGCGCTGTGGGCGGGCGGACTGCTCGCCTTGCTGGCGCACGTCATGCGCGGTGGCCGGCATGCCGGTCTGGCTGCGCGCCGCTTCTCGGCCCTCGCGCTGTGGTGCTTCGTGGTGATGGCGATCAGCGGCGTGATCAACGCGCTGGTGCGCATCGAACCCGCCGACCTGCTGCGCACCGAGTACGGCTGGCTGGTCGTCGGCAAAGCGGCGGCGTTGATCCTGCTCGGCCTGTTCGGCTGGCGGCAGCGCCGCAGCGGCCTGGCCGCGCTGGCGGCCGAACCGGAATCGCGGGGCCCGTTGATCCGGCTGGCGCTGATCGAGGCGGTGCTGTTCGGGGCGACCTTCGGAATCGCCGTCGGACTGGGGCGCACGCCTCCACCGCCGCTGGCCGCACAACCGGGTCCGGTCGAGGTGGCGATCGGATACGACCTCGCCGGGCCGCCCACCTTCGAGCGGATACTCGTCGACTGGCGCTTCGATCTGATCTTCGGCACCGCCGCGATCGTCTTCGCGGTGGTATATCTGCTCGGGGTACGCCGGCTTCGCCGCCGGGGCGACGCCTGGCCGGTGGGCCGGACGCTGGCCTGGCTGTGCGGGTGCGCGGCGTTACTGTTCGCGACGTCCTCGGGGCTGGGCCGGTACATGCCCGCGATGTTCTCGATGCACATGATCGCGCACATGGTGCTGTCGATGCTGGTGCCGGTCCTGCTGGTGCTCGGCGCGCCAATGACCCTGGCGCTGCGGGCGCTGCCGGCCGCCGGCCGCGGAGATCCGCCGGGTGCCAGGGAGTGGCTGCTGGCGGCGCTGCATTCGCGGGTGTCGCGGTTCTTCACCAATCCGGCCGTGGCGACGGTGTTGTTCGTGGCGGGTTTCTACGGGCTGTACTTCGGTGGCCTGTTCGACGCCGCGGTCGACAAGCACGGCGCCCACGTGTTGATGAACCTGCACTTTCTGCTCAGCGGATACCTCTTCTATTGGGTCGTGATCGGCATCGATCCGGCGCCGCGGCAGATTCCCCAGCTGGGCAAGGTCGCGATGGTGTTCGCGTCCCTGCCGCTGCATGCGTTCTTCGGCGTGGTCCTGATGGGCATGAAGACGGTGCTGGGGGAGCCGTTCTACCGGTCGCTGCAACTGAGCTGGCACACCGATCTGCTCTCCGATCAACGCACCGGTGGTGGCATTGCGTGGGCGGCGGGCGAGATCCCCCTCGTGCTGGTGATGTTCGCGTTGCTGATCCAGTGGTCCCGCAGCGATCGACGTACCGCCCAGCGGATAGACCGGGCCGCCGACCGTGACGACGACGCGGAGCTCGCCGCCTATAACGCGATGCTCGCCGAACTCGCGCGGCGCGACGGTTCTTCGCGCTGAGCCGGCTCATCGTGCGCCGAAACCGACGCTTTGGCTGGTTTCCGGCCGTCGAATCGACCATTGCGTCGGTTTCGACAACAGTGGGAGCCCGACTCGCGGCCGACTGCGTCCAAGCAGTGTGGAGATTCCGTTCATCGGCAGTGACGCCATAGCCGCCGGCCACCTCACGAGAGCCCGCCTGTGCAGTCAGTATCGGCCGCTGTACCGCGGCATCTACGTGCCGCGACGCTACGACGTCTCGCTGCGCGAGAGGATCGTCGGCGTGGCTCTCGCCGCGCCTGACGCGGTGATCGCGGGCGTGGCCGCATCCTCGCTTCACGGGGCGAAGTGGATCGATGATGACGTTCCGATCGAAGTGGTCAAAGCGATCCGACGCCAGCGCGGGTTGATCGTCCGCGACGAGACGCTGGACGAGGGCGAGGTCACCACGGTCGCGGGCATTCGCGTGACCACCCCGGCCCGAACCGCGTTCGACCTTGCCCGCCACCTCCCGCGCGACAAGGCGGTCGAACGATTGGACGCGTTGATGAGCGCGCGTCCGTTCGCTCCGGAGGATGTGGTGCTGCTGGCGAAACGTCATCGCGGTGCGCGTGGTCTGCGGCGGCTGCGGGTGGCGTTGCCGCTCGTCGACGGCGGCGCCGAGTCGCCGAGAGAAACCTGGCTGCGGCTGCTCTTCATCGATGCCGGGCTACCCCGCCCCACAACGCAATTCGTGGTTCATGACGAATTCGGCCGCTACATCCGGCGCATTGACATGTGCTGGGAGGAGTTCAAAGTCGGCGCCGAGTACGACGGAGAACAACACCTCAACAGCCGGCGACAATATGTGTTGGACGTCCAGGTCAACCGCGCGCTGCAGCGGCTCCGCTGGCACGTCGTCCACGTCATCAAGGAGGACCGGGCGGCTGACATCGTCGAGCAGGCGCGCACCGCCTTGCTATCGCGGGGCTGGCGGCCGAGCAAATGAGTGCCGCGCTCGAAACCGACGCAATGGTCGATTCGGCGGCCGTAAACCAGCCAAAGCGTCGGTCTCGGCCCGTGACTATTGACCAGAATCGTTTTTTGGTCAACTATTGGACTCGTGAACGCGCGACGGGCACGGGCGGATCGGATCCTCGACACCGCCAAGGACTTGTTGCTGCGCTGGGGTTATCGGCGTATCCGCATTGACGAAGTCGCCAAGCGGTCCGGAGTCGGCAAGGGAACCGTCTACCTGCACTGGCGCACCCGCGAGCAGTTGTTGTCCGCGGTCGGCACGCGAGAAACCGCGGAAATGGTTGACGCCGTAGTGGCCGCGATCCGAGCCGATCCGCTTCAGGTGATGCCGCATCGACTGATGCGTCGGGTTTTCATGGAGGCGATGCACCGGCCCGTGTTGCGCGCGATCTACACCCAGGACACCGACACGATGGACGCGCTCGTCGCCGACAGCTCGCAGAAAGCGATGGGCGGTGCCAACTTCGCCGGCTGGCGCGAGTACTTGTCGATTCTCGATGAGCACGGCTTGCTTGGCGAGGGCCTGACGGCGCAGGACGTTCACTATCCCCTCACCGCCAGTGTTTTCGGCTTCTTCGCTGCCGAGCCGATGCTGCCCGACGAGTTGGGCCTGAGCCTGGACGAGAAGGCTGACCAGCTGGCGAACATGTTGCGCCGGGCTTTCGAACCGACGCGCCCGCCGGCAACCAAGCGCGTGCACGCTGCTGCCGACAAGGTCAGCGCCCTCTACGAACGACTCGCCGACGAATTCCGGACGCTCACCTATGGAGGAGATCACGATGACTCGAAGCGATGATGACAGTTGGGATCTGGCGACGAGCGTCGGCGCCACCGCGACCGTGGTCGCTGCCCAGCGCGCTGTCGCGGCGAAAACTTCGCTGATCGACGATCCGTACGCCGAGCCGCTGGTCCGGGCGGTGAACGCCGATTCCGTGACGCGTCTGCTCGACGGTGGCACCGGCGAAGTCGACGACGGGACCTTCACGGTGCAGCAGGCGGCCGAAGCGATGGCGGTACGCACGCGCTTCTACGACGACCTGTTCACGAGGGCCGCTGCGGCGGGGGTGCGACAGGCGGTCATCCTGGCCTGCGGGCTCGACACTCGCGCCTACCGTTTGCCATGGCCGGCCGGCATGGTCGTATACGAGCTCGATCAGCCGGCGGTGATCGAGTTCAAGTCCAAGACCCTGGCAGATCTCGGGGTA
The DNA here is from genome assembly GCF_001499985.1 of Mycobacterium sp. IS-1556. Classification (NCBI taxonomy): domain Bacteria; kingdom Bacillati; phylum Actinomycetota; class Actinomycetes; order Mycobacteriales; family Mycobacteriaceae; genus Mycobacterium; species Mycobacterium sp. IS-1556. The sequence continues at coordinate 10,067 of NZ_LQIM01000002.1, forward strand.
CGCCCCACCGCTGAGCGCCGCGCCATCGGGATCGACCTCCGCGAGGACTGGCCGAATGCGCTGCTGGAAAACAGCTTTGACCGATCTGAGCCGGCGGCCTGGATCGCTGAAGGGCTGACGATTTACCTGCCTCCGGAGGCGCAGGACCAGCTGTTCGAGAACATCACCCGGCTCAGCGCGCCGGGCAGCCACCTGGCCACCGAATACGTCCCTGACGCCGCCGTGTTCGCCGACGGCCGGTCGGAACGGGTGTTGGAGGGCTTTCGGAGGTCCGGCCTGGACACCGAGTTGTCTGATCTTGTGTACTCGGGGCGCCGTAGCGACGTCCTCGAATTCCTGGCGGCGCGCGGTTGGGACGTGTCGTCGCAGACCCTCGAAGAGGCGTACGCCATCAACGGCTTCGAGCTACCCGACGAGGACATGTTCGCCGCGTTCGCCGAGGCGCGCATCGTCACGGGGACACTCACTTAGTCGGTCGATGAGCAACGCCGCGACGATCGTCGCAGCGTGCGACTTTGCGAACCATCCCCAACGCTCGATTCATCCACAGGGCCACCAAGCCGACTGAGCTTGTCGCGTCCCTGTGTCGGTGCCGTGGCGCTCAATGACGGTGTCACCGACGCGCCACCGGGCCGTCGGCAATCAAACAAGTCGAGGGAGATCATCATGTTCGAGACACCGTTCACCATCGTCGGCAACATCGTCACCGACCCGATCCATCGGCGGGTCGGCGATCAGGAGATGGTCCGGTTCCGTGTTGCGAGCAACTCGCGCCGCCGTACCGCCGAGGGAACATGGGAGCCGGGCAATTCGTTGTTCGTCACGGTGAACTGCTGGGGTCGCGTGGTCGCCGGTACCAGTGCAGCTCTGGTCAAGGGCGATCCCGTCATCGTCGTCGGACAGGTCTACACCAGCGAGTACGACGATCGTGACGGCAACCGACGCTCTTCGGTCGAAGTGCGCGCGACATCCGTCGGCCCCGACCTGGCACGTTGCACAGCACGTATCGATCGGATCAAGCAGCAGACCGACCAGCGGTCCACCGAAACAGACGACCACCCGGTGAATCCGGATGATGACGACGACGCGGAGCAGCCCGACACGGCGCTGCCCCTGACCGCGTAGCGCGGGTAGACGCCCGGCGCGGCCGCCTCGAGTAGCTCTCTCGGCTGCGCCGAGGCGGCCCCGCCTACGATGGTCCGCGAGCATCACCCGAGATTCGCGATTTTCGAAAGGCACATCACGGCATGGCCGAATTCATCTATTCGATGCGGAAGGTCCGCAAGGCGCACGGCGACAAGGTGATCTTGGACGACGTCAGCCTGAACTTTCTTCCGGGCGCGAAGATCGGCGTCGTCGGCCCCAACGGGGCGGGCAAGTCGAGTGTGTTGCGGATCATGGCCGGGCTGGACCAGCCCAACAACGGCGATGCACTACTGCAACCCGGCGCGACCGTGGGCATCCTGCAGCAGGAGCCGCCGCTCAACGAGGAGAAGACCGTTCGCGAGAACGTCGAAGAGGGCGTGGCGATCAAGGAGAAGCTCAACCGCTACAACGAGGTCGCCGAGCTGATGGCCACGGACTACTCCGATGAGCTGATGGAGGAGATGGGGCGGCTGCAGGAGGAACTCGACGCGGCCGACGCCTGGGACATCGACTCCCAGCTCGAGCAGGCGATGGACGCGCTGCGCTGTCCGCCGCCCGACGAACCGGTCACGCACCTGTCCGGTGGTGAGCGCCGCCGGGTCGCGCTGTGCAAGCTGCTGCTGTCCAAACCCGACTTGCTGCTGCTCGACGAGCCGACCAACCACCTGGACGCTGAGAGCGTGCAGTGGCTCGAACAGCACCTCGCGGAGTACAAGGGCGCGATCCTCGCGGTCACCCACGACCGGTACTTCCTGGACAACGTCGCCGAGTGGATCCTCGAACTCGACCGTGGACGCGCCTACCCGTATGAGGGCAACTACTCGACCTACCTCGAGAAGAAGGCCGAGCGCGTCGCGGTGCAGGGTCGCAAGGACGCCAAGCTGCAGAAGCGGCTCCAAGACGAGCTGGCGTGGGTGCGCTCGGGCGCCAAGGCCCGGCAGGCCAAGAGCAAGGCCCGGCTGCAGCGCTACGAGGAGATGGCCGCGGAGGCCGAGAAGAGCCGCAAGCTCGACTTCGAGGAGATCCAGATCCCGACGCCACCGCGTCTGGGCAACGTCGTCGTAGAGGTCGAGCACCTCGACAAGGGGTTCGGCGGCCGCACCCTCATCAAGGACCTGTCGTTCACGCTGCCGCGCAACGGCATCGTCGGCGTCATCGGCCCCAACGGCGTCGGCAAGACGACGCTGTTCAAGACCATCGTCGGCCTCGAGCAGCCCGACAGCGGCACGGTGAAGGTCGGCGAGACGGTCAAGCTGAGCTACGTCGACCAGAGCCGTGCGGGCATCGACCCGAAGAAGAACGTGTGGGAGGTCGTCTCCGACGGGCTGGACTACATCGAGGTGGGGCAGAACGAGATTCCGTCTCGCGCCTATGTGTCCGCGTTCGGTTTCAAGGGCCCCGATCAGCAGAAGCCCGCCGGGGTGCTCTCGGGCGGTGAACGCAACCGACTCAACCTGGCGCTGACGCTCAAAGAGGGCGGCAACCTGATCCTGCTCGACGAGCCGACCAACGACCTCGACGTGGAGACGCTGTCATCGCTGGAGAACGCACTCGAAAGCTTCCCCGGCTGCGCGGTCGTGATCTCCCACGACCGCTGGTTCCTCGATCGCACGTGCACGCACATCCTGGCGTGGGAGGGCGACGAGGACAACGAAGCCAAGTGGTTCTGGTTCGAGGGCAACTTCGGTGCCTACGAGGAGAACAAGGTGGAACGACTCGGTATCGAAGCCGCGCGTCCGCACAGGGTGACCCACCGAAAGCTCACGCGCGACTGATCCGGCGGGGTAAGAGCGAAGCGACTGGGGGAATACTAAGGTCATGTCGGTGACTCCGGGAGCCGACGGAAGTCCCGCCGGCGTGGCCGGGCCGGGACGTTCACCGGCATTGGACGACCAGACCACGGCGCGGCTCTCGCGTGCCTATCTCGAGACGTACCGCGGCCCGCACGCCGACGCGCCCTCGGCGGACGCCGCGGTGACGATGCCGATGACCGTGACGGTGCACGACATGGTTCCCCCCGGCCTCGTCAGCGCGCATCACCGGCTGGCCCGCAGCAGGCGGGCCGGCGACACCCGCGTCGAGGTCTACGCCGCCGACGACCCGGCCGGGTTCGGACCCGCGCTGCAGATCGTCACGGAATACACCGCGATGGTCCTCGACTCGGTCACGGTGCTGCTACACCGCTTCGGTGTCGCGTACACAGCGATCATGAATCCGGTCTTCCGGGTCCGCCGAGGACCGGACGGCGAGCTGATCGAGGTGGCGCCGATCGGCGAGGACGGCCGCGACACCCGCGGCGACGAGGTGTGGATCCACGTCAAGCTGGCGCCGACGGTGGACATGACGGCCGTCGCCCGCGTGGCGCAGCTACTGCCCAGCGTGCTGGCCGACGCCCGACAGGTCGCGCGCGACTCGGACGCGCTGTCGTCGACGATGCGCTGGCTTGCCCATGAACTCGACGCCGATTCGGGTAACCGGTTCGCCGGCTCGGATCGCGCCGATGTGGCGGCCCTCTTGCGCTGGCTGGCCGACGGACACTTCGTGGTGTTGGGCTACCAGCGCTGTCAGGTCCGCGACGGGCGGTCGGCGGTCGACCCGGCCAGTCGGCTGGGGGTGCTGCGGCTGCGCCACGACGCGCTACCGCAGCTGACGAGCACCGACGAGCTGCTGGTGCTGGCGCAGGCCACCATTCCGAGCTACTTGCGCTACGGCGCCTACCCGTACATCGTCGTCGTCCGCGAGAACCAGGGCGCCGCGGCGATCGAGCACCGTTTCGTCGGCTTGTTCACGGTCGCGGCGATGAACGCCAACGTCGTGGACATACCGCTGATCTCGCGTCGGGTGAACGAGGCGCTGGCACTGGCCCGGCGTGATCCGAGCCATCCGGGACAGTTGCTGCTCGACATCATGCAGACCATTCCGCGATCCGAGTTGTTCGCGCTGCCAGCCCAGAACCTGCTGGACATGGTGACGGCCGTCGTCGACCTGGGCTCGCGTCGGCGCACCCTGCTCTTCCTGCGCGCCGACTCGCTCGCCCATTTCGTGTCATGCCTGGTGTATCTGCCGCGTGACCGCTACACCACCGCGGTTCGCCTGGAGATGCAGGACATCCTGGTTCGCGAACTGGGCGGCGTCAGTATCGAATACACCGCGCGGGTCAGCGAATCGCCCTGGGCGGTAGTGCATTTCTCGGTCCGCATGCCGGACTCGACCAAGCCCCGCGACATCGACACGTCCGCCGACAACGAGACGCGGATCCAGAATCTGCTCACCGAGGCCGCCAGGACGTGGGGCGATCGGCTGATCGGCGCGGTCAAGACCGGCTCGATCGACCAGCGCAAGGCGGAGCACTATTCGACGGCGTTCGCCGAGTCGTACAAACAGTCGGTCTCACCGCTCGGAGCGATCGACGACATCGCGATCATCGAAGAGCTGCAGAACAATTCGATCAAACCGGTGCTCGTCGACACCGACGAAGAAGGCACCGCACAGCTCACCCTCTACCTCGGCGGCCACTCAGCATCGCTGTCCGATCTGCTGCCGATGCTGCAGTCGATGGGCGTGGTGGTGCTCGAAGAGCGGCCCTTCACCGTGGTGCGGCCCGACGGGTTGCCGGTGTGGATCTACCAGTTCAAGATCTCGCCGCACAAATCCATCCCCCGCATAGCGCCCGACGAGCGCGACCAGACCGCGGCGCGGTTCGCCGACGCGGTGACCGCGATCTGGCAGGGCCGCGTGGAGATCGACCGGTTCAACGAACTGGTGATGCGGGCAGGCCTGAACTGGCAGCAGGTGAGCGTGCTGCGCAGCTACGCAAAGTATCTGCGGCAGGCGGGTTTTCCCTACAGTCAGTCCCATATCGAGGCGGTCATCAACGACAACGCCAAGACCGCGAGGTCGTTGGTGGAGCTGTTCGAGGCGCTGTTCTTCCCCGCGGCCGACCCCGATGAGAGCACGCCGAAGCGCCGCGACGCCCAGGCCGCCGCGGCAGCGGTGTCGGCCGACATCGACGCGCTCGTCAGCCTGGACACCGACCGGGTGCTGCGCGCGTTCGCGTCGATGATCCAGGCCACGCTGCGCACCAACTACTTCGTCACCAACCCGCAGTCCGCGCGCGCACAGGACGTGCTCTCGTTCAAGCTCAATCCCGCATTGATCGACGAATTGCCGTTGCCGCGGCCCAAATTCGAGATCTTCGTGTACTCGCCGCGGGTGGAGGGCGTCCATCTGCGGTTCGGATACGTCGCCCGCGGCGGTCTGCGCTGGTCGGACCGACGCGAAGACTTCCGCACCGAGATCCTCGGCCTCGTCAAGGCGCAAGCCGTCAAGAACGCGGTGATCGTGCCCGTCGGCGCCAAGGGCGGCTTCGTCGTCAAACAGCCACCGACACCCACCGGCGACCCCGCCGCCGATCGCGACGCGCAGCGCAACGCGGGCGTCGCATGCTACAAGCTGTTCATCGCCGGCCTGCTCGACGTCACCGACAACGTCCACAAGGCCACCGGTGAGGTGGTGCCGCCGCCCGATGTGGTGCGCCGCGACGGTGACGACGCCTATCTCGTCGTCGCCGCCGACAAGGGCACCGCGACCTTCTCCGACATCGCCAACGAGGTCGCGAAGTCCTACGGCTTCTGGCTCGGCGACGCGTTCGCCTCCGGCGGTTCGGTGGGCTATGACCACAAGGCGATGGGCATCACCGCCAAGGGGGCGTGGGAATCGGTCAAGCGCCACTTCCGTGAGATGGGCGTGGACACCCAGTCCGAGGACTTCACCGTCGTCGGCGTCGGCGACATGAGCGGCGACGTGTTCGGCAACGGGATGTTGCTGTCCAAGCACATTCGCCTGCTGGCCGCATTCGACCACCGGCACATCTTCATCGATCCCGACCCGGACGCGGCGCGGTCGTGGGAGGAACGCAAGCGCCTGTTCGATCTGCCCCGGTCCAGTTGGGAGGACTACGACCCGTCGTTGATCAGCGAGGGCGGTGGCGTCTACAGCAGAGAGCACAAGTCCATTCGGATCAGCCCGCAGGCCCGCGACGCGCTCGGAATCGACGGTGGTGCCGAAGAGCTGACGCCGCCCAACCTGATCAAGGCGATCCTGAAGGCTCCCGCCGACCTGCTGTTCAACGGCGGCATCGGCACATACATCAAGGCCGAGACGGAGGCCGACGCCGACGTCGGTGACCGGGCCAACGATCCCGTCCGGGTGAACGGAAACCAGGTGCGCGCCAAAGTGATCGGCGAAGGCGGCAATCTCGGTGTCACGGCGCTGGGGCGCATCGAATTCGACCTCAATGGTGGGCGCATCAACACCGACGCGCTGGACAACTCCGCGGGTGTCGACTGCTCCGACCATGAGGTCAACATCAAGATCCTGATCGACTCGCTGGTCACCGCCGGCAAGGTCAGCGCCGAAGAGCGCACCGACCTGCTGCTGTCGATGACCGACGAGGTCGGCAGGCTGGTGCTCGAGGACAACGAGGACCAGAACGACCTGATGGGCACCAGCCGCGCCAACGCGGCCAGCCTGCTGCCCGTGCACTCGCGGATGATCAAGGAGTTCGTCGCCGACCGCGGGCTCAACCGTGAGCTCGAGGCGTTGCCGTCGGAAAAGGAGATCCGGCGCCGCACCGACATCGGAATCGGGCTCACCTCACCGGAACTCGCGACTCTGATGGCACATGTGAAATTGGCGCTCAAAGCCGATGTGCTGAGCAGCGAGCTGCCTGACCAGGAGGCGTTCGCGGCACGCCTGCCCTGGTACTTCCCCGCAAAACTGCGTGAGCAGTTCAGCAGCGAGATCCGCGCGCATCAACTGCGTCGGGAGATCGTCACCACCATGCTCGTCAACGATCTGGTCGACACCAGCGGCATCACGTACGCCTACCGCATCACCGAGGACGTGGGAGTGGGTCCGGTCGACGCGGTTCGCAGCTATGCCGCCGCCAACGCGATCTTCCGGATCAACGACATCTGGCGCCAGATCCGTGCCGCGAGCGCGACCGGGGTGCCCGTGGCGGTCTCGGACCGGATGACGCTGGATCTACGCCGGCTCGTCGACCGGGCCGGCCGCTGGCTGCTCAACTACCGTCCGCAGCCCTTGGCGGTGGGCGCCGAAACCAACCGGTTCGCCGCGAAGGTCGCCGCGTTGACGCCGCGGATGTCGGAATGGTTGCGCGGCGACGACGAGGCCATCGTCACCAAGGAAGCGGCCGACTTCGCCTCCCAGGGGGTGCCGGAGGATCTGGCGTACCTCATCGCGACGGGGCTCTACCAGTTCAGCCTGCTCGACATCATCGACATCGCCGACATCGCCGACCGGGAACCGGACGAGGTGGCCGACACTTACTTCGCGTTGATGGATAACCTCAACACCGATACCCTGCTCACCGCGGTTTCGCGGCTGCAGCGAGAAGACCGGTGGCATTCGTTGGCGCGGTTGGCGATTCGTGACGACATCTATGGCTCGCTGCGGGCGCTGTGCATCGATGTGCTCGCCGTCGGCGAGCCGGAGGAGACCGGTGAGGAGAAGATCGCCGAGTGGGAGGCGACGAACGGGTCACGGGTGAGCCGCGCGCGCCGCACGCTCACCGAGATCTACGAGAGCGGTGAGCACGACCTGGCGACGCTGTCGGTGGCGGCCCGCCAGATCCGTAGCATGACCCGCACCAGTGGAACGGGGACGTCTCGGTGACCAACGGTTTCGTCGCGCCGGTGCATGTCCGGTGGTCGGACATCGACATGTATCAGCACATCAACCACGCCACCATGGTGACGATCCTCGAGGAAGCCCGGATTCCGTTTCTACGTGAGCCGTTCGGCCCGGAGATCGAAACCATCGGGCTGCTCATCGCCGAGGTCAACATTTCGTACAAAGCTCAACTGCGACTGGTGGACTCACCGCTGCAGGTGACCATGTGGTCCAAACGGGTACGCGCAGTCGATTTCACCATCGGGTACGAAGTGCGCCCGGTTGGTGCAGCCGCCGATGCGAAGCCGGCGGTGATCGCCGACACTCAGTTGGCGGCCGTACACATCAAAGAGCAGCGGCTGCAGCGACTTTCCGAGCAACAACGGGAATACCTGCGGCGCTGGACCCGATGACGCGATCAGAGCGGGGTCTCTGGCTGACGGATACGCCGCACCGCGACGACCTGGCCGCTTTCGCCGAGCGCGCGATGCGCCTCGACGACGCGGCGGTGATCCGGCTGCGCCAACGGCCGGGCAGGCTTGTGGTCGCCTGGGTGGCAACGGGATTCGACGTGCTGGCCAGCCGGGTGGTCAGCGGTGAGGTCAACCCGCCAGATCTGACCGCCGGTGCCGACACGCTGGCCGCCGGGCTGCGCGCGATGGACCGCAGCGGGTATGTCGAACCGGGTTTCGCGCTGGACTCCGCGTGGCACGGCGCGCTACCGCCGGAGTCTGGCTTCGTCCACCTGGACGATGTGCCCGCCCGCGTCATGCTCGACCTCGCCGAGCGTGGTGGGGCGCTGGCCAAGCAACATTCCAGCAACCACGGACCGCCGGTGTCGCTGCTGGACCAGGAGGTGGTCGCGGTGAGTTCGGGCGCGGACAGCGTCGGAATCCCGATGCGATGTGTATTCGCGTTGACGGCAATGGGTTTCCTGCCACAAGCGGGGTCGGCGGTGTCTGCGGAGGAAATCGTGCGGGTGCGGGTACTCCCGACGTGGCTGCGCATCGACGCACGGTTCGGCTCGGTGTATCGCCGCCGCGGCGACCCCGCCGTCGTCCTGCGGTAGTTTCGCTGGCGCGAGTGTGCGAAAGAGAAGAGCTACACCAGCCAGGCGGCGGTGTCCGGCGGCAGCCCGTCGTCGACCAACGCTCCGCTGGCGAGCAAGATCTCGCCCTCCGGCAGCGGGATCGATCGGGTGCCCGCGTTGAGCACGCACACCAGCCCGCCGCCGCGGTGGAACACCAGGCTGTCGGCGGGGGAGTCGAGCCACTCGATGGTGGGCCCGTCGAATTCAGCGCGGCTACACCGCAATTGGAAGGCCCCACGAAAGAACGACAGCGTCGACTCCGGATCCTCGAGTTGGCGCGCCACGGTCAACTGCGTCCATTCCGGCGGAATCGGCAGCCAGGTCTCGGGGTACTCGGAGAACCCGAAGGGCGGAGCTTCGCCCTCCCACGGCATCGGGATCCGGCTGCCGTCGCGCCCGCGGCGGGTGTGTCCGGACCGCTCCCACACCGGATCCCGTAACGCTTCGTCGGGCAGGTCGACATTCGGCAAGCCGAGTTCCTCGCCGTTGTAGATGAACACCGCCCCGGGCAGTGCGAGCATCACCAGCGCCATCGCTCGTGCGCGCGCCAGCCCGACGTGTCCGCCGCCGTAACGGGTCGGCACGCGGTCGACGTCGTGATTGGCCAACGTCCACGTGGGCACCGCATCGGCCAATTCTGCTGCGGTGAGTGAGTTTTCGATCGCATGCCGAATGTCTGCGGCGTCGAATGCCGATCGCAGCAGACGGAAGTTGAAGCCGAGGTGCAACTCGTCGGGTCTCACATAGCGGGCGAACTGTTCGTTGTCGTAGACCCAGACTTCGCCGATCGCAACGGCTTGCGGGTAGTCGTCGAACACCCGGCGGATCCGGCGGTGGATCTCGTGCACGCCGTCATTGTTGAAGCGGGGGTCGTCGTCCATTTCGGCCAGCAGCATCTCGCCTTTGACCACCGCCATGTCCGGGAGCCCGGGCGGCTTGGCCATGCCGTGCGCGACGTCGATGCGGAAGCCGTCGATGCCGCGGTCGAGCCAGAACCGCAACGTCCGCTCGAGGTCGTCGAACACCTCGGGGTTCTCCCAGTTGAGGTCGGGCTGCGACGCGTCGAACAGGTGCAGGTACCACTGGCCGGGGTTGCCGTCCGCTTCGATCACCCGTGTCCAGGCCGGCCCGCCGAAGATCGACAACCAGTTGTTCGGCGGGTGCTCACCGTGCGGTCCGGTGCCGTCGCGGAAGATGTACCGCTCGCGCTGGTCGCTGCCGGGGCTCGCGGCGAGCGCCGCCTGAAACCACGGATGCGCCGAGCTGGTGTGGTTGGGCACCAGGTCCATCGTCACCTTCATGCCCAGGTCGTGGGCTGCGGCGGTGAGACGGTCCAGCGCCGCCATGCCGCCGAACAGCGGGTCGACGTCGCGCGGGTCGGCCACGTCGTAGCCGTTGTCGGCCATCGGCGAGACCATCACCGGGTTGAGCCAGATCGCATCGACTCCGAGCGCCTTGAGGTAGTCCAGCCGGGCGGTCACACCGTCGAGATCGCCAACGCCGTCGCCGTCGCTGTCCTGAAACGACCGCGGGTAGACCTGGTAAAACAGCGCGTGCGACCACCAGGGCGTCATCAGAACGGCGAGTTGACCATCGAATCGGCGGCCATCTCCAAGTAGGCCAACAGCTCTTTGCGATGCTCGTCGTCGAGCGTCTGAGAATCGATCTCGGCGATCGCACTGTGCATGCAGCGCAGCCACGCGTCGCGTTCGAGGTAGCCGATGCGGAACGGGGCGTGGCGCATCCGCAGCCGCGGATGCCCGCGCTGGTCGGAATATGTGCGCGGCCCGCCCCAGTACTGCTCCAGGAACATCCGCAGCCGCACCTCGGCGCCTTCCAAGTCCTCCTCGGGATACAGCGGACGCAGAATCTCGTCCTCGCGGACAAGCTCGTAGAACCGCCCCACGATCGCGCGGAACGTCTCGTGGCCACCGACTTCGTCGTAGAACGACTGCAGGGGCTGTGTCACGCCACCATTGTTCCCTGTTGCTGGATTGACCAGGTCAGCCGGTCGGGTCACTCGATGTTCACCGGACTGACCTGCGAACACGCAAAGAATTGTCGTGCGATTGTCCGCGATCCGTGGTGAACTGTCGGACGGAGGACGTATGGCGCATCGCAAGAAAGGCCCGTCCAGAAGGGCCGGCCAGCGGAGTCACGGTGCCGCGACCGCCCTAGCCGGGTCGGTGGTACCGGGCGCGCAAGCGCGCGTCCTACGCAGCGTCGACATCCATCCGCCAAGTACCACCGAGGCCTCGATCTGGGGCCGCCGCCGTGTCCTCCTGCTGAACTCCACCTACGAACCGTTGACCGCTCTGCCCATGCGGCGGGCGGTCATCATGCTGATGTGCGGCAAAGCCGACGTGGTTCACGACGACCCCAGCGGCCCGGTGATCCATTCGGCGACCCGCTCGATTGTGGTGCCGTCGGTGATCCGCCTGCGGTCGTACGTGCGGGTGCCGTACCGCGCGCGCATCCCGATGACCCGCGCGGCGCTGATGCACCGTGACCGGTTTCGCTGCGCATATTGCAGCGGCAAGGCCGACACCGTCGACCATGTGGTGCCGCGCAGCCGCGGCGGAGCCCACTCCTGGGAGAACTGCGTGGCCGCCTGTTCGACGTGCAACCACCGCAAAGCCGACCGGCTACTCGGCGAGCTGGGATGGACGCTGCGCACGGTTCCGATCCCGCCGAAGGGACAGCACTGGCGGCTGCTGTCGAGCCTGAAGGAACTCGACCCGGCGTGGGTGCGATATCTAGGCGAAGGCGCGGCGTAATCGCGGCTGGTATACGGTTTGCGACGTGAGCACCGCACTGACACATGCGCTATTGATATTGGTGCCGCTCGGGCTGACGGCCGTGCTTGCCGCGCTGATCTGGCGCCACAAGGGCCCGCACCCGGCGACCTACAAGATGTCCGAGCCCTGGAAGCACGCCCCGATCCTGTGGGCGTCCGACGAGCCGGCCGATCACGGGCACGGCCACGACACGCATGCGGCGACGATTGGAGGCGGCGCAAGTGGCAAGTGGTGATGTTGCGGTAACCGGCCATCGGGGCGCGGTCGAGCGCTCGGATCTCCCCCTGGGATGGGTGGTCACCTCCAGCGGCCGGATCTCCGGCGTCACCCAGCCGGGGGCGCTGTCGGTCGACTACCCGTTCCCGGTCAAAGACCTGGTGGTTCTCGACGACGCGCTCAAGTACGGCTCCCGTGCGGCCAAGGCGCGCTTCGCCGTCTACATCGGTGACCTCGGAGTCGACACCGCGGCGACTGCACGCGCGATCCTGGCTCAGGTGCCCACCCCCGACAACGCTGTGCTGCTGGCGGTCTCGCCGGACCAGCACGCGATCGAGGTGGTCTACGGCGCCGCCGTCAAGGGACGCGGCATCGAGGAGTCCGCTCCGTTGGGAGTCTCCGCTGCGGCGGCGTCCTTCAAGGACGGCAACCTGATGGACGGGCTGATCAGCGCGGTGCGGGTTATGAGCGCCGGCGTCACCCCGGCGTAATCAGGGTGCGCTGACTGTCAACGCGGCGCGAATCTGGACGTAGCGCTCGAGGAACCGGCGTTCGTCGAGGCGCTTGCGACGCAGCCAGCCGGTCACCTCGTCATTGCACTTGCTGGTGTTGCAGGAGGCGCAGGCGGGCACGACGTTGTCGATCGTGTAGCGGCCACCTCTGCTGATCGCCATCACGCAGTCGCGCTGCAGCGGCCGGTCGGTCACACCGCAATACGCGCAACCACTCCACGCGGCTTTGATGGCCTCCCACTGGGCTGCCGTGAGGTCATGGTCGACGGCGTCGAGCCGGCGCTTCCGTTTGCGGGCAGCCCTCGCGCGACGACTTCTGTTGACAGGCACCTGAAAAGCATGCCCCGCGAGCGACCACCAACTGCACACGAAATGCGGCGTGTCGCTGTACAGACTCGGTCGCTCGCGCGGTAGTGCGGTAGTTAGGACACGTCGAACGCGCGGGCGCGTAGCGCGCGCTCAACACCAGCGCGGCCCTCGATGACCAGCCGATGCAGCGGCGGCGGCACGTCGGGGTCTGCGAGGAACTTGTCGGCGGCGGCCAAGCCGGCCTCGCTGACATCCCACGACGGATACAACCCGATGACAACGGTCTGGGCGACCTCGCTGGACCGTCGTTGCCACACGCCGGAGATCGCCCCGAAGTACTTGGCACTGAACGGCTTCAGCATTTCCTGCTGGCCCGGCCGTACGAAGCCGCCGATGATCGACCGCGCGGTGATGTTCGGCAGCGCGTCGTCCTCGATCACCTGCTGCCAGGCCGCTTCTTTCACCGGTGCCTGAGGCCGGGCCGCCGATGCCGCCGCGGCGTGCCGCTGACCCGCGGCCGTCGGATCCCGTTTCGCCTCGGCGTCGATGAACGGCGTCTCCGGACTCTCGGCGTCGACAGCGCCGGCCGCCGCCAGCGCGGTGACGATGCGCCACCGCAGATCGGTGTCGACGACCAGCCCGGGCAGCCCCTTGGCCGCGGGATCCACCTCCAGCAGTTCCGTCAGCACTTCGATATGACGCCCGCTGAGCACCGAACTGCACAACGCGTTGACATAGGCCAGTTGATGATCCGAGCCCGGCTCTGCCTCGCGCCCCAATTCCAGGAGCCGGTCGGCGAATTCGGGCCAGCCCTGCTCCTGGGCCCACTGCGGATCGGCGTACGCGCTCAGCGCGGTCTGCGCCTGCAGCAGCAACCGTTGCAGCACCCCGACTTCGGTTTCGGCTTGTACGCCGCCGCACACCAGCGACACGAAGTCGCGGGCCTTCAACTCCGCCTCGCGCGTCATCTCCCAGGCCGCCGACCACGCCAACGTGCGCGGCAGCGGGTCAGCGATGTCGGCGATTCGCGTCAGCACCGTCTGCAGCGAGTCCTGGTCCAGCCGCAGCGAGCAGTACGTCAGATCGTCGTCGTTGACCAGGATCAGCTTGCCGCGCGGAACGCCGTGCAGCGCAGGAACATCGGTGCTCGAACCTTCGACATCGAGTTCCTCGCGGTGTACGCGCGTCAGCTTGCCGGAACCATCGTCGTCGTACACTCCGACCGCCAACCGGTGCACCCTGGTCTCCCCGGCGCCGGGGGCGGCGCCGCTCTGGGTGATCGCGAACCGGGTGAACCGCCCGTCGGCATCGAGATCGAAGTCGGGCCGCAGCGTGTTCAGGCCGGTCGTCTTGAGCCACTGCCTGCCCCAGCCCGACAGGTCGCGTCCAGACGCCTTCTCCAGCGCGCCGAGCAGATCACCGAACGTGGCATTGGCGAAGGCGTGGTCGCGGAAGTAGTCGCGCAGCCCCGACAGGAACTCCTCGAGCCCGACATACGCGACCAGTTGCTTGAGCACCGAAGCGCCCTTGGCGTAGGTGATTCCGTCGAAGTTCACCTCGACGGCCGCGAGGTCCGGGATGTCGGCGGCCACCGGGTGTGTCGAGGGTAGTTGGTCCTGCCGATACGCCCACGACTTCTCCACATTGGCGAACGTCGTCCACGCTTGGGTGTACTCGGTGGCCTCGGCCTGGCACAGCACCGAGGCGAACGTCGCGAAAGACTCGTTGAGCCACAGGTCATCCCACCACTGCATGGTGACCAGGTCGCCGAACCACATGTGCGCCATCTCGTGCAGCACGGTCTCGGCGCGGCGCTCGTAGGAGGCACGCGTGACCTTGCTGCGAAAGACGTAGTCCTCGAGGAACGTCACCGCGCCGGCGTTCTCCATCGCCCCGGCGTTGAACTCCGGAACGAACAGCTGGTCGTACTTGCCGAACGCGTAGGGGACACCGAAGTTGTTGTGGTAGAAGCCGAATCCCTGCTTCGTCTCGGCGAACAGCCGGTCGGCGTCCATGTGCTCGGCCAGCGACCTACGGCAGAACAGGCCCAACGGGATGTCGCCGTGCTCGTCGCTGTAGACGTCGTCCCAGCGCGCGTATGGGCCCGCGATCAGCGCCACCAGGTAGGTGCTCATCCTCGGGGTAGCGGCGAACGCGTGCCGGCGGGCCGGCCCGTCGTCGGTGACGTCGATCGTGGCGCCGTTGGACACCACCTCCCAATGCGACGGCGCGATCACCGTGACGTCGAAGGCCGCCTTGAGGTCGGGTTGGTCAAAGCACGCGAACATCCGCTTGGCGTCAGCGGTTTCGAACTGGGAGTACAGGTACACCTCGCCGTCGACCGGGTCGACGAACCGGTGCAGGCCCTCACCGGTGTTGGAGTAGCGGCAGTCGGCCTCGACGACCACGACGTTGTGCCCGGCCAGCCCGGTCAGCGGGACGCCGATGGATTCGTCATAGCCCGACACGTCGATGTCGCGCCCGTTGAGGGTGGCGCTGTGAATGGTGTCGGCCGCGATGTCGATATAGGTGTCGGCGCCGGCGAGCGCGTCGAACTCGACGGTCGTCGTCGACCGGAACGTGCGCTCGCCGGGCTTGCCGCCGCCTTCGGTGACGTCGAGAACAATGCGGTAAGAGTCGACGGTGACGAGGGCGGCGCGTTCAACGGCTTGGTCGCGGGTCAGGTTGGGAAGTGCCACGCGACCAACTTATCGCCCGCCGGGATTAGAAGCCCGGTATGGCCCGCGCAGCCGGGAGCCAGTCCAGCACCGTCCCGTTGCCGATCGACGAGATCGCCTGCGGGCAGTACATCGAGATCGCGATGCCGGTGAAGAAGGCGGCTATCTCGGGCGGGACGCCGTTGTCGGCCACCTGCGAGTACACTCGCGCGACGTTCTTGCCGGGTTCGACGAGCATCGGGCACACGGACCTGCCGAGGGCCACGGTGTCCGTCGGGTTGTCGAAGGCGACCCCCGCGTCGCTCAGCGCGGCGAGGAAGGAGTCGTCGATCGGTTCGGCCTGGGCCGGCGCGGCGACCGTCGTTGCGACCGCCGCCAAACCCACCACAAACGTCATAGCGCGGGCGTAGAGATCAAAGTGTTTGTTCACTTCGGTAACGATTCTTCACATTGGTCACAGGGGCAACACGGTTCGGTCACCGTTCGCACACTTAGGCGTTTCTTATTCGCGTCCGCCGCCGTGCATCGCTAACGGGACACACCATGAAGGGCGGCCGCCTTGAGCGGGGCCGCCATTCATGCCTTCCCTATGGCTTGCGGATCGGATCGCCGGTGCCGACCGTGAGGAGGTTCGGCAGGCTCCGGTTGATGTAGAAGTCCCAGCCTCGCGAGCAGGCCTCGTAGCACTCGACGGTTGGCCGAAGGCCCTCGTGAGTGAACCGCAGACTTGTTCCGCCGGGCGTGGGGTTGATGTCGAAGATCACCTGCGTGCCGGTCCATTCGGTGTGGTCCTCGACGAAGTCGAGCCGGCTGTCGATGACCTGCCACACGATCCGCTTCGGAGGGGTGACTTGGGTCAGGCGAAAACGGCACCAGAGGTCGTTGAAGTCGGTGAAGGTGAATTCTCCGCCGCCGGCGGCGGTTTCGCCGTCGATGCCCTCGCTCCACCACTTGTCGACGTTCGTGACGGCCTCGAAGACCTCCTCGGGGGTGTTCGGCACGACGATCTCGATCGTCAAACTGTTGTCACTCATGTTCCTACTTCCTTTCTTCGGGTTGGGTGGTGCATGACGGTGGGGTGAGTCGGTTGGTGGCCCACGCGACGGGAATCGCGACGAGCGCGATCACGAATCCGGTGACGACGGCCGCGGAGGTGGTGAACGCCGCGAGCGCTACACCGCCGGCGAAGGAGCCGAACGCGATCCCGAGGTTGATCGCCGAGGCGGGCAGCGATTGCGCCAACTGTTCCCCGGGACCAGCCAGCGCGACGACGCGGTACTGCAGCGACGGGCCCAGGCCCATCGAGAAGACGCCCAGCGCCAGTAGGAGTACCGCCACGAGGAACGGGTTGGCGCCGAACAGGTGGAGCGCCGCCAGAGATCCCGCGGCACCGACGGATCCGAAGATCAGGGTGCGCCCGGCGTTCCAGTCGGCGAACCGCCCGCCACCGAACGAACCGACCGCGGTGGCGGCACCGTAGGCCAAGAGGAAGACGCTGACCCAGCCGTCTGAGATCCCGGTGACCTCGTGCAGGAACGGCACGATGTAGGTCAGCGCCGCAAACGTCGAACCGAACACCAGGGCGCACAGGACCAGCACCGCGAGTACCCGCGGGGCGAAGGCGTACCTCGCCTGGTCGCCGACGCCGCCACCGGTGCTGGGCACGGACGGAACAAGCGCCACCGTGGCGACGAGCGTGACCGCGAGCAGCACGACGATGGCGGTGTAAGAGCCCCGCCAGCCGAGCGCTTGGCCGAGCAAGGTGCCTAGCGGCACGCCAACCGCGGCGGAGACCGCGACGCCGGAGATCACCACCGCCAGTGCCCGCCCGGCCCGCGCGGGTGGGACCACGGCGAGGCCGACCGCGAACGCGGTGGCGTCGAACAGACCCGCGAATGCGCCTGTGAGACAACGTGCCACCAGGGTGAGGTCATAGCTGGTGCTGACCGCGACGACGAGGTTGCACGCGATCGACAACGCGAGCGCGCCGCACAGTACCCTGCGCTTGTTCAGCCTGATCGTCAGCGCGGTGAGGATCGGACCGCCGATGGCCAGCACCAGCGCATACGCGGTCACCAGGGTTCCCGCCGTCGAGACGGAGACGCTCAAGTCGTCGGCGACGAGGTCGAGCACCCCGACGACGAGCAGCTCAGAGGTGCCCATGACGAACGCGCCCACGAAAAGCATGGCCAGGGCGCGGGTGGCGCTGGCAGGCACCACAGCCGCTTGCTGAGTACTCACGAGACTTCCCCTTCTGTTCGGTGGGCTTTGCCCTACCGACGAAGGAGGACGGCCGAAATGGACATCGGCCGGACGGGAAATTCGTCAGAGTTGGCGAAGGCGTTCGGCCAGGTAGCGGCGCTCGGCCTCGGTCGGCGCGAGCTTGCGGGCCTCCTCGTAGGCCGCCCTGGCCTCGTCGGTGCGTCCGACTCGGCGCAGCAGGTCCGCCCGGGTGGCGGGCAGCAGGTGGTATCCGTCGAGGCGGCCGGACGCCGCGATCTCGTCGACGAGCGCCAGTCCGGCCGAGATGCCGTCGGCCATCGCGACCGCGACGGCCCGGTTGAGGTCCACGATCGGCGATGGCGCGAGCCGGGCCAGCTCGGTGTACAGGGCGGCGATCTGCCGCCAGTCCGTGCTCGCCACGTCGGGCGCGGTCGCGTGGCAGGCGGCGATCGCGGCCTGCAGCTGGTACGGCCCGGCCCGGCGCATGGCCAACGCCTGATCGAGCGTCTCGGTGCCCTCGGAGATCAGCGACCGATCCCAGCGGGACCGGTCTTGGTGCTCCAGGGTGACCAGCACCCCGTCATCCGTGCGCGTCGCCCGGCGGGCCTCGTGCAACAACATCAGCGCGAGCAGCCCGCGCGGCTCGGGCTCCTGCGGCATCAGCTCGACCAGCACCCGCGTCAGCCGGATGGCCTCGGCGCTCAGCGCCCGGCCCACACCCTGCTCGTCGTAACCCGCGTTGAAGATCAGGTACAGCACGGCGAGCACGGCGGCGAGTCGCTGCGGCAGCAGTTCGGCGGGCGGCACCCGGTACGGGATTCCGGCCTCTTTGATCTTGCGCTTCGCGCGGGTCAGGCGTTTGGCCATCGCCGGCTCAGCGGTCAGGAAAGCGCGGGCGATCTCGGCGGTGCTCAGGCCGGCCAGCGTGCGCAGCGTGAGTGCCACCCGGGCTTCGAACGGCAGCGCCGGGTGGCAGCAGGTGAAGATCAGCCGCAGGCGCTCGTCCGGGATCTCGTCGGGCGGCGGCGCTTCTGGTTCCTGCGTCGCGACCGACTGACGCAGCTTGGCGGCACCGGCGGCATCGCGGCGCAACCGATCGGTCGCCCGATTGCGCGCCGTCGTCGTGAGCCAGGCGCCCGGCCGGTGCGGGACGCCGTCGCGGGGCCAGGTCGTCAGCGCGGCGGCGAACGCGTCCTGGGCGCAGTCCTCGGCCAGGTCCCAATCACCGGTCAGCCCGATCAGCGTCGCGACCACCTGGCCCCACTCGTCGCGGTACGCGGCGTCGACGGCCGTGCGGATGTCGTCGGGTGCGGTCACTCCCATTCCCAGACCGGGCGGATCTCGATGCAGCCCCGGCGCGCGTAGACGTGGCCGGCGGCGATCTGGATCGCCTCGTCCAGGTTCGCGCACTCCAAAATCACGACGCCGCCGACGAAGTCCTTGGTCTCGGCGAACGGTCCGTCCGAAACCAGGGTCTCGCCGTCGCGCACCCGGACGGTGGTCGCGGTCTCCGACGGCCGCAGTCGCTCACCGGCCAGTTCGGCGCCCCGCCGCTGCAGGTCCGCCTCCCAAGCCTGATGCGCCGGGTCCGCGGCCAACTCCTCGTTGGTCGGGGCGTTGACCTCGTCATCGCAGATCAGCAGCACGTACTTCATGCGCCGATTCTGCCCCGACTGTAGGGAGCGGACGGCCGGAAGCCGCCCATCGCGGCAGCGTCGTTACGGTCGGCCCGCAGGTGGGAACATCGACCGGGTGGCCGCAGTTGTCACAACTGACGTCTGAACCCCTGCGCTCGAGAGGACTCCCATGCCCGAGAAGTCAGTCGCCGATTTCTGGTTCGACCCGCTGTGCCCGTGGTGCTGGGTCACGTCGCGCTGGATCCTCGAGGTGGAGAAGGTCCGCGACATCGAGGTCAACTTCCGGGTGATGAGCCTCGCGGTGCTCAACGAGGGTCGTGAGCTTCCCGAGCAGTACCAGGAGGCGATGAAGAAGGCGTGGGGCCCAGTGCGCGTGGCCATCGCGGCCGAACAGGCCAAGGGCCGAGAGATCCTCGGACCGCTGTACGCCGCGATGGGTACCCGTATTCACAATCGGGGATATGGAGAATCGGACCCCGATTTCACGCGGGTGATCGAGGAATCGCTGGCAGAGGTGGGATTGCCCGCCGAGTTGGCCGAAGCCGCCGCCAGCGACAAGTACGACGAGGCGCTGCGCAAGAGCCACCACGAGGGCATGGACGCGGTCGGCGATGATGTGGGCACGCCGACGATCCACGTCAACGGCGTGGCGTTCTTCGGACCGGTGCTGTCGAAGATTCCGCGCGGCGAGGAGGCCGGCAAGTTGTGGGACGCGTCGGTGACGTTCGCGTCGTACCCGCACTTCTGGGAACTCAAGCGCACCCGCACCGAGCCACCGCAGTTCGACTGATCGCACGCGGCGGCACCGCGGATCGCGTCTGCCACAATGGCCGCCATGCGCGTCTACCTGGGAGCCGACCACGCCGGCTTCGACCTCAAGCAGGCCATCATCGAGCACCTGCGCGGCACCGGGCATGAACCCGTGGACTGCGGAGCGTTCGTCAATGACCCCGACGACGACTATCCGGCGTTCTGCATCGCCGCCGCCGAGAAGACGGTGGCCGACCCGGGCAGCCTCGGCATCGTGCTCGGCGGTTCGGGGAACGGAGAACAGATCGCGGCCAACAAGGTGCTCGGTGCCCGGTGCGCATTGGCGTGGAGCGTCGAAACCGCGAAACTGGCGCGCGAACACAACAACGCGCAGCTGATCGGCATCGGCGGGCGGATGCACACCGTCGATGAGGCGTTGGCCATCGTCGACGCCTTTCTGAGCACCGCGTGGTCGGAAGCCCAACGGCACCAACGCCGTATCGACATCCTCGCCGAGTACGAGCGGACCCGCGTAGCGCCTCCCGTGCCCGGCGCTTAGGGATGCCCGAGGGCCACACGCTGCACCGGCTCGCCCGGTTGCACCAGCGCCGCTTCGGTCGCGCGCCGGTGATGGTGTCCAGTCCGCAGGGCAGGTTCGTCGACGGCGCCGCAGCGGTCAACGGGCGAGTGCTCAAGAGGGCCACGGCGTGGGGTAAGCACCTGTTCCACCACTACGAAGGCGGCCGGGTCGTGCATGTCCACCTCGGTCTGTATGGCACGTTCACCGAGGTGCCTCTCCCGATGCCGTTGCCGGTCGGCCAGGTGCGGATGCGGATGATCGGCGCGGAATACGGCACGGATCTGCGCGGGCCGACGGTGTGCGAGGTGCTGGCCGAACCGGAGATCGCCGACGTGATCGCTCGGCTCGGCCCCGATCCGCTGCGTCGCGATGCCGACCCGTCACCGGCGTGGGCGCGAATCCGTAAGTCCCGCAGGCCGATCGGGGCGCTCCTGATGGACCAGTCGGTGATCGCGGGAGTGGGCAACGTGTACCGCAACGAGCTGCTCTACCGGCACGGCATCGACCCGCACCGACCAGGCGCGCACGTCGACGAAGAAGAGTTCGACGCACTGTGGACCGACCTCGTCGCGCTGATGCGAATTGGACTGCGGCGCGGCAAGATTCATACCATCCGCCGCGAGGATGACCACGGGCTGCCGTCGTACGCTCCCGGCCGACCCCGCACCTATGTCTACCGGCGCGCAGGCGAGCCCTGCCGGGTCTGCGGAACCGAGATTCGCACCGAGGTGATGGAGGGCCGCAACGTGTTCTGGTGCCCGAAGGATCAGAGTTAGGGCGTGGCTCTTCGCCGAAACTGAACTTATGTCTGAAAGTCGGGCGGCTGAATCACGTGCACAACTTCAGTTTCAGCGGAGGGTGAGTCAGAAGCCGCCGAAATCGCCGAAGCCGCCGCCCCAGTCGCCGCCGCCGTCACCGCCGCCGCCCCAGTCGCCGCCGTGATCACCGCCGGGGTCCTGTCCCTGATCGAACCCCTGGTCGTAGCCCTGGGCGAAACCTTGCTCGTAGCCGGTTCCGTGCATGCCCGAGAACAGCGCGTCGAACAGCAGCACCGAACCCAGACCCCAGGCGCCGGCGACGAGCGCGGGCTTCCACCACGGCTCGGAGTACCACCCCGCCGGAACGGGACGGCCGGCGACGCGGCCGCCGGGGTAGTAGTTGGGCGTGCGTTCGGACGGCGACGGCGACGCCTCGATCTCGCGACCCTCGAAGTCGACTCTGCGATCCTCGGTCACCGCGCCCGCGGCGCGTTGACCGGCCAGCGTCTCCAGCTCCGGTCCCGGATCCATGCCCATCGCGATGCGCGCGGCGCGCACGTAGTAGAGGCCCTCGAGCGCGCTCTCCTTGGCGAGCAGCGCCTGCTTCGCGGTGTTGGCCTGCTCGATCTGCGAGCCGGCGGCGGTGTAACGCTCGGACGCGTCGGCCAAGGCCTGTTTGGACGCGTCGTCGGTGCCCGTCAGGTTGATGACCTGGCCGCCGAGGCGTTCGATCACGCGACGGGCGTCGGCCTTGGCGTCGTCCAGCGAGGCGGCCTTGCGCCGGTCCGAAGCCTTCATCGCCGCGTAGACAACCACGCCCAGTGCGACGATGACCAGGACAACGAGCACGAGCAGAACGCCGTTCATGACGCCAGCGTACCGAGCAAACCGGCCGAAAAACCGGTGCCGACCTCGACCGGAATTACGCCGACAGCTGAGTGCACGGGGGACACGGATGGTCGGCGAGAACGACGTGAGCGTGATCGCGGCGAAATCGAATCCACATCGCTCGTTTGGAAACCGTAGCCGCGGTTACTGTCGAGTAGGGCCATCTGTGAGGAGGTCTGCGATGACTGTTACGGAAGAAGTCAGCGAGCGACAGGCCAGGGAGTTCGCCGAACAAGCGCGGGAGGCGCAGTGGCGCCAGCCCAGCTTCGGTAAGGAACTGTTCCTCGGCAGATTGCGGTTGGACCTCGTCCATCCCCACCCCAGCGGCTCGGCGGAATCCAGAAAACAGGGTGAGGCCTTCCTGGCCAAGCTCCGGGAGTTCTGCGAGTCGCAGATCGACGCCGCGGTGATTGAGCGCGACGCGCAGATCCCGGACAAAGTGGTCGCCGGCCTCAAGGAGCTCGGGGCGTTCGGCATGAAGATCAGCACCGAGTACGGCGGCCTCGGGCTGTCCCAGGTGTACTACAACAAGGCCCTCATGCTGGTGGGTTCTGTGCACCCCTCGCTGGCCGCGTTGCTCTCGGCGCATCAGTCGATCGGAGTGCCGCAGCCGATCTCGATGTTCGGGACTGACGAGCAGAAGCGAATCTGGCTGCCCCGGTGCGCGCAGGAGATCAGCGCATTTCTGCTCACCGAACCGGACGTCGGCAGCGACCCGGCCCGGCTGCACGCCACCGCGACCCCGGACGGTGACGACTACGTCCTGAACGGAACCAAGCTGTGGACCACCAACGGCGTGGTCGCCGACCTGCTCGTTGTGATGGCTCAAGTACCCAAGAGTGAGGGACACCGCGGTGGGATCACCGCGTTCGTCATGGAGGCGGACACACCGGGCATCGTCGTGGAGAACCGCAACGCTTTCATGGGGTTGCGCGGTATCGAGAACGGCCTCACCCGGCTGACCGACGTGCGGATACCGGCGGCCAACCGGATCGGCCGCGAAGGCGACGGGCTGAAGATCGCGCTATCGACGCTCAACGTGGGACGGCTCTCGTTGCCGGCCATCTGCGCCGGCTCGGCGAAGTGGTGCCTGAAGATCGCGAGGCAGTGGTCCCGCGAGCGGGTGCAGTGGGGCCGGCCGGTCGGTGAGCACGAAGCGGTGGCCGGCAAGGTCGCGTTCATCGCGGCCAGCGCCTACGGCCTGGAAGCTGTGGTCGAACTGGCCAGTGAATTGGCCGATGCCAAGCAGAACGACATTCGGATCGAGGCGGCGCTGGCCAAGCTCTACGGCTCAGAGATGGCTTGGCTGATCGCCGACGAACTGGTGCAGATTCGCGGCGGGCGCGGCTTCGAGACGGCCGATTCGTTGGCCGCCCGTGGCGAGCGCGGAGTGCCCGCCGAGCAGATGCTGCGGGACATGCGCATCAACCGGATCTTCGAAGGCTCCACCGAGATCATGCACCTGCTGATCGCCCGCGAGGCGGTGGATGCGCACTTGTCGGTGGCCGGCGACGTCATCGACCCCGAGGCCGATCTGTCGCGCAAAGCGAAAGCGGCGGCCAATGCCGGCAAGTTCTATGCCCGGTGGTTGCCCACCTTGGTCACCGGCAAGGGCCAGCTGCCCGCGTCGTTCCGGGAATTCGGGCCGCTGGCCACCCATCTGCGCTATGTCGAGCGGGCCAGCCGCCGACTGGCCCGCAGCACCTTCTACGCGATGTCGCGGTGGCAGGGCAAGCTGGAGCAAAAGCAGCGGTTCCTGGGACGGATCGTGGATATCGGCGCGGAGCTGTTCGCGATGACCGCCGTTTGTGTGCGGGCACAACGTGATCGGGAGGACGACAGCGCCGTCGAACTCGCCGCGGCATTCTGCGAGCAGGCCCGAATCCGGACGGAGCAACTGTTCGACCAGCTGTGGCGCAACTGCGACGACTCCGACCGGGCACTTGCTCGCGGCGTGCTCGAGGACCGATTCACATGGCTCGAAGAAGGGATTCTGGACCCGTCGATCGACGGGCCGTGGATCGCCCAGGAAGGCGGCGACGAGAAGCCCGACGTCCACCGCGTCATACGGTGATCACGCCGAGGACTCCCAGCTTGGAGCGGGCGACGGGAATCGAACCCGCGTAGCTAGTTTGGAAGACTAGGGCTCTACCATTGAGCTACGCCCGCGTGTACAGCAAGAGCAGATCGTACCGGCGGCACCCGAATCAAATCCAATTGAAGGCTTCGCGTGTCCAGCCCGTAGTATCTCGCGTGGTCGTTTCGTGTTTTGCGGGCAACCACACGGGCACGGGGTGTAGCGCAGCTTGGTAGCGCATCCGCTTTGGGAGCGGAAGGCCGCAGGTTCAAATCCTGTCACCCCGACTGCGACACCGAACCAGCGCCAGAACCAACGCCAGACCAACAAGGAGCAGATCGTGAAGAGCACCGTCGAGAAGTTGAGCCCGACCCGGGTTCGCATCAACGTGGAGGTGCCCTTCACCGAGCTCGAACCCGACTTCGACCGCGCGTTCGCACAGTTGGCCAAACAGGTCCGGCTGCCCGGCTTCCGTCCGGGCAAGGCGCCCCGCAAGCTGCTCGAGGCCCGCGTCGGCCGCGAGGCGATGCTCGATCAGGTCGTCAGCGACGCCCTGCCCGGCCGCTACAGCGAAGCGGTCACCACCTCCGAGGTGCAGCCGCTCGGCCAACCCGAGATCGAGATCACCAAGAAGGAGTACGGCGAGGACCTGACCTTCACCGCCGAGGTCGACATCCGGCCGGAGATCGAGATCCCCGACCTGTCCGAGCTGAAGGTCACCGTCGACCCCATCGAGGTGACGGACGACGAGGTCGATGCCGAACTGCAGACGCTGCGCGCCCGCTTCGGCACGCTCAAGGGAGTGGACCGTGCCGCCGAGACTGGCGACTTCGTCTCCATCGACCTGTCCGCCACGGTCGACGGCCAGGAGCTACCCGACGCCACCACCGAGGGCCTGTCCCATGAGGTCGGCTCGGGCCAGTTGGTGGAGGGCCTCGACGAAGCGATAATCGGGCTCAAGGAGGGCGAGACCCGCGTCTTCACCACCAAGCTGGCCGCGGGTGAGCACGCCGGCGAGGACGCGCAGGTGACCGTCACCGTCAAGTCGGTCAAGGAGCGTGAGCTGCCCGAGCCCGACGACGAGTTCGCGCAACTGGCAAGCGAATTCGACACCATGGAGGAGCTGAAGAACTCGCTCACCGAGCAGGTGCGTGGGACCAAGCGTGCCCAGCAGGCCGAGCAGATCCGCGACAGAGCCCTCGAGACATTGCTCGATCAGGTCGACGTGCCGCTGCCGGAGAAGGTGGTGCAGGCGCAGATCGACGACACGCTGCACAACGCGATCCACAGCCTCGATCACGACGAGGCCCGCTTCGCCGAGCTTTTGGAGTCTCAGGGCAGCAGCCGCGAGGAGTTCGACGCCGACACCCGCAGCAACGCGGAGAAGGCCGTCAAGACCCAGCTGCTGGTCGACGCGATCGCCGACAAGCTCGACGTCCAGGTCACCCAGAACGACATCACCGAGCGCCTGATGCTGATGTCGCAGCAGTACGGCCTGCAGCCCCAGCAGCTGGTGCAGGCACTGCAGCAGAACAACCAGATGACGGCGCTGTTCGCCGACGTGCGCCGTGGGCTGACGCTCGCCGCCATCGTCGAGGCCGCGACCGTCACCGACTCCGACGGCACCGTGATCGACACCTCGGAGTTCTTCGGGCGCGCGCAGACCGAGAGCGAGGCCGAACAGGCTTCGGGGACCGCCGAAGAGACGACCGAAGCCGCAGCCGACGAGGAATCGGCCGACGCGAAGTGACGCTGTGAGCGAACGCAGCCCGTCTCGGGAGTGCGTGCGCTCGCGGGTTGGTTAGTGTCGGTGAGTATCAAGCTCTTGAAGAAAGCAGGTATCCAGTCGTGACCCACATGCGTGGCGCCTCGCAAGGCCTAAACCTTGTCGACTCGGTCTATGAGCGGTTGCTGGCGGAGCGGATCATCTTCCTGGGCTCACAGGTCGATGACGACATCGCGAACAAGCTGTGCGCGCAGATTCTGCTGCTGTCCGCCGAGGACCCCACCAAGGACATTCACCTCTACATCAACTCGCCCGGCGGCTCCATCAGCGCCGGCATGGCCGTGTACGACACCATGGTGTTGGCGCCGTGCGACGTCGCCACCTATGCGATGGGCATGGCCGCTTCGATGGGTGAGTTCCTGCTCGCCGCGGGCACGAAGGGTAAGCGGTACGCGTTGCCGCACGCGCGGATCCTGATGCACCAGCCGCTGGGCGGCATCACCGGCGGTGCGGCGGACATCGCGATCCAGGCCGAGCAGTTCGCTGTGATCAAAAAGGAGATGTTCCGGTTGAACGCCGAGTTCACCGGGCAACCCATCGAGCGGATCGAGGCGGACTCCGACCGCGACCGCTGGTTCACCGCGCAGGAAGCCCTCGAGTACGGCTTCGTCGACCACATCATCACCAGCGCGAGCATCAACGGCTCGGGACCAGGAGCAGGACTAGACAAATGACCGACCACACTGATCCGCGTCTGGCGCCGCAGGCGCGCTACATCCTGCCGTCGTTCATCGAGCACTCGAGCTTCGGCGTCAAGGAGTCCAACCCGTACAACAAGCTGTTCGAGGAACGCATCATCTTCCTCGGCGTGCAGGTCGACGACGCGTCGGCGAACGACATCATGGCGCAGCTGCTGGTGTTGGAGTCGTTGGATCCGGACCGTGACATCACGATGTACATCAACTCGCCCGGCGGTTCGTTCACCTCGCTGATGGCGATCTACGACACCATGCAGTACGTGCGGGCCGACATTCAGACCGTGTGTCTGGGCCAGGCCGCCTCGGCGGCCGCGGTGCTGCTCGCGGCCGGCACCCCCGGTAAGCGCATGGCGCTGCCCAACGCCCGCGTCCTGATCCATCAGCCCGCGCTGGCCGGTGTCATCCAGGGCCAGTTCTCCGACCTGGAGATCCAGGCGGCCGAGATCGAGCGGATGCGCACGCTGATGGAGGTGACGCTGGCCAACCACACCGGCAAGTCCCCCGAGCAGATCCGCAAGGACACCGACCGCGACAAGATCCTCACCGCCGAAGAGGCCAAGGAATACGGCGTCATCGACACGGTTCTGGAGTACCGCAAGCTGTCGGCGCAGTCCGCCTGACCTTCGGTTGACCCTCATTTTCACCTCCGGCGTCGCGCCCGGCGTCGAGGACAGCGTGCTCTCGGTCGAGTAACGTCGGCGACACGCCAAGGACACGGTCGCGGTTTGGAAGGCCCTACGGCGGATTCAAACGATATGTTCTGCGAACACAGTTAAATACCACCGACGCGATTCGGGTTTATCGGTCGCCCCCCAGGTAACCGAACGGGTAGCGTCGAAGCAGACGTTCGACACGGACCGAGACGGATGACGAACAGGAAGTAGGGACCCCACCACCATGGCGCGCATTGGAGACGGCGGTGACCTGCTGAAGTGCTCGTTCTGCGGAAAGAGTCAGAAGCAGGTCAAGAAACTCATCGCCGGCCCCGGCGTATACATCTGTGACGAGTGCATCGACCTCTGCAACGAGATCATCGAAGAGGAACTGGCAGACGCCGACGACGTCAAACTCGACGAACTTCCCAAGCCGGCCGAGATCCGCGACTTCCTCGAGGGCTATGTCATCGGACAGGACACTGCGAAGCGCACGCTGGCGGTCGCGGTCTACAACCACTACAAGCGAATCCAGGCGGGGGAGAAGACCCGCGATTCGCGGTCCGAACCCGTCGAACTCACCAAGTCCAACATCTTGATGCTGGGCCCGACCGGCTGCGGCAAGACCTATCTCGCGCAAACGCTGGCCAAGATGCTCAACGTTCCGTTCGCGATCGCCGACGCCACCGCGCTGACCGAAGCCGGCTACGTCGGCGAGGACGTGGAGAACATTCTGCTCAAGCTGATCCAGGCCGCCGACTATGACGTCAAGCGCGCCGAGACCGGGATCATCTACATCGACGAGGTCGACAAGATCGCCCGCAAGAGCGAGAATCCGTCGATCACCCGCGACGTGTCCGGCGAGGGCGTCCAGCAGGCGCTGCTGAAGATCCTCGAAGGCACCCAGGCGTCGGTGCCGCCGCAGGGCGGTCGCAAGCATCCGCACCAGGAGTTCATCCAGATCGACACCACCAACGTGTTGTTCATCGTCGCAGGCGCTTTCGCGGGTTTGGAGAAGATCGTCTCCGACCGCGTCGGCAAGCGCGGGCTGGGCTTCGGCGCCGAGGTGCACTCCAAGGCGGAGATCGACACCCAGGACCATTTCGCCGAGGTCATGCCCGAAGACCTGATCAAGTTCGGGCTGATTCCGGAGTTCATCGGCCGGCTGCCGATCGTCGCGTCGGTGACGAACCTCGACAAGGACTCGCTCGTGCAGATCCTGTCCACGCCGAAGAACGCGTTGGTGAAGCAGTACACCCGACTGTTCGAGATGGACGGCGTCGAGCTGGAGTTCACCGATGAGGCCCTGGAAGCGATCGCCGATCAGGCCATCCACCGCGGCACCGGTGCCCGCGGCCTGCGCGCCATCATGGAAGAAGTCCTGCTGCCGGTGATGTATGACATCCCCAGCCGCGACGACGTGGCCAAGGTGGTCGTCACCAAAGAGACGGTCCAGGACAACGTGCTGCCGACCATCGTGCCGCGCAAGCCGTCTCGACCGGAACGCCGCGACAAGTCCGCCTGACGACGATCAAGCGGCGAGGCACGAGCCGCGTTTGAGAAGTCAGGCAATAAGCAGCGCGTAGTTCTCGGGAGGTTTCCCGGAAGTATTGCCGTCGAGATCGACGGTATGGCTGCATTGCGAGCCGGATTGCGACCATTACGTCGGTTTCGCGGCTGGACTGGGAGTCAGCGGGTGATGCGGTCGGGCCGGGTGTAGACGTTCATCGACTCGCCGCGCAGAAATGCGACCAGCGTCAGCCCGGACTGGCTGGCCAAGTCCACCGCCAGCGAGGACGGCGCCGACACCGCCGCCAGCACCGGGACGCCCGCCATCACTGCCTTCTGGGTCAATTCGAACGACGCTCGTCCGCTGACCAGCAGCACCGTGCCGGCCAGTGGAACGCGGCCGTGTTCCACCGCCCATCCGATGACCTTGTCGACGGCGTTGTGCCTGCCGATGTCTTCGCGTACAGCGAGCATGGTGCCGTCGGCCGCGAACACGGCGGCGCCGTGCAGGCCGCCGGTACTGGCGAACACCTTCTGCGCCTTGCGCAATCGGGCCGGCAGTGCCGAGAGCGTGTCGGCGGTGACCGTGGTCGGATCGTCACCAGGACCGTGGCGGCTGCTCAACCGCACCGCCTCCAGCGACGCCTTGCCGCAGACCCCGCAGGACGAGGTGGTGTAGAAGTTGCGCGTCACATCGACGTCGGGTGCCGGAACATGCGCCGCCAGCCGCACATCGAGCACGTTGTACGTGTTCAGATTGTCGGGGCCGGCGCCCTTGCAGTAGCGCGCCGCGAGCACGTCGTCGCGGCCACCGATGACCCCTTCGGTGAGCAGAAAGCCCTGCGCGAGTTCGACATCCGAACCCGGGGTGCGCATCGTCACGGTGATCGGCACACCGTTGACGCGGATCTCCATCGGCTCCTCGACCACCAGGGTTTCGGGCCGCGCGACCGCGGTGTCAGCGGTCATGTGCTGTGCCCGTCGCCTGGCTGTGACCCGACCCATAGGCCCACCCTATGACCTGCGGGTGCGGGCGAGCGTTCCATTGCCGTTCACCCCTCAGGCACGCGCGCCGGGCGGCGGTATCGCCGAAGAGACGGCACAATGTCAGGCGTGCACAACGATCTCGAACCGAAGCGCCATTCGCCGGCCTGGCGTGATCCGCTGTCGGCTGGATTCCGCGCGCACCAACATCTGCTGTTGTTGAAGCTGCGCTGGCACGAGCGCCGAGCGGAATCCCCAGCCGGCCCCGCCGACAGCTGACGCGTCGACCCTGCTAGCTGTCAGCTACTGATCGGTAACCATTTCCTTAGAAAACGTTGTCTCGTGAACGTGACGAACAACACAGTTCTGTCTCATCGGTACCGTCAACACACCGCATGAGCTGTGTGTTCACCTCCACGGAAGCGACGCGCCGTCCGCGAGTCCGGTGAAGGGCTGCCTAAGAGAAGTGCAATAATCGGTACTGGCAGTGACATAAAAACTTTGGTGGCGTTTTCCGGCGGCGCGTCGGCCCGACTGCGACTCGGAGGGCATCGCCAAGACAGCGTGGGAGGCAGGCTTCGTGGCAGCGAAAGACAACGCCGTCAGCCCCGGGACTGCGGGACCCCGGCAGAAGCTCGAGAAGGTCGTCATCCGCTTCGCCGGCGACTCGGGCGACGGCATGCAGCTCACCGGTGACCGGTTCACGTCCGAGGCCGCGTTGTTCGGTAACGACCTGGCCACACAGCCCAACTACCCCGCCGAGATCCGCGCACCGCAGGGCACGCTGCCCGGGGTGTCGTCGTTCCAGATCCAGATCGCCGACTACGACATCCTCACCGCCGGGGACCGGCCCGACGTGCTCGTTGCGATGAATCCCGCCGCGCTGAAGGCCAACGTCTCGGATCTGCCCCGAGGCGGCCTGATCATCGCCAACTCCGACGAGTTCACCAAGCGCAACCTCGCCAAGGTCGGCTACGAGGGCAACCCGCTGGAGAGCGACGAGCTGTCCGACTACGTCGTACAGGCCGTCCCGATGACCACGTTGACGCTGGGCGCGGTCGAGTCGATCGGCGCCTCGAAGAAGGACGGTCAGCGCGCGAAGAACATGTTCGCGCTCGGTCTACTGTCGTGGATGTACGGCCGCGAACTGCGGCATAGCGAGGCGTTCATCCGGGAGAAGTTCGCCCGCAAACCCGACGTCGCCGAGGCCAACGTGCTGGCACTCAAGGCCGGCTGGAACTACGGCGAAACCACCGAGGCGTTCGCCAGCACCTACGAGGTCGCGCCCGCCAAACTGAAAACCGGTGAGTACCGCCAGATTTCCGGCAACACCGCGCTGGCCTACGGCATCGTCACCGCCGGGCAGCTGGCTGATCTGCAGGTCGTGCTCGGGACCTACCCGATCACCCCCGCGTCGGACATCCTGCACGAGCTGTCCAAGCACAAGAACTTCAACGTGCTGACCTTCCAGGCCGAGGACGAGATCGCCGGCATCGGCGCGGCCATCGGCGCCTCCTACGGCGGGGCACTGGGCGTCACCAGCACCTCTGGCCCCGGTATCTCGCTGAAGTCGGAGGCGATCGGGCTGGCCGTGATGACCGAGCTGCCGCTGATCATCATCGACGTCCAGCGCGGCGGCCCGTCGACGGGCCTGCCCACCAAGACCGAGCAGGCCGACCTGCTTCAAGTGATGTACGGCCGCAACGGCGAGTCGCCGGTTGCGGTGGTCGCGCCCCGGTCGCCTTCGGACTGCTTCGACGTGGCTGTCGAGGCTGCCCGCATTGCGGTGAACTACCACACGCCGGTGGTCATCCTGTCCGACGGCGCGATCGCCAACGGCTCTGAGCCATGGCGCATTCCGGACGTCAGCGGCTACGAGCCCATCGAGCACACCTTCGCCAGGCCCGACGAGCCCTTCCAGCCCTACGCCCGCGACCCAGAGACCCTGGCCCGGCAGTTCGCCATCCCCGGCACGCCCGGCCTGGAGCACCGGATCGGCGGACTCGAAGCGGCCAACGGTTCGGGCAACATCTCCTACGAGCCGAAGAACCACGATCTGATGGTCCGGTTGCGGCAGGCCAAGATCGACGGCGTCGCGGTTCCCGACCTCGAGGTCGACGACCCGACCGGTGACGCGGAGTTGCTGATGATCGGCTGGGGCAGCAGCTTCGGGCCGATCGGCGAGGCATGCCGGCGCGCGCGGCGCAAGGGCATCAAGGTCGCCCAGGCGCATCTGCGCAACCTCAACCCGTTCCCGGCGAACCTCGGCGAGGTGCTGCGGCGCTATCCGAACGTCGTGTGTCCGGAGATGAACCTCGGCCAGCTCGCGCTGCTGCTGCGCGGCCGGTACCTGGTCGACGTGCAGTCAGTGACCAAAGTGGAAGGTATGGCGTTCCTGGCCGACGAGGTCGAAGGCATCATCGACGCCGCGTTGGACGGGACGTTGGGTGAGAAGGAAAGTGACAAGGCCAAGTTCGCACGGTTGGCGGCGGCGACCGTCGAGATCGGTGCGACTGGTGTGGGAGCAAGCGCATGACTGACCTGATCGGTAGTGATCTCGGGTTGACGGCAGGCACCAGCCGGGTGCCGACCACCGACCAGCCGCAGAAGTCCAAGGACTTCACCAGCGACCAGGAGGTCCGGTGGTGCCCGGGCTGCGGCGACTACGTCATCCTCAACACCATCCGTAACTTCTTGCCCGAACTGGGGCTGCGGCGCGAGAACATCGCGTTCGTCAGCGGCATCGGGTGCTCGAGCCGTTTCCCCTACTACCTGGAGACCTACGGGTTTCACTCCATCCACGGTCGGGCCCCGACGATCGCCACCGGTCTGGCGCTGGCGCGTGAGGACCTGTCGGTGTGGGTCGTCACCGGTGACGGCGACGCGCTCTCGATCGGCGGCAACCACCTGATCCACGCGCTGCGCCGCAACATCAACATCACGATCCTGCTGTTCAACAACCGGATCTACGGGCTGACCAAAGGTCAGTACTCACCGACCTCGGAGGTCGGCAAGGTCACCAAGTCGACCCCGATGGGCTCACTCGACTACCCGTTCAACCCGGTGTCGCTGGCGCTCGGCGCCGACGCAACGTTCGTCGGCCGGGCGCTGGACTCCGACCGCAAGGGCCTGTCCGAGGTGTTGCGCGCGGCGGCCGCGCACCGCGGCGCCGCGCTCGTCGAGATCCTGCAGGACTGCCCGATCTTCAACGACGGCTCCTTCGACGCGCTGCGCAAGGAAGGCGCCGAGGAGCGGCTGATCAGCCTCACGCATGGCGAGCCGATCACCTTCGGCGCCGACGGCGAGTACTGCGTGGTGAAGTCCGGCTACGGCCTGGAAATCGCCAAGACCGCCGATGTGTCGGCCGAGGAGATCGTGGTCCACGACGCCAATCTCGAGGACCCGGCGTACGCGTTCGCGCTGTCGCGGTTGAGCGAGCAGAACCTCGAGCACATGGTGATGGGCATCTTCCGGCAGGTGAGCAAGCCGACCTACGACGACGCCGCGCGCCAGCAGGTCGTCGCAGCGCGTAACGAGAAGGCGCACGACACGACCGCGCTTCAGTCACTGCTTCGCGGCAAAGACACCTGGACTGTCGACTAACGTCACGGTCATGACGACCGACGTTCCGTTGGCCGCGGTGATCCTGGCGGGCGGGGCTTCCCGCCGCATGGGCCGCGACAAGGCCACGCTGCCGTACGAAGGAAGCACGCTCGTCGAGCGGATGGTCGACATTCTCAAGCCGCGCTGTGCGCCGGTCTTCGTCATCGCGGCGCCCGGGCAGGCGCTGCCCGCGCTCGACGCCGAGGTTTTGCGCGACGAGGTGCGTGGGGTGGGGCCGCTGTTGGCCACCGGGCGAGGGTTGCGGGCGGCCGCCGAGGCAGGGTCGGCCCTGGCGTTCGTCGCCGCGGTCGACATGCCGCTGCTGACCGTCGAACTGATCGACGAACTTGCCGGACCGGCTGAGCGTCTCGGCGCGGACGTGGTGCTTCCGTGGGACGGTCGCGACCATTACCTGGCCGGCGTCTACCGAACTGCACTGGCCGGCCGTGTCGCGGAGTTGGTGGCCGCAGGTGAGCGCAGCATGCGTGCACTGGTCGAGACAGTCGACACGCAGCGGATCGTGCTGCCCGAACAAGCGGCCCTGACCAACGTCAACACGGCCGCCGACCTCGCCGCGATGCGCGGCGAGAAAATCGCCTAGCAAATTCGAATTATAAATTGCGCATAATTCTGAAATTCCCATGCGGAATTCCCGGCAGTGAATTAGTCGGCCTGCAGCCGTGATATACCGCGCGTTTTGCGCATGGATACCGAGCGAATGAACTCAGCCGATGCCGACCGACGCCCTTCCGAATGCCTATGCCCGGCAAGGACTCTCAGGTAGGGCTTGAGCATCGCCGGGCCTAATTCAAGCGACCTGGGGCACGTTTTTCCGCGCTGACGGCCCCAAAAGGGATTCCGACGTCCCGCCTGCAGGCATCGGCGACCGTTCCGAACCTGGCGCCGCGGCGACGGGTGCGCTGTGCCGGCGGCTGAACCTCGGACATGTCCAGGTGAAACACACTGGCGGCCAGTGCAATTGCGGCTGACCGCGATTGACGCACAACGCTCTACGAACATGTTATTGCAAACGAGCGACATCGAGAGCACCTGAGGTGCATGACATTTCGATGATGTCGGTGGTGGGCAGGCCAGCGAACCGGTCTGCCAACACCGCCATTCAACAGCATGTCATTACGATTTGTGCGTTCGCACTGAACGTTTCGACCCATGTCAGCGGTGTCGTGAACGTGGTCCAGCTCACAAACAGCCCGTGAGATGGCTCACGCGCAGCCGCGGTAAGCGGTGCTCGGCAGCTTCGGCAAAGCCCGCTATGACCTGCGATAACGAAAAGGCGGCCGCGTCGTGATCAGTCCGTGATCTCCCCGCGACACGCTCGTCGCGAATATGACTTTCGCCGGATCGGTTTGTACGGTCCCAAACGGCTCTACCCGGAGCAAATAATTTCAAAACCACGAACCTGCGTGTGAGTGGGGCTGTCGGAGGCGTCGCGACCTCCATCGGCCACCGGCGCTGATGCCCGGTGAGGCTCTTCTGGCCTCCCGCTGTCGCACCTGACCGAGACGGTGCGGCCCAACTCCCTGCCTGGATGCCAGGCATGTCCACCCGTGCGCTTTGCGCGGGTGTGTTGGTGCGCGCGTGGCGAAAGGATTGACGTTGAAGAACATCCGCAAGACATTTGGCCTGGCGACCTTTGCCGGTGCGCTCGCGTTGGCGCCGATGGCACTGGCCACGGGCACTGCCAATGCGGACAGCGGTGTGGACTGGGACGCCATCGCGGCGTGCGAGTCGGGTGGCAACTGGTCCATCAACACCGGTAATGGCTACTACGGCGGCCTGCAGTTCACCATGGGGACCTGGCGGGCCAACGGCGGCAGCGGCTCTCCTCACAACGCGAGCCGTGAGGAGCAGATTCGCGTCGCCGAGAACGTGCTGCAGTCGCAGGGGATCGGCGCTTGGCCGTCCTGTGGCGGCAACGGCTGACCAGCCGATCGTCGACAAGAACAGGCGGTGCCGGGACCTCCCGGCACCGCCTCTTCTTTCTCAGAGGGCTCTTACACCAGATAAGTAACGATTAAAACTTTCGACCCTTCCGTAACACGTGACGTTCATCACCCGACAGACCGGATGACCGCAGCGGAGATCGAGGGGTTCTCAGATGCGGGCCTTGTGTCAAACGGTCGGGGAAGGACCGCAGTGATGAACATTCGTACCGCAGTAATCAAGGGCCTGTGGGCCACCGCGATCTCGGGAGCTCTCGCGGTCGTGCCGATGGCGCTGTCAGAGGCTTCGCTGGCCACCGCCAGCGCCGACTCGGTGAACTGGGACGCGATCGCCGAGTGCGAATCCGGCGGGAACTGGGGAATCAACACCGGCAACGGTCACTACGGTGGCCTGCAGTTCAAGCAGGCGACGTGGACTGCCAACGGTGGCGTCGGCAACCCGGCGACGGCGTCGCGCGCCGAGCAGATCCGCGTCGCAGAGAACGTCCTGCGGACCCAGGGGCTCAAGGCGTGGCCCAAGTGTGGCCCTCGCGGCGCGACACCCGCCGTGTGGACCAATCCGTCGGCGCCGACCGCACGGACCACGGCGGCCGCGTCGACCGGCTGCGCGGCGATGCCGTCCAGCGGCCTGTTCGGGTTCGTCAACCCGCGTCAGATGTGTTCGGCCCTGCTCAACCCGATCGGGACGCTCGCCCGCTGAACCGCGGGGTCAAGCCCCAGCCAGACCGCAGTCGGTCGGCAGGGTGAACGCCGACCGCGCCGCCACGGCGGCCAGGTGCCGGGCCACGAGCGTCTCGGGTCCCAGCACGGTCGCGCGGGCGGCCAGCTCGCTGAGCAACGGCGGCAGGTTCATCACACGGCCGATCAATCGCGACTCGCGCACCAGCGACCGGACCCGCGGACGGCGGAACGCCACGAACCGTGCGAATGCCGACGCGGTGTCCTCGTCGCCGTCGAGGAACCTCGCGAGGATCGCGGCGTCTTCCAGGCCTTGGCAGCCGCCCTGTCCGAGATGCGGCCGCATGGGATGCGCGGCGTCGCCGACCGCCACGACCGGACCCCGCGCCCACTGTCGCGCCTCGTCGCGGTCATACAGGTCATTGCGCAATACGGCGGTGGGCTCCGTGGTGGCCAGGATCTCGGGGATCGGCTGCGCCCAGGAGGCGAACCGCTCCCGGAGATAAGCCAACTCACCCTGCGGCGCGGTGTGTCCTTCGGGCAGACGTTCGGTGGCGAACCAATACGTGTTGTGCGCGCCGAGGGGCACGTGGCCGAACTCGACCGCGGGGCCGAGCGTCTCGCCGGCGAGATCGGGGTCGATTCGGCACTGCGCCACGCCGCGCCACGCCGTGTAGCCGACGTACCTGTTGCGCAGCGGCCCGTTGAGGTGGCGCGCCACCATCGAATGGGTCCCGTCCGCCCCGACGACCGCGTCGGCCTCCAGCACCGTGTTGTCCGCCAGCGTGACCCGCACCCCGTCGGCGGTCACCGCCAGCGCGTCCGCGGCCAGTCCGGCGCGCAGCGTGCCCTCGGGGAGCGCGGCCGCGAGTATCGAGGTCAACGCCGAACGCCGGATGACGACCAGCGGCTCGCCGAGCGCTGTGACGATGCGCGCCGGTGCGGGCCGTCGCAGCCAGGTGCCGTCCCGCCAGCGCGCTGCGCCCGCGGTCACGCTGCCACCGGCCTCG
Organism: Mycobacterium sp. IS-1556; assembly: GCF_001499985.1. Taxonomy (NCBI): domain Bacteria; kingdom Bacillati; phylum Actinomycetota; class Actinomycetes; order Mycobacteriales; family Mycobacteriaceae; genus Mycobacterium; species Mycobacterium sp. IS-1556. The sequence continues at coordinate 47,307 of NZ_LQIM01000002.1, forward strand.
CGCACCGGGTCGCCGAGGCCGAGGTCGTCGAGTGCCGCCAACGCGTTCGGCCAGATGCTGATCCCGGCGCCCGACGACGCGTCGGTGCGCTCCTCGATCAACGTGACGTCGTGCCCGCGTTGTTGCAGCGCGACGGCGGTCGCCAGTCCGGCGATACCCGCGCCGATCACCACGATTCGCTTTGGCATTCGTCGAACGTAGCCTGTGCCGCGGTCGTGGCCGCTGCCACGGCTCGACCCGGTCGGTGTGCTACGAACGGGGGATGACCGCGACGACCCCTGGCGCCACGGCCTCCCCGTTCTCCACGCCCTTCGACGACCTCGACGAGTACGTCGCCCTGCCACGGGTGTCGGGGCTGGCGCTCTCACCCGACGGGTCTCGGCTCGTGACCACCGTCGCGGAACTCGACGACAAGAGAACCGAATACGTCAGCGCCGTATGGGAACTCGACCCGGCGGGTGTGCAACCGGCGCGCCGGTTGACGCGCGGGGCCAAGGGCGAGTCGGCGCCGGCCTTCGCCGCCGACGGCGATCTGCTGTTCGTCGCCGTGCGGCCGACGGCCGACGACGACAAGCCGCCTGCCGCGCTGTGGCGGCTACCGGCAGCAGGCGGCGAGGCGGTGGAGGCGCTCTCGCTGCCCGGTGGTGTCGAGGCGGTGCGCCCCGCCCGCGAGGCCGACGTCGCCGTGGTGCGGTCACCGCTGATGCCCTCCGCGCGCACCGTCGAAGACGACCGCCGGTTGCGGGATCTGCGCAAGGACAACAAGATCACCGCGATCCTGCACGCCGGCTATCCCATCCGGCACTGGGACTCCGATCTCGGGCCGGCAGAACCGCACCTGCTCGGCGTCGAGCTGGCCGGCGACCCCAACGGTGATCACGTGCGCGACCTGACCGCCGGCCCGGGAGGCGCGCTGCGCGACTCGGAGTTCGACGTCAGTTCTGACGGGCGCTTCCTTGTGACGACGTGGCAGCGGCCGGCGCCGGGAGCGTCTCGGCACTCGGTGCTCGTGCGTATCGACCTGGACAGTGGTGAGCGCACCGTGCTGGTGGACGAACTGGACGCGGACGTGTGGCGCCCTGCGGTGTCACCGGACGGTTCGACGGTCGTCTATCTTCGCGAGACGTTTTCCACACCCGAGACGGCGCCGCGAATCACGTTGGGCTGCCTGCGCTTCGGCGGTGAACCCGCCGTACTCGCGGCCGACTGGGATCGGTGGCCCGCATCGGCGACATGGTCGCGTGACGGCTCGACGGTGATCGTGACCGCCGATCAGAACGGTCGCTCGCCGGTGTTTCGCGTCGACGTCGCCGATGGCGCGGTGACGCAGGTGACGTTCGACGACTATTGCTACTCCGACGTCGTGACCGCACCGGATGGGGTGATGTTCGCGTTGCGAAGCTCATACGCCGCGCCGCCGCACCCCGTGCGCATCGATCCCGACGGCGCGGTCACCGAATTGCCCTGCGTGACGTTGCCGTCGCTGCCGGGCACGCTGAGCGAGCTCGAGGCGACGGCCGACGACGGCACCCGGCTGCGCTCGTGGCTGGTGCTACCCCCCGGCGACGGCGAGGCGCCGTTGCTGCTGTGGATTCACGGCGGCCCGCTGAGCAGCTGGAACGCCTGGTCATGGCGATGGAACCCGTGGCTGCTCGCCGCGCGGGGATACGCGGTGCTGCTGCCGGATCCCGGGCTGTCCACCGGGTACGGCCAGCGGTTCATCCAACGCGGCTGGGGAGCATGGGGCGGCGCCCCGTTCGACGACCTGATGGCGGCGACCGACGCGGCGTGCGCGCATCCCCGCATCGACGCCGACCGCACGGCGGCGATGGGCGGATCCTTCGGCGGCTACATGGCCAACTGGGTTGCCGGTCACACCGATAGGTTCGACGCGATCGTCACCCACGCCAGCCTCTGGGCGCTGGATCAGTTCGGCGCCACCACCGACTCGTCGTACTACTGGCTGCGTGAGATGACCCGGGAGATGGCACAGAACAACTCGCCGCACCACCATGTCGAGGAAATCCGCACGCCGATGCTGGTGATCCACGGCGACAAGGACTATCGCGTGCCGATCGGCGAAGCACTACGGCTGTGGTACGAGTTGCTGACCCACTCTGCGCTGCCCGCCGACGACGACGGCGACAGCCCGCACCGGTTCCTGTACTTCCCGTCGGAGAATCACTGGGTGCTCACCCCGCAACACGCCAAGATCTGGTATCAGGTGGTGACCGGGTTTTTGGCCCGCCACGTGCTGGGCGAGGACGTCGAGGTGCCCGAGACCCTCGGGTAGGCCGTCTTCGAGTTTCGTTTTTTGTCCAGCCCGAAGATAGTGGTTGGCAACGAGTTGCGGCTGTCCGCGCGTCAATATTCTGCCTGCGCAACGGATTCGACCTGCAAAGATGACACATCGGGCCGATGTGTGCACTGTGAGCGGTACGCCATCGTTCCACTACGTCGCAACTGAGCAGCGCCGCAAACGTAGGCCCCACAACGGAATTGGTTGCCGTTACGGTCGGGCGCCATGACGAAACACAACCCCAACAACTATGACCAGAGCCCGTACGAATCGATCACTCGCCCGGCGCCGTATGGCCGGTATGCCGGCCGACTCGGGGCGTTCGCAATCGCGATGGGCGTCGGGGCCGCCGTCGCCGCGACGCCATGGGTGGCATCCGCGGAACCCTCGGACACCGGTTCCGCCAAGGGGCCCGATGTCAGCGTCTCGACCAATGGCGAAACACGAGTGCAGAAAGGCACTGCGACTGCCACATCCGACGGGACAGGATCGGTAGCGATCGCGCACGGCGACGACAGCTCCGCCACCGCGGTCGGCGGTAACCGCAACAGGGCAATCGTCAACGGCGACAACAGCTCCGCAAGCACATCCAGGGATGGCGTCAGCTACGGCGACGGCAACACCGCACGCGTCGTCGGTGAGGACAGTAGTGCTCTGGCCGGTTTGGGTGATGGCAACACCGCGACGGTGAATGGCGATAGGGGAGTGGCCCAGGCTGGCTTGGGTGACGGCAACACCGCGACCGTGGTCGGCGACGACGGATTGGCCGTGGCCGGTGAAGGCGACGGAAACACCACCACCGTGATCGGCGATGGCAGCGCCGCCGGCGCCGGCGAAGGCGACAACAACACCGCCACCGTCAAGGGTGATGGAAGCAGTGCCGGCGTCGGCGATGGTGACAACAACACCGTCGCCGTCCACGGTGATGGAAGCACGGCCGGGGCCGGCGACGGCGACAACAACACCGCCATCACTCGCGGTGACGGCAGTGCGTCTGGGGCAGGTGAGGGCGACAACAACACCTCGACGGTGAATGGTGACGGCAGCGTTGCCAGCTCCGGCGACGGCGACAATAACACCGCCACCGTCAACGGCGATGGCCTCACCGCCGTTGCGACCGAGGGGGATGGCATCACCGTCGAAGCTCCGTGAGGTGCCTTGACCGAGGAACCTGTATCGGCCGGCGGCCCCGCTGATGTCGGGGCCGCCAGCCGCACCCATTCCCGCGTGTCGGTAGCGTCGCGCACATGAGCACATCGGAGCGGGAATTCGACATCGTCCTCTACGGCGCCACCGGATACGTCGGAAAGCTGACCGCTCAGTATCTGGCGAAGGCGGGTGCGAACGCGCGGGTCGCGCTGGCCGGCCGGTCACCCGACAAGCTGCTCGCGGTGCGCGAGACACTGGGCGAATCCGCACAATCCTGGGAGCTGATCGCGGCCGACGCGTCGCAGCCCTCGACATTGAGCGCAATGGCGGCACGGACGCAGGTGGTGGTGACGACCGTCGGCCCCTACGCGAAGTATGGGCTGCCGCTGGTGGGCGCGTGCGGGGCCGCGGGCACCGACTACGCCGACCTCACCGGTGAAGCGAACTTCGTTCGCGACAGCATCCGCCTGTACCACGAACAGGCGATCGACACGGGCGCCCGGATCGTGCACTCGTGTGGATTCGACTCCGTCCCTTCGGATCTCAGCGTGTTCGCGTTGTATCGGCAGGCGGAGAAGGACAATGCCGGCGAGCTGACCGACACCAACTTCGTCGTGCGGGAGTTCGTCGGCGGCGTCTCGGGCGGCACCCTGGCGTCGATAATGGAAGTGATGCGCGTTGCCTCGACCGACCCCGAGGTGAGGCGAGCGTTGGACGATCCGTACACCCTGTCACCCAATCGCAGTGCCGAACCTGAACTCGGCGCACAGCCCGACGTGCGGTGGCGGCGCGGCCGCGAGGTCGCGCCCGAGCTCGACGGGTACTGGCTCGGACCGTTCATCATGGCGCCGGTGAACACTAGGATCGTCCGACGCAGCAACGCTTTACTGGACTACGCGTACGGACGCCGGCTGGAGTACGGCGAGCAGCAGAGCGTGGGTCGCTCGGTGCTCGCGCCGGTGGCCGCGGCGCTGGCCGCCGGTGGCAACGCCGCAACGTTGGCGCTGGGCAACCGGTTCTTCGACAAGGTGCCGGACAAACTCGTCGAACGCATCATGCCGAAGCCGGGCACGGGGCCCAGCGAACAATCCCGCGAACAGGGCCACTACACCGTCGAGACGTACACCACCACGACCGCCGGCGCACGCTACCGGGCCACCATGGCGCAACAGGGCGACCCGGCATACAAGTCGACTTCGGTCATGCTGGGCGAGAGCGGGCTGGCCCTCGCGCTCGACAGGGATCGCCTCTCGGATCTGCGCGGTGTACTGACCCCGGCGTCGGCGATGGGCGACGCATTGTTGGCTCGATTCCCCGGGGCCGGAGTGATATTCGAGACCACCCGGCTCAACTGATCGGGACTACCCGAACCGCTGTCAATCACGATCCATTGCATTAGTGTCGTCACCGCGGTTGTGCAATTCCCGGCGACATCCCAGCAACGAAGGTGGACATGCAATGGCTGGACTCGACGAACTGTTCGCTCAAATTCCGGTGCAGGACATCGCGAAGAAGGTCGGCGCCGATGAAGGCGAAGTGAACAACGCGATTCGCACGCTGGTACCGGCGCTCGTCGGTGGTGTGGCGGAGAACGTCCAAGCCAACGAGATCGACTCCGGCGACCTCGAGTCAGCTGTTGCTCAGGAGGGCAGCAGCGACCTGCTTGACGGCGGGGTCAACGTCGACGCGGTCGACGCCAACCGAGGCGACCAGTACGTCGCGAAGATCTTCGGCGGCAACGACAGCAATGCGGTCGCGTCGGCGCTGGCCGGCGGCGGCGCAAGCAACAGCGACCTGATCCAGAAGCTGCTGCCGATCCTGGCCCCGATCGTGCTCGCATACATCGGCAAGCAACTGTCCGGCGGGACCACCCCGGCCCAGCCCCAGGCGCAGGAGCCCGCGGCGCAATCCGGCGGCGGCCTGGGCGACGTGCTGGGCAGCATCCTCGGTGGCGCCGGCGGCGCGGGCGGCGGGAACAATCCGCTCGGCAGCATTCTGGGCAGTGTGCTCGGCGGTGGCGGCGGCAAGGGTGGCGGACTCGGCGACATCCTCGGCGGGTTGCTCGGCGGCAAGAGGTAGGCAGTTCACACCGCGTGAGCTCGACCTCGCGCCGTCTCCCTAGAATTGCGGGGTGACCGCCAGCGCTCGTTCCGATTCCGGCACCTCGCCGGTGACCGCTCTGCCCAAGTCCTGGAACCCGGGCGAGGTGGAGAGCGACATCTACGAGGGCTGGGTCAGGGCCGGCTACTTCACCGCCGACGCGGCCAGCAGCAAGCCCGCCTACTCCATCGTGCTGCCCCCGCCGAACGTGACCGGCAATCTGCACATGGGGCACGCGCTGGACCACACGCTGATGGACGCGCTGTGCCGGCGCAAGCGGATGCAGGGCTACGAGGTGCTGTGGCTGCCGGGCATGGACCACGCCGGCATCGCCACCCAGACGGTCGTGGAGAAGCAACTCGCCGTCGACGGCAAGACCAAGGAGGATTTCGGCCGCGAGCTGTTCGTCGACAAGGTCTGGGACTGGAAGCGGGAATCCGGCGGCACGATCGGCGCACAGATGCGTCGCCTCGGCGACGGCGTGGACTGGAGCCGTGACCGGTTCACCATGGACGACGGCCTGTCGCGCGCGGTGCGCACCATCTTCAAGCGCCTCTACGACGCCGGCCTCATCTACCAGGCTGAGCGACTGGTCAACTGGTCGCCGGTGCTCGAGACCGCGATCTCCGACCTCGAGGTCAAATACGACGACATCGAGGGCGAGCTGGTGTCGTTCCGCTACGGCTCACTCAACGATGACGAACCGCACATCGTGGTCGCCACCACCCGCGTCGAGACAATGCTGGGCGACACCGCGATCGCCGTGCACCCCGACGACGAGCGCTACCGCGACCTGGTCGGCAAGACGCTGCCACACCCGTTCATCGACCGCGAGATCGTGATCGTCGCCGACGAGCACGTCGACCCCGAATTCGGCACCGGCGCGGTCAAAGTCACCCCCGCGCACGACCCGAACGACTTCGAGATCGGCCTGCGGCATGCGCTGCCGATGCCGTCGATCATGGACACCAAGGGCCGAATCACCGGCACCGAAACGGAATTCGACGGCCAGGACCGCTTCGAGGCGCGCGTCAAGGTGCGCGAAGCGCTGGCGCGTGAGGGCCGTATCGTCGCCGAGAAGAGGCCGTACGTGCACAGCGTCGGGCACTCCGAGCGCAGTGGTGAGCCGATCGAGCCCCGGCTGTCGTTGCAGTGGTGGGTCAAGGTCGACGCGCTGGCCAAGGCGGCCGGCGACGCGGTTCGCAACGGCGACACCGTGATCCACCCGTCCAGCCTCGAACCGCGCTGGTTCGCGTGGGTTGACAACATGCACGACTGGTGCATCTCCCGGCAGTTGTGGTGGGGCCACCGCATCCCGATCTGGCACGGACCCAACGGCGAGACGGTGTGCGTCGGCCCGGACGAGACACCGCCGCAGGGCTGGGAGCAGGACCCCGACGTGCTCGACACCTGGTTCAGCTCGGCGCTGTGGCCGTTCTCCACGATGGGGTGGCCCGAGCACACCGCCGACCTCGCCAAGTTCTATCCGACCACCGTCCTGGTGACCGGCTACGACATCCTGTTCTTCTGGGTGGCGCGGATGATGATGTTCGGAACATTCGTGTCCGACGATCGGGCGATCACGCTGAACGGTCAGCGTGGCCCGCAGGTCCCGTTCCAGAACGTCTTCCTGCACGGCCTGATCCGCGACGAGCACGGCCGCAAGATGAGCAAGTCGCGCGGCAACGGCATCGACCCTCTGGACTGGGTGGAGCTCTTCGGCGCCGACGCGTTGCGGTTCACGTTGGCGCGGGGCGCCAGCCCCGGCGGCGACCTCTCCATCGGTGAGGACCACGCCCGCGCGTCGCGCAACTTCGCCACCAAGCTGTTCAACGCGACCCGCTTCGCTCTGATGAACGGCGCCGCGCCCGCACCGCTGCCGGACGTCGGCGAACTGACCGACGCCGACCGGTGGATCCTCGGCCGAATGGAACAGGTTCGCGCCGAGGTGGATTCGGCGTTCGAGGCGTACGAGTTCAACCGCGCATGTGAGTCGCTCTACCACTTCGCCTGGGACGAGTTCTGCGACTGGTACGTGGAGCTGGCCAAGGTGCAGCTAGCGTCCCAGCAAGAAAGCAGTGTCGGCCACACGACCGCGGTGTTGGCGGCCGTGCTCGACACCCTGCTCAAGCTGCTGCATCCGGTGATGCCGTTCGTCACCGAGGTGCTGTGGAAGACCCTGACCGGGGGTGAGTCGCTGGTGATCGCCGACTGGCCGACGCCTTCCGGTTTCGAGCTGGATTCGGTTGCCGGGCAGCGGATCGACGATATGCAGAAGCTGATCACCGAGGTGCGTCGCTTCCGCAGCGACCAGGGCCTGGGCGACCGGCAGAAGGTGCCGGCGCGGTTGTCCGACATCGCCGGCGCGGACCTGCGGGCACAGGTGCCCGCGGTCCGGTCGCTTGCCTGGCTGACCGCCGACGGCGATGGATTCCACCCGACCGCAGCAATCGAGGTGCGGCTGTCCCGCGGCACCGTGACCGTCGAAGTGGACACGTCGGGCACGGTGGACCTGGCCGCCGAGCGGCGTCGGCTCGAGAAGGATCTGGCGGGCGCGCAAAAGGAATTGGCCAGCACCACAGGCAAACTCGGAAACGAGGCGTTCCTCGCCAAGGCGCCCGCCGACGTCGTCGAGAAGATCCGCGACCGTCAGCAGCTGGCGCGGGAAGAGGTCGACCGCATCACGGCTCGGCTGGCCGGCCTCCCATGACTGAGCCGGTTCCGACGCCGGACGAAATCGCAGCGCTTCTCCAGGTCGAGCACCTGCTCGACCAGCGCTGGCCCGAAACCAAACTCGAGCCGAGCACGACCCGCATCTCGGCGCTGCTGGAACTGCTCGGCTCGCCGCAGCGTGGCTACCCATCCATCCACATCGCGGGCACCAACGGCAAGACCTCGGTGGCACGGATGGTCGACGCCCTGCTGACCGCGCTGCACCGTCGCACCGGGCGGACCACCAGCCCGCACCTGCAGTCCGCCGTCGAGCGGATCTCGATCGACGGCAAGCCGATCAGCCCGGCGCTGTATGTGCAGACCTACCGCGAGATCGAACCGTTCGTGCAACTGGTCGATCAGCAGTCCGAAGCGGGGCTCCTCGGGGGGGAGGGCCCGCCATTGAGCAAGTTCGAAGTGGTGACCGCGATGGCGTTCGCCGCGTTCGCCGACGCGCCGATCGACGTCGCCGTCGTCGAGGTGGGCCTCGGTGGGCGCTGGGACGCGACGAACGTCGTCAACGCGCCCGTCGCGGTCATCACCCCGATCGGGGTGGACCATGCCGAATACCTCGGCGACACCATCGCCGAGATCGCCGCGGAGAAGGCCGGAATCATCACCAAGCAGGACGACGACCTCGTTCCGACCGACACTGTTGCGGTGATCGGCCGTCAGGCGCCCGAAGCGATGGAGGTGCTGTTGGCCCAGGTGGTGCGCGCGGATGCGGCCGTCGCACGTGAGGACTCCGAGTTCGCGGTGCTGGGCAGGCAGGTCGCGGTCGGCGGGCAGCTGCTCGAATTGCAGGGACTCGGCGGCCGCTACTCCGACATCTTCCTGCCGCTGCACGGCGAACACCAGGCGCACAACGCAGTGCTGGCGCTGGCGGCCGTCGAGGCGTTCTTCGGCGCCGGCGCAGAACGCCAACTCGACGTGGACGCGGTCCGGGCGGGCTTCGCCGCGGTGACCAGTCCGGGGCGACTGGAGCGGATGCGCAGCGCACCAACGGTTTTCATTGATGCCGCCCATAATCCGGCGGGTGCTGCGGCGCTGGCGCAGGCGCTGCAGGAGGAGTTCGACTTCCGCTTCCTCGTCGGCGTCGTTTCGGTGATGGGCGACAAGGACGTCGACGGCATCCTGGCAGCGCTGGAGCCGGCGTTCGACCAGATCGTCATCACCCACAACGGATCCCCCCGCGCGCTCGACGTCGAGGCGCTGGCGGTGCGGGCCGAGGAGAGGTTCGGCCCCGAACGGGTGGTCACCGCCGCCACGCTGCCCGACGCGATCGAGACCGCCACCGCGATCGTCGAGGATGCCAGTGACGAGGGCGAACTGTTCGGCGGCGCCGGGATGGTGATCACCGGCTCGGTGGTCACCGCCGGAGCGGCGCGCACGCTGTTCGGAAAGGACCCGCAGTGACCGACCCTGCGCCCCAGCCGCAACCCGATCCCGATGCCGCCGGCTCCGCGGCTCCGGACCCGTGGCGGAGCTTCCGTGGCGTGATGGCGGGCACGCTGATACTGGAAGCCATCGTGGTGCTGCTGGCACTGCCGGTGGTCGGACGGGTCGGCGGCGGCCTGACCGTGGTCAGCGGCGGCTACCTCGTCGGGCTGGCGGTGGTGTTGGTGCTGCTGGCCGGTGTGCAGGGCAGACCATGGGCCATCTGGGTGAACCTGTTCATGCAGGTGGTGCTGATCGCCGGCGTCGTCGTGCACGGCGCGATCGGCTTCATCGGTGTCGTGTTCCTGGTGGTCTGGCTCGTGATCGCCTATCTGCGCGCCGAGGTGCTGCGCAGGCAGAAGCGTGGCCTTCTGCCGGGACAGCAGCAGCGTCCTCCCGAGTAGTGTTCGGCAGTTATTCTGTCGGCCGTGACTGAGCCGACTGAGCGGACCCTCGTGTTGATCAAGCCCGACGGCGTCAGACGACGCCTCGTCGGCGAGATTCTCGGCCGAATCGAACGCAAGGGCCTGTCCATCGCCGCGCTGCAACTCGTGACCGTCGGCGACGACCTGGCGCGCCGGCACTACGCCGAGCACGAAGGCAAGCCGTTCTTCGGGTCGCTGCTCGACTTCATCACGTCCGGCCCGGTCGTGGCGGCGATCGTCGAGGGGCCGCGCGCGATCGCGGCGTTCCGGCAGATCGCCGGCGGAACCGATCCGGTAGAGAAGGCCACGCCGGGCACCATCCGCGGTGATCTGGCCCTGATCACCCAGGACAACCTGGTGCACGGTTCGGATTCGGCGGAGTCGGCGGCCCGCGAGATCGAACTCTGGTTCCCCGGCACGTAGCAAGATCGGGGCCCAGCTCGCACAGCCTGGTCAGGCGGGTTGGCGTGATGTGGGATACTTGGCTCGGGTAGCCGGCCATCAACCGGGGCCGGACGCCCGAATGAAGACTTAGACGTGCGCGACCATCGCCACGCGTGATGCGGCGCCGACCGTCCAGCCATCATTCAGACCGGCACCGGGATGGTTCACCAGTGGACCGCCCGGAGCGAGACCACAACAAGCCCGGGCGAAGTCACCCGGGTCAATAGCGGAAGCCCTCGCGTGGCCGCGTCGATCGAGACGCGCCCGGGGGCTTAAGGAGAATACGTGGCCGAAGATGCCCCAACCGAAGACCTTTCAGAAGACACGCGACACGCGGAGGACAGCCAGCCGGAGGAGTCGGCGACCGAAACCGCCGACGCGGCCGGGCCTCCTTCCGACGGTGACCAGCCCGAATCCCAATTGACCTCGGAAGCGTCCGCGGCGAGCCCCCAGGAGCACGCCGACTACCTTCCGCTGTTCGTGGCGCCGCAACCCGTCCGGTTCGACTACGACGCTGACGCCGCCGACGACGATGACGAGGACGACGACAGCGACGACGGCCAGGACACCGACGATGACCAGTCCGAACGGCCATCCGGACGGCGTCGTCGCGGGGGCCGGCGCGGGCGGGGCCGCGGCCGCGGCGAGCAGAACGGCGACGACGCCGACTCCGACAGCGACAACGACCAGGGCGGCGAGCAGGACAGCGACGACTCGGACGACTCAGATGACGAGTCCGGTGACGACGAGAACGCCGGCGCCGACGGTGCCACCCGCCGCCGCCGCCGCCGACGCCGCCGCAAATCCGGCTCAGGGGACGACAGCGACGGAGGCACGTCGCCCGACGACCCGCCCAACACCGTCGTCCACGAGCGTGAGCCGCGGAAGTCCGCGAGGGGCGACAAGTCCGGCCAAAGTGGCGACGGCGAGATCCAGGGCATCAGCGGATCGACCCGGCTGGAGGCCAAGCGGCAGCGCAGGCGCGACGGCCGCGACGCCGGCAGGCGCCGCCCGCCGATCCTGAGCGAAGCCGAGTTCCTGGCCCGGCGCGAGGCCGTCGAGCGGATGATGGTCGTCCGCGACAAGGTCCGCACCGAACCGCCTCACGAAGGCGCCCGCTACACCCAGATCGCCGTGCTCGAGGACGGCGTCGTGGTGGAGCACTTCGTTACGTCGGCGGCTTCGGCCAGCCTGGTCGGCAACATCTACCTCGGCATCGTGCAGAACGTGCTGCCGTCGATGGAGGCGGCGTTCGTCGACATCGGCCGCGGCCGCAACGGTGTGCTCTACGCCGGCGAGGTGAACTGGGAGGCCGCTGGCCTCGGCGGGCAGAACCGCAAGATCGAGCAGGCCCTCAAGCCGGGCGACTACGTCGTCGTGCAGGTCAGCAAGGACCCGGTCGGCCACAAGGGCGCCCGGCTGACGACGCAGGTGTCGTTGGCCGGCCGCTATCTGGTCTACGTGCCGGGAGCCTCGTCGACCGGCATCAGCCGCAAGCTGCCCGACACCGAGCGTCAGCGGCTCAAGGAGATTCTGCGGGAGGTCGTGCCGCCCGACGCCGGGGTGATCATCCGCACCGCGTCGGAGGGCGTGAAGGAAGAAGACATCCGCAACGACGTCGAACGCCTCGCCAAGCGGTGGGCGGAGATCGAGGCCAAGGCCGCGGAGATCACCGCGAAGAAGGCCGGCGCGGCAGTCGCTCTCTATGAAGAGCCCGATGTGCTGGTCAAGGTGATCCGCGACCTGTTCAACGAGGACTTCACCGGCTTGACAGTGTCCGGCGACGAGGCCTGGAACACCATCAACGAATACGTGAATTCCGTTGCGCCGGAACTGCTTCCGCGCCTGACGAAGTACGAGCCCGTGTCACCCGACGGTCCCGACGTGTTCGCGGTGCACCGCATCGACGAGCAGCTCACCAAGGCGATGGACCGCAAGGTGTGGTTGCCGTCGGGCGGCACGCTGGTCATCGACCGCACCGAGGCGATGACCGTCATCGACGTCAACACCGGCAAGTTCACCGGCTCCGGCGGCAACCTCGAACAGACCGTCACGCGCAACAACCTCGAGGCGGCCGAGGAGATCGTGCGCCAACTGCGGTTGCGTGACATCGGCGGCATCGTCGTCATCGACTTCATCGACATGGTGCTCGAGTCGAACCGCGACCTGGTGCTGCGCAGGCTGACCGAAGCGCTGGCCCGGGACCGCACCCGACACCAGGTCTCCGAGGTGACCTCCTTGGGCCTCGTGCAGTTGACGCGCAAGCGGCTCGGCACCGGTCTGGTGGAGGCGTTCTCGACCTCGTGCACCCACTGCGGCGGGCGGGGGATCGTGCTGCACGGCGACCCGGTTGACTCCATGTCGAGCGCCGGACGCAAGTCCGACGGCGGTGGCGGTCGGCGAGGTAAGCGGGGTAAGCGGGGCGGGAAGTCCGACGATGTGGCGGTCGCCAAGGTGCCGCCGCATCCGGCAGGCGAACACCCGATGTTCAAGGCGATGGCGGCCGCCAACGGTCGTCACGACGAGGACGAGGACGAGACCGAGGAGCAGAAGCCCGTCGAGGAGGTCGCTGCGGCCGATTCGGAGGCCATCCGCGCCGCGGTGACCGAGACCGACGACGAGGACCTCGAGGACGAGGATTACGACGACTCGGACGAGGACTCGGACGACGATTCGGACGAGGACTCCGACGACGATTCGGACGAGGACTCCGACGACGACGAGATCGATCTGGATTCCGACGACGATGAGGACGACATCGACGACGACATCGAGGTCATCGACGAAGACTCCGACGAGTCCGACGACGACGATTCCGATGACGAGTCCGACGACGATTCGGACGAGGATGACGACGATTCGGACGACGACTCGCAGGGGTACGGCGCGAACGGGGCCCCATCGACGGCGACAACGGCCTCCGGTGGGCGGCATCGGCGCCGGGCGGCCGCTCGGGCCGCGGGTCCACCGGCCCACGAGGGCTGACCGGTGGCGTTCGCCGCCCACGACGCGTGACCTGCGGTGATTTGACCCTCGTCCGGCGACTCAAGTAGCCTTGAGCAGTTGTCGCCAGGCTCTGGACCAAGTGGAGTCGGCGACACTCCGAGATCCGGAAACCCAGACATGCGCAGCAGCAAGTCGCGCGCGCCCAGTGAACGACGTAGGAGTAGCAAGACGATGGCAGCCGAAAAGGTTACGTACGCAATCGTCAAGACCGGCGGCAAGCAGTACAAGGTCGCCGTCGGCGACGTGGTGAAGGTCGAGAAGCTCGATTCCGAGCCCGGCTCCAACGTCTCGCTGCCCGTTGCGCTGGTCGTCGACGGGGCGAAGGTCACCGCGGACGCCAAGGCGCTGGAGAAGGTCGCGGTCACCGGCGAGGTGCTCGAGCACACCAAGGGCCCGAAGATCCGCATCCACAAGTTCAAGAACAAGACCGGCTATCACAAGCGGCAGGGACACCGTCAGCAGCTGACGGTCCTCAAGGTCACCGGCATCAAGTAGGAGCGACGACGACATGGCACACAAGAAGGGCGCTTCCAGCTCGCGTAACGGTCGCGACTCCGCCGCACAGCGGCTCGGCGTCAAGCGGTTCGGCGGCCAGATCGTCAAGGCCGGCGAGATCATCGTGCGCCAGCGGGGTACTCATTTCCATCCCGGCACCAACGTCGGCCGTGGCGGCGACGACACGCTGTTCGCGACGGCTCCCGGCGCTGTCACATTCGGCAGCAAGCGCGGCCGCAAGACGGTCAGCGTTCTCCGACCAGAGGCTTAAGCTCGCGAAGGTAACGCTGCGGCGGTCTCGTGAGCTGACGGTCCGCCATGGCGTTTCTTCGAAGGAGTGATCACCGATGCCTCGGTTCGTCGACCGCGTCGTGATCCACGCGCGGGCCGGCAACGGCGGTAACGGCTGCGCCTCGGTCCACCGCGAGAAATTCAAACCGCTCGGCGGCCCCGACGGGGGCAACGGCGGCCGCGGCGGCAGCGTGGTGCTGGTCGTCGATCCGCAGGTGCACACGCTGCTCGACTTCCATTTCCACCCGCATGTCGTGGCGCCGTCCGGCAAGCAAGGCGCGGGCGGCAACCGGGACGGAGCCGCAGGTGCGGACCTCGAGGTCAAGGTCCCCGACGGCACGGTCGTGCTCGACGAGGACGGTCGACTGCTGGCCGATCTGGTCGGTGCCGGCACCCGCTTCGAAGCCGCCGCCGGCGGCCGCGGTGGCCTGGGCAACGCCGCGCTGGCGTCGCGTGCCCGCAAGGCCCCCGGCTTCGCGCTGCTCGGCGAAAAGGGGCAGGTCCGCGACCTCACGCTGGAACTCAAGACCGTGGCCGACGTCGGACTGGTCGGGTTTCCGTCCGCGGGCAAGTCATCGCTGGTGTCGGTCATCTCGGCGGCCAAACCGAAAATCGCGGACTACCCGTTCACCACGCTGGCGCCCAACCTCGGCGTGGTGTCCGCCGGTGAGAACACGTTCACCGTCGCCGACGTGCCCGGCCTGATCCCCGGTGCTTCGCAGGGCCGCGGTCTCGGCCTGGACTTCCTGCGCCACATCGAGCGCTGCGCGGTACTGGTCCATGTGGTGGACTGCGCGACGCTGGAACCGGGACGCGACCCGGTGTCCGACATCGACGCCCTGGAAGCCGAATTGGCCGCCTACACCCCGACGCTGCAGGGCGATGCGGCGCTGGGTGATCTCGGGGAGCGCCCGCGGGCGGTGGTGCTCAACAAGATCGACGTGCCCGATGCGCGCGAGCTGGCCGACTTCGTGCGCGACGAGATCGCGCGCCGATACGGCTGGCCGGTCTTCGAGGTCTCCACCGTGACCCGGGAAGGGTTGCGGCCGTTGACGTTCGCGCTGTGGGAGATGGTGTCGGCCTATCGCGAATCGCAACCCCCGGTGGTGCCGCGCCGGCCCGTCATCCGGCCCGTCGCCGTGGACGAGAGCGGGTTCACCGTCGAGCCCGACGGACACGGCGGCTTCGTCGTCCGCGGCACCCGGCCCGAACGATGGGTTGCCCAAACCGATTTCGACAACGACGAGGCGGTCGGTTATCTCGGTGACCGGCTGGCGCGGCTGGGCGTCGAGGAGGAGCTGTTCAAGCTCGGCGCCCGCCCCGGCTGCGCCGTCACCATCGGAGACGTCACCTTCGACTGGGAGCCGCAGACCCCCGCGGGGGTGGACGTGCCGATGTCGGGTCGCGGCACCGATCAGCGGCTGGAGCAGACCGACCGGGTCGGCGCCGCCGAACGCAAGGCCGCCCGACGGGAGCGGCGACGACCGGGCGGGGAACCCGGATGAGCGCACCGCTGAGCACCCGGGACGCGATCCGCACTGCGCGCAGCATCGTCGTCAAGGTCGGCACCACCGCGCTCACCACGCCGTCAGGGGTGTTCGACGGGCGCCGGGTGGCCACGATGGTCGATGCGATCGAAAAGCGCATGCAGGCGGGTTCGGATGTGGTGATCGTGTCCTCGGGTGCGATCGCGGCGGGTATTGAACCGCTCAAATTGTCCAGGCGACCGACGGATCTGGCCACCAAGCAGGCCGCGGCCAGCGTCGGGCAGGTGGCGCTGGTGAACTCGTGGAGCGCGGCGTTCGATCGCTACGATCGCGTCGTCGGGCAGGTGCTGCTGACCGCGCATGACATCGCGATGCGGGTGCAGCACACCAACGCCCAGCGCACGCTCGACAGGTTGCGCGCGCTGCACGCGGTCGCGATCGTCAACGAGAACGACACGGTGGCCACCAACGAGATCCGGTTCGGCGACAACGACCGGCTCTCGGCGCTGGTGGCCCATCTGGTGGGCGCCGACGCGCTGGTACTGCTGTCGGACATCGACGGGCTCTACGACTCGGATCCTCGAAAGGGCAACGCCCGCTTCATTTCCGAGGTGACGCGTCCGGAGGATCTGGACGGCGTGGTCGCCGGCCGCGGCAGTCATCTGGGCACCGGTGGCATGGCATCGAAGCTGTCGTCCGCGCTGTTGGCGGCCGACGCGGGCGTGCCGGTGCTGCTCGCCGGGGCATCGGACGCCGCCACGGCGCTCACCGACGCGTCGGTGGGCACGGTCTTCGCGCCGCGGCCCGAACGGATGTCGGCGCGCCGGTTCTGGGTGCGCTACGCCGCCGAGGTTGCGGGCGCTCTGACGCTCGACGACGGTGCGGTGCAGGCGGTGGTGCGTCAGCGGCGGTCGCTGCTGCCGGCGGGCATCACCGCGGTGTCGGGCCGCTTCTACGGCGGCGACGTGGTCGAGTTGCGGTCGCAGGACGCGACGATGGTGGCGCGCGGCGTGGTGGCTTACGACCACAGCGAACTTGCCACCATGTTGGGCCGGTCGACGTCGGACCTGCCGCCAGAGCTGCGCCGTCCCGCAGTACACGCCGACGACCTGGTGGCCATCTAGCAGGGATTTCGGTGTCCAAACCGTCGGTCAGCGATCGTTTCGACACCGAAATCGCTAAGAAAGGCGGGCCTGCAGCTTGCCGAGCACCGACCTGATCTGCTCGGCGCGTTCGTCGGCGTCCTCCATGACGTCGTCCTCGGCGGGCGTCACCGACACCGCGTGGGCCTTGGCGGTCGCTTCGAAGCACTGGCGGACGGCGGGATCGGCGAGGATCACCGCGGCGAACATTCCCGGAGCGAGTTCGCGGGTCCACAACAGGCCGTCGTAGCGCACCTCGGCGGGGATCCGGATCTCCAGCGCACCGCCTTCCAGTTGCTGCTTGGCCGCGGCCAGTAGCAGCGTCAGGGCGGCCCGCGAGATCGCGCCGAGCACCTTGCGACGGAACGGGAACCACGGCAGCGGCAGCTTGTCGATCTGCTTGTCGACGCCGCCGGTGAACAGGTACTCGATCAGGCTGCGGGTGCGGATCTCCTCCACTTTCGCCCACTCGACGGTGTCGCCGTCGAATTCGATACCGTCCTCGCTGATCGCCACCCCGCCGAAGTGGTTGAGCTTGCGTACCAGCCAGCGCAACTTGGCCGGCGTCAGCGAGTGCTCGGCGAGCATGTCCCCGACGCCCAGCGCCCACCGGCCGTTGACCGGTCCCGGTTCGGGCCGCCGCCGGTCCAGCAGCGCACGCAGCCACGAGGCGTCGTCGTCGGTGGTTTCCGTCACGCCGTCATTCAAGCCGAAGTGGCGACCTCGGGCAGCTCGTCGGCCAACAACGCCAGCATGGGGGAGCACCCGTTGTCGATCTTCACGGTCGCCAAGCCATCGCCGCGAGTCGGTCCGCGGTTGACGATCGCGATCGGCATGCCCGCCGCCGCGGCGTGCCGCACGAACCGGTAACCCGAATACACCGTCAACGAGGATCCCGCCACCAGCAGCGCATCTGCCGCGTCGACCAAAGAATATGCTTGCGCGACACGGTGCTTGGGCACATTTTCGCCGAAGTAGACGATGTCGGGTTTGAGCATCCCGCCACACTCGGGGCAGTCGACGATGCGGAACGACGCGGTGTCGCGGACGACGGCATCGGCGTCCGGAGCGACAGCGATGCCACCGACGGATCGAGCGGCCTGCCGGGCGAATCCCGGATTGGCTGCCTCCAGCAGATCGGCGAGCACGGCCCGCGGCATCGTGTGCCCGCAGTCCAGGCAGATCACCTGCGCGTAGGTGCCGTGCAGGTTGACGACGTTGCCGCTGCCCGCCTTGGTGTGCAGCAGGTCGACGTTCTGGGTAAGCAGCCCCGACACCACGCCCGCGGCTTCCAGCGCGGCGAGGGCTCGGTGGCCGGCGTTGGGCAGCGTGGCGTCCATGTGGCGCCAGCCGAGGTGGTTACGGGCCCAGTAGCGCTGGCGGAACACCGGGTCGCCGGTGAACTGCCGGATGGTCATCGGATTGCTCGGCGGCGAGTCCGGGCCGCGGTAGTCGGGGATGCCCGAGTCGGTGGAGATGCCCGCACCGGTGAGCACGGCGACCCGGCGGCCACGCAACAGGGCGACGAGCTCGGGCGCTTCCACGTGATCGAGAGTAGGCGCTGTCCGGGCCGTCGAGGGCGCAGAGTCAGTTCATCAGGGCCTGCGGCGACAGCTCCTTGAGCATCGCATTGGCCCAGCGCATCTGCCGCAGCGCCTGCGGATGGCACCGCTGGGTCAGCTTCAGCAGCCGGTCGTCCTTGGCGGCCTGCGCGCCCTGCCCCAGCAGCTCCCAGTCGAGGGAAACGCCGGCCGCCAGGCGGTGCAGCCGCCGCAGGTCGGCGAGCAACAGCAGCGCGGGTTCGGGGCGGCGGCCGACGCGGTCGCTGATCCACTGCTGCGCGGACTCGGTGATCGCCGACGTGCGGGGGTGAGCGCGCAGTCGAACACCGTAGCGCCGGCCGGTTTCGGCGATCAGCTCCAGATGCTCGCGTGACCAGCCGGCAAGACCGAGCGCCACATAGTAGATGGCTTGGTCGTTGTGGTGCCGCGCGGCGGTCGCGTCCAGCGAGCGGGCCAGCCGCAGTTCCGACCGGTGCAACTCCCGCAGCGCCATGCCGAGTTTCATGGTGTCTCCGAAGAGGTCAGGGATTCAGTCGCTTCGGCCGCCGCGCCTCCGCTTGTCGCATCGACGCCGTCGGAAACCGGTGCCGAGGCGGCGGTGGTCGGCGCTGGAGCAGGTGATGACGAACCGGTTACCCGGCGCAGGCTCGCCGCCGCGGTCTTGTAGACGGGCTGTTTGGACACCGGATCCCAGTCCGTGATGGTCAGCTCGTTGGCGGCGCGGTGATGACCGTCGTCGACATCGACATCCCAATAGCCGTAGTGGAACGGCAGGAACAGCACACCGGTGCGGATCCCGCAGATGCGGGCCTTGGCGGTGACCGAGCCCCGCGGCGTGCCGATCTCGACGACGTCGCCCTCTGCAATGGTGAGCCGTTGGGCGTCGGCCTTCGACACCTCCACCCACACCTCCGGGGCGGCGGCCTGCAGTTGCGGCGCGCGGCCGGTTTTGGTGCGGGTGTGGAACTGGTAGAGGGTCCGGCCGGTGATCAACGCGAACGGAAACTCGGGGCGCGGCGGCTCGTGCGGTGAAATGTATTCGGCCGCCTTGATGATCGCCTTGCCGTCCGGATTCATCGCGCGGTATTCGGTGGGCTCCAGTGGTGCACCGGTGATCAGGTCCTTGCCATAGGCCTCGCAGTAATCGGGTGAGGCCCAGAACCGGCCGTTGGCGTACAGTCGCTCCGTTCCGTCGGGATTGTCTGCGTTGCAAGGCCATTGGATGCCGGCGGAGCCACGGAGCTTGTCGTAGCTCAGGCCGGTGTAGTCGCACGGGCGGCCGGCGCTGCAGCGTTTCCATGCTTCGAACGCCGATTCGGCGTCGGTCCACGACGGCAGCGGTGCGCCGTCGTTGTCGCGGAAGTCCATCCGGCGCGCGTAGTCGAGGAAGATGTCCAGGTCGGGCCGAGCCGCGCCGGGCGGATCGACGGCTTTCTCCGAAAGGTGAACGGTGCGGTCGGCGTTGGTGAAGGTGCCGGTCTTCTCACCCCACGCCGCGGCGGGCAGGACCACATCGGCGAGTTCGGTCGTCTCGGTGCGGAAGATGTCCTGCACGATCACAAAAAGCCGGTCCTGGCCCAGAATGCCTCGAATACGTCGCAGCTCGGGAAGCGATACGGCGGGGTTGGTGGCGCTGATCCACAGCAGGCGCAGCGTGCCCTGCTCGGCGTAACGGAACATCTGCATCGCGTGCGTCGGCGGCGCGTAGTGCGGAATCTGCAGTGCGTCGATGTTCCACAGTCGGGCGAGCTCTTCGATGTGGGAGTCGTTGGACCAGTTGCGGAATCCCGCCAGATCGCCGTCCGCGCCGCATTCGCGGGTGTTCTCGGCCGTGGGTTGGCCATTCATCTGCAGGATTCCGCAGCCCGGCTTGCCCAGCATTCCGCGGACGATGTGAATGTTGTTGACCTGCACCGCCGCCGCCGTCGCCTGATGGGACTGGTAAAAGCCCTGCAGGACCGTCGAGAGTAGCCGCTGCGCGGTGCCGAGCCGCCGAGCCGCCTCCCTGATGTCCTCGGCGGGCACGTCGCAGATCTTCGCCACGCGCTCGGCCGGGAACTCGGCCACCCGCTTTCGCAGTTCGTCGAAGCCGACGGCGTGGGCGTCGACGTAGTCATGGTCCACCCAGTCGTTGCGAAGAATTTCGTGCAACAGTCCGTTTCATCAACGCCACGTTGGTCCCGGGCAGCGGCGCGAGATGCACTGTGGCGGCCTGCGCGACGGGTGTCGGCCGGGGGTCGACGCACACGATGGCGGGTGGGTCGTCACCGGCGAGTCGGTCGAGCATTCGCATCCACAACACGGTTTGGGTTTCGGCGACGTTGTGCCCGAAAAGGGCGATCACGTCGGCGTGGTCGACGTCGGTGTACGAACCGGGCTGGCCGTCGCAGCCGAACGATTCCTTGAGCGCCTCGGCGGCGGTTGCGGTGCACAACCGGGTGTTGCCGTCGACGTGGTTGGTGCCGATCGCCCCGTGGGCGATCACGCCCTGCGTGTAGTACTCCTCGAGAAACAGCTGACCGCTGGTATAGAACCCGAATGCGCTCGGTCCCACCGTTTCGAGCAGCTCTTTGCTGCGGCGGACGATCCGGTTCATCGCTGTGTCCCAGTCGGTTTCGACCAGCTTGCCGTTCTCGCGCACCAGCGGCATGGTGAGCCGGTCGGTCGACGCGTTGGCCTGCCACCCGAAGAGATCCTTGGTGTCGACCCGGCCGCGGTTGACGCGATCGACGGACCGGCCTCGAATGCCGACGATGCGGCCGTCTTTGACCGCGATGTCGAGGCCGTCACCGTTGGAATGCAGCACAGACGCCGACTGCACCCATCGGTCGACCGCATCGGGGGCCAGCCCGTCGGCCAGGTGCATGTCGACGCGTTCTGGCCAATGTTCGCCTTTTCCGTAAGGCGTCCGAGTGCCCCACGGTTCGGCGATCCGATCGCGCTTGGTGTTGATCATCGGTTTGGTCGGGCTACCCGCGAACCGCTACGTCAAACGCGTCACCGCAAACACTCTGCGACCGGGGTGATGTCGGCGCTCATATTGCTCTTCATCATGGTCAGCGCCGCGTCGCTGAGTTCCGGGTCGATGTGGGCGACCGCATCCGGCGGGACGACGACCGGAAAATGCCGGACGTAGGCGTCCAGCGCGGTGTAGAGGATGCACTGCTCGGTGACCTGGCCGGTGAGGATCACCCGCTCCGGCTTCAGTTGGCTCAGCAGGTACGCCAGCGCGGTGGCGTAGAAGGCGCTGTGACGCACCTTGGTGAGCATCCGGCAACCCTTGCGGGGCACTATCGGCTCGACCAGATCGGGGTGCTCACCTCGCAGCGCCGATTGCACGATATCGCCGAACTCCGCGCTGAAATCGCCGTAGTTGTCGTTGACGTAGATGAGGTCCACGTCGTCGCGATCGTGGGCCGTGTCGACGAGCCGGGCCAGCGGGTCGATGATCTCAGCGACGTGCGGAGCCAACTTCTCGGCGTCGGGGTGACGGTAGGTGTTCATCATGTCGATGACCAGCACAGCGGTCGCACTCATGGGGACTTGCATACCCCGTTCCGTTTTCGGGCAACAATGAGGCATGGACTTCTACTCGGCGTACCGGCACGGCTTCGTCCGCGTCGCCGCCTGTACGCACCATACGGCGCTCGCCGACCCGCAGGCCAACGCCGAGTCCGTGCTGCGGATGGCGCGCGACTGCCACGACGACAGCGTGGCGCTTGCGGTCTTCCCGGAGCTGACGCTGTCGGGGTATTCGATCGAGGACATCGTTATGCAGGACGCGCTGCTCGATGCGGTCGAAGACGCGGTGCTCGACATCGTCGTGGCCTCGGCCGATCTGATGCCGGTGTTGGTGGTCGGCGCGCCGCTGCGCTACCGGCACCGGGTGTACAACACCGCCGTGGTGATCCACCGCGGGCGGGTGCTCGGCGTGGCGCCGAAGTCTTACCTGCCGACGTACCGCGAGTTCTACGAGCGACGCCAGATGGCGCCCGGCGACGACGTGCGCGGGGCGATCCGGATGGGGCGCGGTGATGCCTGGGCGGACGTGCCGTTCGGCCCCGACCTGTTGTTCACCGCGACCGACATGCCGGGTTTCGTGCTGCACGTCGAGATCTGCGAGGACATGTTCGTGCCGATTCCGCCGAGCGCGTCGGCGGCATTGGCCGGTGCAACGGTGTTGGCGAACCTGTCGGGCAGCCCGATCACCATCGGCCGGTCCGAGGACCGCTGCCTGCTGGCCCGCTCCGCTTCGGCGCGCTGTCTGGCCGCATACGTCTATTCCGCGGCGGGGCCGGGGGAGTCGACCACCGACCTCGCCTGGGACGGCCAGACGATGATCTGGGAGAACGGCGAGTGCCTGGCGCAATCCGAGCGGTTCCCGAAGGCTGAGCAACGCTCGATCGCCGACGTCGACCTGGAACGGCTGCGCTCCGAACGCATCCGGATGGGCACCTTCGACGACAACCGGCGTCACCACGGTACGTCGACGGACTCCTACCGGCGGGTGGAGTTCCAGCTCGATCCGCCATCGGGTGACATCGGGCTGCTCCGGCACGTCGAACGCTTCCCGTTCGTTCCGTCGGATCCGCAACGGCTGGAACAGGATTGCTATGAGGCCTACAACATCCAGGTGGCCGGGCTCGAGCAGCGGTTGCGTGCGCTCGACTACCCCAAGGTCGTGCTCGGGTTGTCCGGTGGCCTGGACTCGACGCACGCGCTGATCGTGGCGGCGCGGGCGATGGATCGCGAACAACGGCCGCGCAGCGACATTCTCGCGTTCACCATGCCGGGGTTCGCCACCGGCGACCGCACCAAGGGCAATGCCGTGCGGTTGGCCGAGGCGTTGGGCGTGACATTCGACGAACTCGACATCAAGTCGACCGCGGAACTGATGCTCAAGAACATGGACCATCCGTTCGGGCGCGGCGAGGAGGTCTACGACGTCACGTTCGAAAATGTGCAGGCCGGCCTGCGCACCGACTACCTGTTCCGGTTGGCCAATCAGCGCGGCGGCATCGTGCTGGGCACCGGCGACCTGTCCGAACTCGCGCTCGGGTGGTCGACCTACGGCGTCGGGGACCAGATGTCGCACTACAACGTCAACGGCGGCGTGCCGAAGACGTTGATTCAGCACCTGATTCGCTGGGTGATCACGTCCAAGCAGTTCGACGAGACCGTCAACGAGGTCCTGCAGTCGGTGCTCGACACCGAGATCTCCCCGGAGCTGGTGCCCGCCGGTGAGGACGAGGAGATCCAGAGTAGCGAATCCAAGGTCGGCCCCTATGTGCTGCAAGATTTCTCGTTGTTTCAGGTGCTGCGCTTCGGGTTCCGGCCCTCGAAGGTCGCGTTCCTCGCCTGGCACGCCTGGAGCGATCCCGCGCGCGGCGACTGGCCAACCGGCTATCCCGAGGACAAACGACCGGCGTACTCGCTGAAGGAGATTCGGCACTGGCTGCAGGTGTTCGCGCAGCGATACTACTCGTTCGCGCAGTTCAAGCGGTCGGCGCTGCCCAATGGGCCGAAGGTGTCGCACGGCGGGTCGCTCTCGCCGCGCGGTGACTGGCGGGCGCCGTCGGACATGTCCGCGCGCACCTGGCTCGACGAGATCGAGCGGGAGATCCCCGAGGAGTGACTGTGATTTCGGTGTCGTCGGGTGCGGTCAGCGCAACCAGCTATCCCGAAATCACGCCGATGCCGGGCACGAACCGGCCGACTGTCGCGAGGTAGTCGCGGTAACTGTCGCCGTGCGTCGCGAGCAGATACGGCTCTTCGACGACGCGCACCTGCGCCTCGATCGTCGCGACGAGAAGCGCGAAGCCGATGATAGCTACGAGATTCGGTGTGACGAGGGCGATTCCGAAGCCGAAAGCCATCATCGCGGTGAAGATCGGGTTACGCACCCGGGCGAACACGCCGCTGCGGATCAGAGTCGTGGTCTCGCTTGCGTCGACGCCGATCCGCCAGGAGTCGCCCATGTCGAACTGCGCGTAGAGCGTTGCGCCGATGCCCGCCACGGCCAACGCGATGCCGACGACGTTCAGCCACGGCCGGTCGAGAACTTCCAACGGCGCGACCACGCCGGCGAGCTGCAGGATGGGCGCGAACACGGCGGCGGCCATCGCGACGACGAACCCCACCCCGGCGAACCACTCGGGCGACAGCGGCCGCCCGCTGATGCCACGAAACCCGGTCGATCCGGTCCGGCGCCGTTGACGCCAACTGCGCCAACCGAATCCGAGTACGGCGAACAATCCGAACAGGACGAGTGCGATGATCGGCATGCTGACTCCTTGTAGATGTTCACGCGCAGCAGGGATCACCGCGCCACGCGTCGACGCCTTCGCGGACCGCGATCACCGCGATACCGAGCGCCGCGACGGGATCGGCCCACGACCAGCCGAAGAGGCCGTTGAGCAGCAGGCCTGCCAGCAGGATCGCCGACAGGTAGGTGCACAACAATGTCTGCTTGGAGTCGGCGACGGCCGACGTCGAACCGAACTCACGGCCGGCGCGCCGCTGCGCCAGCGACAGCACGGGCATGATCGCCAGGCTCAGCGCGGCGAGCACGATCCCGACCAGCGACGGCGCGGCCGCGCCGCGGCCGGTCAACGCGAGCACCGCGTCGACGGTTACGTACGCCGCGAGGGCGAAGAACGAGAACGCGATGAAGCGCAGCGCGGTCTTCTCTCGCGTCTCAGGATCGCGCGCCGCGAACTGCCACGCGACGGCCGCCGCGGAGGCGATTTCGACAACTGAGTCCAGCCCGAAGCCGATCAGCGCCGACGACGACACCCGGGTGCCCTCGGCCAGCGCGATGGCCGCCTCGATGACGTTGTAGGTGATCGTGGCGGCCACCAGCCATCGGATACGACGGGCGAGTACCTCGCGCCGGGCGGTGGTGGGCATCAGCAGCAGTCGTCGGCGACCGCGCTCGGGCAGCAGGCCGGATCGACGTCGAGCACGAGGCCGACCAGGTCGTCGAGTGCGTGGGCGATGCGCTCGTCAGCGAGTTCGTAGCGGCTGCGGCGGCCCTCCGGCTGCGCGAGCACCAGTCCGCAGCCCCGCAGACAGGCCAGGTGGTTGGACAGAATCTGGCGGGAGACGCCGATCTTGTCGGCGAGCTCCGAGGGATAGCCGGGCCCGTCGCGCAACATCAGCAGGATCTCGGCGCGGGTCGGGTCCGACAGCGCGCAACCGAACCGCGACAGCGCGTCGCTGTGGGTGACCGTCTGCATGGCCCGATAGTACAGGGAATTCTGTACTATCGGGGCCTCGGTTTGTGGAGCCGCACCGGCGCTCAGCGCCGGTAGCGCTCCACAAATCGCTCGCTAGAGGCGGCCGTCGACACGCAGGTCGGGGTGCACCCAGTCCGGCGAACGGCGCTCCTTGAACGACCGGAAGCCCTCCATCGCCTCGGCCGAGGAGTAGCTGGCCTGCATACCGATGCGGTCGAACAACCCGAGATAGTTGTCCAGGCTCGACTTGACCACGCCGCGGGCGCCGGGAGCGGTCCGACAGCACTGGCCGAGCACCTCGCGCGCCGCATCGAGCAGAGCGTCGTGGGGCACCACGCGCGTCACCATGCCCCACTCCAGCGCCTCCCGCGCCGACAACGTCCGGCCGGTGAACATCAGATCCCGCGTGCGGACCGGGCCGATCAGGCGGGCCAGCATCTGGCTGTAGTACGTGTCGGCGATACCGCGCAGCAGTTCGGGCACCCGGAACGTGGCCCGCTCACTGACGACCGTCATGTCGCTGCACAGCGCGATCTGCAAGCCGCCGCCCTGACACAGCCCGTTGACCGCCGACACCACCGGCTTGACCGACTGCCGCAGGGTCTCGAACGGTGTCACGTCCATGCCGAGCGCCGACCCGAACGTCAGCCAGTTGTCGCTGCCGTCGCCCCCACCCATGTCACCGCCGGGCGCGAAGACGTCGCCGGTGCCGGTGATCAGCAGACCGGCCAGATCCGGATCGGCGTCGACGTGGCGCACCGCGTAACGGATTCCGAAGTACATCGCGGGCGTCATCGCGTTGCGGGCCTCCGGCCGGTCGAGCCGGCACACCCCGAACGGGCCCTCGCGGGTGAACTTCAGGTAGGGGGTGCCGAGCCAGTCGCCCTCGGGTGGCCGCGGGCCGCCGGTGGTGCTCGGCTGGGTGCTCGTCATAACTGCCTTTCCGTCGCTCGATTGGATACCGCGTCGTCGATGGCTTCGGCGTAGGGCGCACAATCGCCGGCCCCCGGAACGAGCGTGGACAATGCGGCGGCGGCGCAGGCCCGGCGCAGCGCGGTCTCGTGGCCGTCGAGCCAGTGCGCGGCGAGCACACCGGCGAACACGTCGCCCGCGCCGGAGGTGTCCACGGCCCGCACGGTGGGTGCCGGGACGACGAAGCGCTCGCCGTCGCCCAGATAACTCGCACCGCGCGGACCCCGGGTGATCACCAGATGCGGGACGGGCCAGTGCCACTCGCCGGCCTCGGTCTCGTTGACCACGACGACGTCGGCTGACTCGGACAGCGCGAGCAGCTCGTGCGGCGGGGCACCGGGCGGTGAGGCGTTGACGATGACGACCGCACCGGCCTCGCGCGCCACCCTCGCGGCGGCGATCGCGGTGGGAAGGGGAATCTCCAATTGCAGCAGCATCACGTCGCAGTCGGCGATGACGCCACGCACGTCCGCGGAATTCACGTCGAGCGCGGCATTCGCCCCCGCCGCGACCACGATCGTGTTCTCTGCCGACGAATCCACCAGGATCACGGCCGATCCGCTCGGCCCAGGCACCGTGATCACGCCGTCCAGACCGACCCCGTTGGCGCTGAGGTGACCCCTCAGCGCCTCGGCCGCCGCGTCGCTACCGAGCGCGGCGACGAGTCGCACCTCCGCGCCCGCCCTCGCCGCGGCCACCGCCTGGTTGCCGCCTTTACCGCCCGGTGAGGTCGACAGGCCGGACGCCAGCACGGTCTGGCCCGCGCGGGGCAGGGCGCTCACCATGAACGTGTGGTCGGCGTTGACACTGCCGACCACACACACCCGCGCCACCATGACCCCCAACGCTAATGCAGCACCGCTACCTGACACGTGTCGAACTCCCGAAGCCCGTTCGATACGCTGGTTTGATGAGTGTGCAGGTCCCCTTGGCTTCTGATGCCGCCGATCTGCGTGGTCAGGTACACGACGCCGCCCGCCGAGCCCGCGTGGCGGCGCGCGCGCTGGCCACCCTCAGCTCGGAAACCAAGAACCGCGCGCTGAACACCGCCGCCGACCACGTGCTGATGTCGACGCGGCAGATCCTCGAGGCCAACGAGCAGGACCTCGCCGCCGCCCGCGCCGCGGGCACCCCCGACGCGATGCTCGACCGGCTCAAGTTGAACCCGGACCGCGTCGACGGCATCGCCGACGGACTGCGCCAGGTGTCGCGGCTCCCCGACCCGCTGGGCGAGGTGCTGCAGGGCCGCACACTGCCCAACGGTCTGCAACTGCGGCAGCTGCGTGTCCCGCTCGGTGTCGTCGGCATCGTCTACGAGGGCAGGCCGAACGTCACCGTCGACGCATTCGGGTTGACGCTGAAGTCCGGCAACGCGGTGTTGCTTCGCGGCAGCTCCTCGGCGGCCAACTCCAACGCCGCGCTGGTGAACGCGCTGCGCGCCGCGCTGGCGACCGAACTGCTCGACGTCGACGCGGTGCAATTGCTGCCCAGCTCCGACCGCGCCAGCGTCACCCACCTGATCCAGGCGCGCGGGCTGGTCGACGTCGTCATCCCGCGCGGTGGCGCAGGGCTGATCGACGCGGTCGTCCGGGACGCGACGGTGCCGACGATCGAGACCGGCGTGGGCAATTGCCATGTGTACGTGCATGAGTCGGCCGATCTCGACGTCGCCGAACGCATCCTGCTCAACGCCAAGACGCGCAGGCCCAGCGTTTGCAACGCGGCCGAATCGGTTCTGGTCGACGCCGCGATCGCCGATCGTGCGGTGCCGCGGCTGACCCGCGCGCTGCGGGACGCCGGTGTCACGGTGCACGACAACCCGTCCGAAGAGGAGTTGCGGGCCGAGTTCCTTTCGATGGACATCGCGTTGGCGGTGGTCAACGGGGTCGACGCGGCCATCGACCACGTCAACGAATTCGGCACCGGCCACACCGAAGCGATCGTCGCCACGGATCTCGCTGCGGCGCAACGGTTCACCGAGCGGGTCGACGCGGCCGCGGTGATGGTGAACGCGTCGACGGCGTTCACCGACGGGGAGCAGTTCGGGTTCGGTGCCGAGATCGGAATCTCCACCCAGAAGCTGCACGCCCGCGGACCCATGGGTTTGCCCGAACTGACGTCAACCAAGTGGATTGTGTGGGGAGACGGCCACACCCGCCCGGCCTGATATAGGAGCCCTATCCGTGAGTGTCCCCGCCCGCCCAGCGCCGCTGTTCGCCGACATCGAGGATGTCGGCAGACGGCTGGCCGAGACCGGCTACCTGCCCGACACCGCAACCGCGACAGCGGTTTTCCTGGCCGACCGGCTCGGCAAGCCGTTGTTGGTGGAAGGACCCGCGGGTGTCGGCAAGACCGAACTGGCTCGCGCGGTCGCGCAGTCGACCGGGTCGGGTCTGGTGCGGCTGCAGTGCTACGAGGGCGTCGACGAGGCTCGTGCCCTCTACGAGTGGAACCACGCCAAGCAGATCCTGCGGATTCAGGCCGGGCACGGGGATTGGGACTCCACCCGCGACGACGTGTTCTCCGAGGAGTTCCTGCTGTCGCGCCCGCTGCTGACCGCGATCCGGCGCACCGAGCCGACCGTGCTGCTGATCGACGAGACCGACAAGGCCGACATCGAGATCGAAGGCCTGCTGCTGGAGGTGCTGTCCGACTTCGCGGTGACCGTGCCGGAACTGGGCACGATCAGTGCGGAGCGCGCGCCGTTCGTCGTCCTGACCTCCAACGCCACCCGCGAGCTGTCCGAGGCGCTCAAGCGCCGGTGCCTGTTCCTGCACATCGACTTTCCCGATCCCGACCTCGAGCGGCGCATCCTGCTGTCCCGCGTGCCGGAGCTGCCCGAGCGGCTCGCCGACGAGCTGGTCAAGATCATCGGCGTGCTGCGCGGAATGCAGCTCAAGAAGCTGCCGTCGGTTGCCGAGACCATCGACTGGGGCCGTACGATCCTGGCCCTGGGGCTGGACACCATCGACGATGCGACGATCGCGGCCACGCTGGGTGTGGTGCTCAAACACCAGGCCGACCAGATCAAGGCCTCCGGCGAGCTGAGGCTGAACTGAGATGGCCGTGCGCCGGACCCGACCGTCGCAGCCGTTGGCGCCGCACGGCCTGCCCGGCCACCTCGTCGGGTTCGTCGAAGCGCTACGGGCACAGGGAATTTCGGTAGGCCCTTCGGAGACCGTCGACGCCGGACAGGTGGTCTCCGTGCTGGGCTTGGCCGATCGGGAGGCATTGCGGGAGGGCATCGCCTGCGCGGTGCTGCGCCGCCCCGACCACCGCGATACCTACGACGCGATGTTCGACCTGTGGTTCCCCGCTGCGCTGGGCGCGCGGACGGTTTTGGTGGACGACGACGGTGAAGCGGACGACAGCGACCCGGGTCTGCCGCCGGAGGACGTCGAGGCTATGCGGTCGGCGCTGCTGGACATGCTGGCCGACAACGAGGATCTGGCGAACCTCGACGAGCGGATGGCCGCCATGATCGCTCAGATCGTCGAGGCGTACGGCCGCTACAACTCCAGTCGAGGGCCGTCGTATTCGTCGTACCAGGCCCTCAAGGCGATGAACCTCGACGACCTCGAGGGCCGGTTGCTCGCCGGCCTGCTGGCTCCGTACGGCGAGGAGCCCACGCCGACGCAGGAGCAGATTGCCAAAGCCCTTGCTGCGCAGCGCATCAACCAGCTACGCAGGATGGTCGAGGCGGAGACCAAACGCCGCACCGCCGAACAACTCGGCCGCGACCACGTACAGATGTACGGTGTGCCGCAGCTCGCCGAGAACGTAGAGTTCCTGCGCGCCTCGGGTGAGCAGTTGCGCCAGATGCGCCGGGTGGTGGCGCCGCTGGCCCGCACGCTGGCGACCCGGCTGGCCGCGCGGCGGCGGCGCTCGCGCGCCGGCGAGATCGACCTGCGCAAGACGCTGCGCAAGTCGATGTCCACCGGCGGGGTGCCGATCGACGTGGTGCTGAAGAAGCCGCATCCCGCCCGGCCCGAACTCGTCGTGCTGTGCGACGTCTCGGGCTCGGTCGCCGGGTTCAGCCACTTCACGCTGCTGCTCGTGCATGCGCTGCGCCAACAGTTCTCTCGCGTGCGCGTCTTCGCCTTCATCGACACCACCGACGAGGTGACCGAGCTGTTCGGACCGGACGCCGACCTCGCGGTGGCGGTACAGCGCATCACCCGGGAAGCGGGTGTGTACACCCGCGACGGGCACTCCGACTACGGCCACGCGTTCGCGTCGTTCATGGACAGATGGCCCAATGTGCTCTCGCCGCGCAGCGCGCTGCTGATCCTCGGCGACGGCCGCAACAACTACCGCAACCCCGAGATCGAGCTGCTCGCGCACATGGTCAACTCCAGCCGGCATGCGCACTGGCTGAACCCCGAACCCCGGCACCTGTGGGGCAGCGGCGACTCGGCGGTGCCGCGGTATGAGGACGTCATCACCATGCACGAATGCCGGTCGGCCAAGCAGTT
Source organism: Mycobacterium sp. IS-1556 (assembly GCF_001499985.1). Classification (NCBI taxonomy): domain Bacteria; kingdom Bacillati; phylum Actinomycetota; class Actinomycetes; order Mycobacteriales; family Mycobacteriaceae; genus Mycobacterium; species Mycobacterium sp. IS-1556. The sequence goes on from NZ_LQIM01000002.1 coordinate 78,541, forward strand.
GGCGTCGGTCATCGATCGGTTGCTGCCGGTCTGAGCCGGCTCGGCCACTCCCGTAAGCTGGCTATTCGTGGCTCCTCGGCGCAGGCTCGGCGTGATGGGTGGGACGTTCGATCCCATCCACAACGGGCACCTCGTCGCGGCCAGCGAGGTCGCCGAACTGTTCGGACTCGACGAGGTGGTGTTCGTCCCGACCGGACAGCCGTGGCAGAAGGACCGCCGAGTCACCGCCGCGGAAGACCGCTACCTGATGACGGTGATCGCAACCGCCTCCAATCCACGGTTCACCGTGAGCCGAGTGGACATCGATCGGAGCGGACCCACCTACACCAAGGACACGTTGCGCGATCTGCGCGCGCTCAACCCCGACGCGGACCTGTTCTTCATCACCGGGGCCGACGCGCTGGCGTCGATCCTGTCGTGGCAGAACTGGGAGGAGATGTTCGCCATCGCGAGTTTCGTCGGGGTGAGCCGGCCGGGGTACGAGCTGGACGGTAAGCACATCGCTGCGGCGATCAAGGAACTGCCCGACGATGCGCTGCAGCTCGTCGAGGTGCCCGCACTGGCGATCTCGTCGACCGACTGTCGTAAGCGCGCCCGGGAGAACCGGCCGATCTGGTATCTGGTGCCCGACGGCGTCGTCCAGTACGTGGCCAAGCGCAAACTCTATGCCGCACAACCGCTCACAACCCAGGGGAAGCACCGATGAGCGCCTCCGACGAAGCCGTCCGCATGGCGACGGTGGCCGCGCAGGCGGCCGCGGCCAAGGTCGCCGACGACGTCGTGGTGATCGACGTGTCGGGCCAACTCGTCATCACCGACTGCTTCGTGATCGCCTCTGCGTCGAACGAACGACAGGTCAACGCCATCGTCGACGAGGTCGAGGAGAAGATGCGCGTCGCCGGCTACAAACCGGCCCGCCGCGAAGGTGCCCGCGAGGGCCGCTGGACCCTGCTCGACTATGTCGACATCGTGGTGCACATCCAGCACGAGGACGAGCGCAACTTCTATGCGCTGGACCGGTTGTGGCGGGACTGCCCGACGATCCCGGTCGATGTGGACGAGCCGCATACGCAAAGTGGGGCCCCGCCCGAAGAGCAGGGGATGACGGAAGAGGACGGCCGACCGTGAGGCGGGTCCGACGCCTGGTCATGCTGCGGCACGGGCAGACCGAGTACAACGCGGGCAGCAGGATGCAGGGCCAGCTGGACACCGACCTGACCGATCTGGGGCGGGAGCAGGCGGTCGCGGCGGCAGAGGTGCTGGCCAAGCGGCAGCCGTTGGCGATTGTGACCTCGGATCTGCGGCGGGCATTCGACACCGCGGTGGTGCTCGGCCACCGCGCCGGCGTGCCCGTTACGGCCGACGTTCGGTTGCGGGAGACACACCTCGGCGAGTGGCAGGGGCTGACCCACCTCGAGGTCGACGCCGCGGCGCCCGGTGCTCGGCTGGCGTGGCGGGACAACTCGCGATGGGCGCCGCCGGGCGGGGAGAGTCGCGTCGACGTCGCCGCGCGCAGCATGCCGCTGGTCGACGAGCTGATCGTCGGACAGCCGGAGTGGGGTTTGCACCAGCCCGGTGGGGATCCGGAACGGCCGGTCGTGCTGGTCGCCCACGGCGGGCTGATCGCGGCGCTGACCTCGGCGCTGCTGAGGCTGCCGGTCGACAACTGGCCGATCCTCGGCGGCATGGGCAACGCCAGCTGGGTGCAGCTGTCCGGCCACAGTGACGTCGACGCGGCGCCCGAGGCCGTACGGTGGCGGCTCGACGTGTGGAACGCTTCGGCACAGGTAGCCAACGATGTCTTGTGAGCGTCCGACCCTTCTGATCTTCTGCGACTCGCTGTCCTACTACGGCCCGACCGGCGGGCTGCCGGCCGACGATCCGCGGATCTGGCCCAACATCGTTGCCGCCCAGCTTGGTTGGGATGTCGAGCTGATCGGTCGGATCGGTTGGACGTGTCGTGACGTGTGGTGGGCGGCGACGCAGGACCCGCGGGCGTGGGCGGCGCTGCCGCGGGCCGGCGCGGTGGTGTTCGCCACGGGCGGCATGGATTCCCTGCCGTCGCCGCTGCCCACCGCGGCGCGTGAACTGATCCGCTACGTGCGCCCGCCATGGCTGCGCCGCTGGGTGCGCGACGGCTACTGCTGGGTGCAGCCGCGGCTCTCACCGGTGGCGCGCGCTGCGCTGCCGCCACACCTGTCCGCGGAGTATCTCGAGATGACCCGCGGCGCCATCGATTTCAACCGGCCCGGGATACCCGTCGTCGCCTGTCTGCCCTCGGTGCACATCGCCGACACGTACGGCAGGGCACATCATGGCCGCGACGGCACCGTCAGAGCGCTCACCGAATGGGCCGACCAGCATGACATTCCGCTCGTCGACCTCAAGGCGGCGGTCGGGGAGTACGTCATGAACGGCCAGGGCAACCCCGACGGCATCCACTGGAACTTCGATGCTCATCAGGCCGTGGCAGACTCCATGCTCAAGGCGCTCGCCGAGGCCGGCGTGCCGTGTCCGTAGTCGTGGTGACCGACTCGTCGTCGCGCCTGACGCCTGACGAGTTGAAGCAGACCGACATCCGGCAGGTGCCGTTGCATGTGCTGGTCGATCTGATCGACCTGCGCGACGGTGTCGACGAGGTGCCGTATGACGTGCATGAGGTGCTGCGCGCGAGCACCGCGGGCGCGACACCCGCCGACCTCGCGGAGATGTACCGCCAGGCGCTGCGGGACAGCGACGGCGACGGCGTTGTCGCCGTGCACCTGTCGGCGGCGCTGTCGAGTTCGTACAGTTCTGCGGTGCAGGCCGCTCGGGAGTTCGGACCGTCGGTACGGGTCGTCAATTCACGCTCGGCGGCGATGGGGGTGGGGTTCACCGCGCTCGCCACCGCGCGCGCCGCCGCCAACGGTTTGGACCTGGATTCGGTTGAGGCCGTTGCGCGTTCGGCGGTACAACGCACGCACGCGTTCATCGTGGTGCACCGGCTGGACAATCTGCGGCGCAGCGGGCGGATCGGAACCGCGGCATCATGGTTGGGCACCGCGTTGTCGGTCAAGCCGCTGCTGTGCATCGACGTCGACGGCCGACTCGTGCTCGACCAACGGATCCGGACGATCGGCAAGGCACACATGACGATGGTGGACCGCGTCGCCGATCTTGTCGGTGACCGCCAGGCGTCGATCGCGGTACACCACGTCGACAACCACGACGGCGCCGACGAGGTCGGCGCCGCGCTGACGGACCGGCTCCCTCAGCTCGAAGCGCTCACCGTGCGGGATATGGGTCCGGTGCTGTCGATCCATGTCGGTGGGGGCGCGATCGGTGTGGTCGTCCAGCTCGCCGACTGATCCGGCCATTGCCCGCGGCTTTGGTAAGTGATAACTTACGGTTCGTGCCGACTTACCAAGATGCCGATGCGTGGGTGGCGATGGCGGACCGCACCCGGCGGTCGATCGTCGAACGTCTCGCGCACCGGCCGATGGCGGTCGGGGAGCTGGCTCGCGATCTTCCGGTCAGCAGGCCCGCGGTGTCCCAGCACCTCAAGGTGCTCAAACGCGCCGGGCTGGTCTGCGACCGCCCCGACGGGACCCGGCGCGTCTACCAGCTCGACCCGGTGGGGCTGGCCGCCATGCGGGCCGACCTCGATCGCTTCTGGGGGCAGGCGCTGGCCGGCTTCAAGGAAATAACCGAACGCGAAGGAGAGCAATGATGACCTCTGCCCAATCCGCGGTCGTCCGCCACGACATCACCGTCAACGCGCCGCTCGAACGGGCGTTCCGGGTGTTCACCGAGCGGTTCGGCGACTTCAAGCCGCGCGAGCACAACCTGTTGGGCACCCCGATCGTCGAGACGGTCTTCGAGCCGCATGTCGGCGGGCGCATCTACGACCGCGGCGAGGACGGCAGTGTCTGCGCTTGGGCGCGGGTGCTCGTCATCGAGCCGCCGCACCGCATCGTCTTCTCGTGGGACATCGGCCCGACGTGGCAGCTCGAATCCGATCCCGGGCGGTGCAGTGAGGTCGAGGTCGTGTTCACCGCCGAGGCCGATGGGTGTACGCGCGTCATCCTCGAGCATCGCCACCTTGAAAGGCACGGCGACGGCTGGGATTCCGTCGCCACCGGCGTCGGCGGTGATGCCGGCTGGCCCCTGTATCTGCGCCGCTACGGCGACCTGTTCGACCGCGAGGCGCCGTGATGTCCATCGACGGCGAACCGAGCCTCAAGGAGTTGGCCCGCGCCGAGCGAGCCGACCTCGCGGCGTTTCTGGCCGAGTTGACGCCCGAGCAGTGGCGCCACCCGAGTCTCTGTAGCCGGTGGACCGTCAAAGACGTTGTCGCGCATGTGGTCAGCTATGAGGAACTCAGCGTCGGCGGTCTGCTGAAGCGGTTCGCCAAGGGGTGGGTGGTGAACGCGAACCAGGTCGGAGTCGACGAGTTCGCCGGGTTCTCGCCCGATGAGCTGGTCGCGTATCTGAACCGGCACCTGTATCCGAGCGGCTTGACCGCCGGCTTCGGCGGCATGATCGGTTTCGTCGACGCCACGGTGCACCACCAGGACATCCGCCGCGCGCTCAACCGGCCGCGCACCATCCCCGCCGATCGCCTCGGGCGCATCCTGCCGTTGATCCCCGGTAATCCACGATTGGGGGCGGGCCGGCGGATCCGCGGGCTGCGCCTGCACGCCACCGACGTCGACTGGTCACACGGGCACGGTGCCGAGGTGATCGGTCCCGGTGAGGCGCTGATGATGGTGATGACGGGTCGTCGGGCAGCGCTCGCGGATCTCGACGGGACAGGTAAAAGTACTCTCGCGCAACGACTCTAGGCTCACGAGCGCACACTGCGGTACGGAAAATGGTCGAGAAACCGTACGCCGCTGTGCCTTCGGCGGTAATTCACACCGCGGCGCGACCGGTGACCGGAGGCAGGTCCTTGAGCGTCACGATGCCCGGCTGCGCCGCCACCACGGCGGGCACGGCGTTGGTCACCGGCAGCGCGGTATAGATCATGCCCAGACCCATGAAACCGGGTTCGGTCCAGTCCTTCGGCGGCAGGCAGTGCAGCACGGTGCGCATGTTGGGAAGCCCGAAAACCTGAATGACATGGCCGTGTTCCAGCGGCTTCGGCGGGGTGACGTGGTCACCCATGATCCAGTTGAATCCGACGCTGACGACGTTCTTCTCGCCCACCCAGCCGCGGTGATAACCGTGGACGCCGGCGACGGTGCCTTCGGGGATCTGCATGAACCCGAGGTCGGAATCCCCTGTCGCTGCTGTGAACGTGACGTCGAAGGTCATCCTGTCGAGTTCCGCGCCGATCGCGTCGGCCATCATCGCAGCGGACTCGGCGAACACCTCGCTTTCCCGCCGTACACTCTCCGCCAGCCCGGGGGTGTCCGGATCCTGTGAGAATCCCATCGCGGTCTGCGTTCCCGCCGATTCGTACGTCGAACAATCCACCGACTCGGTGATGCGGATCTCGTCGACCCGTTCACAGGCGCCGGAGAGCACCATGCCCACCATGTTGCTCATCCCGGGGTGCGCTCCGCTTCCGAAGATCGTCGAATTGCCTGTCATGCAGGCCTTCCGGATTCTGTCGAGGTCCGCCGGTGACTGCTTGCCGCCGGTGATCCACGCCGCGCTCGAACAGACGTTGACACCGGCCTCGAGCAGCCGGCACAACTCGTCGATGTCTGGCCACAGCGGGTTGTAGCAGCAGGCGTCGGGGCGCTGCGCCAGCAGTGCCTCGATGTCGTTGGTGGCCGCGATCCCCGTGGGTTCGGGCCAGCCCGCCAGTTCCGCCGCGTCGACGCCGGCTTTGTCCGGGCTGTGCGCGTAGACGCCGACGAGCTCCATGTCGTCGCGTCCGATGATCGCGTGCAGCGACCGACGGCCGATATTGCCGGTGGTCCACTGGATCACGCGAAGTGGCCGATCGGGTGTGGTCACGAAATCTCCTCGGGGTCAGGGTGACTACATGTGGGTGCCGCCGTCGATGCGGACCTCCGTGCCGGTGACGAAGTAGGCTTCCGGCGCCGCGAGCATGGCGACCACGGCCGCCACCGCGTCGGGCTTGGCGAACATGGCGTCGCCGTCGATGGCGAGCGTCGGCATGATCTTGCCGAACAACGTATAGTCCGCATCTTCCGGCAGTCCAGGTCCGGCGCTCTGCCCGGATTGCCCTGACCCGTCGGTCATTCCAGAGGAGATCGATCCCGGCTGCACGCAGTTGAATCGGATGCCTACCTTGCTGAACTCCAAGGCCAACGTGTGCGTCATGGCCTGGATGCCGCCTTTGGAGGCGGCGTACGCCGACATGTACGGGTGCGCGAAGTTCGCTGAGGTGGAACTGAAGTTGACGACCGCGGGTGCAGTGCCGTCGCGCAGGGCGGGTAGCGCCTCGCGGGTGACGAGAAACGTGCCGATGAGGTTGATCCGCAACACGTGCTCGAAGTCGGCGAGGGTGGTGTCGGCGAAGTGCGAAGACCGAAGGATGCCCGCCGCGTTGACGAGAGCGTCCAGACCGTTCATCGCCGCTACGGCGCGAGACACCCCGGCGGACACGGATTCCTCGCTGCCGACGTCGACCACCACGGTGGTGAGCCGGTCAGCGGCCCCATCCGCCTTGGCCTCGGTGTCGGCCAACCCGGTCTCGCTGACGTCGGCGGCGACGACCGTGCCGCCCTCGTCGAGAATCCGCAGGACCGTCGCCTGGCCGATGCCCGACCCGGCCCCGGTGATCAGCACGCGACGGTCGGTGTATCGCTGCAACGTCGTCACCGGAGGAATGCTAGTGGCTACGTCCGGTTCGGCCGGCTATTCCGGGTCCGGTTCGGTGTTCTCGACCGCGTCAGGCCCGGCCGATTCGTCGGCTTGTTCGGCGAGCGCCTCGGTTTCCGCGGGCAGAAACAGCGCCACGCCGAGTGCCAGGAAGAACAAGATGAACAACGGCCCGCCGAGGTAAAGGTTCATCGGTCCGCCCGGCGAGATGAAGCTCCCCGGCGGTCCGATGATCGTGATCGTCTCGATGAGCTGCTCGACGGCGAAGGCGGCGGCGACGATCCCAAGCCAACGTGGAAAACGACCTTCGTTGGCCGCCAACAAAATCGGTGCGGCAACCATGATGTCGGCCACGGTGAGCATGGGTCCCCACATCGTGACGATGTCGGTGATCGTCCGCGCGGTCCCGGAGCCCAGTTCGCCGGGATGCAACGCCAACCCTGAGGTGAACCAGGTGGCGATGCTGATCTGGACGAGAATCACGCCGGAGCCGATCGTGAACACGAAGGCATACGGCCCCGCCAGCCGGTCGCGCGCATGGCCGAGGACCACCACCAGGGCCAGCGAGCCGAACGCCACCAACAGCGCCTGAGTGCGCATGGCACCGGCGTTCTCCTGGATGTGGGTGACGATGTCGAGACCCGGCTTGTCGATGCCCGGTAGCGCCGGAACCATCAGCAGCGCAACGGTATACAGAACGGCGAATGCGATGGCCGCGACCATCGGGACTCGACGATCCACAGCAACACTGTAGACCGCCGTTATCCCCAACGCTCACTTCATCCACAGGGCGCGTCGTCGCCTGTCATCGACGGGGCTTGCGGTCGGCGTGCGCACCTATCTTCGGCAACATGCGAACCGAATTGGCCGCCGAGCGCCTGCAGCGCCGGCTGGGCGCAGAAGTAGAGGCCGACACCGACGTCGAGGAGCGCCAACCGGACACGTCGCTGACCCGCTGGCTGCCGGAAACCACCGGAAACGGCGCAGCGGGTTGGATCGCTGCGGTGCGCGCCGATCCCGGTCGCGTCGGTGTCCTTGCGCTCGCCGGGGTAGGAGTCGTCGCGGTGCTGATCACGGTGTTCGTGCTGGTGCGTGACGACACCCCCGCGGTGACAGCGGCCAAACTCCCGCCCGTGCAGATGGTTTCGTCGGCGAGCCCGACAGCGGATGCGGCGAACTCGACGTCGGATGAGCCCGTGGTCGTCAGTGTCGTGGGCCTGGTGCACAAGCCCGGGCTGGTCACGCTCGAAGCGGGCGCCCGGATCGCCGACGCGGTCGCCGCGGCGGGCGGGCCGCTGGAGGGCGCAGACATGGTGGGACTCAACATGGCCAGACGGATCACCGACGGCGAGCAGATCGTCGTCGGTATCGCGGCGCCACCAGGCGAGCCGGCCGCCATGGGCAGCTCGGTCAGTCCGGGTGCGGCGGCGACCGCATCGGCGGACGCACCGCCGACCGGGACCGGCGACAAACCGCCGGGCGAAAAGGTGAACCTGAACACCGCGACCGTCGAACAACTCGACACGCTGCCCGGCATCGGTCCGGTGACCGCTGCGGCGATCGTGGCGTGGCGCGACGCGAATGGCCGGTTCACCAGCGTCGATCAGCTCGGTGACGTGGACGGTATCGGACCGGCGCGGCTGGACAAGCTGCGCAACCTCGTCCATGTCTGACGACGGTGGCGGACGCCGTTGGGACCCCGCTCGATCTACGGCTGGTACCGGCGGCGTTGACCAGCTGGGCGGTGACCGCCGCCGGGATCGTCTGGCACATCGGCGGAGCGGTTGCCGCCGCTGTCGGGGCGGTGGCGACGGCTGCGGCGCTGGGTTGGTGGGGTGGACGTAGTAGCCGCCGAGCGCAGGCCGACGGAACGGGGGCGGGCGCGGGTGTCGGCGCGGTCGCAGTGGTGGCCGCCGCGTTCGCGATCGCGATCGGTCTGCAGGTCGACCAACTGCGCGACCACCCGGTCGCCCAGCGCTACGGCACGGCCGCCGCCGTCGTCGTCGCGCCGACGGAGAGCCCCCGAGCGCTCGGCGGCAACCGGACGGTGTTCCGCGGCTCGCTGCTGCGGTTGGACGGTCGCGAAATGTCGGGCCGGGTGGTGGTCTTCGCGTCGACCTCCGGCGTCGCCGACCTGACGGCCGGCACACCCGTGGCATTCCGGGCCCGAATCGGCCGGCCGACCCGACGCGACCTCAGCGTGGCGGTGCTGTCGGCGACCGGTGAGCCCACCTACGGCGAGGCGGCCGCGGTCCACCGCGCCGCCCACGAAATCCGCGCGACATTCGCCGACGCGGCACGACGGTCACTGCCTGCTGAGCAGGCCGCGATGCTGCCCGCGCTGGTGCTCGGCGACACCTCGGCGGTGCCGAAACAGACGACGGCCGACTTCCGTGCCGCCGGCCTGACGCATCTGACCGCGGTCTCCGGCGCCAACGTGACGATCGTGTGCGGGGCGGTGCTGTTGACGGCTGGACTGGTCGGCCCGCGGGCCGCAGTCGCCCTCGCTGCGGTCGCGTTGCTCGCGTTCGTCGTGGTCGTGCAGCCGACGGCGAGTGTGCTGCGCGCCGCCGTGATGGGCGCGATCACCTTGTTGGCGGTGCTGACGCATCGGCGCCGGCAGGCGATTCCGGCGTTGTCGGCCAGCGTGTTGGTGTTGTTGATCGCATCGCCGGAACTGGCGGTCGACGTCGGTTTCGCGCTGTCGGTGTCGGCGACCGCGGCCCTCGTCGTACTTGCCCCGGTGTGGTCGCGGCGACTCGTCGACCGCGGCTGGCCCAAGCCGGCCGCCGACGCGGTCAGCGTGGCCACCGCCGCGCAACTGGTCACCGCTCCGCTCGTCGCGGGGATGGCAGGCACGTTCAGCATCGTGTCGGTCGCGGCCAATGTCGCGGTCGCGCCGGTGATTCCGCCGATCACCGTCGTCGGCACCGCCGCGGCCGCGCTGGGTCGCGTCTGGCCCTCCGGTGCCGACCTGTTGATTCGCTTCACCGGGCCGGAGCTGTGGTGGCTGTTGCACGTAGCCCGCTGGGCGGCCGGCATTCCCGGATCCTCGGTGCCCGTGCCGTCGGGGCTGCCGGGGGTGGTGCTGCTCGCCGCCGCGGGCGTCGGGGCGGTGGTGGCCTGGCGCTCGCGCTGGGTGCGCGCCGGCGCGTGCGCCGCCGCGGTGTGCCTGCTGGCGTGGACGGTGGCGGGGCTGCTGTCAGGCGGCCGTGACACGATCGTGGGGTGAGCGAAGCGTCGCGATTGCATCTGGTGCTCGGAGACGAGGAATTGCTGGTCGAACGCGCGGTAGCGACGGTTCTGCGGGGCGCGCGCAAGCAGGCAGGCAGCCACGACATCCCGGTTGACCGGTTGCGTGCGGGCGACGTCAGCACAAGCGAACTCGCCGAACTACTGAGCCCGTCGTTGTTCGCCGACGAGCGGGTCGTGGTGCTGGAGTCGGCGGCGGAAGCGGGCAAAGACGCGGTCGCACTGATCGCCGACGCCGCAGCCGATCTGCCGCCCGGCACCGTGCTCGTCGTCGTGCACTCCGGTGGCGGCCGCGCGAAGGTGCTCGCCGATCAACTCAAGAAACTGGGCGCGCAGGTGCATCCCTGCGCGCGGATCGTCAAGGCCGCCGAGCGCGCCGACTTCGTCCGGCGTGAGTTCCGTGCCCTGAAGGTCAAGGTGGGTGACGACACGGTCACCGCAGTGCTCGACGCGATCGGGTCAGACATCCGGGAACTGGCGGCGGCGTGTTCGCAGTTGGTCACCGACACCGGCCGCGCGGTCGACGCGGCGGCGGTGCGCCGCTACCACTCGGGCAAGGCGGAGGTGAAGGGGTTCGACATCGCCGACAAGGCCGTCATCGGGGACGTCGCGGGAGCCGCTGAAGCGCTGCGGTGGGCGATGATGCGCGGCGAACCGCACGTCGTGCTGGCCGATGCGCTGGCCGAAGCCGTGCACACCATCGCCCGGGTGCGGCCGTTGTCGGGCGATCCCTACCGGCTGGCCTCAGAGCTGGGCATGCCGCCGTGGCGGGTGCAGAAGGCGCAAAAGCAGGCGCGGCGGTGGTCGAACACCTCGGTCGCCGAGGCGATGCGGTTGGTGGCCGCGCTCAATGCGGATGTCAAGGGCGCAGCGGCCGACCCGGAATACGCGTTGGAGGCAACCGTCAGGAGCGTCGCCGAACTCGTCGCGGACTGAGCGGCTTGATTGCGTCGAGTGCACGCCTCACGTACCGATTCTCGCGATTCGTGTACACCAGCCGTGCACTCGGCGATAAAGATCAGAGCTTGTTGAACGCCGAGGCCAAAGCCGATTTGCGGTTCGCGGCCTGGTTCTTGTGGATGACGCCCTTGCTGGCGGCCTTGTCGAGCTGGCGGCTGGTCGACGCCAGCAGGTCGCGAGCCTTGTCCTTGTCGCCGGCCTCGACGGCCTCCCGGAATCCGCGGACCGCCGTGTGAAGCGACGACTTGACCGACTTGTTGCGCAGCCTGCGGCGCTCGTTGGTCTTGATCCGCTTTTCCTGCGACTTGATGTTGGCCACGCGTGTAGTCCTTCGTAAATCCCGTTGGAGTTTCCCAAAGTCTGGTAGGCGCCCGGTGTGCGGGCAGCGAGGGTTCAGGTTACCAGCGCAATGGGCAAATGCCCAAAGCGAGCCCGCCGGCCGCCGGCCCGACCCGGTCGGCCGTCGCCCTCACCCGGCCGGCTTCGCGCCGACCCCGGGATGCACTTCGACGCGATGCAGGTCGTCACCGATTTCGATCTGGCGGTCGAACACCGCCGCGGCCAGCGCGCGCCAATCGTCTTCCTGTCCGGCCTCGATGCCCGGCACGTAGTGCGTCAGGATGAGGATCCCGACCCCCGCGCGCGCCGCGGTCGTCGCCGCCTCCTCGACCGAGGAGTGGTAATCGCAGATGTCGCGGATGCGCTGCATGGGCATCTCGTCGATCAGATCCTTGCGAATGACGGTGTGCACCAACGCCCCTGCGCCCGCCGCCAGCTCATCGAGGCTTTCGCATGGCACCGTGTCGCCGGCCAGGACAACTGACGCGTCGGCGTGCTCGACACGGAAGCCGATCGTCGGCGCGACGGGCCGGTGGTCGGTCGGCGCGACCCGGATCCTCACCCCGTCGCTGTTCCACACTTCACCGTCGGTGTACTCGTGCACCTGCACCGGAGGCGGCGTCGTCAGATCGGCGTGGTGGGAGATGCGGTATCCGATGTCGAAGCCGAACGCCTTGAGCGTGGCGTCGACCACCTCGGCGGTGCCCGGCGGCCCGATGATCTGCAACGGGGCGGGGTCGGGGGTGAAGGTGGACACCCAACGGGTGATGATCACGTCGCCCAGATCGGCGATGTGGTCGCTGTGCAGGTGGGTCAGCAGCAGCGCCGACAACCCGTTGGCGGCGGCGCCCGCGGCGGTCAGGCGTTGTTGTACGCCGCGGCCGCAGTCCACCAGAAACGTCTGTCCGCCCGCACGCACCAGAGTCGACGGCCCGGCCCGGCGCGCGTCGGGGATGGGGCTTCCGGTGCCGAGCAGCGTCACCTCGATCATGGCCCACATATACCTGACGGACGCGTCGAAAACTCGCCATTGCCGGCCCGCCGCCGCGCAAAGCAGCGTTGCGCAGGCGTGACCCGGTTGCAACCGTGCAAACCCTTCCGCGTCGACCGCGCCGCACCTAGCCTGTGAGGTACATCACGAGCGGAGGCAAGGATGCGGATCGCGGACGTGTTGCGGAGCAAGGGCGCCGCGGTGGCCACGATTACCCCGGAGACGTCGGTCGCGGGGTTGCTCACCGAGTTGGCCGTGCACAACATCGGCGCGATGGTGGTGGTGTCGCCCGACGGTGTGGTGGGCATCGTCTCCGAGCGCGACGTCGTGCGCGCCCTGCATGCGCACGGCGCCGACCTGCTGCGACGGCCGGTGTCAGAAATCATGACCAGCTTCGTGGCGACCTGCGCACCAGACGATTCGGTCGACAGCCTGAGCGCGTTGATGACGACGAACCGGGTCCGGCACGTGCCCGTGATGGAGAACGGCAGGCTGGCGGGCATCGTCAGCATCGGCGATGTGGTCAAGACGCGGATGGAAGAGCTCGAAACGCAGCAGGAGCAGTTGCAGGCCTACATCACCCGTGGCTGACGTCGAGGTTGCGCCCGCCCGGCGGCGCGATGTCCGCACCTTGTCGGAGGTATTGGGCCGCGCGTTCTATCCGGACCCGGTGATGATGTGGATGCTGCCGGACGACGGCGCACGGGCTCGCGGCCTCGCGCGGATGTTCGCGACCATGACCCGACACCACTTCCTGCGAACCGACGCCGTCGAGGTGGCCGGTGGCGGACGGATCGGCGCCGCAGCGCTGTGGGCTCCGCCGGGACAGTGGAAGCAGGGGCGCCTCGAGGAGCTGCTGATGATGCCCGGCTTCATCCGGGCGTTCGGCTCGCGGGTCAGACGCGGTCAGCAGGTATCCGAGCTGATGAAGAAGCATCATCCGGAGGAGCCGCACTGGTATCTGGCGGTGATCGGCAGCGATCCGAGTGTCCGTGGGACCGGCTTCGGCCAGGCCCTGATGCGCTCGCGACTCGATCGGTGCGACGCCGAGTACGCGCCGGCCTATCTCGAGTCCAGCAACCCCGACAACATCCCGTACTACCAGCGCTTCGGGTTCGAGGTCACCGGCGAGATCAAGTTGCCCGACGGCGGCCCCAGCATGTGGTCGATGTGGCGCGAGCCGCGCTAGCTCTTCGCCGAACAGACGCAAAAACCCCCGCCACGCAGAGAAAATGGAGCACTTTGCGTCTCCTCGCGGCAGGAAAGCGAGTCAGCTCCAGGAGTATTCGGTGCGGAGGCGGGTCGCGACCGCTTCGAACCTCTCGCGCGTGAGGATCGCGCCTTCGCGCCGGATGCCGGCCTCGGGCACGTCGAGCACCCGGTCCAGCCGCACCCAACTCTGCCGGCCCTCGTAGTCCCAGGTGCCGCTGCCGATGCCGATCCAGTTCGGATCCTCGCGATGGTGGTCCTGGCTGGACAGCATCAGGCCGAGCAACGTCGAGCGGTCCCGCCCGACGACCAGCACGGGACGGTCCTTGCCCTGCGTCGGATCGTCCTCGTAGACCACCCACGTCCACACGATCTCGCCGGGGTCGGCGCGGCCGTCCAGGTCCGGCGCGTATACGACCTTGCGGGCGCGGTGTGCGGTCGGCACGAAGTTGCGGCTGACCGGCCGTCCAGCGGTGATCGCGGGCGCCTCCTCTTTCGCGGTGCCGGCGATCGCGTCCAGGCCGATCTTGATGCCCTGCTGGATACCGCGCTGCACGGTGTCGGACTGGCCGATCTGACGGATGAACTTCGGCGCCTCGTTGAACACCAAATTCTCCGCGAACTTCTGGAATGTTCTCCACGGCGGAGCCATGTCCCGAGCATAAGCGAGCGTCCGACCGCGCGATTGTGTGCTCGGGCCTTGCCCTCGATACGCTGTTGGCACCCGCAGGACCGTCCTACCAGGAGATTTCCAATCAGCAATTTCGCCGATCAGACGTTCACGGCGCCGGCGCAGATCCGGAACTTCTGCATCATCGCCCATATTGATCACGGCAAGTCGACGCTGGCCGATCGGATGCTGCAACTCACCGGCGTCGTCGCCGATCGGGACATGCGCGCGCAATACCTCGACCGGATGGACATCGAGCGTGAACGCGGCATCACGATCAAGGCGCAGAACGTCCGGCTGCCGTGGCGCATCGGTGACGACGAATACGTGCTGCACCTGATCGACACTCCCGGCCACGTCGACTTCACCTACGAGGTCTCGCGGGCACTGGAGGCCTGCGAAGGCGCAGTGCTGCTCGTCGACGCCGCCCAGGGCATCGAGGCGCAGACGCTGGCGAACCTTTACCTGGCGCTGGACCGCGACCTGCAGATCATCCCGGTGCTCAACAAGATCGACCTGCCCGCGGCCGACCCGGACCGGTACGCCGCCGAACTCGCCCACATCATCGGTTGTGAGCCCACCGACGTGCTGCGGGTGTCCGGCAAGACCGGCGCCGGGGTGGCCGACCTGCTCGACCACGTCGTGCGCGAGGTGCCGCCGCCGACCGGTGAGGCCGACGTGCCTGCCCGCGCCATGATCTTCGACTCCGTCTACGACACCTACCGCGGCGTGGTGACCTACGTGCGCGTCGTCGACGGCAAGATCATCCCGCGCGAACGCATCAAGATGATGTCCACCGGCGCCACCCACGAACTGCTCGAGGTCGGCATCGTCTCGCCGGAGCCGAAAGCCTCGGCGGGCTTGGGTGTTGGAGAGGTCGGCTACCTCATCACCGGTGTGAAGGACGTGCGCCAGTCCAAGGTCGGTGACACCGTGACGACGGCGCGCCACGGCGCCGCCGAACCGCTCACCGGATACCGCGAACCGCGGCCGATGGTGTACTCGGGGCTGTATCCCGTTGACGGCTCGGATTATCCGGTGCTGCGTGATGCGCTGGACAAGCTGCAACTCAACGACGCCGCGCTGACCTACGAACCGGAAACGTCGGTGGCGCTCGGGTTCGGCTTCCGCAGCGGCTTTCTCGGCCTGCTGCACATGGAGATCACCCGCGAGCGCCTCGAACGCGAGTTCAACCTCGACCTGATCTCGACGTCGCCGAACGTCGTGTATCGCGTTGTGCTGGAAGATGGTTCGGAAGTCGTCGTCACCAATCCGTCGGACTGGCCTGACGGCAAGATTCGCACGGTCTACGAGCCGGTGGTCAAGACCACGATCATCGCGCCCAGCGAGTTCATCGGCACGATCATGGAATTGTGCCAGTCGCGGCGCGGTGAACTCGGCGGCATGGACTACCTGTCGCCGGAGCGGGTGGAGTTGCGCTACACGATGCCGTTGGGCGAGATCATCTTCGACTTCTTCGACGCGTTGAAGTCGCGCACCCGCGGCTACGCCAGCCTCGATTACGAGGAGGCCGGCGAGCAGGAGGCCGAACTCGTCAAGGTCGACATCCTGCTACAGGGCGAGCCGGTCGACGCGTTCTCGGCGATCGTGCACAAGGAGTCGGCGTACGCCTACGGCAACAAGATGACCACCAAGCTCAAGGAGCTGATCCCGCGTCAGCAGTTCGAGGTTCCGGTGCAGGCGGCGATCGGATCGAAGATCATCGCTCGCGAAAACATCCGCGCGATCCGCAAAGACGTGCTATCGAAGTGTTACGGCGGCGACATCACGCGCAAGCGCAAGCTGCTCGAGAAGCAGAAGGAAGGCAAGAAGCGGATGAAGACCATCGGCCGGGTCGAGGTGCCACAGGAGGCGTTCGTCGCCGCCCTGTCCACCGACTCGTCCGCCGACAAGGCCAAGAAGTAGCTGCGATGCGCAGGGCGGCGATGGGGGCGGCGCTGGGCGCGATCGCGGTACTCGCCGGCTGTTCGGCCCCGCCGGCCAAAGCGCCAGTCGTGCACATCGCCGAAGCCGCCAAGCCGTCCCCGCACCGGGCGCTGGACCGGGCGCTGCCGACCGCCGAGGAACTGGCCACCACACTGGGCGCCAGCGGCTTCATGGGCCAACTGGTCACCGGCGGCGCCGACATGCTGTTGCAGGGTGTGCGGGAGGCCGAGGCGACCCCGGTCGACTGTGTGAGCACCGGGTACCGGTTGGAGAAGGTGGTTTACCAGGCCAGCCCGGTGCGCTCGGTGGCAAGCCGGTCATGGGCCGGAGGCGACGCCAACGGCCCGACCGCCACCGGTTTCTTCGGGGTGGTCGAGTTCGGCGATGTCGCGGCCGCGCAAGCCTTCTTCGCCGCTTCGGCCGACAAGTGGCACGGCTGCAACGGGCGGACGCTGGTGCTGCAGCAGCCCGAGCGTGGCGCGCAGGCCACCAGCCGGATCACCGAAGTGGGCATCGACAACCGGATCGTGTCCGCGGTGGTGATGCAGGACGCCGGGTCGACGATTCAGCGCGCGCTCGGCGTCGCCGGGGACTGCATCGTGGACGTGGAAATCACCGACGTGGCCGGACCCAGCGCCACCGGCGCCCGGGATGCCGCCGCGGTCGCGGCCTTGATGCTGCAGAAAATCGGTGCCTCCTGACGCCTCGCGACCGAATTGACGGCCGCGCCACGAATGTGCGGTGAGTCGGTCACAATAACGCGGTGACTCGATTCGGCACGGCGACCCGGATATCCGCCGCGGCGGTCTTCCTGGCGGTATCCGTCTTGCTGGCCGGCTGTGTGAGCACCGTTTCGGGAACCGCGGTGCGCGGGCAGGACGCCGGCCGCCTCGACGTGCCGCCGCTGGCCGAGTCCGACCTCGACGACGTGTTGCTGTCCATCGGTGAACTGAACGGGATCATGGGCGCAACGACGATGAAGGTCACCAGCGAACTCGACGAGATGACCGACCACTCCGAGCAGGTTTCCGACCTCGACTGCCTGGGCGCGATCTACGGCGCCGAGGATCCGGTGTACGCGGGCAGCGGGTGGACCGACGTACGCGACCAAGTGGCGCGCGAACCCGGCGAGGACAACGACCACTGGGTCGAGCAGACCGCGGTGCTCTACCCCTCGGCCGACAAGGCGCAGCGGTTCTTCGACAAGTCCAGGTCGGCGTGGGAAGGCTGCGCCAATTCCTCTGTCGCAGTGGCAGATGGGGGAACCTCGTACCTGTGGGAGGTCGGTGAGGTGAGCGCCGAGGACAACTTGGTCACTCAGCTCACGACGCAGGCGGACGCCGGCGGGTGGGCCTGCCAGCACGCGGTGTCGGTGGTGTCGAACCTGACCGTCGAGGCGTGGGCGTGCAGCTACTCGATAGGCGACGAGGCCGCCACCATCGCCACCGACATGGTCGGCAACGCCGCGAAGAAGTAGCCAACCGTATGCCGTCACATGAGACGCTCGACCGGAGCCCCGATTTTCGAGAGACCGCCAATCTGGCCGGACTACCCGCTATGCGGTTTCGTATCCGATCGCGAAGCGAGCGTCGAGGCTCTCAGCAGTTCCGCCGCTGAATGTTCTGAATCGTCTTTTGGTACACCGACTGCCAATAGCGGGCATTTCCGTTGTCGCCCTGACGAAAATAGTGGTCGGCGTTGGCTTTGGCGTGGCTGGCCGCATTCTGCAGCGCGGCGCAGCTTCCGTCGCGGGGCCTGGCCTCAGCCACGTCAGCTCCGAAGCCGGCGAGTGCTGTGGACATTGCGACTGCCGCGACCGACTTACCGAGAATTTTACGAATCTCCACGGTGAACTTCCTTCGTGATTGCCCGCAAGGCCGATTGCCTAGCGGTGTTCACATCTACTGACGCATTCCGTCGAGAAAGACGCACGATCACATCGGCCGGTGCGTCCGTCGACACACGCATGCGTCAGAACAGGCGTCGAGTACTTCCCCTGAAAGGAGTCACTGTGGCCACCACACGAATCCAGCTCGCGTTGAACGTCGATGACGTTTCGACGGCGACCGCGTTCTACGAGAGCATGTTCGGCGTACCGCCGCACAAGGTGCGTGATGGCTACGCCAACTTCGCGATCGACGACCCGCCGTTGAAGCTGGTGCTGATCGAAAAACCCGGCGCAGACGAGACCCTCAACCATCTCGGCGTCGAAGCTGACACAGCCGAGCAGGTCATCGCGGCACAGGAGCGCTTCAGAGCCGTCGGCCTCGAGATCGCGGTCGCCGAGCACGACGTCTGTTGTCACGCAACACAGGACAAGGTGTTCGTCACCGCGCCCGATGTGCCGCTCGGCTGGTGGGAGTTCTACGCTGTCACCGACGACAACCCGGCGAACCCCGACGCCGCACCCTTGTCCGTATGCGAGGCCAGCTGCGCGGCAACCGATTCCGTCGAAAGCACCTGCTGCTCCTGAAAGAAGCCGAGTCGGGCTGCGGAGTCAGCGCCCAGCGCATTCGCAACCCGGTGGCGGCTCATAGTCCATCGGCATGCCCCGAGCGTCGAGCGTCAGTGCGCAGCACTGCCCGAGCAGCTCGGCGAGCCGTCGGCGCCCGCGCTGCACGCGCGACTTCATCCCGGACAGCGAGACCTCCGCTCGCTGTGCTGCTTCGGCTTGGCTCATCCCATCGAGGTCGATCATCTTCACCGCCATCCGCTGCTCCACCGGCAGCCCGGCGAGAAGCGGGCGCAGGCAAGCGGACAGCTCGTGAAGCGCGGCGGGCTCGTCCTCGTCGGTGAGCGCGGGGGCGGAGTGTTCGGACAAGGTCGTTACCGGGTGTTCTCGGTTCCGGCCTGCTCGTCGGTACTCGTCGACGATCGCGTTTCGGGCGATCCGCAAGGTCCAGTTCGGCAGCTTCTCCTCGTCGTTGAGCGCGCCCACATTCTGGTGAATGCGAAGCAGAATGTCGGCCAGGAGATCGTCGGCCCGGTTGGGGTCGGCGATCCGCCGGCGAACGAAGGTCCGGAGTTGGGGCAACATGTCCCGCCACATCTGTTCGGTGGGTTGATGTAGCGCCGCCGCAGGCGTGGTCTTGGTGCCGTCGATGCTCATGGCCGTCATCCTCTTGGCACCCGCGCGGGCGCCCGACAGTACTGACGACGGTAGCCCGCCAAGGACGCAACAAGTTGCGGATTCGGCCTACATCGGGGCGTTGGCGGGCACGAACACGCCGGAGCTGTCGGCCTCCTCCTCGGCCCGGATTACGTGCACCACCGCGTTGATCAACGCCAGATGGGTGAACGCCTGCGGGAAGTTGCCGAGATGCCGGCCGGTGCGCGGCTCGATCTCCTCGGCGTACAGGTGCAGCGGGCTGGCGAACGACAGCAGCCGCTCGCACAGGTGCTTGGCGCGGCTCACCTCGCCGATCTCGACCAGCGCCGACACCAGCCAGAACGAGCAGATCGTGAAGGTGCCCTCCTCGCCGGACAGCCCGTCATCGGTCTCCTCGACGCGGTAGCGCAGCACCAGGCCTTCCTCGGTGAGCTCGTCGGCGATGGCCAACACGGTGGCGCGCACCCGCGGGTCGTCGGGCGGAAGGAACCGGGTCAGCACCGCCAACAGCAGTGAGGCGTCGAGCGCGTCGTCGCCGTAGCGCTGCGTCAGCACACCGCGCGAGTCGACGCCGTTCTTGAGCACGTCGGCCTTGATCTCCTCGGCGATCGCGCGCCACTGCTGGGCATAGGACTTCTCGCCTTGCAGTTCGGCCAGTTTGGAGCCGCGGTCCAGCGCCACCCAGCACATGATCTTGCTCGAGGTGAAGTGCTGCGGTTCGCCACGCACCTCCCAGATCCCGCGGTCGGGCTGCTTCCAATGCTTGATCGCCTCTTCGACCTGCTGCTTGAGCACCGGCCACAACGTGTCGGAGATCTGCTCGCGCGACTTGGCGTGCAGGTACACCGAATCGAGCATGGTGCCCCAGATGTCGTGCTGCATCTGGTTGTAGGCCCCGTTGCCGATGCGCACGGGTCGCGCGCCGTCGTAACCGGACAGGTGGTGCAGCTCCTCCTCGACCAGTGTGCGCTCCCCGCCGACGGCGTACATCACCTGAAGCGGATGGCGCTCACCGTTGTTCGCTCCGGACACATCGGCGATGAACGCGAAGAAATCGTCGGCCTCGCGGTCCAGGCCCAGCGTGTAGAGGCCCCACAACGCGAACGTCGAGTCGCGCACCCACGCGTAGCGGTAGTCCCAATTGCGTTCGCCCCGAGGCGTTTCCGGTAACGACGTGGTGGGAGCCGCCAACAGCGCGCCGGTCGGGGAGTAGGTCAACCCCTTGAGCGTCAGCGCGCTGCGCTGCAGGTAGGACCGCCATGGATGGTCGGGGAAGTCGCCGACGTTGATCCATTGCCGCCAAGCCTCGCTGGTCTGCCACATGCGGTCGGCAGCCTCGTCGTAGGTCTGCGGCACCGGATGTTTGGACCAGGACAGCGCGACGTAGACGTTGTCACCCTCCTTCATCCGGGTCCGCGCCCGCGCCTCGTGGCCTTCGAGGCCGAGCCGCAGATTTGTCGTCAGCCGCAGCGTCGGGTGCGCGTCGGCGTCGCGGGTGGCCCGCGCGATCGCCTCGCCGTAGGCCTGAGCCGAGTACTCCCAGGTGGCCGGGATCCGGTGGTAGTCGAACGCCGGTTCGCAGTTCATCACCAACTCGACAGTGCCGCTCACACATCGCACGGTGCGCAGCAGGATGTGCTCGGCGTCCCAGTCCATGGGGGTGCGGCGATGGGTGCGCGACCGCGCCTCCAGGTCGTGCCAGGGGCCCATCACCAGCGCGTCGCGCACGATCAGCCAGCCGGTGTGGGTCTGCCACGTCGTCTCGAGGATCAGGCTGCCGGGCAGATAGCGGCGGGCCGAAGGCACCGACACCCCGTACGGGCCGAGCCGGAAGTGGCCGGCGCCGCGGTCCAGGATCGCGCCGAACACGCTGGGCGAGTCGGGCCGCGGCACGCACAGCCACTCGACGGACCCGGCCGAGGAGATCAGGCAGGTGTTCTCGCAGTCGGACAAAAACGCGTAGTCAGCGATCGGCGGAAACGGGTTCCGCAACGCGCCGCCGGGCGCATAGGGCGTCGGGGCGGTCACCGTCAGCGGGGTGTCCGCCACGACGGCGGGCGCGGGTTTCGCCCCGTTTTCGGTCTCCGTGGACCCGTCCGACGGCCCGGTTTGTTGCAGAACCATGCCGACATCATCGACTGCCGATGTGTCCGGCGTCTACTCATCGGCCGGGTAGCCGCGCGCCTCGCGCTGTCAGCGGCGGGCAAAGGCCGGGACGCGTTCGGGCAGGGGCCCGATCGCGACGCCGTAGGCGGCCACCCTCCGCAGCAACGGCAGCCTGGCGGCGGCGCGCACCAGCAGAGGCGGATCGGCCGGTCCTGTTGACGTGACCGCGACCGCGATGACGCGCCGGTGGATCAGCTTCTGGACCGACTGGATCAGCGCCGTCGGCAGCCATCGCCGGGCCTGCACACGCGCCAGATGCCTGGTGGACAGCGTTCCCGAGCGCAACGGGCCGGCCAGGATCCGCCCCGCCGCGACGGCGTCGGCCACCGCGAGGTTGATCCCGACGCCGCCCACCGGCGACATCGCATGGGCAGCGTCACCGATCAGCAGCAAACCATCGGTGTACCAGCGTCTGAGCCGGTTGAGTTGCACATCGAGCAGTTTCACGTCGTCGAACGATGTCACCGCGCCGACGCGGTCGGCCAGCCACGGCACCAGGGCCACCACAGCGCGATGCAACGACTCGATGCCCTTCGCGCGTAGCTGCTCGTCGCGGCCCTTGGGGATGACATACGCGCACTGGAAATAGTCGCCGCGGTCGATGACGATCTGGGCGTGCCCCGCACCGAGCACGCCGGCGAGGCCGTGCGGATCGTCGGCGTCGCGGGACACCCGGAACCACCAGACGTCCATCGGCACGCCGAAGTTTTTCGGTGTCAGACCCATCGCGGTGCGCATCGTCGAAGACCGCCCGTCGCAGGCGACGGTCAGCGCCGCATGCATCTCGCGGACCTCGCCGTCGGCGCCCCGGTAACGGACTCCGGCAACGACACCGTCCTCACAGACCGGCCCCAGCACCTCGGTGCTGCGCAGCAGAGTGAAGGACGGCTCCCGTTCGGCGGCCGACGCCAGCAGTTCGAGGAAGTCCCACTGCGGGACCAGCGCAATGTGCTTGTGCGGACCGGGAATACGTCGCAGATCCATCGCAAACTGCATACCTTGCACGGTCATCGCCAACGTGTCGATCTCGCGGTGCGGCACCGCGGCGAACTCGTCGGACAGCCCCAACTCGTCGAGCAGTCGCAGCGTGCTGGCGTGCACCGTGTCACCGCGGAAGTCGCGAAGGAAATCGGCGTGCTTCTCCATCACCGTGACCTCGACGCCGGCGCGGGCGAGCAACAGCCCGAGCATCACGCCGGCCGGGCCGCCGCCGACAACGACGCAGGTGGTGCGCTCAGCAGGCACGAGGTCATCTTCGCATCGCCTAGGCTGGCCGTGTGGGTGGCTTCCTCAGTTGGTGGGACGGCGTCGAGCTGTGGCTCTCCGGCCTGCCGTTCGTCGCCCAGACCGCGGTGGTGATGCCGGTGGTGCTCGCCCTGGCCTACGGCGTCGCGGTCGTGCTCGACGGCGCGCTTGGCAACGGGATCAGGTTGGTGCGCCACATTCGCCACGACGATGGTGACGTCGACCGGTGAGCGGCGGGATGCCCCGATCGCGGGTGACGCTGGTGCTCGTCATCCTGGTGATCCTGGTGCTCGTCATGTGGCTGGTCACCCGGTGACACCTGCGAATCCCACACCGGGCGGGTTGCGCCAACTCTGTTAGGCTTCGCGCCATGCAAACAGCGTCCGGCAACAAGAGCGGCCATGTGCTGGCCCTCATTGCCGTGGGTTCGAGCGCTGTCGCCGATGTCTGTTGTTGTTGCTGACTCCCTACCCGTCCGCGGTTCGGTGTCGGTGACGGCTGTGGCATGGCGCCCTCGTGCCGATCCATCGCCTTTCCGTCGGAACGGATTCCGTCGAAATCCCCCAACGAAAGGTCACCGATGGGCAACATCCGCACCTCCTGGCGCGCCGCCGCGGCGCTCGCGACCACCGCGACCCTGCTCGTCGCGTGCGGAGGCGGGTCGAGCGATGTGCCGGGCGGGGACCGGCAGGGTGGCGACGCCGAAACCACCCTGACGCTCGTCGCCTATGCCGTGCCCGAACCCGGCTGGAGCAAGATCCTTCCGGCGTTCGCGGCCAGCGAGGAAGGTGACGGCGTGGCGGTCACGACGTCCTACGGTGCGTCGGGTGATCAGTCGCGCGCGGTGGTCGACGGCAAACCCGCCGACGTCGTGAACTTCTCGGTCGAACCCGACATCACCCGGCTGGTGAAGGCGGGCAAGGTCGCCGAGGACTGGAACGCCGGCGTCACGAAGGGCATCCCCTTCGGCTCGGTGGTTTCCCTGGTTGTCCGCGAGGGCAACCCGAAGAACATCAAGGACTGGGACGACCTTCTGCAACCCGGGCTCGAAGTGGTCAGCCCCAGCCCGTTGAGTTCCGGTTCGGCGAAGTGGAACCTGTTGGCGCCGTATGCCGCCAAGAGCAACGGCGGCCAGAACCCGCAGGCCGGCCTCGAGTTCGTGAACCAGCTCGTCACCGAACACATCAAGACCAGGCCGACGTCGGGCCGAGAGGCCAGCGACCTGTTCCTGCAGGGCACCGGCGACGTGCTGCTCAGCTATGAGAACGAGGCGATCAACATAGAGCGGCAGGGCAAGCCCGTCGAACACGTCAACCCTCCGCAGACGTTCAAGATCGAGAATCCCGTCGCGGTGGTGACCTCCAGCGCGCACCAGGACAAGGCGAACGCGCTGAAGAACTTCCTCTACACCCCGGAGGCCCAGAAGATCTGGGCGCAGGCCGGTTTCCGGCCGGTCGATCCGGCGGTCGCCGAGGACTTCGCGGACGACTTCCCGGCCCCGCAGAAGCTGTGGACGATCGCCGACCTGGGTGGCTGGAGCGCCGTCGATCCGGCATTGTTCGACAAGGACAACGGCTCGATCACGAAGATTTACAAACAGGCGACCGGATGACAGCTGCGCTTGGCCCCGGCGTCTTCGCCGGCCGGTACGGCAGCACTCGGCTGCGTGTCGGCGTCGCGACGACGTGGCTGTCGGTGATCGTGCTGCTGCCGCTGGCCGCGATCGTCTGGCAGTCCGCGGGCGGCGGGTGGGCGGCGTTCTGGGAGGCGGTGACGTCCAACGCGGCGCTGGAATCGTTTCGCGTGACGTTGACGATCTCGACGCTTGTCGCGGTGGTGAACCTGTTCTTCGGCCTGCTGGTCGCCTGGGTGCTCACCCGCGACGACTTCCCCGGAAAGCGGCTGGTCGACGCGATCATCGACTTGCCGTTCGCGCTGCCCACCATCGTCGCCAGCCTGGTGATGCTCGCGCTCTACGGCCCGAACAGCCCGGTCGGGGTGCACATCCAGCACACGAAGTGGGGAGTGGCCACCGCGCTGCTGTTCGTCACGCTCCCGTTCGTGGTGCGCTCGGTGCAGCCGGTGCTGCTCGAATTGGACCGGGAAGTGGAGGAGGCCGCTGCGTCGCTGGGCGCCGACAACTTCACCATCTTCCGGCTGGTGATCCTGCCCGCGCTGCTGCCGTCGCTGCTGTCGGGGACCGGCCTGGCGTTCTCGCGCGCGATCGGCGAGTACGGCTCCGTCGTGCTGATCGGCGGAGCGGTGCCGGGGGAGACCGAGGTGTCCTCCCAGTACATAAGGACCCTCATCGAATTCGACGACCGGACCGGGGCCGCCGCGGTTTCCATTGTGCTGCTGTCGTTTTCCTTCGTCGTGTTGTTCATCCTGCGCACCGTCGGGGCCCGGGCCGCCAAGCGCCAGGAGCTCGAGACATGATTCTCTCAGCCGCGGCGCGATACGTGTTGCGCTTCGTCGCGCTCGGCTACCTGCTGGTCCTGCTGGTCGTGCCGGTCGGGCTGATCCTGTGGCGCACGTTCGCTCCCGGCATCGGCACCTTCGTCGAGTCGATCACCACACCGGCGGCGATCTCGGCGCTGCAGCTCTCGCTGCTGGTGGTCGCGATCGTGGTCCCACTCAACGTCATCTTCGGGGTGCCGACGGCATTGGTGCTGGCGCGCAACCGGTTTCGCGGCAAGAGCCTGCTCCAGGCGGTCATCGACCTGCCATTCGCGGTGTCTCCGGTGGTGGTCGGTGTCGCATTGATCCTGTTGTGGGGCAGCGCGGGAGCGTTCGGCTTCGTCGAG
This sequence comes from Mycobacterium sp. IS-1556, assembly GCF_001499985.1. Lineage (NCBI taxonomy): Bacteria > Bacillati > Actinomycetota > Actinomycetes > Mycobacteriales > Mycobacteriaceae > Mycobacterium > Mycobacterium sp. IS-1556. Next base: position 104,010 of record NZ_LQIM01000002.1, read on the forward strand.
AACAACCTCGGGCTCAAGATCATCTTCGGCTTGCCGGGCATCGTGTTGGCGAGCATCTTCGTCACGGTCCCGTACGTCATTCGCGAGGTCGAACCCGTCCTGCACGAGCTGGGCACCGACCAGGAAGAGGCGGCATCGACGCTGGGTTCCAGCTCGTGGCAGACGTTCTGGCGGGTCACCCTGCCCTCCATCAAATGGGGCCTGATGTACGGCGTGGTGCTGACGGTCGCCCGTACCCTCGGCGAGTACGGCGCGGTGATCATGGTGTCGTCGAACCTGCCGGGCACCTCGCAGACGCTGACCCTGCTGGTGTCCGATCGCCATGCGCGCGGCGCGGAATACGGTGCCTACGCGATCTCGACGCTGCTGATGGCGGTGGCGGTGATCGTGTTGATCGCCCAGGTGATTCTCGACGCCCGCCGCCAGAAGACGACCGAGTAGAACAGGAGACGACGGCTGTGCCGAACGCGATCACCGTACAGGGCGCCAACAAGCGCTACGGCGACTTCGCCGCGCTCGACAACGTCGACTTCGACGTGCCCGCCGGCTCGCTCACCGCGCTGCTGGGTCCCAGCGGTTCGGGCAAGTCCACCCTGCTGCGCGCGATCGCCGGGCTGGACCAGCCCGACAGTGGCACGATCACGATCAACGGCCGTGACGTGACCAAGATTCCGCCGCAGCGACGCGGTATCGGTTTCGTCTTCCAGCACTATGCCGCGTTCAAGCACCTCACCGTCCGCGACAACGTCGCGTTCGGACTCAAGATTCGCAAGCGGCCGAAGGCCGAGATCGCCGAAAAGGTCGACAACCTCCTGGAAGTCGTTGGGCTGGCGGGTTTTCAGACCCGCTACCCGAACCAGCTCTCCGGCGGTCAGCGTCAGCGCATGGCGCTTGCCCGCGCGCTCGCAGTGGACCCGCAGGTGCTGCTGCTCGACGAGCCGTTCGGCGCGTTGGACGCCAAGGTGCGCGAGGATCTGCGGGCGTGGCTGCGGCGCCTGCACGACGAGGTGCACGTGACGACCGTGCTGGTCACCCACGACCAGTCCGAGGCCCTCGACGTCGCCGACCGGATCGCGGTGCTCAACAAGGGCCGCATCGAGCAGATCGGTTCGCCGACGCAGGTTTACGACGAGCCGGCGAATGCGTTCGTGATGTCGTTCCTCGGCGCGGTGTCGTCGTTGAACGGAGCCCTGGTGCGCCCGCACGACATCCGGGTGGGGCGCAATCCCGAGATGGCGATCGCCTCGACCGACGACTCGGTGCAGAGCACCGGCGTGGTGCGCGCGGTCATCGACCGGATCGTCATGCTGGGCTTCGAAGTTCGCGTCGAATTGACCAACGCCGCAACGCAGACGCCGTTCACCGCGCAGATCACCCGCGGCGACGCCGAGGCGCTCGGACTGCGTGAAGGCGACACCGTGTACGTGCGCGCCACCCGCGTGCCGTCGATTCCCGCCGACACCGAACTACCGATGGCCGACACACCGCCGACGACGACGAGTCGCTGAGCGGCTACGCCGCGACGAGGTCCTCGGCGACCACCGCGTCGAAGCGGTCCAGCACCGTTGCGGCGACCAGGTTGTGCGAGCCCAGCGGTTCGGCCATCGCAATGCCGTTCGCTGCAGCGTACGCCCTCACCCGGTCGGTGATGCGGCCGTGCGCCAAGAACCAGGGGGCGATGACGAGGCGCTCGGCGCCGTCGGCGCGCAGCCGCTCCGCGGCGTCGGCGACGCCGGGGTAGGCGCCGGTGGCGAACGCGATCTGAGTTCCGCGCCAACGAGTTCCAGTGCCGAGGGTGTGCGCCACCGTGGCGGTGCGTGCGTTGGCGGCTTCCCTGGAGGTGCCGACCGCGACGACGATCACCCCGAGGCCGTCGTCATCGGGGGAGACCCCGGCCTCGGCGAGGCGCCGGCGGAACACCGTCATCAAGGCCGGGTCCTCGCCGAGAACGTCGGCCCGGTCCACCACTGCACCGGACTCCTCGATGACGGTGGGGATGTCGATGCGCGCGTGATAGGCGTCGGCGAGCAGCAACGGGACGACGATGCCGGGGCCGTCCAGCCCACGCAACGTGTCAGTCAGGTACGGCCCGTTCTGTTCGAGGAATGCCGCCCGGACGTCGAGCCACGGCCGCAGCCGTCGAATGCGGCCCGCGACCGCATGTGTCACCGCCGCCGACCGGGGATCGGCGCTGCCGTGGGCCGTCAGCACCAGAGCGCGACGGGTTGGTGCAAGCACCGTCACGACGCGTGCAGCCCGCATTCGATCTTGCCGGTGCCCGCCCACCGGCCACTGCGCGGATCGGCGCCCTCGACCGGCTTCGCCGTGCACGGCGCGCAGCCGATCGACGGATAGCCTTCGTCCACAAGCGGATTGACGAGCACGCTGTTGGCATCGATATAGGCCTGCATGTCCTCATCGGTCCAGGCCGCCAGCGGGTTGATCTTCACCAGGCCGAATGCCTTGTCCCAGCTGATCAGTGGAGCGTTGGCGCGCGTGGGTGCCTCGACCCGGCGGATGCCGGTGACCCATGCGGAGTATCCGCGCAGCGCCGCCGACAGCGGCTCCACCTTGCGCATCCGGCAGCACTCGTTGGGCTCGCGGGCGAACAGGTCCTTGCCGAACAACTCGTCCTGCTCGGCCACGCTGTGCTCCGGTCTGACATTGACGACGTTGACGTCGTAGACCGCCTCGACGGCGTCGCGGGTGCCGATGGTCTCCACGAAGTGGTATCCGGTGTCGAGAAACAGGACGTCGACACCCGGGCGCACCTTGGCGGCCAGGTCGACGAGCACCGCATCCTGCATGTTCGACGCCACGATGTAGCTGTCGCCGAAGTTCTCATCGGTCCAGCGCAGCAGGTCGAGCGCGCTGGCCCCGTCGAGTTCGGCCGCACCGCGCTCGGCCAATGCCTGCAGGTCGGTCTCGTTCATCAACTCCGTCACCTCAGGTCCGCCTCGTCTGCTCGTAGTGCCCACGTAGCGAAACGCTCGCCCTGTTCTCTTTGTTTCACGAAGTTTCGGACGACACGGTCGATGTAGTCACCGAGCTCAGAAGACAGCACCTTGTGCTGGCGCAGCTTGCGGCCGAAACCGCTGTCCAGGCCGAGGCTGCCGCCCAGGTGCACCTGGAAACCCTCGACCGAACCGCCGTTGCCGTCGTCGACCATCTGGCCCTTGAAGCCGATGTCGGCGACCTGGATGCGCGCGCACGAGTTCGGGCAGCCGTTGATGTTGATCGTGATCGGCACGTCGAGCTGGGCGTTGATGTCCTCGAGCCGCTTCTCCAGCTCCGGCACCAGCCCCTGGGCCCGGGTACGCGTCTCGGTGAACGACAGTTTGCAGAACTCGATACCGGTGCAGGCCATCAGGTTCTTGCGCCAGTGCGACGGCTGCGGCGGCAACCCGAGCGCCTCGAGACCGGCCGCCAGTTCGTCGACCTTGTCGTCGGGCACATCGAGGATGATCAGCTTCTGATAGGGCGTGAAGCGGATGCGGTCCGAGCCCGCCGCTTCGGCCAGATCGGCGACCTTCCGCAGGATCGTGCCGGACACGCGGCCCGCGACCGGCGCGACACCCACGGCGTTGCGCCCGTTCTTGAGCTTCTGGATGCCGACGTGGTCGATCGGGTGCTTGACCGGTTCGGGGGCGGGCCCGTCGATGAGCTTGCGCCCGAGGTACTCGTCCTCGAGCACCTGGCGGAACTTTTCTACGCCCCAGTCCTTGATCAGGAACTTCAACCGGGCCTTGGACCGCAGCCGCCGGTACCCGTAGTCGCGGAACACCGCGGTTACGGCCTCCCACACGTCGGGCACCTCGTCGAGCGGAACCCACGCGCCGAGTCGCTGCGCCAGCATCGGGTTGGTGGACAGGCCGCCGCCCACCCACAGATCGAGCCCCGGCCCGTGTTCGGGATGGTCGACCCCGATGAAGGAGACGTCGTTGACCTCGTGGGCGACGTCCTGCAATCCGGAGATCGCGGTCTTGTACTTGCGGGGCAGGTTCGAGTACTCGGGATTGCCGATGTAGCGACGCACGATCTCGTCGAGCGCAGGCGTCGGATCGAGCACCTCGTCGAGGGACAAGCCCGCCAGCGGCGAGCCCAGCATCCCGCGCGGGCAGTCCCCGCAGGCCTCGGTGGTCTGCAGCCCGTGAGCGGCCAGCCGATCCCAGATCTCGGGCACGTTCTCGATCTCGAGCCAGTGATACTGCAGGTTCATCCGGTCGGAGATGTCGGCGGTGTCGCGGGCGAACTCGGTGGAGATCTCGCCCAGCGTGCGCAGCGCGGCGGCGGTGAGGGCCTTGCCGTCGCAGCGCACCCGCATCATGAAGTACTTGGCCTCGAGCAGGTCGGCGTTCTCGTCGCCGGTCCAGGTGCCGTCGTAGCCCTGCTCACGCTGGGTGTACAGGCCCATCCAACGGAAGCGGCCGCGCAGGTCGGTCTTGTCGATGCCGTCGAAGCCGGTCTTGGAGTAGATGTCGACGATGCGGGCGCGCACGTTGAGCGCGTCATCGTCCTTTTTCAGCTGCTCGTTGGCGTTGAGCGGTTCGCGGTAGCCGAGTTTCCACTGGCCCTCGGCGCGGGGGCGTTTGGCGGGCTTCGGCTTGGTTTCCGCTGTGGTCATGGTCGTGGCTCCTCTGTGGAGCCGGATCGCGCGTCATCACCGGGGCTGTCCGGCGGCGCAGATCCGGCGGCCAGCTGAAATTCGGGGTGGGCTGGGTCCTAAGGATCAAGCGTCAGGGCAGACAACAACAGCTACACACGCGCTTGAAATCGACATGCCGCCGCGCCACCAGGGCTACACGCTGGGGGAAGATGCGGACGGCGGTCACGTGCCCAATTGTGCCACGGACACCGACATATGCCCTAACCGGGCAGAATTTACGGTCACGGTGAGCAGAAACCGGGCAGCGAGGCGGCAATCACGCAGCAGAAGTACGAGGAGGCGCCTGCGTGGCGGCAATGTCGCGGCCAGGCGGACAATCGCTTGCATGACCCGAACCGCGGCACCGACTGGACGCTCCTCGCGCGAGCGCTCGTCGGCCGAGTTACCGGTCGTCACGCCGACGCCGGGGCGGCCGTTCGGTGTCTACATCCACGTGCCGTTCTGCGCGACCCGCTGCGGTTACTGCGACTTCAACACCTACACCCCCGCCGAGCTGGGCGGCGCCGACCCCGGCCAGTGGCTGGTCGCGTTGCGTGCCGAGCTGACGTCGGCGGCTCAGCGGCTGGGCAGCGCGCCGCGGGTCGACACCGTGTTCGTCGGCGGTGGCACGCCGTCCCTGCTGGGCGGCGCGGGCCTGGCCGCGGTGCTCGACGCCGTGCGCACGCATTTCCCGCTGGCGCCCGACGCCGAGGTCACCACCGAGGCCAACCCCGAGTCGACGTCGCCGCCGCTGTTCGACCAGCTGCGCGAGGCCGGGTACACCCGGGTGTCGCTGGGGATGCAGTCGGCGGCGCCCCATGTGCTGGCGACGCTGGACCGCACACATTCGCCGGGGCGGGCGCTCGGTGCGGCGCGGGAAGCCCGGGCGGCCGGATTCGAGCACGTCAACCTCGACCTCATCTACGGCACGCCGGGGGAGTCCGACGACGATCTGCTGCGCTCGGTCGACACGGTCGTGGAGGCCGGCGTCGATCACGTCTCGGCCTACGCGCTGGTCGTCGAGGATGGCACCGCGATGGCCCGTCGGGTGCGCCGCGGCGAGCTCGCACCGCCCGACGACGACGTGCTGGCCCGCCGCTACGAGCTGCTCGACGCCCGCCTGACGGACGCCGGTTTCGATTGGTACGAGGTCTCCAACTGGAGTCGGCCGGGCGGTGAATGCCTGCACAACATCGGCTACTGGAACGGCGGCCAGTGGTGGGGCGCCGGGCCGGGAGCGCACGGCTTCGTCGGCGCGGTCCGATGGTGGAACGTCAAGCATCCCAACACCTATGCGCAGATGCTGGCCGACGGCCGGCTGCCGGTGGCCGACTGTGAGCAACTCGACGCCGAAACCATGCACATCGAGGATGTGATGCTGCGGGTGCGGCTGCGCGACGGGCTGCCGACGAGCTTGCTGACCCAATCCGAACGGCGGCGGGCCGACACCGCCGTCGCCGACGGCCTGCTGACCCCGGTGGACAAGCGGCTGGCGCTCACCGACCGCGGCCGCCTGCTGGCCGACGCCGTGGTCCGCGACCTGCTCGACTAAATGCGGCGAGTGCCCGCAACGTGACCGGCACCACCTCCGAGCAGCCCGCGTAGATCACAAAAACCAGCCCGGATATGCCAGTATTGCGGCCATGGCGTGTGGATTCTTAGGCAAGGCTATCCAGAGTCCGGGACTCACCTGACGTGACCCACACCGACGCCTCAACCGACGACTCCACCCGACCCGAGCCGATCGCGATCATCGGGTTGGGCTGCCGGGTGGCCGGTTCGATCGGAACGCCCGAACAGTTCTGGAACTTCCTGCTCGACGGTGGCAGCGACATCCGCGAGGTGCCGGAGGAACGCTGGGAGCCCTATCTTCGCCGCGACCCGCGCAACGCCGCGGTGCTCAAGGACGTCACGCGATGGGGAACGTTCCTCGACGACCTGCCCGGCTTCGACGCCGAGTTCTTCGGGGTGTCACCGCGTGAGGCGGAGCTGATGGACCCCCAGCAGCGGCTGGCGCTCGAGGTGAGCTGGGAGGCGCTCGAACACGCCGGTGTCCAGCCGAAGTCGTTGGCGGGCAGCGACACCGCCGTGCTGATGGGCGTCAACTCCGACGATTACGGCAAGCTGATCATGGAGGACCTGCCCGGTATCGAAGCGTGGACCGGGATCGGCACGTCGCTGTGCGGCATCGCCAACCGGGTGTCTCACCTGCTCGACTTGCGCGGCCCCAGCGTGGCTCTCGACGCCGCATGCGCCGCTTCGCTGGTCGCCGTGCACCAGGCGTGCCAGATGCTGAACACCGGTGAGACGTCGCTGGCGCTGGCGGGCGGGGTCAGTGCGTTGATCGGGCCGGGGCTGACCCGGGTGCTCGACGTAGCGGGTGCGACGGCCCCCGACGGCCGCTGCAAGACCTTCGACGCCGCCGCGGACGGCTACGGACGCGGCGAAGGCGCGGGCGTGGTGGTGCTCAAGCGTCTCGCCGACGCAATCCGCGACGGCGACCACGTGTACGCGGTCGTGCGGGGCGGCGCCGTCGCGCAGGACGGTCGCACTGTCGGCATCATGTCGCCCAACGGCGAAGCGCAGGCCGAGATGTTCCGACGCGCTTGCCAATTCGCCGGCATCGCTCCCGCGAGCGTCGGTTTCATCGAGGCGCACGGCACCGGCACACCGTCCGGCGACCCCACCGAGGTGCGGGCACTCGCATCGGTCTACGGAGTGGACAGACCTGCCGACGAGAAGTGCCGTATCGGGTCGGTCAAGCCCAACGTCGGCCACCTCGAAGGTGGCGCCGGAGTCATCGGGCTCATCAAGGCCGCGCTGACGCTGCATCACCGGACCATCCCGCCGACCGCGGGCCTCACCTCGCTGACGCCCGCGGTGGACTGGGCCGAAAGCGGGTTGCGGGTACCGACGCAGGTCGAGCCGTGGGACGGTGCCGGCGATGCGCCCAGGCGCGCCGCGGTCTGCAGCTACGGCTACGGCGGCACCATCGCACACGTGCTCCTCGAGGAGACGCCGACCAGACGAGCCGCCGCCGAGCCCGCTCGAAACCCGCAGTGTCCCATGGTCATCCCGGTCTCGGCCCGCAGCACCGCCCGCTTGCGCAGCCAGGCGGGTGCGCTCGCGCAGTACCTGCGAAGCGATCCGCCACCGCTGGCCGAGGTCGCGGCCACCCTGTGGACGCGCCGCTCGCACGAGCCGGTCCGCGCCGCGGTGGTCGCCGACGATGTGGACGACGTGGCCGGGGTGGCCGCGCGCTTGGCCGCCCTGGCCGACGACGAACCGGATGCCGCCGTGGTGACCGGGACGGCGCTGCCCGCCGCAGCCGCCGGCGCGGTCTGGGTGTTCTCCGGCCACGGCTCGCACTGGGCCGGTATGGGTCGCGAATTGCTCGCCACAGCACCGGAATTCGCCGACGTGGTGGACACCATCGACCCGGTGTTCACCGCCGAGCTCGGGTTCTCGGCGCGGGAGGCGCTGACCACCGGGCACCTCGGTGGTACAGACCGGGTGCAGGCGTTGACCTTCGCGATGCAGGTCGGCCTGGCCACGATGCTGCGGGCCCGCGGCGTCACACCGGCGGCGGTGATCGGTCACTCGGTCGGGGAGGTCGCCGCATGCGTCACCGCGGGGGTGTTCGACCTGACGGTCGGCGCCGCGGTGGCGTGTTACCGCGCCCGGGGTTTCCGGTCGGTGATGGGACAGGGCGCCATGGCGCTGGTGCGCCTTCCGTTCGGCGAGGCCGATCGGCGGCTGGCCGGACGAACCGATGTGGTGGCCGCGATCAGCGCGTCGCCGGAGTCGACGGTGATCTCCGGCATGACTGGCGCCGTCGACGACATCTGCCAGGAGTGGACCGATCAAGGCGTGATGGTGCGGCGGGTCAACACCGACGTCGCGTTCCACAGCCCCGCGATGGACGCGCTCACCGGCGAGCTCGGCCGCCTCACCGCCCAGCTGCCCCCGCCGCGGCAACCCGAAACCAGGCTTTACACAACGGCGTTGGCCGACCCACGGTCTGCGGCACGCCGCGACCAGCACTACTGGGTGGCGAATCTGCGAGACCGGGTGCGGTTCGCCGAAGCGGTCTCGGCCGCGGTCGAGGACGGGCACCGGCTGTTCCTCGAGGTTTCGGCGCATCCGGTGGTGGCGCACTCGATCGCCGAGACACTCACCGCTGCCGGTGCCGACCAGCACGCCGTCGTCCCGCTGCTGCGGCGGGAGCGGCCTGAAATGCGTTCGGTGGCAACGGCGGTGGCTGCGCTGCACTGCTACGGCGCGCCGGTCGATCCCGGCCTGCCGGCTGCACCGTGGGCGGCTGACCTGCCGGTGACCCAGTGGCAGCACCGGCGGTTCTGGCGCACCCCGACACCACCGCCGGGTGGCCGCGGCGTGCATGACGTCGAGAGCCACACTCTGCTCGGTGGCCGGACAGAGGTGACCGGCGCGGTGGCGTCGAAGATGTGGCAGACCCGGGTCGACCTGGACACCCGCCCGTACCCGGGCAACCATCCGGTGAAAGGCACCGAGATCGTGCCGGCGGCCGTCATCGTCAACACCTTCCTGGGCGCGGCCGCAGAGTTGGATGTGCGTTGCGACCGCGCGGGCGCAGACCTCGTCGACGTCCGGCTGCGCACCCCGGTGGCGCCGGGGCGGGCCCGCGACGTGCAGGTCGTCCTGCAGGACCGCGGGCTGAGCCTGGCCACGCGGCTGGTCGACAACGACGACGAGTCCGACGACGGCGGCTGGCTCACCCACAGCAGCGCGGTGGCCGCCGCCGATGACGACATCGAAGACCTCCTGGGCGAGGTGCTCGACGAGCCCGCCGCCCGCGAGCGGTGTCGCGATCGGCTGCCCTCGAGTCACGTCGTCGATACCCTCGCCACGCTCGGCGTCGCCGCGATGGGATTCGACTGGGAAATCCTCGAATTGGACGGTGGCGACGGCGAACTGCTCGCCAAGGTGGCCGCTCGCGCTGACCACGCGGCGCCGGAAACCTGGGCCCCGCTGCTGGACGCCGCGACGTCCGCGGCCTCCACGGTCTTCGACGGCCCGCCACGGCTGCGGATGCCCGCCCGCATCGACCGGGTCCGGGTGCACGGGCAACCGCCCGCCGTTGCGCTGCTGCATGTTCGACGAAGGCCGGGCACCACCTCGACCGACGTGTTGCTCGCCGAGGAATCCGGCAAGGTGCTCGCCTCACTGACCGGGATGTCCTTCGAGCAACTCGAGAACCCCTCCGGCAGCGACGTGTCCCGGATGCTGCATCACGTGTCGTGGCAACCGGTGTCATGGCGACCGGACGGCCGGCCGCGAGCCGTCGTGGTCGTCGGCGGTGACACCGCCACCCGCGGGTTCGTGGCGCGCGACCTGTCCGCAGCAGAGGTGCCTTACGTGCTGCACGACGACGCGGGCGAACTCGCTTGTGCTGCAGAGTCATTGGATCGCGATGCCGTGGTGCTGGTGCTTCCGCGCAGCCACGACTCGCCGGAGCGGTCGGTCGGCCTGGTGATGCAGACGCTGCGGGCGCTGCTCGACCACGGCGCCGAGGCGCGGATGTGGGTGCTCACCCGTGGCGTGCACGAGGGCGCGAACGTGGCACATGCGCCGCTGTGGGGGTTGGCCAGGGTCGCCGCCGCCGAACACCCGAAAGTGTTCGGCGGGGTGCTCGACGTGGCCGACGATCGGCTTCCGCTCGGCGTGCTGGCCTCTGTGCACGGCCATCCCGTCTTGGTGCTGCGCGACGGCGTCGCACAGTCGGCGCGCCTGGCGCATGCGGGTCGGGGATCCGGTGCGCCGTTGCAGTGCTCGGCAGGCGGCACGTATGTGATCACCGGCGGCACCGGGGTGCTCGGATTGCGGATGGCGCAGCGGTTGGCCGACATCGGCGCGCGCCGCCTGGTCTTGCTGTCGCGTCGCGGTATGCCGGACCGCTCGCAGTGGCAAGCGGATTCGGAGTTGGTGCGCACCGTCGCGGCGCTCGAGGAGCGGGGGGTCTCCGTGCGCGTGGTCGCGATGGACATCGCAGCGCCCTGCGCCGCCGACACGCTGCGCGCCGCGCTGCGCGACCTGCCGCCGGTGCGCGGGGTGATCCACGCGGCCGGTGTCGAGGCCGGCGCGCTGCTGGTGAACACCACGCCGGACGACTTCACCGCGGCGATGCGCCCCAAGGTCGACGGCACGCTGACCCTGCACGAGGTGTTCCCACCCGAACAGCTGGACTGGCTGGTGCTGTTCTCGTCGTGTGGCTACCTGGCGGGTTTCCCGGGTCAGGGCGCGTACGCGTGCGCGAACTCGTTCCTCGACGTGATGGCGCGGCACCGACGCAATCTCGGTGACCGCACCGTCAGCATCGCCTGGACCGCGTGGCGAGGCTTGGGCATGGGTTCGACGTCCGGCTTCGTCGCCGCGCAATTGGACGCGCTGGGCATGGACACCGTCGGGGCGGACGAGGCGATGCGGGCGTTGGACCTCGCGATGCGACATGACGAGCCGAACGTCGTTGTGCTGCCGCTGCTTCCGGCCGCCGCCTCGGTGCCGATGCTTGCCGACGTGTCGCCGACGGACACCGACGAGTGCGACAGCGGGGGACCACCGCCGGTCGGCCTGATCGACGCCGACCCGACGCGCGTCGGACAGGTCGTCGCTGCCGCGGTCGCCGCGCAGTTGGGCGTGTCGGAGGGCGACGTCGACACCGCTCTGCCGTTGGTGGAGGTCGGCGTCGACTCGATCATGACGGTCGGGCTGCTGCGTCAGCTGGAGAAGCAGACCGGCTTGTCGTTGCCGCCGACGCTGCTGTGGGAATACCCGACCGCGGCGGCCGTCAGCGAACGGATCGTCGAACTGCTCGAGGCTCCGGAGCCCGCGGAGCAGGTCGAGGTCTCCTGACCGGACACATCGCGCTCTGACTCCCGCCCAGACTGAAATCATGCGCGAAAAGACGCCGGAATCTGCTGCACAACTTCAGTTTCGGCAGCGCAAGCAGATGTCCCCGCCTCAGGACACCAGCTGCGAGACCACCTTCTTCTTGTCGACCTTGCCGACCGCCGTCTTGGGCAGCGACGGCAGCGGCGCCAGCACGTCGGGCCTGCAGTGCGCCGAAACGCCGCGCTCGTCGAGGTACTTGTTCAGCTCGGCGAGCGTGATCGGCGCGCCCTTGAAAACAACTGCTGCGCAGATCTTCTCGCCGAGGTACTCGTCGGGCAGGGCGACCGCGGCCGCGGCGTAGACCGCTGGGTGCGCGAACAGGTGCTCCTCGAGATCCGACGCCGACACCGTCTCACCGCCACGGTGGATGACATCCTTGATACGACCGGTCACCTCGACGTAGCCGGCCCGCGGACCGTCGGCGAAGATGCGCACGCGGTCACCGCTGCGGTAGAAGCCGTCGGGAGTGAACGACCGCGCGTTCGCCTCATCGGCGCGGTAGTAACCGTTCAGCGTGTAGGGCCCGCGGACCAGCAACTCACCTTCCTCCCCGGGGGCCACCTCAGCGCCGGACTCGTCGACCACGCGCATCTCGTCGTGCGGCGACATCGGTCTGCCCTGCGTGTTGACCACGACGTCGACCGGATCACCGGGGCGGGTGAAGTTCAGCATGCCCTCGGCCATCCCGAAGATCTGCTGCAGGCCCGGCGTGAGCCCGGACAGGATGTACTCGGCCTCCTGCGGAGTCATCCGGGACCCGCCGACCTGCACCAGGCGCAGGGACGTCGGCAGCACGGGTTCCCACTCGCACGCCTGGGTCCACACCTTGGCCAGCGCGTTGACCAGGGCGGTGACCGTCACCTTGTGCCGGTCGATCAGCGCGAACGCGGCTTCGGGGCTGGCGTCGGTGGTGAAAACCGAGGTGGCGCCGACGGTCATCGAACCCAACAGGCCGGGGCATGCCAACGGGAAGTTGTGCCCGGCGGGCAACACGACGAGGTAGACGTCGTCACCGGTCAGGTGGCACTCCTGTGCGCTCGTCCTGGCGGTGTAGAGGTAGTCGTTGTGCGTGCGGGCGATGAGCTTCGGCAGACCCGTCGTACCGCCCGACACCAAGAGCAGGGCCGGCACATCGGGGTCGACGGGCCCGCGCTCGGGCAGCGGGCCCTCGAAATCGGCCAGCGCAGACCAGGATTGGAACCGGCCCGGCTCGCCGTCGACGAATACGTGGCGCAGCTGCGGGTTGTCCCTGACCAGATCCTCGGCCAGTTCGCGGTAGTCGAAGCCGGCGATCGAATCGGGCACGATGAGGCCGACGGCACCGCTGAGCGCGGCGAAGTGGTTCAGTTCGGCGGACCGGTGCCCCGGCAGGCACATGACGGGAACGACGCCGGCGCGCAGCACGCCGAACAACGTGACGGCGAACTCGCAAGTGTTCGGCAGCTGCAGAAGCATCCGATCACCGGGGCCGATGCCGCGGTCGGCCAGCGCCGCCGCGATGCGGTCGGCCCGCCCGTCCAGGTCGGCGAACGTATAGCTGACGTCGGGGTCGATGACCGCGGTGCGCGCCGGCCACGCCGCGGCGGCGTCGCGCAGGATCGAGTCGAGCGGCTCACCGGTCCAGTAGCCGGCCCGTCGGTACTCCTCGGCGCGGTCGGGCGGGAACGGCACGAACCCGGTCATCAAGTCGCCGAAATCGCCGTGCCCAAGCGGCCGATCTCCTGGTGCGCGCTGCTCGAAACCGGTGCTCATGGCGGATGCGGCCCCTCGGGGTAGGTGTGTTTGGTGCCTCGAATATAAGGTAGCGTTCCCGGGGTTAGTTAGGGCAGCCTGTACTAATCTGGAGGATCGCGTGGGTGTTGGTGAGACGGGTTCGGCGTCGACGGAAAACGCCGCCTCTCCGGGACCGGCCGACCGCACCGTCCGCGAGGAGGTCGCCGAACTTCTCGGCGTGAATCCCGACGAGGTCGACCCCGATGCCGACCTGATCGCCTCGGGCCTCGATTCGATTCGCATGATGTCGCTGTCCGGGCGGTGGCGCAAGCAGGGCATCGACGTCAACTTCGCCGCGCTCGCCGAGAACCCGACCGTCGCAGCGTGGTCGGCGCTGGTCTCCGACCGATCCAGCAACGGTGGCCCGGATCGGGTCGCCGAAACCGCGCCCGCCGGCGACGAGAACGAACCGTTCCCGTTGGCGCCGATGCAGCACGCGATGTGGTTGGGCCGCAACGACGATCAGCAGCTCGGCGGCGTGGCCGCGCACCTGTACGTCGAGTTCGACGATGTCGGCGTCGACCCGGAGCGGCTACGGCGTGCGGCGACGAAACTCGTTGCCCGCCATCCGATGCTGCGCGTCGAGATCCTCCCGGACGGCACGCAGCGGATCGGCGAGCGCGGCCTGCCCGTCACGGTCCACGACCTGCGCGACCTGGACCGCGAGGCGGCCGAGCAGCGCCTCGAGGCCATCCGGCACGAGAAGTCGCATCAGATCCTCGACGGCGATGTCCTCGAGTTGAGCCTGTCGCTGCGCCCGGACGGACGGACGCGGCTGCACGTCGACATGGACATGAACGCCGCGGACGCGGTGAGCTACCGCAAGTTCATGGCCGACCTCGCGGCGTTCTACCGCGGAGGCGAGCTGCCCGACCTCGGTTACACCTACCGCGAATACCGGGCCGCGCTGACCGCGGCGGATCGAGGACCGTCCGCAGAAGACCTGCAGTGGTGGGCCGAGCGGATACCAGAGCTACCCGAATCGCCTGCGCTGCCACTCATTCCGCTCGCCGAACAGCAGGACCCACGGCGCAGCGTGCGGCTCTGGCACATCTTCGACGTCGCGACCCGCGACGCCCTCTTCGCCGCCGCGCACCGCCGTGGGATCACGCCCGCGATGGCCGTCGCGGCCTCGTACGCCAACGCGCTGGCCCGGTGGTCGAGTGGTCCGCGATTCCTGCTCAACCTGCCGATGTTCGGCCGCGAGCCGTTCCATCCCGACGTCGAGAAGCTGGTCGGCTGCTTCACGTCGTCGCTGATGCTCGACATCGACCTCGCCAACACGCGCACACCCACGCAGCGGGCCCGGGCGGTGCAGGAGACGCTGCACTACACCGCGCGGCACTCCAGCTACTCGGGGCTGTCGGTGCTGCGCGACCTCGGCCGTCACCGGGGCAACCAGGTGTTGGCGCCGATCGTCTACACCAGTGCACTCGGGCTCGGCGACCTGTTCGCCGGGGAGGTCACCGACCAGTTCGGCGCCCCGGTGTGGACGATTTCGCAAGGGCCGCAGGTGCTCATCGACGCGCAGGCGACACCGCTCGCAGACGGTCTGATGATCAACTGGGACGTGCGCGTCGACGCGTTCCGGCCGGGCGTCGCGGACGCGATGTTCGCCTACCATCTCGCGGAGCTGACCCGGCTCGCCACCGACGATGCGGCCTGGGACGCGCCCGATCCACCCGCCGTGCCGGAGCCGCAGCGCGCCGTGCGGCAGGCGGTGAACAGCGCGACGGCGCCGCTCAGCAATGAGGCGATTCACGACGGCTTCTTCCGCAACGCGCGGGTGGTCCCGGACGCGCCCGCGATGTTCAGCCGGGACGGCGACCTGACCTACGGCGAACTGCGCGACCGCGCGCTCGGTGTCGCTGCAGCGTTGCGCGACAACGGTGTTCATCCCGGCGACCTGGTCGCGCTGGTCGGACCGAAGTGCGCCGAGCAGATCCCCGCGGTGCTCGGCATCCTGGCGACCGGAGCCGCCTACCTGCCGATCGGCGCGGACCAACCCGCGGAGCGCACCGCGCGGATCCTCGACGCGAGTGCGGTGTCGGCGGTGCTGCTGTGCGGCGGCGCCGACATGGTGCACGCCGACGTGCCGGTCCTCACCGTCTCCGAGGCGACCGCCCGCGACACAGCTGTGCAGCCCGCCGAGGTCGACCCGAATGCGCTTGCCTACGTGCTGTTCACGTCGGGGTCGACCGGCGAACCGAAGGGTGTGGAACTGACCCACGACGCGGTGATGAACACCATCGAGTTCGTCACCGACCACTTCGGCATCGACACGGGCGACCGCAGCCTGGCGCTGGCGTCGTTGGAAGCCGACATGTCGGTGCTGGAGATCTTCGCGATCCTGCGCGCGGGCGGTGCGGTCGTCGTGGTCGACGAGGATCAGCGTCGGAACCCCGACGCCTGGGCGCGGCTGATCCAGCAGCACGGCGTGACGTTTCTGAACTGGATGCCGGGCTGGCTCGACATGCTGCTGGAGGCCGGTGCAGACCGGCTAGCCGGACTGCGGGTGGTATTGCTCGGCGGCGACTGGGTGCGTCCGGAACTCGTTCGGGCGCTGCGCAAATCGGCGCCGAAAGTGCGCGCCGCGGGTCTCGGCGGCGCGACCGAGACCGCCGTGCACGGGACCATCTGCGAGGTCGACGACCCGCCCGCGCACTGGACTTCGGTGCCCTACGGCACACCGTTGCCGAACAACGCCTGCCGCGTGGTGGCCGCCGACGGCAGCGACTGCCCCGACTGGGTGCCCGGTGAATTGTGGTTCACCGGACGCGGCATCGCCCGCGGATACCGCGGGCGGCCCGACCTGACCGCCGAGAAGTTCGTCGAACACGAGGGCCGAACCTGGTACCGCACCGGTGATCTCGTGCGCTACCTGCCTGACGGCACACTCGAGTTCGTCGGTCGCGTCGATCACCGGGTGAAGATCAGCGGTTACCGCATCGAGCTCGGCGAGGTGGAGGCCGCGCTGAAGCGGGTCGGGGGAGTCGACGCGGCGGTCGCCGCGGTCATCCCCGGTGATCGCGATGTGCTGGCTGCGGTGGTGCGCACCGACGACCCCGCCGTCGACGCACGAGCCGTCACGGCGGCGATGGGCGACCTGGTTCCGGCGCACATGATCCCGAAGGTCATCGTGGTGGCCGACCGGATCCCGTTCACCGTGAACGGCAAGATCGACCGGCAGGCCGTCGCGCGCCTGCTCGCCGACGCTGAACCGCCTGCGGCACAAGCTTATCGAGCGCCAGCCACCCCGCTGGAGTCCGCTTTGGTCGCGATCGTGGCCGAGGTGCTCGACATCGAGGCCGCCAAGGTCGGCGTCGACGACGACTTCTTCTCCCTCGGCGGGGATTCCGTGCTGGCGACCCAGGTGATCGCCCGCGTCCGGGACTGGCTCGACACCCCGACCGTGTTGGTCACTGACATGTTCGCCGCCCGGTGCGTGGCGAAGCTGGCCGAGCGACTGCTGGCCCGGGAAGCCGACAGCGAGCGCCTCGACGCCGTCGCCGAGGTGTACCTCGAGGTGGCCGAGATGGACAGCGCCGCCGTGCTGTCCGAACTCGAATCCTCAGCGTAAGGCGGCGGCCAGACGGCGCCACTGATCGCGCGGGAACTCCCGCGGATCGGCGGTGAGCACCTGCACGCAGACGTGGTCGGCGCCGGCGTCGTGGTGCTCACGGACCCGCTCGAGCACCGTCTCCTCGTCGCCCCAGGCGATGAGCGCGTCGAACAACCGGTCGCTGACCGAGGCCACGTCCT
The DNA here is from genome assembly GCF_001499985.1 of Mycobacterium sp. IS-1556. Classification (NCBI taxonomy): domain Bacteria; kingdom Bacillati; phylum Actinomycetota; class Actinomycetes; order Mycobacteriales; family Mycobacteriaceae; genus Mycobacterium; species Mycobacterium sp. IS-1556. The sequence goes on from NZ_LQIM01000002.1 coordinate 121,120, forward strand.
CTTCGGTGAAACCCGACCGCAACAGGTTGTTGGCATAGTTCGGCAACGCCAGATACGAACGCAGCCAATCGGTTCCGAGCGCACGCGCCTCGTCGGCGTCGGTGGTGAGCAGCACGGTCTGCTCGGGCAGCAGCAGCGGGCCCTCGCCGAGCTGTTCGCGGGCGTAGCGGGTGTGGTCGGGCGTGACCAGATACGGGTGCGCCCCCCTCGACCGGGTCGCGGCCAGCTCGAGCATCTTCGGGCCGAGCGCGGCGAGTACCCGGTTGCCCACCGGAACCGGTTGCGGTGTCGCGTCGATCCCGTCCAGGTAGGCGCGGGTCGCCGCCAGCGGCTTGCGGTACAGACCCGGCTCCCTGGAGTCGATCAGCGGGGCATGGCTCACCCCGATGCCGAGCAGGAACCGCTCGCCGTGCGTCCCGGTGAGCGACGCGTAGCGGGCGGCCACGTCGGCGGGCTCGTGCATCCAGAGGTTCAGGATGCCGGTGGCGATCACCACCCGCTTGGTCGACGACAGCAGGTGCTCCACCGAATCGAGGACGGGACCACCGACGTCGGGAATCCACAGCGCCGTGAACCCGAGTTCCTCGAGTTCCGCGGCGGCCTCGGCGGCTTCACCCTGGTCGCCGTACCGCAGTTGCGAACTCCACACACCGACGCCGGCCAGCTCCATGCCCGTCCTTCCCTAGGTGACTACCGCCCACGTTACGTAGCGACCGGCACCCTTCACGCGACCGGTAGGGTTAGGCGACCCTTACCCAAGATCAGGAGGGCGCATGACCGCTGTGCAATCCGCACCCGACGTCGAACCGGTCGCGCCGGAAGGGGCGCCCGATGCCGCCAAGCGGGCCGCCACCTACGACAAGCTGGCACTGCAGCAGCTGCTCGCCCCGACGCGGGCTCGCACATCGCGGGCGACGCGCTACCAACTGCTGGCGTCGGCTGCCACCATCGTGCCCTTCATCGGCATCGTGGAGATCGGCCGCGAGCTGCTCGCCGCCGGCCCGCCGGATCAGACCAGGGTGTGGATCGTCGTCGCGGTGGTGATCGTCGCGCTGCTGGTGCGCACGCTCGCCGGTGGCGCCGCGCTGACCATCACGCATTTCGCCGACGTGGACCTGCAGCGGTCACTGCGGCTGCGGATCGTCGACAAGCTCGGCCGGTTGCCGCTGGGCTGGTTCGGCACCCGGTCGTCGGGCGAGGTGAACAAGGCCGTGCAGAACGACGTCGGCGAACTGCATTTCCTGGTCGCGCATTCGGCGGTGGAGAACACGGGCGCGCTGGCCACCCCGCTGTTCGGCCTCATCTACTGCTTCTACCTGGACTGGCGGCTGGGCCTGTTGGCGATGGCCACCGTGCCGTTCTACGTCGGCGTGTACGTCGCGCTGGGCCGTGACTCCCGGGTGCAGATGGAACGCCTCGACCGGGGAGTCGAACGGATCAGCGCCACCATCGTCGAGTTCATCGCCGGCGTGTCGGTGGTCAAGACCTTCGGCGAAGCGGGTAAGGCGCACAAGCGCTTCGCCGACGCCGCCGACGAGTTCAACGACAGCTTCGCCGGCTGGGTGGGACCGCTGGTGCGGGTCAAGGCGGTGTCGTCGATCTTCATCGATACGCCCGTGCTGCTGCTTGCCAATCTCGCCGGCGGCTACTGGTTCGTCCGCAGCGGCTGGGTGACACCGATCGAGGTGCTGGGTTCGACGCTGGTCGCGGTGACGATCCCGGCGGCCGTGCTGACCGTCGGCTATTCGACGCACATCCGCAGGCAGGCGGCGGCCGCGGCGGGTCGCCTCAAGCGCCTGCTCGACACGCCCGTGCTGCCCGTCGCCCGCGATCCGCAGACGCCGCGGGACAACTCGATCCAATTCGAGGGCGTGCAGTTCTCCTACGACGGTCGAAACACCGTCCTGCACGACATCTCGCTCACGCTGCCGGCCGGGACGATCACCGCGCTGGTCGGACCGTCGGGCAGCGGCAAGTCCACGCTGGCGACGCTGGTGCCGCGCTTCCACGACGTCACCGCGGGCACGGTGCGCGTCGGCGGCGTCGACGTCCGCGAGATCGCCCCGGTCGAGTTGTACCGGCACGTCGGGTTCGTGCTGCAGGACGTGCAACTTCTCGGCATCAGCGTCGCCGACAACATCCGGCTCGGCCGGGCCGACGCCACCGACGAAGAGGTCGTCGCCGCGGCGCAGGCGGCCCGCATTCACGACCGAATCCTGCAGTTGCCCAACGGTTATGACTCCGTGGTCGACGAGGACGCGCACTTCTCCGGCGGCGAGGCCCAACGCGTCAGCATCGCGCGCGCACTGCTGGCCGACACGCCGATCCTGGTGCTCGACGAGGCGACCGCGTTCGCCGACCCGGATTCGGAAGCCCAGATCCAGGAAGCGCTTTCGCGGCTCATCGTCGGGCGCACCGTGCTGGTCATCGCGCACCGGCTGGGCTCGATCGTGTCCGCGGACAACATCGTCGTGCTGGACCGTGGGCGCATCGTCGAACAGGGCCGACACGACGATCTGCTTGCCGCCGGCGGGCAGTACTCGCGGATGTGGCAGTCGTACACCGCGGGGCATGCCCGCGAATGGGAGGTGGCCAGATGATCCGGGGCTTTCTGCAGATCCTCGGCCCGCAGCGGGGCCGGATGTTCAGCTTCCTCGCGGTGATGACGGTCTACGGCATCCTGCACGGCGTCGTGATGCTGTTGCTGGTGCCGGTCACGGTGTCGATGTTCGACGGCGACTATGGCGCCACCGCACGATGGTTGGCGCTGATGGCCGTCACGGTGCTGGTCGCATCGGTGCTCAACTACATCGGAGCGAAGCTGGCGATCCGCATGGCGCTGACCACGATGCGCCTGCTGCACCACCGGCTCGGCGATCACATGGTCACCCTTCCGCTCGGTTGGTTCACCCGCGAGACCGTCGGCAGGGTGTCCCAGATCGCGGTCAAGGGAACGGTTTTCGTCGGCACCAGCGGTGGCAACCTGGTCACCCCGCTGGTGGTGAACACGGTCAGCGCGGTCACCGTGGTGGCCGGCCTGTTCTTCTTCGACTGGCGCATCGGGCTCGTCGCCCTGGTCGGCGGTGTGCTGCTGGTGCTGTGCGGGCGGTTCGCCGCGCGGCTGATCGCGACCGCGGAGGTCCGCACCCACGATTCGGCGACCGACGTCAATAACCGCGTGATCGAGTTCGCGCGGTACCAGCCGGTGCTGCGGGCGTTCGGCCGCACCGGCGCCGACTACAAGCCACTCGGCGACGCCCTGGAAGCGCAGCATCGGGCCGGGCGCGCCGCGTTGTGGCAGTCGGTGGCCGGGTTGATGTTGAACGGCGTCGCCGTGCAGGCGGTGTTCTCGGTGCTGATCGCGGCGGGGGCGTGGCTCGCGGTGCGCGGCGACATCAACCCGATCACGCTGGTGGCCATCCTTGGGCTCGCGGCCCGGTTCGCCTCGCCGCTGTCACAGCTGGCCGAACTCGGGTCGGCGATGAGGTTGGCGAGCGCAGAGTTGCAGCGCATCACGTCGATCCTCGACACCGCGTCGCTCTCTGAGCCGGCCACGGCAAACCCCGCCACGGTGCCGGGCCGGGTCGAACTCGACCGCGTCACGTTCGGGTACTCGGACCGCACGGTGCTGTCGGACGTGAGCTTCGCCGCCGAGCCGGGCACCATGACCGCGCTGGTCGGTCCGTCCGGATCGGGCAAGTCGACGATCACCAAGCTGATCGCCCGCTTCTACGACGTCGACTCCGGCGTGGTCCGGGTCGGCGGCCACGACGTGCGCGACCAGCTCACCGCGGACTTGATGGCCCAACTGTCACTGGTGTTCCAGGACGTGTACCTGTTCGACGACACGTTGTGGGAGAACATCCGCATCGGGCGGTCGGACGCCAGCGACGAGGACATCGTCGAGGCGGCCCGCACCGCCGGCCTGCTTTCCGTCGTCGAACGGCTGCCTGACGGTTGGCACACCCGCGTCGGCGAGGGCGGCTCGGCGCTGTCGGGCGGTGAGCGTCAGCGCGTGTCGATTGCACGGGCGCTGGTCAAGAACGCGCCGATCGTGCTGTTCGACGAGGCGACCAGCGCGCTCGACCCGGAGAACGAGCACCACGTCGCCGAATCCATCCGGACCCTCGCCCAGCGCAGCACGGTCATCGTGATCGCGCACAAGCTGTCCACGGTCACCGCGGCCGACAACATCGTGGTGCTCTCCGCGACCGGAGCGGTCGAGGAGCAGGGCACCCATACCGAGCTGATGCAGCGCGGCGGCCGGTACGCGCAGTTCTGGAGCCAGCGCGTGGCCGCGACGGGCTGGGTGATGGCCGCAAGCGACTAGCTGGGCGAAATCACGTGTTCGGTACCGCACGTAGGCGTCTGCGCGCCGAGAAGGATAGGGTAACCTCACTTCCGACTTAGGACAGCCTGCGCTAAATCAACGGAGGAGCTCATGGGGGTATTTCTCGCAGATGCGCAGGCTCGGCCCCGGACTTCTCGCCGACCCATCGACGCGACCCCGACACGATGATCGAACAGAGCCAACTGACCTTCGCGCCCTGGATCAAACGCTCGGCCGGGAAGACCGCCGGCGGCGCGACCGTGATCTTCCCCCACGCGGGTGGCGCGGCGGCGGCCTACCGGTCGTTCGCGTCGGCGTTGGCCGGCGGTGGTGACGACGCGTACGTCGTCCAGTACCCGCAGCGTGCGGATCGGTTGGCCCATCCCGCCCCGGACACCGTGGAGGCGCTGGCCGCCGATCTGTTCGCCGCGGGCGACTGGTCCCGGCTCGGCCCGCTGCGACTGTTCGGGCACTGCATGGGCGCGGTGATCGCGTTCGAATTCGGCCGGGTCGCCGAGCGTCACGGGGTTTCCGTTCGGCAGCTGTGGGTTTCGGCGAGCCAGGCACCTTCCACGATCGCCGGTTCACCGCGGTTGCCCACCGCCGAGGCGGAAATCGTCGCCAACATGGTCGATCTCGGCGGTACGGACCCGCGGCTGGTCGAGGATGAGGAGTTCATCGAGTTGCTCGTCCGAGCGGTGCGGGCGGACTATCTGGCGTTCAACCGCTACGCCTGCGAGCCGGACGCCCGCCTCGCCGCCGACATCCACACCCTCGGTGGCAGCGCCGACCACCGGATCAGCCAGGACATGTTGCGGGGCTGGGAAACTCATACCCAAGGCGCGTTCACACTGTCGCTGTTCGACGGTGGGCACTTCTACATCAACGACCACATCGACGCGGTTGCGGAGTTGGTCAATGCCGGTTAGCGGGCCGGATCACGCTGTCGATGATCCGATCGTCATCGTGGGGATGGCGATCGAGGCGCCGGGAGATGTCGACACCGCCGACGCCTACTGGGACCTGCTGGTCGCACAGCGCGAAGGTCTGTGCCCGTTCCCGCGGGACCGCGGGTGGTCGGTGCGCGACGTGCTCGACGGATCGCAGCGCGACGGGTTCAAATGCATCCACGACCTCGGCGGCTTCCTCTCTGGTGCTGCGGTTTTCGACCCCGAATTCTTCGGAATCTCGCCGCGGGAAGCGGTCGCGATGGACCCGCAGCAGCGGGTCGCGCTGCGGGTGGCGTGGCGAGCGCTGGAGAACAGCGGCATCAACCCCGACGACCTCGCGGGCCACGACACCGGCTGCTATGTGGGCGCCTCGACGATGGGGTACGGTCCCGACCTCGCCGAGTTCTCCAATCTCACCGGACATCTGATGTCGGGAACCGCACTGGGAGTGATCTCCGGGCGGATCGCCTACACGCTCGGACTCGCCGGGCCCGCGCTGACCATCGACACCTCGTGTTCGTCGACACTGACCGCGATCCACACCGCGACGCAGTCACTGCGATCGGGGGACTGCGACCTCGCGCTGGCCGGTGGCGTCTGCGTGATGGGCTCGCCCGGCTTCTTCGTCGAGTTCTCCAAACAACACGCGCTTTCCGACGACGGACACTGCCGGCCGTACAGCGCGCAGGCCAGCGGCACCGTATGGGCCGAGGGCGCAGCGATGTTCGTGCTGCAGCGCCGATCGAGAGCCGTGAGCGACGGTCGTCGGATACTCGCCGAGTTGCGGGCCACCTGCCTGAACCAGGACGGCCGCTCCGTCGGCCTCACCGCACCGAGCGGGCAGGCACAGGCGCGGTTGTTTCAGCGCGCGCTGGAGTACAGCGGGGTGCGGCCCGAAGACATCGGGATGATCGAGGGCCACGGCACCGGCACCCGACTCGGGGACCGCACCGAGCTGATATCGCTCGCCCAGACCTACGGCGCCACCGCACCCGGCGAAGGCGGCCTGCTCGGCTCGGTCAAGTCGAACCTCGGCCACTCGCAGGCCGCGGCGGGCGGACTCGGCCTGGCCAAGGTGCTGATCGCCGCCGAGCACGGAACGATCCCGGCCACCTTGCACAGCAACGAAGCCAGCCGCGAAATCGACTGGGACAGCCAAGGTCTGCGGCTGGCCACCGAGCTGACGCCCTGGCCGGCGGTCGACGGCAGACGTCTCGCGGCGGTGACCGCATTCGGTATGAGCGGCACCAACGCCCACGTGGTGGTGTCGATGCCTGCGACCGAATCCGAGGCGGCATGATGACGTCCACCGGTCTGCCCGACGGCCGGATCCCGGTCGTGTTGAGCTCGCACGCCGAGGAACTCGTTGCCGCCGACGCCGAGGCGATACTGCGTTACCTCGACCGCGACCCGGATGTGCGGGCGGTCGCCGCGGCACTGCTGCGCACCCGCCGGCTGCGCAGACACCGTGCGGTCGTGCGCGCCACCGACACCGCCGAACTAGCCGACGGGCTGCGCGCCGTAATAGCGGGAACCGATCACCCGCTCGTCGTCCGCTCATCGGAAACACGCACCGCCCGGGTAGCTTTCGTGTTTCCTGGACAAGGCAACCAGTGGCCGTCCATGGGCGCGCAGGCATACCGGCAGTCCGCCGTGTACCGGGCGCACGTGGACCGCTGCGCCGAGGCATTCGTCGCCGCGGGCGAGTCGTCGCCGCTGCCGTACCTGACCGCGGAGTCCACTGGCGGACAGTGGTCACAGGCGCAGGTCCAGGCCGCGCAGTTCACCCACGCCGTCGGCCTGGCCCACATCTGGCGGTCATGCGGAATCCAGCCCGACGTCGTCATCGGGCACAGCCTCGGCGAGGTCGCCGCCGCGTACATCGCCGGAAGCATGGCGCTGCCCGCCGCCGCCGGTGTGGTCATCGCGCGCGCCAAGGCGGTGGACCGCCTGTCCGGCGACTACCGCATGGCGGCGCTGGGGGTTTCGCTTCCCGACGCCGAACGGCTGATGTCCACGATCCCCGGTTGGCTCGAGGTGTCCGCGGTCAACGCCGGCGCTTCGGTGGCGGTGTCCGGGCAGCGCGCCGCCGTCGCCGCGCTCGTGGCCGCCGCGACAGAGCAGGGCCTGTTCGCCCGCGAGCTCGACGTGAACTATCCCGGCCACACCAGCGCGCTGGAACGGGTGCGAGACGATCTGCGCGCGATGCTCCCCGATGCCGAATTTACTTCTGCTCCAATACATTTCATTGGCTCGACGACCGCGGATGTGGTGCCCGAAGGCACCGGCTTCACCGACTACTGGTACGACAACCTCCGCAACACGGTGCGGTTCGACCGCGCCGTCGCAGCCGCGAGGCACCGCGGCGCGGAAGCGTTCATCGAGATGTCGGCGCATCCGGCCCTGCTGTTCGCATTGGGTGACCTGCTGGCCGATCAGACCGACGAGCCGCTCGTCGTCGGGTCGGGTCACCGCGACATGTTGCCCATGGAAACGTTGTCGGCCAACATTTCCGCCGTCGCGGTGGCGAATCCCGGCTACCGGTGGGCCGACCTCGTCGACGTCAGCTCGCAGCCACCGTTGCGCGGCTTTCCCAACGCGCCCATGCGGACCGCGCGGTTGTGGGCCGAACCGAAGCCATTGGCACCGGTCTACGGCGTCACCGTCGCCCGCGAGAAATGGGACCGCACCACGCCATCGGCAACGGTGGCGCGGCGCGTCGCGGTCGTCGAGCTCACCGGACCCGGCGGTTCACTCGGTGATCGGCTGCGGACAGCGCTGCGCCGCAGCGGATCCGAACTCGTCGAGGCCCGCACCGCCGACCTCGTCGTCGCGGTGGCCCCCGAGCTGGACCATCCCGACGCCGAACGCGGCGCCCAGGAGATCTCCGGATTGATCGGCGCAGGCTTGCTCGACTACGTCGACGCCGCCGGCCCCGAGACTCGGGCGGTGTGTCTGGTCACCGTCGGCGGTGAGCACGTCCGGCCGGGCGAGCCCGCGGCGTTGCCCGCGCAGGCCGCGCTGGCGGCGATGCACCGCAGTATCGGCTTCGAACGTCCCGAGCAGTCGTTCCGGCATCTCGACCTGCCGTCGTGGGAACCCGACGATGTCGTGGCGGCCGCCGCGGCGGGCGCGCTGCTGGGCGGCGCCGACGAAACCGCCATACGCGACGACGGCTCGGGCCCAGAGGTTTTCGTACGGACCGTGGCCGAATCGGTCGAACCAGCGCCGTCCTGGCAGCTGGATGGGAACTCGCTCGCCGACGTCGTGATCACCGGTGGTAACGGTGCGGTCGGACTTCACTTCGCCCGGTATCTGGCCGCCCACGGCGCCCGTCGCATCGTGTTGCTCAGCCGCAGCGGCGTCGACGCCGCGGTCGTCGCCGAACTGGCGGCAGCGCAGGTCGACGTGGTAGCGCCGCGCTGCGACGTCACCTCCGCCGAGCAGATCGCAGCGGCGGCCGGGCAGTTCGGCGGCGACGGCGCCTCACTGCTTATCCACGCCGCGGGCGCGGCGGCCTTCACGGACCGCGACGCGCTCACGCCCGCCGCGTTCGCCGAAACCTCGGCGGCCAAGATCGGCGGCCTGGCCCGGATGACGGAGCTGTGGCCGATGCGCCCGGACGCGCGAATCCTGCTGTGCTCGTCGGTGTCCGGCGTGTGGGGCGGGCGCGGGCACGCCGCGTATTCGGCCGCCAACCGGATGCTCGACGTGATGGCCGGCCAGCTGCGTGCCAAGGGCCAGCACTGCCTGGCCGCCAGGTACGGGCTGTGGCGCGGCATTGGGATCGCCGGCGCCGGGGAGGTGACCAGGATCGAACGGTCCGGCCTGCTGCCGATGACGCCCGACGCGGCGGTCGAAGCCACCCTGCGTGATCACGGCGAGGACCCGCTGTTGCTGAGCGCCGACCAGGGCCGGCTGCGAATGTTCCTGGAGAGCCGAAGCGCGGATACCATCGAAACCCGGCCGGCCACAAGCGAAGCCGACGTCGACACCGCTGCGCGCGTGCGGACCGAGCTCGCCGCGGTGCTCAACCTCGAGCCGGCCTCGATCGACCTCGACATGTCCCTGCTCGACATGGGCGTCGACTCGCTACTGGCCCTAGACCTACGCAAGCGGCTGCTGCGGACGAGCGGCCGGAAGGTGCCGCTGGCCACCCTGCTCGGCGGCATCACAGGCGGCGAGCTCGTCGCCGACCTCAACAGCACAGAACGATCAGAGAAGGTGGACAACGCGTGACTGACACGGTCGATACCCGCGAGCGGGTCGAGGACCGCCGGCTGGAGTTGCTGCGCCGCAAGTTGGCCGAGCGGGGACTGCGCACGGAGAACCAATCGACCGCTGAGGCGGGCGGGCTGTCCGACGGGCAGCGTCGCATGTGGTTCGTCCAGACGGCAGATCCGACCGGCGCGATCCTCAACATCTGCCTCTCCTACCGGATCACCGGTGAGCTCGACGTCGCCCGACTGCACGACGCCGTCAACGCCGTCGCCGCGCGGCATGCGGTGTTGCGCACCACCTATCAGGCCGACGACGACGGTGAACCGCAACCGACCGTGCATGACGAGCTGAGGCCCGGCTGGGCGGTGCACGATCTGACCGACCTCTCCGAGCACGCGCGCCGACTCCGACTGGAAGTGCTGGCCCAGCGCGAGTTCGGCGCATCCTTCGACCTCGCCACCGAATCGCCGCTGCGGCTCACTGCCGTGCGCACCGCCGCCGACGAGCACGTCCTGCTGTTGGTCGCGCACCACATCGCCTGGGACGACGGCTGCTGGCAGGTGTTCTTCGGCGACCTCACCCGGGCATACACCGGTGCACCGCTCGCACCTGCCGTCAACCCGCCGGCGCACACGCTCGGTTCGGTCGACGAAGACCTCGACTACTGGCGCACGGTGCTGGCCGATCCGCCCGAGCCGCTGGAACTGCCGGGCCCGAACGGTTCTGCGGTACCGACGAATTGGCGGTCTCAGCGCCTCACCCTGCAACTGCCGGACGCAACGGTCGACCGGGTCGCGGCGCTGGCGAAGGAGTCGGGCGCGACGCCGTACATGGTGCTGCTGGCGGCCTTCGGGGTGCTGATGCGGCGCTACACCCACGCCGAGGACTTCCTGGTCGCCACGCCCGTGCTGAACCGCAGCGCCGAGGTCGAGGACGTGATCGGCTACTACGGCAACACGGTCGCCCTGCGGCTGCGACCCGCCGCCCGGCAGAGCTTCCGCGACGTCGTCGCGCACGCGCGTGACACCGCGGTCGGCGCGTTCGCGCATCAACGCGTCAACCTGGACCGGGTGGTGCGCGAACTGAACCCGGATCGTCGGCACGGCGTCGAACGGATGACCCGGGTGACGTTCGGCGCCCGCGGCGCTGACGGCGAAGGCTTCAACCCGCCCGGAATCACCTGCAGCCGAGCGGAATTACGTAGCCATCTGACTCAGCTGCCGTTGGGATTCATGGTGGAGTTCGACGCCCCCGAGGCGCGGGTCGTCGTGGAGGCCGAATATCTCGTCGAGATCCTCGACGCGGCACTGGTCCGCCAGCTTCTCGAGCACTACGCGGTGCTGCTCGACGATGCGCTGCAACGCCCCGATCGCCCCATCGCCGAGCTCGAGGTGATGGGCGCCGCCGACACCGAATGGCTGAACCGGGTGGCGGCCGGCGAGGAGTTCGTCACCGCCTCCTCGACGATGACGGCGCTCGTCGAAGCCCAGGTGGCGCGCACACCCGACGCGGTCGCCGTCGTCTACGAGGGACGCCACTACACCTACCGCGAGCTCAACGAGTCGGCGAACCGGGTGGCGCACTGGCTGATCGAGCAGGGCATCGGCACCGAGGACCGCGTGGCGGTGCTGCTGGACCGCTCGCCGGAACTGGTGATCACCGCGCTCGGGGTGATCAAGGCGGGCGCGGTGTACCAGCCGGTCGACCCGACCTACCCCGAGGACCGGCTGACGTTCATCCTGTCCGACTCCGACCCGAAACTGATTATCCGCGAACCGATCACCGGCCTCGACGGCCACCGCTCCACCGACCCCACCGACGCCGACCGGGTTCGCAGGCTGGATCCGGACAACACCGCGTACCTCATCTACACCTCGGGTTCGACCGGTCTGCCCAAGGGTGTCCCGGTCCCGCACCGGCCGGTCGCCGAGTACTTCGTCTGGTTCAAGGGCGACTACGGGATCGACGACAGAGAGCGGCTCCTGCAGGTCGCATCGCCGAGTTTCGACGTCTCGATCGCCGAGATCTTCGGCATGCTCGCCTGCGGCGGCCGACTCGTGATTCCCCGGCCGGACGGCCTTCGCGACGTCGGCTACCTCACCGAGTTGCTGCACGACGAAGGCATCACCTCGATGCACTTCGTGCCCTCGCTGCTCGGGTTGTTTCTGTCGCTGCCCGGCGTCAACCAGTGGCGCACGCTGCAGCGGGTGCCCATCGGCGGCGAAGCGCTGCCCGGCGAGCTGGCCGACAAGTTCCATGCGACCTTCGATGCGCTGCTGCACAACTTCTACGGGCCGACCGAAACGGTGATCAACGCGAGCCGCTACAAGGTCGAGGGCAAGCAGGGCACCCGGATCGTGCCGATCGGCAGGCCCAAGATCAACACCCAGATCCACCTGCTCGACGACGCACTGCGGCCCGTTCCCGTCGGGGTGATCGGCGAAATCTACATCGGCGGAACGCATGTCGCCCACGGCTATCACCGTCGGGCGGGGCTGACCGCCGAGCGGTTCGTCGCCGACCCGTTCAATTCCGGTGGCCGGCTGTACCGGTCGGGTGATCTGGCCCGCCGCAATGCCGACGGCGACGTCGAGTTCGTCGGCCGCGCCGACGAGCAGGTCAAGATCCGGGGCTTCCGCATCGAACTCGGTGAGGTGGCGGCCGCGATCTCCGTCGACCCCAGCGTCGGTCAGGCGGTGGTGGTGGTCAGCGACCTGCCCGGTGTCGGCAAGAGCCTCGTCGGATACGTGACCCCGGCCGAAGCCGTCGAGGACGTGAACGTCGAGCGCATCCGCAACCGCGTCGCGGCCGCGCTGCCGGAGTACATGACGCCGGCGGCGTACGTCGTCGTCGACGAGATTCCGATCACCGCGCACGGCAAGATCGACCGCGCGGCGTTGCCCGATCCCGACATCGACTCGGGTGCGGCCTACCGCGAGCCCGTCGAGGGAACCGAGCGCCGGCTCGCCGACCTGTTCGCCGAACTGCTCGAACGCGACCAGGTCGGCGCCGACGACTCATTCTTCGATCTCGGTGGGCATTCGCTGCTGGCCACGAAACTCGTTGCCGCAGTGCGGGCCGCGTTCAACGTCGACATCGGGGTGCGCGAAGTCTTCGAACTCGGCACCGTGGCCGCGCTGGCGCAGCGGATCGACTCGGCCCTGTCCTCGCAGGCCACCGCGGCCACCCGGCCCCGACTGGTTCCCGTTCCGCACGACGGGCCGCTGCTCATGTCGGCCTCGCAGTTGCGGATGTGGTTCCAGTACCGCATCGACGGTCCCAGCCCGGTCAACAACATCCCGTTCGCCGCGCGCATCAGCGGGCCGTGTGACAGCGACTCGTTCGTGCAGGCGGTGCGCGACGTGGTGGCCCGGCACGAGGTACTACGGACCACCTACCGCGAAATCGACGGTGCCCCATACCAGATCGTCAACGACGGGCTCGAGGTCGCGGTGCGCCGCGCCCGGGGCGACGACGACGCCTGGCTGGACACCGAACTGCACGCCGAGCGCAGGCACGTCTTCGACCTCGAAAGTGACCCGCCGGTGCGGGCCGCGGTGCTGGCGACGCCGGATGCGCACGTGGTCTCGCTGGTGGTGCACCACATCGCCGCCGATCACTGGTCGGCGATGGTGTTGTTCACCGACCTGCTGACGGCATACCGGGCCAGGCGCGCCGGCCACGCTCCCGGGTTCGCGCCGCTACAGGTCCAGTACGCCGACTACGCGGCGTGGCAAGCCGCGCTGCTCGGCCAGACCGACGGCCCCGTCGTGGCAGAGCGTGACTACTGGCGCAGGCAATTGGCCGGCCTGCACGAGGATCCGGGTCTGGCGCCGGACTTCCCGCGTCCGCCGGTGTTGAGCGGGGAAGGCGACGCCGTCCCGTTCGACATCGACGCCGCCACCCGGGCGAAGTTCGCCGAACTGAGCTCCGAAGTCGGGGTCACGGAATTCATGCTGCTGCAGGCGGCGGTGGCCGTCGCGTTGCACAAAGCCGGTGAGCGCCCGGACATTCCGCTGGGCACACCGGTCGCCGGCCGCACCGAAACCGAACTCGACCAGCTCGTCGGGTTCTTCATCAACATCGTGGTGCTGCGCAACGACCTGACCGACAACCCGACGTTGCGTGAGGTGCTGCGCCGGGCCCGCGACACGGCGCTGGAGGCTTACGCCCATCAGGACCTACCGTTCGACCAGGTGGTCGACGCGGTGCGGCCGGCGCGGTCGCTGTCGCGTAACCCGCTGTTCGGGGTCGTCGTGCATGTGCGCGATGCCCTGCCCGCCGACCAGGTCATCGAATCGGGGCCGGACGGCGACACCACGTTCACCGCGCTCGAGCCGCCCTTCGACGTCGCGCACGCCGACCTGTCGGTCAACTTCTTCGGCGGCGAGGACGGCTACCGCGGACACGTCATCTACCGGACCGACCTGTACCGGCGCAGCACCGCCGAACGGTTCGTCGGGTGGTTGTCGCGCGTGCTGACCGCGTTCGCCGACGATCCCGGCCAACGAGTGCGCGACGTGCAGGTCGCCGACCGCGAGGAGCGCCGCGTGGTGCAGCGGTTCAGCGCGTCGGCATCGGCCAGCGTGCTCGATGGCTGGCGCGACCCGGTCGCGATCGGCGTGGTGGGCGACGTCTACGAGCATGTCGTCGACGAGACGGGCGCCGAACTGCGCGCCACCGGCAGGCGGGGGCGGTGGACGGCCGACGGTCAGCTGGAGTTCGTCGAGGCCGCCGACGCGCGTCGCCCGACGACACCGGCGGGTCCGGCCGAACCGGCGCGCACCGAAACCGAACGGGCGCTCGCCGCACTCCTGGCCGAGGTCATCGACGTGCCCGAGGTCAACCGCACCGACAACTTCTTCCAGTTGGGTGGCGATTCAATTCTCGCGGTGCAGCTGGCGGCCAGGGCGCGGGACAGCGGTTTGGCGGTCACGGCGCGAATGGTGTTCGAGCACTCCACACTTCACGAGCTCGCGAGTGTGGTCGACGAGGCCGGCTCGGGAACCGATACACCCGACACCCACCACGAGCCGATGGCTGCCTCCGGGCTGTCGGCGGACGAGTTGGCGGCGGTCACGTCGATGTGGTCGGCATCGCAAGACGGTGCCCCGTGACTTCAACCCGACCCAAGACCGAACCGAAGGTCGCCATCGAGGACGTGATGGCGCTCAGCCCGCTGCAGCAGGGGTTGTTCTCACTGGCGCAGTTGAGCACCGGTGAGGACGGTGGCGAAGACCCGTACGTCATCGCGATGGTCGCCGAAGTCACCGGCGACCTCGACACCGCCCTGCTTCGCGAGTGTGCGGCGGCGATGCTGGCCCGTCACCCCAACCTACGCGCCAGTTTCCTACGCGCGCAGAGCAAACCGGTTCAGGTGGTGCCCGCCCGCGTCGACGTGCCGTGGCGGCACATCACCGCGGCGACCGACGAGGTCGACGCGCTCGAAGCCGACGAACGCCGCCGGCCGTTCAACCTCGAACGCGGCCCGGCGATCCGGTTCGTGCTGATCCAAACACCCGGGCCGCGTTGGCGTTTTATCGTCGTCGCCCACCACATCATCATCGACGGCTGGTCGCTGCCGTTGTTCGTCGGTGAGCTGATCTCGTTGTACCGCTCGGCCGGTGACCCCGCCGTTTTACCGCCGCCGCCGCGGCCGTACCGCGACTACATCGGCTGGCTCGCACACCGGGATCAGGAGAGCAGCCGCAACCTGTGGCGCGAACACCTCGCCGACCTCGGGGGGCCGACACTCGTCACGCCGGCGCTGGCCTCCGGCGAGCCGCCCGCCGGGGAACCGCGCCGCACCGAGATCAACCTGGATCGCGCCGCCTCGCTGGGCCTGGCCGAAGCCGCGAGGTCGCGCGGCGTCACGGTCAACACCCTGGTCCAAATGGCCTGGGCTGCAATGTTGTCCGCGTTCACCGACCGCTCCGACGTGGTGTTCGGAGTAACTGTGTCTGGGCGCCCCGGCGAGCTCGCCGGCGTCGAGACCATGGTCGGGCTGTTCATCAACACCGTGCCGTTGCGGGTCCGGCTTGACCCGGTGGCCCCTGTCGGTGCGCAATGCGTTGCCCTGCAACGGGAAGCGGCCAAGCTGCGCGACCACAGCTATCTGCCCCACAACGAACTGCGTTCGCTGGGTGGCATCGGCGAGATGTTCGACACCCTGCTGGTCTACGAGAACTTCCCGCCCGGCGGTCTGGTCGGCGGCGGCGACTTCGTCGCCAACGGCGCCACGTTCCGTCCGGCCGCGCTGGAGAGCGTGTCGCACTTCCCGATCACGATCGCCGCGCACATGATCGACGACGAGCTCACCGTGCTGGTCGAGGTGATCGACGGTGCGCTCGGCCAGATGAGCCCGGAATCGCTCGGGCGCCGCGTGCTCACCACCGCCCAACGACTGATCATCCACTGGGACAACCCGTTGCGCGACGTCAGTGTCCTGCTCGACGGTGAGGCCGAGACCGCTGCGGCCGGGCTGGCGCCCGCCCCTTCGCACCTCGGCGTGCATACCGCGTTCACCGAGATCGCGAGCAGCAGGCTCGGATCGCCGGCGCTGAGTTGGGACGGCGGCGAACTCACCTATCGGGAACTCGACGAGTCGGCCGACCGGCTGGCCGCCGCGTTGGCGAAGCGCGGGGTGTCCACCGAAACGCCTGTGGCGATACGCCTTTCGCGCGGACCGCAGTACGTGATCGCGATGTTCGCGGTCTTGAAGGCCGGTGGCGTCATCGTGCCGCTGGATCCCGGTATGCCCGCGGAGCGGATCGCCGACATCCTCGGCCAGTGTGGCGCGACGGTCGTCGTGGACGACGAGATGCTCGCCGCGGCGGCGGAAGCGGTCGAGGAGTTCCGCGCGGTGCCTGCGGCGCCGGGCCAGGCCGCGTACATGGTGTTCACCTCGGGCACCACCGGCCGACCGAAAGGGGTCGTCGGCACCCATCAGGCGCTGCTGGCCTACGCCGATGACCACGCCCGAAACGTCCTGCGGCCGGCGGCTGCTCGGCTGCAGCACCCGCTGCGGGTCGCCCACGCCTGGTCGTTCACCTTCGACGCGGCGTGGCAGCCGCTGGCCGCCCTGCTCGACGGGCACGCGGTGCACATCGTCGACGACGCCGTCCAGCGGGACGCCGAGGCGCTGGTCGAGACCATCGCCCGGTACGGGATCGACCTGATCGACACCACGCCGTCGATGTTCGCCCAGCTGCGCGCGGTCGGACTGCTGACCACGGTGCCGCTCGGCGTTCTGGCGCTGGGCGGCGAGGCCGTCGGGATTCCGGCGTGGAACATGATCCGTGACGAGTGCGCGCGGACCGGGATGACGGCCTACAACTGTTACGGCCCAACCGAAACCACCGTGGAAGCCGTTGTGGCCGCGATCGCCGAGCACGAGGAGCCGACCATCGGGCGCCCGACGTCGCCGAGCCGGGCCTACGTGCTGGACTCGTGGCTGCGCCCGGTGCCCGACGGAGTGCCGGGCGAGTTGTATCTGGCGGGTCGTCAGCTGACCCTTGGCTACCTCGGCAGGCACGGCGAGACCGCGGCCCGGTTCGTCGCCGATCCCTTCGCGCCGGGCGAGCGGATGTATCGCACCGGGGACGTCGTGCGCCGCCGACCGGACGCCGCGCTGGAGTTCCTCGGCCGCTCGGATGCGCAGGTGAAGATCCGCGGCTTCCGCGTCGAACCGGCCGAGATCTCGGCGGTTCTGCACACCCATCCCGCGGTGCGGCACGCCCACGTGGCGGTGCGCGAACAGCGGTGGGGTCCTCAGTTGGTGGCCTTCGTCGCTGCGGCGCCGGCGCCGGATGTGGCGGAGCTGCGCACGCTGGTCTCAAAGCGCCTGCCGCGCTACATGGTTCCGCACTCCATCGTGGTGGTCGATCAGATGCCGTTGACGGCGCATGGCAAGGTCGACGAAGCCGCCCTCGCCGAAATCGCCGTTGCCGAAGGGCCGTCGGCTGCCCCGGAGACCGAGACGGAGGCGGCGCTCGCGGCCGTGCTGGCCGAGGTGTTGAACGGCACCGACAGCGGCGACATCGACGTCGCCGCCGACTTCCTCGCGCTCGGCCTGGACAGCATCGTGGCGCTGTCGGTGGTGCAGGCGGCGCGCAGGCGCGGCATCCCGTTACGCGCGCGGTTGATGCTCGAGTGCGCGACGCTGCGCGAGCTCGCCGCGGCCGTCGACAGCGAATCGGCGATCGCCCGCCACGGCGACGATGCGCAGGGCCCCGTCCCCGTGCTGCCCAACGCGCACTGGCTCTATGAGCACGGCCATCCGCGACGGTTGGCGCAGACCGAGGCCATCGCGTTGCCCGACGGCATCACCGGTACGCAGCTCGAGCGGTTGCTGCGCGCGGTCGTCGACGGCCATGAAGTTCTGCGCAGCCGGCTGGACCGGCAGACGATGACGTTCGTCGAGCACCCGGCGCAGGATCTGCTGACCGAGGTGCGGATCGACGGTGACGCCCAAACCCTGGCCGACGCCGTCGCCGAACACGCCCGACGGTCGGTCGAACACCTTGACCCGCAACAAGGCTCGATGTTCGTCGCGGTGTGGCTGCGGCCGCCCAGCGGCGGTGGTGTGCTGCTGCTGACCGCCCACGTGCTGGCGATGGACCCGGCGTCCTGGCGGATCGTGCTGGCCGAACTCGACGCGGCGTGGCACACCGTCGCGTCCGGTCGCGAACCGGCGCCGACACCGGAACACACCAGCTACCGCCGCTGGTCGCGGCTGCTCAGCGAGCGGGCCTACGCGCTTGACACGGCCGACTTCTGGGCCGCCCAGCTCGACGGCGAGGACCCCGCCCTCGGTGCGCGCAGGCTGCGGCCGCAGACCGATCGAGTCGGCGACGTCGTCGTCTCGATGGCAATGACCGAGACCGACCTGACGTTGCGCTTGCTCAACGGGTCCGAACCCGCACCGCACCTGCTGGCCGAAGCCGCGGCGCGCACCGTCACCCGCTGGCGGCTGCACCGGGGGCAGGAGACACCGCCGCCGCTGCTGGCCCTGGAAACCCACGGCCGCGCGGACGGTGTCGTCGACGGCGCCGACACCTCCGACACCGTCGGGCTGCTCACCGCGATCTATCCGCTGCGGGTGCGCGCGGCGCGCGACGTAGGCCAGATACCCGGCGACGGCATCGATTACGGGCTGCTGCGCTATCTGCGGCCGGACACCGCCGAACGGCTGGCCGCCTACCGGGAGCCGCAGCTGCTGCTGAACTTCCTGGGCCGCGTGCACGTCGGCATCGACGGCGGCGCGCTTCGGCCGGACCGTGCGCTGCTCGCCGGGGTGTCGCCGCTTCCTGAGCCGCAGCTGGCGGTTCGGCACGAGTTGACCGTGCTGGCGGCGGTGCTCGGCGATACCGACGCACCGGTGCTGGGCACCCAGTGGCGCACGCTGCCCGACATCCTGACCGCCGATGACGTCACCACGCTGCAGGCGATGTGGCAGGAATCGCTACGAGAGGTCGTCTCATGAGCCGCACACTCGCGGTGGTCGGCGCGGGCGCCAAAGCCGTCGCCGTGGCCGCCAAGGCCGCCGAACTGCGCGACATGGGCCTCGACGTGCCCGATGTCGTCGCGGTCGAGAAGACCGGTGTCGCCGCCAACTGGCAGGCCGACGGCGGCTGGACCGACGGCCAGCACCGGCTGGGCACCAGCCCCGAGAAGGACGTCGGCTTCCCGTACCGCTCGGCGCTGGTGCCGCGCCGCAACGCCGAACTCGACGAACGCATGACCCGGCACAGCTGGCAGCAGTACCTGATCTCGACCGGGCAGTTCGCCGAGTGGATCGACCGCGGCAGGCCCGCACCCACCCACCGCCGGTGGAGCCAGTACCTGCGCTGGGTCGCGGCCAACATCGAGATGACCGTGATCAACGGTGAGGTGCAGGCCATTTCGGTCGACACCGATTCCGGCGGGCCGCGGTGGGCACTGCGCACCCCGGACCGCACGGTGACGGCCGACGGCCTGATGATCACCGGACCCGGGCAGCCCGAGCGTTCGATCCTGCCCGGCAATCCGCGGGTGCTGTCGATCGCGCAGTTCTGGCATCGCGCCGCGCAACACGAGGTGATCCGCGCCGAACGGGTAGCCGTCATCGGCGGTGGCGAGACCGCCGCGTCGATCCTCAATGAGCTTTTCCGCCACCGGGTTTCGACGATCACAGTGATCTCACCCCAGGTGACTTTGTTCACCCGCGGTGAGGGGTTCTTCGAGAACACGCTGTTCTCCGATCCCACCGGCTGGACCAGTCTCACGATGGGGGAGCGGCGCGACGCGTTGATGCGCACCGACCGCGGGGTGTTCTCCGCGCGGGTGCAGGAGGCGCTGCTCGCCGACGACCGGATACGCCACCTGCGCGGCCGGGTCGCGCACGCGGTCGCGCGCGACAGCCGAATCCGGTTGACGCTGAGCACCACTGCGGGCGGGGAGTCGCTGGAGACTGTCCACGGTTTCGATCTGGTCATCGACGGCTCGGGCGCCGACGCCATGTGGTTTGTGCCGCTGCTCGGCCAGGACGCGTTGGATCTGCTGGAACTGGGCATCGGCGCACCGTTGACTCCGGATGCGTTGCAGGAGTCCATCGGCGACGATCTCGCCGTCACCGGCGTGGCGCCGAAGCTGTTCCTGCCGGGCCTGTCCGGCCTCACACAGGGACCCGGATTCCCGAACCTGTCGTGCCTCGGGTTGTTGTCCGACCGCATCCTGGGCGCCGACCTGGCCTCGACCACAGCCGGCGACGACAGCGCGCTGCCCGCGGTACGGCGCGGCTAAGCCCGTTGCGCTTGGGCCCACGCGTCGGCTCGTGTCGGCACATCCATGTCGAACACGCGCGCATGTAACACCGTGCGGTTGCGCAGCGCGGCGCGCACCGCCCGGTGCAACCCGTCCTCCAGATAGCAGATGCCCTTCCATCGCACCGCGTGCGGGAAGAGGTCGCCGTAGAACGTCGAATCCTCCGAAAGCAACCGGTCCAACGCGAGCACCGTGGTGGTGGTGACCAGTTCGTCGAGGCGGATCTGCCGCGGCGGAATCTGCGCCCACTGGCGATGTGACAAGCCGTGGTCGGGATACGGCCTGCCCTCTCTGACTCCCTTGAAAATCATCCGGCGAACGTCCTTCGCGTCGTACCCCCGGGCTGCGGCGTCACGCCGGCATCAGGTGTAAAGGCTAATGCAATTGGCCCGCGCGCGATACGAACAGTGCTCGGGCGCTGTCTGCGCTGTTGGTGCCCTTAAAATGGGTGCTGACGTGACTCGAGGGGTAGGTGATCAGACATGGGTAGCGCCGACGACCGCCGGTTCGAGGTGCTGCGCGCGATCGTCGCCGACTTCGTGGCCACCAAGGAGCCGATCGGATCGAAGACACTCGTCGAGCGGCACAACCTCGGTGTGTCGAGTGCGACCGTGCGCAACGACATGGCGGTGCTGGAAGCCGAGGGCTACATCACCCAGCCCCACACCAGCTCCGGCCGGGTTCCTACCGAGAAGGGCTATCGCGAATTCGTCGACCGGATCGACGAGGTCAAGCCGCTGTCGTCGCCGGAACGCCGCGCGATCCTGGCATTTCTCGAATCCGGTGTGGACCTCGACGACGTGCTACGCCGCGCGGTGCGCCTGCTCGCCCAACTCACGCGCCAGGTCGCGATCGTTCAGTATCCGACGCTGTCGACGTCGTCGGTCCGGCATCTGGAGGTGGTTGCGCTCACCCCGGCCAAGCTGCTGCTGGTGGTGATCACCGACAGCGGCCGGGTGGACCAGCGGATCGTCGAACTCGGGGACGCACTCGACGAGCATGATGTGGTCAAGCTGCGCGACCTGCTCGGGCAGGCGCTCGAGGGCAAGCCGCTGGCCGCCGCGTCGATAGCGGTGTCGGATCTGGCGTCGCAGCTCAACGGGCGAGGCGGGCTCGCCGACGCGGTCGGGCGCTCGGCGACCGTGCTGGTCGAGACCCTCGTCGAGCACAGCGAGGAGCGGTTGCTGCTGGGCGGCACCGCCAACCTCACCCGCAACACCGCCGACTTCGGCGGCTCGCTGCGGTCGGTGCTCGAGGCGCTCGAGGAGCAGGTGGTGGTGCTGCGGTTGCTGGCGGCGCAGCAGGAGGCCGGCAAGGTGACCGTGCGCATCGGCCACGAAACCGAGGCCGAGGAGATGGCGGGTACCTCGGTGGTCACCACGGCTTACGGTAGTTCGGGCAAGGTGTACGGCGGCATGGGGGTGTTGGGCCCCACCCGAATGGACTATCCGGGAACTATCGCTAATGTCGCTGCGGTTGCTCTCTATATCGGGGAAGTCTTAGGCAGCCGGTAGCGGCCGGCACGGTTAACCAGGAAGACAGGCAAGGTCAGCGTGGCACGCGACTATTACGGGCTGCTCGGAGTGAGCAAGGGTGCGTCGGATGCAGAGATCAAGCGCGCCTATCGCAAGCTGGCGCGTGAACTGCATCCCGACATCAACCCGGACGAAGAGGCGCAGGCGCGGTTCAAGGAGATCAGCGTCGCCTATGAGGTGCTCAGCGATCCGGAGAAGCGCCGCATCGTCGACCTCGGCGGCGACCCGCTGGCAACGGCGGGTGCCGCCGGCGGCAACGGGTTCGCCGGCTTCGGCGGTCTCGGCGACGTGTTCGAGGCGTTCTTCGGCGGGGGCGCCACCTCGCGTGGTCCGGTCGGCCGGGTACGCCCGGGTTCGGATTCGCTGCTGCGGATGCGGCTGGACCTCGAGGAGTGCGCGACCGGCGTGACCAAGCAGGTGACCGTCGACACCGCGGTGCTGTGCGACCTCTGTCACGGCAAGGGCACCCACGGCAAATCCAGCCCGGTCACCTGCGACACCTGCGGCGGCCGCGGCGAGATCCAGACCGTGCAGCGTTCTCTGCTGGGCCAGGTCATGACGTCGCGTCCGTGCCCGGTGTGCGGCGGCGTCGGCGAGGTCATTCCGGATCCGTGCCACCGCTGCGGCGGCGACGGCCGTGTGCGCGCCCGCCGGGAGATCAGCGTGAAGATCCCGGCCGGTGTCGGCGACGGGATGCGGGTGCGATTGGCGGCTCAGGGCGAGGTCGGCCCCGGCGGCGGGCCGGCAGGCGACTTGTACGTCGAGGTGCACGAGCAGCCGCATCCGACATTCCTGCGCGACGGCGATGATCTGCACTGCACGATCTCGGTGCCGATGGTCGACGCGGCGCTGGGCACCACGGTCACCGTCGACGCGATCCTCGACGGACCCACCGAGGTCAGCATCCCGTCGGGCACCCAGCCGGGTTCGGTGGTTTCGCTGCGTGGGCACGGCATGCCGCATCTGCGCTCGGGAGTGCGCGGCGATCTGCACGCGCACATCGACGTCGTGGTGCCGTCGCGGCTGGACAACGACGACGTCGAACTGCTGCGGAAGCTCAAGGAGAAGCGGACCCGCGACGTCGCCGAGGTGCGCTCCACGCAGGCGACGGCCACCGGTGGCGGCTTGTTCAGTCGGCTGCGTGAGACGTTCAGCGGCCGCTAGAACGGGCAGTACCTATGCCGAAGATTGCACTCGGGGCTGTGCCGGACCGCAATCGACGACCTTCAGTGCAATCTCGGGCCAATACGCCGTGACCTACGCGCTGTTCTATGTCGACGCCCTGCCTGAAGTGGGTGAGCGCGCGGTCGTCGACGGTGACGAGGGTTTCCACGCCGCCAACGTGCGCCGCATCCGGCCAGGTGAGTCGCTACAGCTCAGCGACGGCGCC
Source organism: Mycobacterium sp. IS-1556 (assembly GCF_001499985.1). Lineage (NCBI taxonomy): Bacteria > Bacillati > Actinomycetota > Actinomycetes > Mycobacteriales > Mycobacteriaceae > Mycobacterium > Mycobacterium sp. IS-1556. Next base: position 144,349 of record NZ_LQIM01000002.1, read on the forward strand.
GGCGAGCTGGCGCACTGCGAGGTCGACGAGGTCGCCAAGGGCAGGCTGACGGCGCGGGTGCTCGATCGGCGCTTCGTGCCACCCCCGTCGCCGACCGTCACCGTCGTGCAGGCGCTGCCCAAGTCGGATCGCTCCGAGCTGGCCATCGAACTGGCCACCGAGGCCGGAGCGGACGGCTTCGTAGCGTGGCAGGCATCCCGATGCGTGGCGCGGTGGGAGACGGCTGCCAAGGTCGACAAGGGGCTGCGGCGGTGGAGCGCGGTAGCCCGGTCGGCGGCCCGGCAGTCCCGGCGGGCCCGCATCCCGTCGGTCAACGGTGTGGTGTCGACGGCCGAACTGGTCGACCGGCTCGGCGGCGGTTCCGTGGCGCTGGTGTTGCATGAATCGGCGACGCAGCGGCTCACCGACGTGCCGTTGGCGTCGGCCGACTCGCTGATCCTGGTCGTCGGACCGGAAGGCGGGATCACCGACGACGAGCTCGCGGCGCTGTCCGATGCGGGTGCGACGGTCGTGCGGTTGGGTCCGAACGTGCTGCGGACGTCGACCGCCGCGGCGGTCGCACTGGGCGCGGTGGGTGTGCTGACGAGTCGGTGGTGATGACGGTTCACGCCAGCCGATTTCCAGTTTCCGAACCGTGGTTTCCCGCACCGAAATAGGAAGCCCCCAGCAGAATACGAAGTTGGGTTAAGTTGAATTCCCGTGCGGAATCTTGGCTCCGACAAGTACGCCTCGATACCGGTCGTACCGGGCCCGCCGCATGCTACCCGTGGCGGCCGCAACCCAGCGACGCGTTGTGCCCAGCCGAGCGACCCCTGCTTGCTGCTCAGGCGTTCGGCATCGTCATCCACGGCCCGATGGGCTCCAACGACAGCAGGGGGCAGTTATGGGACGTAATTCGTTATGGATGAGGAAGTTTCACAATCGGGAATCAATCGACCGGCCACCGCTGCTGATCTTCCCGCACGCCGGCGCGGGAGCGTCGTGGTACCGGAAATTCTCGGAGGTGCTCTGTGATGACTTCGAAGTCATTGCGCTGCAGTACCCGGGTCGGCAGGACCGTGCGGCTGAGCCGGCGCCGACATCGCTGACCGACATCGCGGCGGGTGCCTTCGCTGAGTTTCAGACCTCGGAGTTCAACCGCGGTATCCCGATCACCACCTTCGGCCACAGTATGGGCGCGCTGGTTTCGTTCGAGTTCGCCAGAATCGCCGAATCCGCCGGGGTGCGAGTACACCAACTCACCATCCTGGCCGCGGTCGCCCCTCACCGGATAGCGGACAAGCCGCCGGCACCGAAAGACGAGGAAAGGCTTCTGCGCCATCTCAGATGGCTCGGGGGCGCTCACGCAGACGTGGTAGCCGACCCCGAACTCGTCGCGCTGACGCTACCGGTCGTCAAGGCCGATCACCGTACCGCAGAAGCCTATTCGTGCGATCCGGCAGCACGCATCGAAGCGCGGATCAGTGTGCTGGGCGGAGATCAGGACCCCATCGTGTCGATGGCGGACCTCCACGGCTGGCGGCAGCACAGCGACGATGTGGAGATAACGATGTTCGACGGTGGACATTTCTTCCTCCTCGACCACGTCGATGACATCCGAGAACACATGACCCAGACCGGAGTTCGGCGGTGACCATGCAAGCGGCGCCCGATATCGACCCCATGGTCGTATCGGGAATGGCTGTGGCAGCGCCGGGCGAAGTCCATACACCGCTGGCGTACTGGTCCGCACTGAGCGAAGCGCGCGAGTTGATCGGTCCGATGCCACGCGATCGCGGCTGGCCGCTGGAGGACATGTTCACTCTGTCCCGCCACGACGGGTGGGCCGACGTGTGTGACGCCGGCGGATTCCTGGCCGACGCGGGCGCGTTCGATCCCGTCTTCTTCAACATCAGCCAACGTGAGGCCGCCGTCACCAATCCGCAGATCCGGCTCGCGATGCGCGTGGCGTGGAAAGCGGTGGAGAACACCGGAATCAACGCCGGCGCGCTTGACGAAGAGGAAGCTGGCTGTTTCGTCGGGGCGTACCCGACGGAGTACGGACCGCTGGGTACGAGGGCTGACGAATACAGCGGCTACCGGACTGTCGGCATGGTGACCGACAGCATTGCTGGACGGGTGTCGCATTCGCTGGGGCTATCCGGCCCGTCGGCTACCGTCAACACCGCCTGCGCGTCGTCGCTGACCGCGCTGCACCTGGCCGCGGCCGCGGTGCGCAACGACGAGTGCGACTGGGCACTGGCAGGGGGCGTGTGCGTGATGGGCAGCCCGGTCATCATCTATGACTTCGCCAAGCACAACGCCCTTGCCGCCGACGGGCATTGCCGCGCCTACGCCGACGACGCGACCGGAACGCTATGGGGCGAGGGTGCGGGCTTTGTCGTCGTCGAACGCGAATCGCGGGCGCGCCGCCTCGGACACCGCATCTTCGGACGGATTCTCGCCAGCCATTACAACCACAACGGCAAGGGCAAGGCGATCCTGACTCCGCGGGCCGACGCGCAGGAGAAGCTGATCCGCCGGGTCATCGACGCAGCAGGCATCGACGCCGCGGACGTCGGCATGATCGAAGGACACGGCACCGCCACCCGCGCCGGCGACCGCGCCGAACTCACCGCACTGGTCAACACCTACGGCGCCGCCCACTCAACGGCTTTCGTGGGATCGTCGAAGTCCAATCTCGGACACGCCCAGGGGGCGGCGGGGATGCTGGGCGTGATCAAGGTGCTACTGGCGGGATGGCACGGCCAGATCCCCGCGTCGCTGTTCACCGACAACCCGACCACCCAGGTGGATTGGGACAGAACCGGCCTTCGGCTGGCCACCAAGCTGCATCCATGGGAAGCCAAGGACGGCAGTCGATATGGCGCGGTGTCCTCCTACGGGGCGGGTGGAGTCAACGCGCACACCATCATCGGCATGCCGATGCGAGAGGAGAACGACGATTTCTGAGTACCGGATGCCCGATGGAACCGTTCCGGTACTGCTGTCGGCGGACACCCCGGACCTACTTCGCGCCGAAGCCTCCGCGCTGATCTCGTATCTGGAGGCTCAGCCCTGGGTCCAGCCCCAGCGCGTCGCCTCGATGTTGTTTCGAACCCGGCTTCCCAGGCGCTACCGCGCGCTTGTCATGGTCACCGATCGTGCCGGCCTCGTCGAAGCGCTGCGCGCGGTGGCCGACGGTCGCCAGCACGCCGCCGTGGTCCGCAACGAGAAGGCGGCGGGCGAGCGCCGGCGCGCGTATGTGCTGCCCGGGCAGGGTGGTCAGCGCCCGGGTATGGGCGCACTGTTCTACCGCGACGTGCCGGCATTCCGGTCCGAAGCCGACCGCTGCGACGGCTATTTCGGCGCACTGTTCGGCGAATCCCCCTTGGGCTACCTGCTGGGCGCCGGCAGCGCCGGCGACGGCACGGTGGTCGTGCAGTCGGCGCTGTTCATGCTGATGGTTGCACTCGGCGCGATGTGGCGCTCGGTCGGTGTCACCGCCGCCGCCGTCGTCGGGCACAGCCAGGGCGAAATCGCCGGGGCCTACCTGTCGGGGAAGATGACGCTCGAGGATGCCGTGACGATCGTCGGCACCCGGGCGCGTGCGGTCGAGACCATCTCATCTGACGACTACGCGATGGCGGTCGTCGCCGCCGACCGCGATGAATGCGAAGCCGTACTGGCCCGCCAAACCGGCTGGGCGCAAGTGTCGGTGGTCAATTCGCCGCGCCTCGTTGGTATATCCGGAGACCGCGACACGGTACGGGCGAGTGTGGACACGCTGGCGGAGTGCGGCCGGTTCACCCGACTCATCCCGGTCCGATACCCGGCGCACACGAGCCGGGTCAACGAATTCCGTGAGGTCATCGAGACCGCTGTGCACTCTCACGTCCCGAATGCGCGGTTCCGCGACAGCGAGATCGACTGCATCGGTTCGACACTCGGCGAGCCCGTGTCCGCCGACGTGGCGGTCAGCGACTACTGGTTCTGGAACCTGCGCAACATCGTGCGCTTCGACAAGGCGGTCGCCACCGCGATCGGGGCAAAGGTCGACACCTTCGTCGAACTCGCCGAGCATCCGACACTGCAGCTCGCTATTCAAGAGAACCTCGACACGCTCGACGCGCCGTCGGCGACCGTCGTGGGCACGTCCACCCGGGAGGCTGCCGACCTCACGGAGTTCACCCGCAACCTCGCCCTGCTGGCGGTCGATGACATCGACTACCGATGGGATGTCCTGCGGACCGAACCGACGGAGCCCGCGTCGCTTCCGCTCTTGGACTTCCCGAATACACAGATGAATGAGCAGACCCTGTGGTTGCCGCACCATGGGTTCTCGGCGCTGCCTGCTGATCGGGAGCCGGCGCTGTCGGCTGAAGCGGCACCGCCGCCGGCTGAAGCGGCACCGCCGCCGGCCGAAGCCACGGCACCGCCGCCGGCCGAAGCCACGGCACCGCCGCAGGTCATCGTCGAGGACTGGGTCCCGCTCAAGCGGCGCGCCACGGTGCCGCCCCGATCCTTCGGCATTGTTGACCACATGGGCGGTGATACCGACTTGGTTGCCGCGTTGTGTTCGTCCGCCGCGCAGCAGGGAGTCTTCGCGCGCCCCCTGGGCGACGTGGACGATACCGGCGAAGACATTGACTCCGTTGTGGTCCTGGTGCCCGCGCTCGAGCGCATGAGCCAGGTCGAGGCCGCCGGGCTCGTCGCGAAGTTCTTCGTCGACCGGCAGTGGTGGCTCCCGCGAGCCGCGCCGAAGGAGTACTGGCTGGTCACCGTCGACGGCGAGAACGTGGTCCCGGCGGATGGTGCGCCGCATCCGTACGCCGCGGCGATCAGCGCCGGATTCCGCTGTCTCGGGGGTGAATACCCGGATATCACTTTTCGCCACCTCGACCTCGCGCACCGGTACCCGGGCGCCGAGTCGGCGCAGGCGATCATCGCCGCACTGCACACCGCCGACGAGCCGGACCTCGCATTGCGTGACGGCACCGTGTACGGAAAGCGGCTCGTGGAGGCCATCGCCGCAGACGCGCCGTGGATGCTGAACAGCCGGCACGTGTTGATCACCGGTGGCACCGGCCGGGTGGGGCTGGAGTTCTGCGGGCACGCCGCACGACACGGCGCCCGGCGTATCACGCTGGTGAGCCGGACAGGGGAGACACGCGCCACCACCGAACAGCTCCGTCCCCTGCGGGCGCTCACCGAGATCCGGGTCATCGCCTGCGACGTCGCCGACGTCAGCGACGTACGGCGGATGGCCGCTGACATCGGTGAAGCGCCAGTGGATCTCGTCGTTCATGCGGTGCTAGACGACGCATCCGCCGCGGTGCATACCCTGACTGACCTCACCGAAGGACAGTTCGACAGCGCGCTACGCGGCAAAGCGGTCGGTATCTCGAATGTCCTCGACGCGGTCGCCCTCGCCACCGATTGCCATGTGCTGCTGTGCTCGTCGACGGCGGCGGTGCTCGGCGGTCGCGGCAAGATCGCTTACGCGGCGGCCAACCGGATGCTCGACGCCTATGCGCACGAAGTGCGCGCCGCGGGGCGCGCCTGCAGCTCGGTGCAGTGGGGTCAGTGGGCGATCTACGAGGGGCAGAGCCGCACCGACATCGCGAACCTCGCCGAGATCGGCTACCTGCCCATGCGTTCGGCCGACGCAATCACACTCGGGCTCAGCGGATCCCCTCGCAACATCATGGTGGCGGCTTTCGACTGGGAACGCGCCGGTGCGGTGCTCGGGACACTGGGCTACGGACCGACGCTGTCTCAGCTCGTAGCGACGGTGGCGCGGAATGCCGAAGAGCCGGCTCGCCGCGCGGGCGGCCCAACGACGCCGATACTGCAGTTGCTGGCCGAGGTGATCGGGGCCGGTGACGTGCAGGCGGTCGACAGTACGGCCCCATTGGTGGCGCTCGGGCTGGACTCCCTCAACGCATTGCAGCTGCGCCGGCGTCTCAGAATCGAATTCAGTTGCGAGATAGGAGCTTCCGACCTTCTGGGTGGTATGTCGCTTGACGACGTAGTGAAGGTCGTCAGCGCCGGTGCGGGGGGTCCTGCGCCTACTGTCGCACCCGCCGAACCCGGTGGCACACGCCCGTCGGCACCGGACCGTGGCGTCGAGCAGATCCTGTTGCAGCTGCTGGCCGAGGTGATCGGGACCGACGATGAGAAGGCGCTGGACACCACGACGCCGCTGGTGGCGCTCGGGCTGGATTCGCTCAACGCGTTGCAACTGCGACGGCGGATCAAGTCCGAACTCAACCGTGAGGTCGCGGTCGGGGAATTGCTCGGCGGTGCAAGGCTCGACGACGTGACGGCCATGGTGACCGCGGCGGGGCCGAGCGTGGGCCCGCGGCCTTCAGCGGGTACAGCACCGGCCGTCGCACCGACGCCCGTCGGCAGCCAGCGTGATGCCGACCTCGACGCCGACCAAATCGCCTCCGCACGCGAGGATCTCGACCTGTTCGGGCTCGGCGCCATGTGGCGACTGGTCGAGCCGGTGTTGCGCGACGGTGACGGGCACACCGCCGAAGTGATCGCCGAGCGACTTCACTTCGCCGCCCGGCACCGGTGGGTGCTGCGCCAATGGCTGCACGAGCTGAGCACTCGGGGTTTCGTCGGTCTGGTCCGCGACGACGGCGCCGGCGGCTACCGCAAGCTGCGCGACGTGCCGACGCCGAGCCGTCCCGATCTGGTCGCGGTGTGCACAGATCTCGGATATCCGGCGCCCTACGGCCGATTCCTCGATGATGCCAACAGGTATCTGGTCGATCTCGTCAGCGACGGTCGCAGCGTGCAGGAGCTGCTGTTTCCGGACGGTGCGACGGACCGGGCCGACGCGTTCTACCGCGACAACGCCGTAAGCCGCTACCTCAACCTCGGCGCGCGCACCGCGGTTGCCGACCATGTCCAGCGGCTCGCGGAGGCCGGCCACTCGCCCGTCCAGATCCTGGAACTAGGGGCCGGTGTCGGAGGTATGACCGACGACCTGGTGGCTGCATTGACCGGTTTGCCGGTGCAGTACCGCTTCACCGATGTCTCCACCTTCTTCCTCAACGCGGCCAGGCAGCGCTACGCGAAGCACCCGTGGATGCAGTTCGCGATCGTGGACCTCAACGATGATCTGAGCCGCCAGCCGGCCTGCGACATCGTCGTCGCGGCCAACGTGGTGCACAACGCGCGTGACGTCGGGCGCACCCTGCGGGAGATTCACGACCTGCTGCGGCCCGGCGGTGCGGTCGTGTTCATCGAGGTCTGTAAGGCGAACTGCTCCTTCATGACCTCGGTGTACTTCCTCATGTCGCCTGCTGCGGATCAACCTCAGGTGGGCTTGACCGATGTCCGCGCGGGGACCGACCGAATCCTGCTGACCAGGGCGGAATGGCATCGTGAGCTCACCGCGAGCGGCCTGACGCCGGTCCTCACGCTGCCGGCGGCCGACCATCCGCTCGCGCCGCTCGACCACCACGTTTTTGTGGCTGTGCGGGGTGACGCCGCCTAGGGGCCGATGCGCTGGTGGCGCAAAGCTGGCCGGCCTCTCGCCCGCCTGCCGCGTTAACCATTGGGACTGGTCGCTGACCAGCGGTAAACTGTGAGCATCACATCAGCAACGGCCAGGCCAGAACCAGAAAGTAGGCACTGAACCCTCTTGACGCCCCGCGAGACGACCGCTGACTCTGATCAGTCTTCTGAGTCGGTACGCAGCAGCATCAACGTTCCGCCCGATCTCATCGTGGGCCTACTGGGTTCCGCCGACGAGAATCTACGTGCGCTCGAACGCGCCCTTTCCGCCGATATCCATGCGCGCGGCAATGAGCTCACGCTCTCCGGTGAACCCGCCGACGTCGCGTTGGCCGAGCGGGTGATCTCCGAGCTGATCGCGATCGTCGCCAACGGCCAGTCGTTGACCCCCGAAGTCGTGCGGCACAGCGTCGCGATGCTCACCGGCACCGGCAACGAGTCGCCCGCCGAGGTGCTCACCCTCGACATCCTGTCGCGGCGCGGCAAGACGATCCGGCCGAAGACGTTGAACCAGAAGCGTTATGTCGATGCAATCGACGCGCACACCATCGTGTTCGGCATCGGACCGGCCGGCACCGGTAAGACGTATCTGGCGATGGCCAAGGCGGTCAACGCATTACAGTCCAAGCAGGTGTCGCGGATCATCCTCACCCGTCCCGCCGTGGAAGCCGGTGAGCGCCTCGGCTTTCTGCCGGGCACGCTGAGCGAGAAGATCGACCCGTATCTGCGGCCGCTCTACGACGCGCTGCACGACATGATGGACCCCGAGCTGATCCCAAAGCTGATGAGCGCGGGCGTAATCGAGGTCGCGCCGCTGGCGTACATGCGGGGTAGAACGATCTCGGATGCGTTCATCATTCTCGACGAGGCGCAGAACACCACCGCCGAGCAGATGAAGATGTTCTTGACCCGGCTGGGCTTCAACTCGAAAATCGTTGTGACGGGCGATATCACGCAGGTTGACCTGCCCGGCGGAGCCGCGTCGGGTCTGCACGCGGCGATGCGCATCCTCGAGGGCATCGACGACATCCACTTCGCCGAACTCACCAGCGCCGACGTCGTGCGCCACCGGTTGGTGTCGGAGATCGTCGACGCCTACGCCAGGCACGACGAGCCGGCCCAGTTGAACCGGGCGCAGCGACGCGCCTCCGGCGGCGGCCGGCCGCGGCGGTAGCGGGCATGAGCATTTCGATATGAGCATCGAGGTGTCCAATGAGTCGGGCATCGACGTCTCCGAAGAGGAACTGATCAGCGTCGCCCGCTTCGTCATCCGCAAGATGAACGTCAACCCCGCGGCCGAACTGTCGATGGTGCTGCTCGACACCGCGGCGATGGCCGACCTGCACATGCGGTGGATGGACCTGCCGGGCCCCACCGACGTGATGAGCTTCCCGATGGACGAGCTGGAGCCCGGCGGGCGGCCCGATGCGCCCGAACCCGGCCCGGCCATGCTCGGTGACATCGCGCTGTGCCCGCAGTTCGCCGCCGAACAGGCCACCGCGGCCGGCCACTCGCTGGGCCAGGAACTGGCGCTTCTCACCGTGCACGGAGTGCTGCACCTGCTGGGCTACGACCACGCCGAGCCCGCCGAGGAAAAAGAGATGTTCACCCTGCAGCGCCAACTGCTCGAGGAGTGGGTGGCCGACCAGGTCGAGGCGTACCACCAGGACCGCCAGTCCGAGAAGGAACGCCGGCTCCTCGACAACTCCCGATTCTTCGACGAACTGTGACCGGTGTCGGACAGCTGATCTTCGCGATCGTGCTCGTCGCCTTCGGCGGGCTGTTCGCGGCGATCGACGCCGCGCTGAGCACCGTGTCGATGGCGCGCGTCGAGGAACTCGTCCGCGACGAGCGACCCGGAGCGGTGCGCCTGGCCAAGGTGGTGGCCGAACGCCCGCGCTACATCAACCTGATCGTATTGCTGCGCATCGCCTGCGAAGTCGGCCCGACCGTGCTGCTCGCCGCCTACCTCGACGGCCACCTCGGCGTCACATGGGGACTGTTCGTGGCCGCCTCGATCATGGTCGTGGTCAGCTTCGTCGTGATCGGCGTGGGGCCGCGCACCCTGGGCAGGCAACACGCGTACACGATCGCGTTGCTGGCCGCGCTTCCGCTGCAGGTGCTTTCGGTGCTGCTGACGCCGATCAGCCGGCTGCTGGTGTTGATCGGTAACGCATTGACCCCCGGCCGCGGATTCCGTAACGGCCCGTTCGCCTCCGAGATCGAACTCCGTGAAGTGGTCGACCTGGCGCAGCAGCGCGGTGTGGTGGCCGACGACGAGCGGCGGATGATCCAGTCGGTCTTCGAACTCGGCGACACCCCGGCGCGCGAGGTGATGGTGCCGCGTACCGAGATGGTGTGGATCGAGAGCGACAAGACAGCGGGGCAGGCGACCTCGCTCGCGGTGCGCAGCGGCCACTCCCGCATTCCGGTCATCGGCGAGAACGTCGACGACGTGGTCGGCGTCGTGTATCTCAAAGACCTTGTCCAGCGGACGTATTACTCGACCGACGGCGGTCGCGGCACCAAAGTCTCCGACGTGATGCGCCGCACGGTGTTCGTGCCGGACTCCAAGCCGCTGGACGAGCTGCTGCGCGAGATGCAGCGCGACCGCGTCCACATGGTCCTGCTGGTCGACGAGTACGGTGCCATCGCCGGCCTGGTCACCATCGAGGACGTGCTCGAGGAGATCGTCGGCGAGATCGTCGACGAGTACGACGCCGGCGAAGTGGTGCCCGTAGAAGAGTTGGGCGACAACCGCTATCGGGTGTCTGCCCGGCTGCCGATCGAAGACCTCGGTGAACTGTACGACATCGAATTCGACGACGATCTCGACGTGGACACCGTCGGCGGCCTGGTCGCACTGGAACTCGGCAGGGTGCCGCTGCCTGGCGCCGAGGTGACGTGGGACGGGTTGCGGCTGAAGGCCGAAGGCGGACCGGACCACCGCGGGCGGGTGCGCATCGGCACTGTTCTGGTCAGCCGTACCGAGACTCCCGAAGGAGACGACGACGATGAGTGAGCTCGACGCCGAGGACGCCAAGCTGGTGACCCTGGCCCGCGGCGCGATGGGCCGCGCCGAGGCGGGCAGCGGCGCGGCCGTGCGCGACGTCGAAGGCCGCACCTACGCCGGCGCCCCGGTGGCGTTGAAGACGTTGCAACTCACCGCGCTTCAGGTCGCCGTCGCCGCGGCGGTCGCCAGCGGCGCAACCGGTCTGGAGGCCGCGGTGCTCGTCGGCGGCTCTCTCGACGACGCGGGGGTGGCCGCGGTGCGTGAACTGTCGGCGGACGCCGAGGTGATCGTCACCGATCGAGCCGGCACGGTGATCCCATGACCGTCGAAACTGCGCAGAGATCGCGTTTCTGGCGGATTTCGCGATCTCCCCGCAGTCTCGGCGCGAAATGAGCAGCGAATTCCGCTCCGGCTTCGTCTGTTTCGTCGGGCGGCCGAACACCGGCAAGTCCACGCTGACCAACGCGCTGGTCGGCGCGAAGGTGGCGATCACATCCAACCGGCCGCAGACCACCCGGCACACCATCCGCGGCATCGTGCACCGCGAGGACTTTCAGATCATCCTCGTCGACACACCGGGCCTGCACCGGCCGCGCACCTTGCTGGGGCAGCGGCTCAACGATCTGGTCAAGGACACCTACTCCGAGGTCGACGTCATCGGGTGGTGCATCCCGGCCGACGAGAAGATCGGGCCGGGGGACCGGTGGATCCACGACCAGATCCGCGCCGTCGCGCCCAAGACCACGCTGGTCGCCGTGGTCACCAAGATCGACAAGGTCCCCAAGGACCGCGTCGCCGCACAACTGGTCGCGGTCAGCGAGCTGGTCGGCCCCGACGTGGAGATCGTTCCGGTGTCGGCGACCGCGGCTGACAACCTCGACGTGCTCGTCGACGTGCTGGCCGCCCAACTGCCACCGGGACCGGCGTTCTATCCCGACGGCGAGCTCACCGACGAGCCCGAGGAAACCCTGATGGCCGAGCTGATCCGCGAGGCCGCGCTCGAGGGTGTGCGCGACGAGCTGCCGCACTCGCTGGCCGTCGTCATCGAGGAGGTCACGCCGCGGGAGGACCGCGACGACCTGAACCCGCTTGTTGATGTGTACGCGATCCTGTACGTCGAACGCGACAGCCAAAAGGGCATCGTGATCGGCAAGGGCGGCGCCAGGCTGCGCGAGGTCGGCACCGCGGCCCGCACACAGATCGAGAAGCTGCTGGGCACCAAGGTGTTCCTCGATCTGCGGGTCAAGGTCGCCAAGAACTGGCAGCGCGACCCGAAACAGCTGGGCCGCTTGGGCTTCTAGCTATGGGCGTCTAGCTTTGGGCGCCCGAGCCCGGCTCTCCGAACGGCCGGCCCGGCCCGTGCGCAGGTGGCGCCACATCGCCCTTGCCGTACACCGCGACCACCACGCTGCGGTCGAGCGAGTTCGCCGACCAGACACCGATGTCGACGTTGGAGCAGTCGCTCATGATCGCGTGGTAGTCCGGCCGGTGGTACCACTGGTTGATCAACTCGATGCCGCTGATCGCCAACGCCGGGTTGATCGCCACCGTTTCGGCGACGCCGCCCGCGTAGCCCGCCTTACGCGCACGGTCGGTGACGCTCGACCCGTCCGAGCCGGTGTCGCCGTTCAGCGCCCGGTTGTTCAGCACGTCGTTGGTGTGCCATTCGGCGGCCAGCCGCAGCTTCGGGTTGATCTTGATGTCGGTGTCGCAGCCGGCCTGACGTTGCATGGTGTAGACGTTGGCCACCACGCCGTCGTTGAGCCGTTTGTTGTCAGCGGCGGCGCCCGGAGCACCGGCGACGGCGCCACCCACCAGGCCGCCCATCAAGGCCAGCACCGGAACCGCACGGGTGTAGCGCAGCGCTCTCATTCCGGGAGACTTTACGCGACCTCGTCGGAGACGTCCTCGTGTTCTGGCCGGTCGGGACCCGTTATGGGCACATCGGAGGCCGCCGGCTCAGGATCTGGCGCCGGTTCGGGAAGCCACCAGGGTTCCGGCTGCTTCATCGCCCAGCCGTTGATCGCCTCCAACTCTGCGGCCAGCGAGATCAGCAGCGGCTCGCTGTTCGCCGGTCCCATCAACTGCACGCCGATCGGCAGGCCGTCGCTGGTGAACCCGGCGGGCACGTTGATCGACGGCCAGCCAAGCAGGTTCCACGGCCAGGTGACCGGGCAGGCCTTGATCATCGTGCGGTCGGTCGACAGCCCGCCGAGGCGGTCGAACTCGTGCACCTTGGGCGGGGGTTGTGCGGTGGTCGGCGCCAACACCACGTCGGTGATGTTGAACAGGTAGCCGATCCGGCGGTGCGCGCGGGCTTCGCGAGCGCGGGCCTTGCGCAGCACATGCTCCGAGAGCAACCGGCCCATGCGCATGTTGGCCTTGGTCCGCTTGTCGAGCCTGACGTCGTGGCCGAGCCGGTCGGCCCACTCCAGCAGTCCCGACGTCGACCTGGACAGGAAATTCCACGACATGCCGAGCGTGTACTCGGGGTCCGCCGCGACGACGGTGTGCCCGAGTTGCTGCAGTTGTTCGGCGACGACGTCCATCGCCGCGCGGATCTCCGGATGCAGCGTGGCCCGGAACACCGTGAAAGGAAACTTCGTCGACATCGCGATGCGCAGCGGGCCGGGCGCCTGCGCGACGCACTCCGAAACGTTCACCGGCGGCGGCTGATGACGATCGCCCGCGACGTTTCCGGACGCGGCGTCGAGCACCAGTGCGGCATCGGTGACCGTGCGGGCCAGCACGCCGTTGACCGTGATGCCGTTGAACGCCTCCGGCAGCGGCCATGTCGAGATGCGGCCGCGCTGCGGTTTGATGCCGACCAGATGCGTCCACGCCGCGGGGATGCGCACGCTGCCCGCGCCGTCGGAGCCGATCGCGGCGGTCACCAGTCCGGCCGCCACCGCCGCGGCGCTACCGCCCGAGGACCCACCGGGAGTGTGCTCGCGTGACCACGGGTTGCGCGTGTGCCCGAACGCCGGCCCGCTGGTGAACGGCCACTGACCCAGTTCGCAGGTGTTGGTCTTGCCGACGATGACCGCACCCGCCGCCCGCAACCGCCGCACCACCTCGGCGTCCTGGGCGGCGGGCCGGACCGTACCGTCGGCGCCGAAGCGGGTCGGCACCCCGGCGACGTCGACGTCGTCTTTGACCGCGATCGGAATGCCCAAGAGTGGATGTTTCGAAAGATCCTGGCCCGCGGCACGTTTGCGGTCCGCGCGGGCGGCGTCGGCGAGTGCCCGGTCGGTGAACACCACGCGGAACGCGTTCAGTGTCGGCTGGCTGGCCGTGATGGCGTCGAGCGAGCGCTGGACCAGTTCCACCGACGTGACTGAGCCGCTCGCGAGCTGGAAGAGCTGTTGAGTCAGGGTGGGGAATCGCGCGTCGTTGACCATCACCTCAGAGGATATCGGCGGTGCGAATCGGAATCTGACGGATGGTGGTGGGAGACTGAACCGATGCGGCTGTATCGGGACCGGGCGGTGGTGGTGCGCCAGCACAAGCTCGGCGAGGCCGACCGGATCGTGACACTTCTGACCCGTGACCACGGGTTGGTGCGGGCGGTGGCCAAGGGGGTGCGGCGCACCCGCAGCAAGTTCGGCGCCAGGCTGGAGCCGTTCGCGCACATCGACGTTCAGCTGCATCCCGGCCGGAATCTCGACATCGTCACCCAGGTGCAGGCCATCGACGCGTTCGCCTCCGACATCGTCAGTGACTACGGCCGCTACACCTGCGCATGCGCGGTGCTGGAGACCGCCGAACGTCTGGCCGGTGAGGAACGCGCCCCGATGCCCGCGCTGCACCGGCTGACGGTGGCCGCATTGCGGGCGGTGGCCGACGGCGGCCGACCCCGTGAGCTCGTGCTGGACGCCTACTTGTTGCGGGCCATGGGGATCGCGGGGTGGGCCCCGGCGCTGACCGAATGCGCCCGGTGTGCCGCGCCGGGTCCGCACCGGGCCTTCCATGTGGCGGCCGGGGGCAGCGTGTGCGTGCACTGCCGGCCGTCGGGGTCGGTGACGCCGCCGCAGGGGGTACTGGACTTGATGGCTGCGCTGCACGACGGGGACTGGGAGCACGCCGAGACGTCGACGTCGTCGCACCGGAGCCAGGCCAGTGGGCTGGTCGCCGCGCATCTGCAGTGGCATCTGGAGCGCCAACTGCGGACGTTGCCGCTGGTCGAGCGGGTGTACCGGGTGGACAGGACCCTGGGCGATCACCGCACCGCGGTGGTGGTCGACCAGCATGTGTCGCTGGTCGGGCAGGATGTGCCCCATGGCAAGCGAACGGGCTGGGCGGAGGAAGGCCCCGGCAATCTACCCACAGCTGCCCCCGGCGCCTGACGACTACCCGACGTTCCCCGACAAGTCGACGTGGCCCGTCGTCTTCCCCGAGATCCCGGCAGGCACCAACGGCCGGTTCGCCCGCCCGCCCCAGCACACCTCCAAGGAGGCCGCGCCAAGGATTCCGGCCGACCAGGTGCCCCGCCACGTCGCCGTCGTCATGGACGGCAACGGCCGCTGGGCCACCCAGCGTGGCCTGCACCGCACCGAGGGGCACAAGATGGGGGAGGCCGTGCTCATCGACATCACCTGCGGCGCAATAGAAATCGGTATCAAGCACCTGACGGTGTATGCGTTCTCCACCGAGAACTGGAACCGCAGCACCGAGGAGGTGCGCTTCCTGATGGGCTTCAACCGGGAAGTGGTGCGTCGGCGCAGGGAGAACCTCAACGACATGGGCGTACGGATGCGTTGGGTCGGTTCGCGACCGCGGATGTGGCGCAGCGTGATCAAGGAGTTCGACATCGCCGAGCAGATGACCGTCGGCAACGACGTCATCACGATCAACTACTGCGTCAACTACGGTGGCCGCACCGAGATCGTCGAGGCGACCCGCGAGCTCGCGCAGCTGGCGGCCGACGGCAGGATCAAGCCGAATCGCATCAGCGAGGCCACCTTCGCCAAGCACCTGCACCGCTCCGACATCCCCGACGTCGACCTGTTCATCCGGACCTCGGGGGAGCAGCGCGCCAGCAACTTCCTGCTGTGGCAGGCGGCATACGCCGAGTTCGTGTTCCAGGACAAGCTGTGGCCCGACTACGACCGCCGCGATCTGTGGGCCGCCTGCGGGGAGTACGTCAACCGCAACCGACGCTTCGGTAGGGCGTGATGGCGCTGCAAGATCGGCTCGGCGAGATCCTCGAGGGGGTGCTGCCCGTCACGCGCGAGGCCGACGGCGCGGTGACCGTCCATCACGACGAGACGTTCGCCTCGCTGCGCACGGTTCCGGTCGCCGAAGGACTCGAGTTGGTGTCGCTCACCCAGATCCTGGCCTGGGACCTGCCGCTGGACGCCAAGCTGCGAGCCAAGGTCGCCGAGCATGCCCATAACACGCTGCTGGGCACGGTGTCGCTGGCGGCCAAGAGCGGGCCCAAGGAGGTCGCCGCGGGGGCCAAGCGCAACTCGAAGAAGGCCGCGGATGTGCTGTTGCGCTACAACTTTCCCGCCGCCGGGTTGACCGACGACGCGCTGCGCACGCTCATCCTCATGGTGCTGGCCACCGGTTCCGAGGTGCGTCGCGCGCTAGTCGGCTGAATCGTTCGCGCCGAAACTGAACTTGTGTGCGCCGTCCCGCCGCCGGAATCTCGTGCAGAAGTTCAGTTTCGAGCCCGCGGAGTCTCAGGGCTTCCGGCCGCGCAGTCGCCGCAGACG
Source organism: Mycobacterium sp. IS-1556 (assembly GCF_001499985.1). Classification (NCBI taxonomy): domain Bacteria; kingdom Bacillati; phylum Actinomycetota; class Actinomycetes; order Mycobacteriales; family Mycobacteriaceae; genus Mycobacterium; species Mycobacterium sp. IS-1556. The sequence goes on from NZ_LQIM01000002.1 coordinate 160,591, forward strand.
CCGAAGATTTCGATCGTGTGGCTGACATCGGAGAAGCCGTGTTCGTGGGCGACGTCGGCGGCCCAGGTTTCGACGTCACCGCCCTGAATTTCCACCGTCGACCCGCATACGCGGCACACCAGGTGGTGATGGTGGTCCTCTGAGCAGCGCCGGTACACCGACTCGCCGGTGTCGGTGCGCAACGTGTCGACGACGCCCGCGGTCGCCATCTGCTGCAGGGTGCGGTAGACCGTCGTCAGCCCGATGCCTTCACCGCGGCGCCGCAACTCGTCGTGCAGTTCCTGGGCGGAGCGGAACTCGTCGAGGTTGTCCAGCAGCGCCGCGATGGCCGCCCGCTGCCGGGTGGCGCGCACTCCCATGCTCACTGGCCCGCCTCGGCCGCATGCGTCACCGCCGCGACGACGATCTCGGCGAGGTGGTGATCGACGAGGCGGTACATCACTTCGCGTCCGGATCGCTCGCCGGCCACCACACCAGCGGCCTTGAGGATTCGCAGATGCTGGCTGACCAGCGGTTGCGGTACGGCCAGCGCGTCGACGAGTTCATGCACGCAGCGCGCCGACTCCCGCAGCTGCAGCACGATCGCGATGCGCACCGGGGCGGCCAGTGCCCGCAGCAGGTCGCCGGAAGTGTCGAGCACATCGCGCGGCGGCAGTTCGGGAAACGGTTCGCCGCTGTGGTCGTGGGTGGCTTCAGCGGTCGCGGGGTGTCCGTCAGCCCAAGTGGAAACGGTTTTCATTATGACCGCCACAATACATGCGCTTCGATGCATGTCAACGCCGGAAACCGAGCCACCTTCAGCGCGAGCGACCGTGTCTGTTCGCGAAGTCTGCGGCGTGTCGTGTGCAAATGCGGTCGCTCGCGGGGAATGTGGCGGTCGCTAGGCTGTGCGTTCGTGGCTTCATCTTCTTCGATCATCGACACCGTCGCGAACCTGGCCAAGCGGCGCGGCCTGGTCTACCAATCGGGGGAGATCTACGGCGGCACCAGATCGGCGTGGGATTACGGCCCGCTCGGGGTGGAGCTCAAGGAGAACATCAAGCGCCAGTGGTGGCGCTCGGTGGTCACCAGCCGCGACGACGTCGTTGGCCTCGACTCGGCGATCATCCTGCCGCGCGAGGTGTGGGTGGCCTCCGGGCACGTCGACGTGTTCAACGATCCGCTGGTCGAGTGCCTCAACTGCCACAAGCGCCACCGGCAGGACCACATGCAGGAGGCGTACGCCGAGAAGAAGGGGATCGACGATCCCGACTCGGTGCCGATGAGCGACATCGCCTGCCCGGACTGCGGGACCAAGGGCCAGTGGACCGAGCCGCGCGACTTCAACATGATGCTCAAGACCTACCTCGGGCCGATCGAGACCGAGGAAGGGCTGCACTATCTGCGGCCGGAGACCGCGCAGGGCATCTTCGTCAACTTCACCAATGTCGTTACCACACAACGCAAAAAGCCGCCATTCGGTATCGCCCAGACGGGTAAGAGCTTCCGCAACGAAATCACTCCCGGCAACTTCATCTTCCGGACCCGCGAGTTCGAGCAGATGGAGATGGAGTTCTTCGTCGAGCCGTCGACGGCCCGCGAGTGGCACCAGTATTGGATCGACGAGCGGCTGCAGTGGTACGTCGAACTCGGCATCGACCGCGACAACCTCCGCCTCTACGAGCACCCCAAGGAGAAGCTGTCGCACTACTCCGACCGCACGGTCGACATCGAGTACAAATTCGGCTTCGTCGGCAACCCGTGGGGCGAGCTGGAGGGTGTCGCCAACCGCACCGACTTCGACTTGTCCACGCACACAAAGCATTCCGGCGTCGACCTGTCGTACTACGATCAGGCCAACGACACCCGTTATGTGCCGTACGTGATCGAACCGGCAGCCGGGTTGACGCGGTCGTTCATGGCGTTTCTCGTCGACGCCTACGCCGAGGACGAGGCGCCCAACGCCAAGGGCGGCGTCGACAAGCGCACCGTGCTACGGCTGGATCCGCGGCTCGCGCCGGTCAAAGCCGCTGTGCTGCCGCTGTCGCGTAACGAGGCACTCTCACCGAAGGCGCGCGACCTCGCGGCCGAACTGCGCAAGAACTGGAACGTTGAGTTCGACGACGCCGGAGCGATCGGCCGCCGCTACCGCCGCCAGGACGAGATCGGCACCCCGTTCTGCGTGACGGTCGATTTCGACTCGCTCGAGGACCAGGCCGTGACGATCCGCGAGCGCGACGCGATGACGCAGGACCGCGTCGCCCTCGACAACGTCAGCGACTACCTCGCCGTTCGCCTCAAGGGCTGCTGAACCTCCCGCGACACCTCCCGCGAGCAGACGCAAATTGCCCTTAAATCGCGGCTTTTCGGGACATTTTGCGTCTGCTCGCGCGGCGCGCGCGGTTAGCGGCTAGAACCGGCCGCCGCCGCCGAACATTCCGCCCCCGCCGCCGGAGCCGCCGAACGAACCGGGACTGAAGCCACCGCCGCCGAAACCGCCGCCGAAACCGCCACGCATTCCTCCGCTGAGGATGTTGCCGATCAGGATCCCGCCGATGATCGCGCCCATGTTGCCCCCGCCGCCCCCGCCGCCGAATGGACCACCCATATACGAGTGACGCGCGTTCTGCATATCGGCGTTGGCGAGGGTCTGCGCCTGCGACGCGAGCATCGCCGCGCCGTTGGCGTGCGCGATGGCCCCGGCCGGATCCGTCGACCGCTTCTCCTCGGCCGCGCCGATCTGTCGGACGGCCTCGGCCAGCCGGGTGCGGGCCTCCGGACCGACGATGCCGCGGCGGGTGTCGATGAAATCCGACACCGACCGAACCCGCGACCGGGCAGTGAACAGCGCTTCGTCCAACGCCCGGTTGAGTCGCTCGGCCGCTTCCCGTTCCTGTTCGACGGCGGCCAGCAGCCGGTCAAGATCCGCGTCGGCCTTCGTCAGCTCGGTGAAGGAGCCCAGCGGGTCAGCCGAATTCGAGCGCTGCGCGGCCGCCACCGCGACCGCCGCAGCGTCGCGGGCCTCAGCCAACTGAGCGGCTTGCGGCACGTTGCCCTGCTTTAGCAGGGCGCCGGCCTGCTTGATGCCGTTCTGAATGTCTTCGATCGCCGCCGGCAGCGTGGCGGCCGCCCGGCGGATGTCACTGGCAGCGCTGTCCACCGCGTCCAGCAGCCCGCGTGCCTGGGCCAAGGCGGCCTCGGCCGCGCGGACACATTCGACGAGTTCGGTCTGGCGCCCCGCCACCGGCCGCTCGGCAAGATCGCGCGCACGGGCGATGTTCTGGTCGGCGAAGGTCAGCAATTCCTTGGCCGCGTCCACATTGCCGGCCACCGAACTCAGCGCCGTCGCCTCGAACTCGCCGTGCAGTTGCTCGAGCTTCTGCTGCGACGGGCCCAGCTGGGCGGTGATGCCGACCACCTGCTGGGTCAATGCGCCCAGGCGCGACGGCGCGTTGATCACCAGATTCCGCAGGTCTGCGAACGCGTCCCGCTGCGCTTCCAGTTCACGATCGGCCTTGGCGGCGGCGACCACCACGCGAGTCAAGAGGTCGCGACGCTGCGCCGGGGATTCCGGAATGGCGTCGTCGAGGATCTGCCGGACGTTGAACGCCTGGCCGAGGGTCGTCTTGGCGTTGTTGACCGCACGCGTGAACGGCTCCGTGCGCTCGGTGCCGAATTCCTCTACGGCGAGCTGCAATTCGTGGTCGCTGGTGCGCACGGCGTTGTCGACTTCGACCACCATCGCGCGCGACAGGTCATCGAGGGCGTCCAGCGACACCGCCGCCAGCGCGTGGGGATCGGTCGGATCCACTCGACGTGCCGCGGCGAACTCGGCCTCCCGGCGCTTGCGCCGCCGCCGCCGTCGCCAGAACATCAACAGCACCACCGCAAGCGCGATCACCCCCAGCGCGACCAGCAACCCGAACCAGCTGATCGTCGAACCCGAGCCGGCGGACTGAGCGAGACCCTCGGCCGCGGCCACCGCCGCACCGACCCAGTCGTCCTGACGCAGTGCGGGTTCGATGTCGTTGCGCCGCACGCTTTCCACTCGGCTGGAACTCAGTTCGGTGGCGCTGCTCGGAACCAGGAAGGCATACGCACGATCGCCTGTCGCGATGGCGAGCAGCGCGTCGAAATCACCCAGGTCGCTCACCCGCATCGTGTTACGCGCCCACGTTTGCGCCGACTGGCCGGAGAACGACTCGACGTAGACGACCCACAACCGGGTCTTGCGGCTCGCGTACAACTCGTCGATCGCCGAGGTCACCTGTGCACGGCCGGCAGCGTTCAGCACGCCCGCGTTGTCGGTGACGTAACCCGGGAGCCGGAACGGAGTCTCAGCCGATGCCGTGGGCGCGACAAGCGCACCGGCGGCGATCGTGGCGAGCACGAGGGTCAGCAAGCGGACAAGGCGCATGCCGTCAATCTAATGTGCGGCACGGTCCGGCCGGTTGGTGCTGGCAGACTATTCGTCGGTGACAGCGAACGCAGATCCCTACGACGAGTTCGACCGCGAGCGACGGGCGGTCGAGCCACCGAAGGGTGCCGCGCTGCCGGGCGCCGACAATCATCACCGCACCGATTTCGCGCGGGACCGGGCCCGGGTGCTGCACTGTGCGGCGCTGCGCCGGCTGGCCGACAAGACGCAGGTGGTCGGGCCGCGCCAGGGCGAGACACCGCGCACGCGGCTGACCCACTCGCTGGAAGTCGCCCAGATCGGCCGCGGGATGGCGATCGGGTTGGGCTGCGACCCCGACCTCGTCGACCTCGCCGGGTTGGCCCACGACATCGGGCATCCGCCCTACGGGCACAACGGCGAGCGCGCGCTGAACGAGATCGCCGCTGACTGCGGCGGCTTCGAGGGCAACGCGCAGAACTTCCGCATCCTGACCCGACTAGAGCCGAAAGTCGTTGCCGCCGATGGCGAAAGCGCGGGCCTGAACCTCACCCGCGCCGCTCTGGACGCCGTCACCAAGTACCCGTGGCGGCGCGGCGAACGGCCGGCCAAGTTCGGTTTCTACGAGGACGACGTGCCCGCCGCCGAGTGGGTGCGCACCGGTGCGCCCGCCGGCAAGCCGTGCTTGGAGGCCCAGGTGATGGACTGGGCCGACGACGTCGCGTATTCCGTGCACGACGTCGAGGACGGCGTGGTGTCCGGTCGCATCGACATGCGGGTGCTGGCCGACAACGACGCGGCCGCCGAGTTGGGCCGGCTGGGGGAGGCGAGCGGGATGGGCGCCGGGCTGCGCTCCGACGATCTGGTGGCCGCGGCGGCGCGACTCTCTGACCTGCCGGTCGTGGCCGCCGTCGGCAAATACGACGGAACCTTGTCGGCCTCGGTCGCGCTCAAACGGTTGACCAGCGAATTGGTCGGCCGGTTCGCCTCCGCGGCCATCGCGGCCACCCGCGAGGAATCCGGACCGGGTCCGGTGGTCCGCTACCAGGCCGACGTGCGCGTCCCGGAACTGGTCCGGGCCGAGGTCGCGGTGCTCAAGATCCTGGCGCTGCAGTTCATCATGTCCGACCCTCGGCATCTGGAGCTGCAGGCACAGCAGCGCGAGCGCGTTCACCGGGTGGTGGCGTGGTTGGCCGCGGGCGCCCCGGCCACCCTCGACCCGATCTTCGTTCCGGCGTTCAACGCCGCAGGCGACGACGGCGCCCGGCTGCGCGTGGTCATCGACCAGGTTGCGTCCTTCACAGAGGGCCGGTTGGAGCGGTTGGAACCGGCCTAAGCGTGATCGCGCCCGACGCCGGGCGCTCTAGACTGGCCCGGTGGCCGGCCGCATTCCTGATCGCGACATCGCGGCCATCCGTGACCAGGTTCGCATCGAGGACGTCGTCGGCGACTACGTGCAGCTGCGGCGGGCCGGTGCAGACTCGATGAAGGGTCTGTGTCCGTTTCACGACGAGAAGTCGCCGTCGTTTCATGTGCGGCCCAACCACGGCCACTTCCACTGTTTCGGCTGCGGTGAGGGTGGCGACGTCTACGCGTTCGTCCAGAAGATCGAACACGTCAGCTTCGTCGAATCGGTCGAACTGCTCGCCGACCGCGTCGGCTACACGATCACCTACACCGGCGCGTCGACCACGAACGTGCAGCGCGACCGCGGCAGCCGCAGCCGGTTGCTTGCGGCCAACGCGGCCGCGCAGGAGTTCTACGCGACCGCGCTGGAGTCCGACGAGGCCGCGCCCGCGCGCCAGTACCTGATCGAACGCAACTTCGACGCTCAGGCGGCCAAGCGGTTCGGCTGCGGCTTCGCCCCGTCCGGCTGGGACACGCTCACAAAACACCTGCTGCGCAAGGGATTCGAGTTCAAGGAGCTCGAGGCGGCCGGGCTGTCCCGCGAAGGCAAACGCGGACCGATGGACCGCTTCCACCGCCGGCTGCTGTGGCCGATCAGGGCCAGCGGCAGCGAGGTGATCGGTTTCGGCGCCCGACGCATCTTCGACGACGACCCGATGGAAGCCAAGTACGTCAACACACCCGAAACCGTGCTGTACAAGAAGTCCTCGGTGCTGTTCGGACTGGACCTGGCCAAGCGCGACATCGCCAAGGGGCATCAGGCCGTGGTGGTCGAGGGCTACACCGACGTAATGGCCATGCACCTGTCCGGGGTGACGACGGCGGTCGCGTCGTGCGGAACCGCGTTCGGCGACGACCACCTGTCGATGCTGCGGCGACTGATGATGGACGACAATTTCTTTCGCGGCGAACTGATCTACGTCTTCGACGGGGACGCCGCGGGGCGCGCCGCGGCGATCAAGGCGTTCGAGGGTGAGCAGAACCTGGCGGGGCAGTCGTTCGTGGCGGTGGCCCCAGAAGAGAAATTAGCCGGGATGGATCCGTGTGACATCCGGCTTCATTTCGGCGAGGGTGCGCTGCGCGATCTGGTGGCGCGACGAACTCCGTTGTTCGAGTTCGCGATTCGCACCGCGCTGGCCGAGCACGACCTCGACAGCGCAGAGGGCCGGGTGTCGGCGCTACGCCGGTGCGTACCGATGGTGGCGCGCATCAAGGAGCCGATGCTGCGCGACGAGTACGCCCGACGGCTGGCGGGCTGGGTCGGCTGGGCCGACGACACGCAGGTGTTGACGCGGGTTCGCGAGGAGGCCCAGAAGCGCGGTCTGCCCGACCGCGGCGGTCGGCGGCGCGGCGCGACCGAACAGGCGCAGCCGCGCAGAGCCCGCACCCCCGAGGCGGGGCCGCGGCCCGATCCGGCCGATCCGACGCTGTGGCCGCAGCGCGAAGCGCTCAAATCCGCGCTGCAGTATCCGGCGCTGGCGGGCCCGGTGTTCGACTCGCTGACCGTCGAGAGCTTCACGCATCCGGGTTATGCCGCGGTGCGACAGGCCATCGAGGCCGCCGGCGGGACGTCGACGGGGCGGTCCGGCGCGGAATGGATCGAGACGGTCCGCTCCAACGTCGCGACGCCCGCGGCGGCGAACCTGGTCAACGAACTGGGAGTCGAGGCCATCAACGTCGACGACGACGAGCGGTTGCCGCGCTACATCGGCGGGGTGCTGGCCCGGCTGCAGGAGGTGTGGGTGGGCCGCCAGATCGCCGAGGTGAAGTCCAAGCTGCAGCGCATGTCGCCGGTTGAGCAGGGCGACGAGTATCACGCGTTGTTCGGGGACCTGGTCGCGATGGAGGCGTATCGCCGCAGCCTGCTGGAACAGGCGAGCGGCGACGACATCTCTGCGTAGCAGGTGGTAACGCGATATGGTGGGCGCGCTATAAACCGTCGGAGACGGTCAGGAAGGCGGGCACGTGACATCGATCAACAACCGGGCGCGGCGGCTCGTCGCTGCAGGCGCGTTCGCGGTGGCCGCGGTCGCGGCTCCGTTCGCGGCAGCCGTGCTGGGATCGACGGCGATTGATGCTCAGGCAGCGCCGGCCTGCCTGGCATGGTTCGGCAACAAGGAAGACGGCAAGTGCCTGTCGTACTCCAACGGCAACGGCGTCAACGTCGGCACACCGGAGGTCGGCCTCAACGGATCGGACGGGGTCGGCATCAACACTTCGCCCATGTTCCCCGGCCAGACCATCAACGACCCGTACCGTTAACGGACCTTCTCTCCTTGCTCGACATCGGGGCCGATCACCGTCGTCCCGTTGTCGATCTCCGTCAACGTGACCATCGGCGGGTCCGGCGACACCCGATCGGCGATCTTGCGCCGACCGGCGTCGATCACGGCTTTGGCCGCCGGGCTCTCGGTGACCGCCTTGTAGGTTCCGGCGATCTGCTCATATCGGCGACGGCCGGCCTTCGAGCCCAGTACATAGCCGACACCCAATACGACGAAATACCCGATCACTGGGTCCCTTCCAGACGACGGTGTGTTCGGTCCCATCCTGCCTCACGTACCTGAGAGCGCGCGGGGCGACGGCGTATTGGCGGGTTCTGCGAGACGTAGGCTAGAGTCAACCCCCGGCCCGCACACTAGCGTGATCGCGGGTGAGCAGTCCCCTGTAGCTCAATTGGCAGAGCATTCGGCTGTTAACCGAAGGGTTGCTGGTTCGAGTCCAGCCGGGGGAGCCACCATCGTCCCGACTCCCCGATCTTCCGCCGTGTCGGCGCCGTCACAGCGCTCGCCGGCAGCGCATGATGGGCGCATGGCCGATGCAGGGTTCTGGATCGCGTGGGGAATCCCCGCGCGCGGACGCGAAGTGCACGCTCTCGAACTCCTCAGACAGTCCACGACGGGCTATCTCGACCGCCTCCAGCGCGACGGGAGAATCGAGCGCTTCGACACCGCGATCCTTCGTCCGCAGAGCGTCGAACTCGGCGGGTTCATCCTGATCCAAGGCTCCCAGGAGCAGATCGACGCTCTGCGCCGCGACGACGAATTCCAGCAGTGGGTCACCCAGATCCAACTGGTGGCCGACCGGGTCGGAATGGTCGACGCCTGGGTCAACGACGGCCTCGGCGAGGCCATGGGACTGTACGACGAAGCGCTGCGCAAGGCCGGCCTGCTCTCCTAGTCGGCGTTGCTGGCCCCGGGGCCAGTCGCCAAAACCCGTACACGATCAGAACCACAGGGACGCTTGTTGCTCATGCGACATTTGTCCTTTTTGCTGCGCGGTGCCTGCCGGTGCTATTAAATGGCGCTAATTGACGGGGAGGGGGATTTCTTTCTCGTGGAGGGGAAGCGTGGGCGCAGCAAGGTACATCGGTCGTGTCGGCGGATTGGCCGTCGCTCTGGGCGTGGGCAGTGCGATTGCCTCGGGACACGGCATCGCAGCGGCCGAAACCACCGACTCACAACCAGGTAACTCCGCCAACTCCGAGCAATCCTCGACAGAGCCGTCGGGCGGATCCGGGACCGGTGCCGCGACTTCAGCGACCGGCGTGACCACGGGTTCCAGTCGGACGTCGACAGAGACAGAGACCGAGACGGAGACCGAGACCGATACCGACGGTCCGTCCGACGCGGACGCCGACGAGTCGAAGAACTCGACGACTACAACCACCGTCACCGGTGGTGTGACGGTCAGCGCGCAGACCAACACCGGGTCGGCGCCCGACGCCAAAGCACCGGAGGTCACCGTCGCCGCCGAGACGACGGCGACACCAGACGAGCCGAAACCGGAACCAGAACCCGAGCCCACCGCGACGACAGAACCCGAACCAACGCGGACGCCGACAGCCGAACCGACCGCGACGCCGACAGCCGAACCGACGGTAACGCCGACAGCCGAGCCGGCCAAGAACTCAGTGGAAACTGCTGCGCGCAAACCGGATTCATCTCCATCGTCACAGTCGAAGCCCGACGGGGCCGCTACTGCGGCGATCGAACAACCGTCCGCCAGCGCTACGGCACGCACGGTACAGTCGGTCTCGAATCCCGCTGCGGCGGTTCAGGAACCGACCAGGTTCGCAGTATTCGCCGATGCCCGTTCGTTGGCGGCGACGACCGACGACGTATCGTCGACGATGGCCGCTTTTCAGCCGACGTCGGCGACTACCCCGACCGCGCCGCCGAACCTGTTCACCACGGTGGCCAATGTCGTGTCCAGCGCGATCAATTGGGTCCTCAACCCGTTGGCCGGCACGGCGCCGACGACGCCCGCGCAACCGCCGCTGATCTGGGGCCTGCTCGCATTCGCTCGCCGCGAATTCGAGAACCTCTTCTCGGCGTTGACGGGGCGGCCCACCCCGACGGCGACGACGCTGGTGGAACCCGCGACCAGGCTGGCGCTCGCAGCAGCGGCGGCGCCGGCGGGACCGCTCTACTCGCCCTTCCCCAACCCACAGGTGAGCCCGTCGACACAATTCGTTTCCTGGGTGACGGGCGCGTACAAATATCCCAACGATCCCCTCAGCGGATATTCGGACCTGATGGCCAACACCGTCGACCGCTACCGGGTGGGCGGCACGGACCTCGGCATCATGTGGGACAACGGCATTCCCGACGATCCGAACACGCCGATCAACGAACACCAGATCCTGATCGCCGTCGGCGACACGTTCGCCGACGGGAACATGTCGGTGGACTGGCGGTCCAACACCATCTTCCGCAGCTCCGACTGGGACCTCGCCAACGGGATCGAGATTCCCAACGGTCAGTGGTACACCGGCAACATGTTCGGCGGCGCGCCGTTGGGACCCGACGGCAACCCGAACCGGGCCAGGCAGGTCATCTTCGCCGAAGGTCTGCCCGCCGGTGTGACGCTCATCCCGACTGCGGGAATCTCGGTACCCACACCGGGCTCGCGGTTCGGCGCCATCCAGTACGTCAGTTTCATGTCGGTGTCCCAGTGGGGCTCACCGGGTTCGTGGACGACGAACTACTCGGCGATCGCGTGGTCCGACGACAACGGCGAGACCTTCCATGTCGCGCCGCAGACCGTCCGCTACAACCAGCCGTGGAGCGGCAACCAGAACTTCCAGCAGTCGGCGTTCGTCCGGCCCGGCGACGGATACGTCTACATGTACGGCACCCCCAACGGTCGACAAGGTGCCGCGTACCTGTCGCGGGTGCCCGAACAGGACATTCTGGACCTGACCAAGTACGAGTACTGGAACGGCGGAAACGCCGGCTTCTTCGGCTGGGGAGCGACCCCGGCCGGCTGGCGCAAGAACGACCCCGCCGCGGCCACGGCCGTGTTCGGAGTAGACCAGGGTGCCTGCGGCGTCGCCAATCCCGGCAACCAGGTCAGCGAAATGTCCGTGCAGTACAACAAGCAGTTGAACAAATATGTGGTGCTCCACGGCGATCAGTTCAACAACATCGTGATGCGGACGTCGGACACCCCGCAGGGCACCTGGTCGAGCGCGAAGGTCCTGATGAGCCAGCAGCCCGGCGGCATCTACGCGCCGATGATGCATCCGTGGTCGCCGTCGACCCAGGGCACCGGTACCGACCTGTACTGGAACCTGTCGTTGTGGGACGACTACAACGTCATGCTGATGCGCACGGACCTGTCCAAGGTGTGAGCATGCTCAGACTGGCGCTCATCGGAATTCTCGTCGCACTGGCCAGCGCGCCGGTGGCCTGCGCTGAACCCGGCGCGCCACCCGGAAGCGGCAGCTGCACAGCGGATCTCGAGGGCGCGATGACGCGGATGCCCGATGCCGACGGCCCGTCGGTGTGCCGGGGTGGTGCATGGCAGCCGGTGACCACGCCGCAACCGCCGGCCGATCGCTGGGTGAGCTTCGGCTCGCCGCTCAAACTGCACGGACAAGGCATGCGCAATCCGGACATGGTCTCGGGCAAATGGACTGCGACGCCTCAGAATTCGGCTGCGCAGTGCCGCGTGCAACAGCAGGAAGTGGTGATTCCCGGCCAGCTCAGCGCACCGGCAACGGCTGTCGGAGAGCCGGGTCAACGCCTGCAGTTCGAGGTGCCGCCCAGGATGTTCTTGATCGAACTGAGCGGCGACTGCCTGTGGGAGCGCCGCTGACCGCTTCTACTTCGGCTCGATCGTGCCCGCGCTGATCGCGTTCTGCTCGGTGTGCTCGTCGGCGTCGGGGATGCGCTCGGGGTGCAGCATCTCGGCGTAACGCAACTGCTCGGGGATGCCGAACCCGTCGACGAGCAGCTCCGCGTACGGCCGCAACGTGCGGCAGCGTTCGTTGATGCCGCGGGTGACGGCCTTGGCGCGCTCGGTGGAGATGTAGCGGTGTTCGATGAACCAGGCCTTGTCCTCTTCGATCACCGACAGCGCATACAAGTCGCACACCATGTTGAGGATCTTGCGGGCCTCCTCGTCCTCACATGAGTCGATACCCGCGACGAACGCTTCCAAGATGATGCGGTCGATGTGGGCGCGGGCGCTGTGCAGCACATGGTCTTGCACGGCGTTGAACGCGTCGAACTCGCTCATCTCCTTGGACTTGCCCTGCAGCCGGCGGGCCACCGTCGAGATCATGTACTCCTCGCGGTCCTCGAACATCTGGACCTGGGTGCCCCGGTTGAACAGGCTGCCTTCCTCCTCGTTGTCCTGCCGCGTGTCGAGGACGGTCTGCATGATCGTTTCGGCGGCAGTGCGTTTGAGCACTCGCTCGCCGGCAAAGTTGGCGGCGAACCGCACCCACTCGACCGGGCTCATGCTCTTGATGTCGTCGGCGTACGCCGTGAGCAGCTCCTTGGCCACCAACTGGGTCAGCACGTGATTGTCGCCCTCGAAGGTGGTGAACACATCGGTGTCGGCTTTCAACGCGATCAGCCGGTTCTCGGCCATATAGCCTGCGCCACCGCATGCTTCGCGGGCTTCCTGGATCGCACGGGTGGCATGCCAGGTGTTGGCCGCCTTCAGGCCGGCCGCGCGCGCCTCCAGCTCACGCTGCTCCTCCGGGTCGGGATCCTCGGCGCTCTGCAGGTCATGGCACTTGGCCACGAGCTCGTTCTGGGCGAACTGCAGCGCATAGGATTTCGCGATCAACGGCAGCAGCCGACGCTGATGGACCAGGTAATCCATGATGAGCACTTCGCCCTCGTCGTCAGGGGCAGTGAATTGCCTGCGCTGCAACGCATATCGAGTTGCGATGTCGAGGGCAACCCGCGCTGCGGCCGCCGCGCTGCCGCCGACGGTGACCCTTCCGCGGATCAAGGTGCCCAACATCGTGAAGAACCGGCGGCCGACGTTCTCGATCGGTGAGCTGTACGTGCCGTCGGCAGCCACGTCGCCGTACTTGTTGAGCAGGTTCTCGCGCGGAACCCGGACGTGGTCGAACTGGATGCGGCCGTTGTCGACGCCCGGCAGGCCACCCTTGTAGTGGCAGTCCGACGTGGTCACCCCCGGCAGGTCGTTTCCCTCGTCGTCGCGGATGGGCACCACGAGGCAGTGCACGCCGTGGCCCACCCCGTCCGGCGTGATCAGCTGTGCGAAAACCGCCGCCACACGTGCGGTTTCGGCGGCGCCACCGATGTAGTCCTTGCGCGACGTCGGCGTGGGGGAGTCGATGATGAACTCCTCGGTGGCCGGATCGTAGGTCGCGGTGGTCTCCAGTGACTGCACGTCGCTGCCGTGCCCGGTTTCGGTCATCGCGAAGCAGCCGAGCAGCTCGAGGTCGATGATCTTCTTGACGTACTTCTCATGGTGGCGCTCGGTGCCGAGGTTTTCGATCGCGCCGCCGAACAGGCCCCACTGCACACCGGCCTTGACCATCAGCGACAGGTCGGACATCGCCAGCATCTCGATCTGGGTGACCGCCGCGCCGACGTTTCCGTTGCCGCCGTGCTCCTTCTTGAACCCGTCCTCGGCCGAACCCTGGGCCGCCATGATCTTCAGCTGCTCGGCCACTTTGGTCCTGGCGATGACGGTGTTCGGGGTGTAGTGCGGGCGGAAGATCTCGTTCGACAGTTCCTCGCGCATCCGGTTCTTCACATCGCGCCAACGGCCGTCGAGCGCATTGCACAGATGTTCCGCAGTGGTGGTCATGACTCGACGGTAGCCTTCTGCGCGGCACCGCAAACTGTGATGTCCTAAACCAAGGTGAACCTGAGTGGATCGCCGTCCCGGCGACCGGAGTTGAATCGAGCCATGAGGAACTCCGACGGGCAGCGTATGCAGTGGCGTCCGCATGATTTCGACCACCGCCACAGCGATGTCAGTGGCGGTTGGCTGCGGGCGGCGACGTTCGGCGCGATGGACGGCCTGGTCTCCAACACCGCGCTGATCGCCGGTGTGGGTGCGACGGCCGCGGCGCACACCGTGGTGCTCAGCGGATTCGCCGGTCTGGCGGCGGGCGCCTTCTCGATGGCGCTCGGCGAATACACCTCGGTGAAGACGGCCAATGAGCAGATCGACTCCGAAGTCCTTGTCGAGCGTCGCGCGTTCCGCATGCATCCGCAGGCCGAACGAGCCGAACTCGCCGACGCGTTGGTGCAGATGGGGATGTCGCCGCAGACCGCGTCGGTGGCCACGGAGGAAATCCACCGCGACGAGAACCGCGCGATCAACTTCCACCTGGTGCAGGAGATCGGCATCGACCCCACCGAGAAGCCGTCGCCGGTCATCGCGGCGGTGTCGTCGTTCGTCACGTTCGCGGTCGGCGCGGTGACGCCGCTGATTCCCTACCTCCTCGGTTTCGAGAACCTGTGGCTCGGGCTGCTCTGCGGCGGGCTCGGGTTGATGATCGCCGGTGGCGTGGCATCGCGCTTCACCAGAAAGCCGCTGTGGTTCGCATCGGCACGCCAACTCGTGTTCGGCGCCGCGGCCATCGCCGCGACGTATGTCGTCGGGCTGCTGGTCGGCTCGGTGGTCACCTGAGACGCGTAACTCAGGTGTCGCTGCCGACGCCGATCGCGGTCGCCTCGCTGAATTCGTCGAGTTCGGCTTCCTCGACGTCGATGCCGACCAGATGTGACCGGGTGAGCGCGAGGACGCCTGCACCCAGCAGCACCGCGCCCGCGCCGACCCAGTACGGCATGTGCACGCTGATCTGCTCTCCGAGCACTCCGGCCAGCCACGGCGCCAGCGCGGCGCCGGAGAACCGCACGAAGCTGTAGGCCGCCGAAGCCACGCCGCGCTCGACGGGCGCGGCCTTCATCACGGTCTCGGTGATCAGCGTGTTGTTGACGCCGATGAACAGCCCCGCCACCACCACGCACGTCGCGAGCGCGGCTTTGTTCTCGGTCGCGACGGCCATCACGATCAGCGTCGCCGTCATCGCCAGCAGGTTGACCAACAGCACGGGCACGGTGCCGAACCGGCGCTGAAGCCGCGGCGCCACCACCACCGACGTGAACGCCAGCGCGACGCCCCAGCCGAAGAAGATCAGACCGATCTGGTGTGCGCTCATGTCGAGCGGAAACGGTGTGAAGGCCAGCAGGGTGAAGAACCCGAAGTTGTACAGCAGAGCAGTGATCGCCACACCCAGCAATCCGCGGTGCCGCAGCGCGCGGAACGGATCGGCAAGTGTGGTCGCACGTTCGGCGGGCGGGGTGGAGGGCAGCATCACCGCTGTCACCACGAGCGCAAAAGCCATCAGCGCCGACACGCCGAAAAACGGTCCGCGCCACGAGATCGACCCGAGTACGCCGCCGACAAGCGGGCCGACCGCGATGCCAAGGCCCAGCGCCGCCTCGTAGAGGATGATGGCCTGCGCCACCGAACCGCGCGCCGAGCTGACGATGGTGGCCAGCGCGGTGGCGATGAACAGTGCGTTGCCCAGCCCCCAAAGTGCCCGCCAGCCAACGATTTCCATCACGGTGTCGGACAGCCCGGCCAGGCCGGCGCCGGCGATGATCACGACCAGACCGACCAGCAGTGTGCGCTTGGGACCGATTCGGCTCGCCATCACACCGGTGACGAGCATGGCCACGCCCATCACCGCCATGTAGCTGGTGAACAACAGTGAGACCTGAGACGGCGACGCGTCGAGGTTCTCGGCGATCGGCTTGAGGATCGGGTCGACGAGGCCGATGCCCATGAACGCGACGACGCAGGCGAAGGCAACGGCCCAGACAGCTTTGGGTTGACGCCACATACGGGCGGGTGCTCCTTTGTTGGTTACTTGGTGATGGTGTTGGGTGTGGCCGCGTCCGCAAGTAGCCGGCGCAGCACGCGCACCGCGTCGCTGAGCGTCTCGCGGTCGGCGGCGTCGAGCCGCTCCAGGTACGGATCGATCGCCGCACCGCGGTCCATCCGGACTTGGCGTAGCGTGTCCACGCCCTTGGGGGTGATGCGGATCAGCACCGCGCGCGCGTCCTCGGGGTCGACGGTGCGCGACACCATGCCCGCGTCCTCGAGCCGGCGGACCTGGGTCGTCATCGTCGGCTGCGAGCAGTGGTCGAGCGCGGCGAGGTCGGAGATGCGGGCCTCGCCCTGGTCTTCGATCGTGGACAGCAACCGTGCCTGGGCATAGCCGAGCGGAAGGCGGACGCGCTGTGTGGCCAGGCGGTTGATCCGGGCGACCACGGACAGCAGATCGGCTCCGAGCGTCGGTGTCATGCCAATTACATTACATAGCTTCGCTATGTGTTTCAAAGCGACGCGTTCATCCGCCGCTCACCGCACCATGAGCGTTGTCGGACTCGCCGGCTGGCAGAATCGTGAAATGACCGTGACCGGGGGCCGAACTCGAGGAAGCGGTCGCTTGCGTCCCGTCGAACTGGCGCAGGCCTCGGTCATGGCAGCGTTGTGCGCGGCCACCGCGATCATCGCGGTGGTGGTCCCGTTCGCGGCCGGGCTGTCACTGCTGGGCACGGTGCCGATGGGCCTGCTGGCGTACAGATACCGGTTGCGGGTCCTGCTCACCGCGACCGTCGCGGGCGGCATCATCGCGTTCCTGATCGCCGGCATGGGCGGCTTCATGACCGTCGTCGACTGTGCCTACATCGGCGGCCTGACCGGCGTCGTCAAGCGCCGCGGCCGTGGCACGCCGACTGTGATCTTCGCCGCACTGATCGCGGGTTCGGTGTTCGGCGCGGCCGTGGTGGTGGCGCTCGCCATCCTGTCGCGACTGCGCCACCTGATCTTCGAGTCGGTGACGGCCAACATCGACGGCCTCGCGGCGGTGATCGCCCGCATCCCGGAAATGGCGGGCGTGGCCGATCGGCTCAAGCGCGACTTTGCGACCGCGCTGGACTATTGGCCCCTGCTGTTCTTCGCCGGCGGGGTGCTTTCCATCACGTTCGTCAGCCTCGTCGGCTGGTGGGCACTGTCGCGGGTGATGGAGCGGCTGGCCGGCATTCCCGATGTGCACAAGCTCGAGTCTTCGAGTGATACCGGTGTGATCGCGCCGGTGCCCACCCGCCTGCACGACGTCCGGTTCCGCTATCCGACCGCCGACCACGACGCGCTGGGTCCGGTCTCGCTGAACGTGGAACCGGGGGAGCATCTCGCCGTGACCGGCGCCAACGGCTCGGGTAAGACGACGTTGATGCTGATGCTTGCCGGGCGCGAACCGACCGCGGGCACCATCGAACGGCCGGGCGCGGTCGGGCTGGGCCGTATCGGCGGCACGGCGGTGATCATGCAGCATCCCGAGAGTCAGGTGCTGGGCACCCGGGTGTCCGACGACGTGGTCTGGGGGCTACCGCCCGGCAAGGCCACCGACGTGGAGCAGTTGCTCGCCGAGGTCGGCCTGAGCGGTCTGGCCGAACGCGACACCGGCGGATTGTCCGGCGGCGAACTACAACGGCTCGCCGTGGCGGCGGCGCTTGCGCGCGAGCCGTCGCTGCTGATCGCCGACGAAGTCACCAGCATGGTCGACCAGCGGGGCCGAGAGGGACTGATGTCGGTGCTGTCGGGGCTGACCCGGCACCACCAGATGTCGCTGGTGCACATCACCCACTACAACGACGAGGCCGACGCTGCGGACCGCGCCGTCAACCTGACCGGAAACGGCGGCGCCGCCGACAACACCGACATGGTGGAATCCGCTGACGCGCCGGCCGCGACCATGCACCGCGGTGCCGGCAACGCCCCGGTGCTGCAACTGCGAGACGTCAGCCACGAGTACGGCAGCGGCACCCCGTGGGCGGCGACGGCGTTGCGCGACATCACGTTCACCGTGCACGAGGGCGACGGCGTGTTGATCCACGGACTGAACGGGTCGGGAAAGTCGACGCTGGCCTGGATCATGGCCGGCCTCATCGAGCCGACCACGGGTGCATGCCTGCTCGACGGGGCGCCGGCATCCGAACAGGTTGGCGCCGT
The DNA here is from genome assembly GCF_001499985.1 of Mycobacterium sp. IS-1556. Lineage (NCBI taxonomy): Bacteria > Bacillati > Actinomycetota > Actinomycetes > Mycobacteriales > Mycobacteriaceae > Mycobacterium > Mycobacterium sp. IS-1556. Next base: position 178,679 of record NZ_LQIM01000002.1, read on the forward strand.
TGCGATCTCCTTCCAGGCCGCCCGATTGCAGCTGATGCGTGCCCGGGTCGACCTCGAGATCGCATCGGCCGCCGGGTTCTCCCCACGCGACCGCGCCCGGGTCGCCGAGGCGCTGTCGACCGTCGGGCTGGATCCGACGATGGCGAGCCGACGCATCGACCAGCTCAGCGGCGGCCAGATGCGCCGCGTGGTCCTCGCCGGGCTGCTCGCCCGCTCGCCGCGCGCGCTGATCCTCGACGAGCCGCTGGCCGGTCTGGACGCCAGCAGCCAACGTGGACTGCTGCGGCTGCTGGAAGACCTACGCCGCCGCGCCGGACTCACCGTCGTCGTGATCTCCCACGACTTCGCGGGACTGGAGGAATTGTGCCCCCGCACATTGCATCTGGCGGGCGGCGTTCTGGTGCCGGCGCCGACGGCGGCGGGAGGCCGCCCATGACGACGGTGTCGACCGGACGGCGTCAGCGCAGGGGCATCGTGCTTCTGCGGCCGGTGCCGGGCAACAGCGTGGTCCACCAACTCTGGGCGGGCACGAAGCTTCTGCTGGTCGCAGCGATCGGCGTGCTGATGACCTTCTATCCGGGATGGGTTCCGATCGGCGCGGTCGCGGTCCTGGTGCTGATCGCGGCATGGCTGGCCGAGATTCCGCGCGGCGTGCTGCCGTCGATACCGCGCTGGCTGTGGATCCTGTTGTTCCTCGGCGGGTTGACGGCCACGTTCGCCGGCGGCAGCCCGGTGATCTCCATGGGCACGGTCGAAGTGGGTCTGGGCGGGCTGCTGAACTTCCTGCGAATCACCGCGCTGTCGGTGGTGCTGCTCGGGCTCGGCGCGATGGTGTCTTGGACCACCAACGTCGCCGAGATCGCCCCCGCCGTCGCAACATTGGGCCGGCCGCTGCGGGCGCTGCGGATACCGGTCGACGAGTGGGCGGTCGCACTGGCGCTGGCGTTGCGGGCCTTCCCGATGCTGATCGACGAGTTCCGGGTGCTCTACGCGGCGCGCAGCCTGCGGCCGAAGCAGATGCCGGCGCGCCGCCGAGGACGGTGGCGCCGATGGTGGCTGGAGGCCATCGACCTGCTCGCGACGGCCATCACCGCCGCGCTGCGGCGCGCCGACGAGATGGGTGACGCGATCACCGCGCGGGGCGGCGCCGGACAGATCTCCGCTGCGCCGTCGCGGCCGAAAACCATTGACTGGTGGGCCTTCCTCATCGTGGCGGTGGTGTGCGGCGCCGCGCTGGCCCTGGAGTTGACCGTCGCCGGGACCAGCGCCGTGACGCGTTGACTCACCGCTGCGCGGCGGCGTTCGCGGCCCGCTGCGCCTCCGTCAGCGTGGTACGCACGTCGCGACGGCCGAGGAACATCTCGTCGAAGTAGGGTTTGAGCGCGTCGAAACCCGCCGCGAATCCCGCGCCGCCGGGCGCGGCGATGCGGGGGCCGTCGAGCACCCTGAAGAACGGGCTCACATCCACGCCGCGCGATCGCCAGTAGTCGTCGTAGACGCGTTGCGCGGCCAGCACCGCCGGAATCGCCGCGCCGCCCGCGCCGAGGTATGCGTTGCCGCGGGTACTGCCCATCCACGCGAGCACCTCACGCACCGCGTCGGGATGCTCGCTGGCCGAGTTGCCGGCCGCAGCAATACCGTTCGTCACGCTGACCCGGCCCGCGGGTCCCGCGGGCAACATCGCGACACCCCAGCGGAAGCGGGCGGCGTCGGCGATCGCCGCCAGGTTGTACGTGCCGGACTGGAACAGCGCCATCCTGCCCTGCAGGAACTGGTTACGGGAGAAGTCGCCGTTGTCGTTGGTCGCCGACGCGGGCGGCGCGACGTGGTCGGTGTTGATCAGCCCCACCAGGTACTCGAACGCGGCCGCGGCCTGCGGATTGTCGAACGCGAACCGGTCGCCGACCGAGAAGACCCCGCCCGCCGAACCGATGTAGTTCAGGTAGATGTTCTGTAAATCATTGGCGGCGTTGTAACCCCACTGCCGGATACGCCGTGGGTCGAAACCCGCTGTGCCCGCGGCCCGGCCGTCGTCGTCCACCGTGAGGCGTGCCAGCAGAGGCCGCAGCGTGTCGACGGCGGGTTCCGGAGACCAGCGCAGCGAGCGCAACTCGCCGGCGTCGACTCCCGCGGCCGCAAGCAGGTCGGCGTTGTAGTACACCGCGATGCCGGCGTCGGTCAACTGCGGCACTGCCCACAGTGCACCGTTGCGGGTGAACTGGTCGACCACCGACGGCTCCCACGCGCGGGATGCGCCCGCGCCCAGGGTGTCTCCGATGTTCAGCAACCGGCCGCTGTCGGCGTATTCGGCGAAGTAGGCGTTGCTGATCCAGAAGATGTCGTCGGCGCCGCCGCCGGCGACGTCGGTGCGCAGAGTGTCGAAGTACGTCGAGTAGGCGACGACGCTCACCCGCACCTCGATGTCGGGGTGCTCGCGACCGAACTCGGCGAACGACGCGCGGTACGCGTCGGCGACCTGCTCGTCCCACAGCCGCACGGTCACCACGGTGCGCCCGGCCGAGTCGCCCGACTGTCCGAGCAGCATGGCGGCCACGAGCAACACCACCGCCGCCAGCACCAATCCCGCCGCGACGAGCGTCGAAAACCGCGGTCGCAAGCTCATTTCAGCCCCGTCACGACGATCGAGCGCACCATGTGGCGGCCCACCGCGACGAACAGCACCAGCAGCGGCACGATCGCCACCGTCGTCGCCGCCATCACCAACGTCCACTGCGCGTTGTACCGCGACTGCAGACCGGCCGTCGCGACCGTCAGTACCTGCCACTCTGCGCCGGTGGTGATCACCAACGGCCACATGAAGCTGTTCCATTGCGAGACAACAGTGATCAGCGCCAGCGTCGCCAGGACCGGTCTGCTCGCGGGCAGCACGACATGCACGATCACGTCGAGCGTGTTGGCGCCGTCGATGCGGGCCGCGTTGATGAGATCGCCCGGAATGGTGCGGAAGTACTCACGCAGCAGGAAGATCGCGTACGGCGAACCGAACATGAACGGAAGCACCAGAGCCCAGAAGGTGTTGCGAAGACCCGCCTCGGCCATCATCAGATACAGCGGGACCACGGTCACGGTCGCCGGCACCATGAGCGTCGCAACGTAGACCCAGAACAGCGCGTCGCGGCCGGGAAACCGCAGACGCGCGAACGCATACGCGGCCAACACGGAGAATGTCAACTGGCCGAGCAGAATGACCGCGGTCATCAGAGCGGTCACCACGACCGCCCGGCCGAACCCGGCGTCGGCCAGGTTCGCGTAGTTCTGCAGGGTCGGCGGGGCCGGCAGCGACAACGGCGACTCGCTGTCGAACCGACGTGGGTCCCGCAGCGAGGTCAGCACGCCGAGCACGAACGGCGCCAGCGTGATCAGCGCGCCGGCAAGCAGAACGGGATAGATGACGACGGCGGAGGCGAACCGGCTAGATGAGGTCATAGCTGATCCGTCGTCGGAAGTACAGATGCTGGACGACCGTCACACCGACCAGCAGGACGAACAGCACCACCGCCATGACCGCGGCCCGTCCCACCGCCGCAGCGCCGAACGCTTCGGCGTAGATGCGGTGCGCCACCAGGTCGGTACGGTTCTGCGGACCGCCGCCGGTCAACGCGTACACCGTGTCGAAAACCTGTGCTGCGCTGATGATCCCGGTCACCAGCACGAAGAACAGCGTCGGCCGCAACATCGGCAGGGTGATGTATCGGAACCGCTGCCATGCCGTCGCGCCGTCGGTGCGCGCCGCGTTGTGGACGTCCTCGGGGATGTTGAGGATGCCGGCGAGAAAGAACAGCGTCACGTAACCCACGTTGGTCCATACGATCACCGCCGAGACGACCGGCAGCGCCAGCGTCGGATCTGTGAGCCACCCGATCTGGTGGCCGAGCATCGCGCTGACCGCGCCGTCGGTGGGAGCGAGGATCCATCGCCACAGCACCGCGATCGCCAGCGGCGCGCAGATCCACGGCAGCACGTACAGCGTCCGGAAGAACCCGCTGCCGGGCAGTCCGCGGGCCAGCAGGGCGGCCGCGGCCAGCCCGAGCAGGGTTTGTGCGGGCACCACGAGCGCGATGAACACCAGCGTGACCACCAACGATGTGCCGAAGGTCGGATCGGTCAGCACCGATTGCCAATTGCGCAGGCCGACATACTGCATCGGGCTCAGCAAGTCCCAGCGGTGCAACGACAGCCACACCACCACGAACATCGGCAGCAGCATGAACGCGACGACTCCGAACAGGCTCGGAGCCAGGAGTGCGTACCCGGTTGCGGTCATGCGGCGGCGCGGTGCCATCCGAGTCATTAAAGCGGGCCGAGCGCGCCACCACTACGGTGGTGGCGTGACAGCCACCCGACGAGTCGATGCCGACTTCCTCGATTTGCCGCGGTATGGGCTGGCCGACGCGGCGATGTCGGCGGCGTTGTCCGCCGGTGCCGGCTACGCGGATCTGCGCATCCACGCGATCACGACGGAGATCGTGCAGTTGCGCGACGGCGAACTGCAGACGGCGGTCGTCGACCGGGAGATCGGTTTCGCGGTGCGGGTGATCGTCGACGGCACGTGGGGGTTCGCCTCGCACGCCGAGCTCAGCACCGCCGTCGCGGCCGAGACTGCGCGCCGCGCCGTGCAGGTGGCCAGGACGCTGGCGCCGCTGAACGCCGAGCGCATCGAGCTGGCGCCCGAACCCGTATACGCCGATGCCAGTTGGGTTTCGGACTACCGGATCGACCCGTTCGATGTGGGTATCAGCGACAAGCTGGCCGTCCTCGGCGAATACTCGGGCCGGCTGCTGGCCGCTGACGGCGTCGACCACGTCTCTGCGGGTCTGCACACCGCGAAGGAGCAGACGTTCTACGCCGACTCATTCGGCTCGACGATCACCCAGCAACGGGTGCGGGTGCAGCCGTCGCTGGATGCGGTCGCCGTCGATCCGGCGGCGGGGACCTTCGAGACGATGCGCACGCTTGCGCCACCCACCGCCCGGGGTTGGGAATACGTGGTCGGCGACGACGTGTGGAACTGGACCGACGAACTCGCCATGCTGCCAACGTGGCTGGCCGAGAAAGTCAAGGCTCCCTCTGTCTCCGCGGGCCCGACGGACCTGGTCATCGACCCATCGAACCTGTGGCTGACGATTCACGAATCCGTCGGCCACGCCACCGAATACGACCGGGCGATCGGCTACGAGGCAGCGTATGCGGGCACGTCCTTCGCCACACCCGACAAGCTCGGCAGCATGCGCTACGGCTCACCGGTGATGAACGTGACCGCCGACCGGACCGTCGAATACGGCCTGGCGACTGTCGGATTCGATGACGAAGGGGTGCAGGCGCAGAAGTGGGACCTGGTCCGCGACGGCATCTTCGTGGGCTATCAACTGGACAGGGTGTTCGCGCCGCGGCTCGGGGTCGGACGGTCCAACGGCTGTGCGTATGCCGACTCGCCGCATCACGTGCCGATCCAGCGGATGCCCAACGTCTCGCTGGAGCCGGCCACCGACGACGTGAGCACCGAGGACCTCATCGCCCGCGTGGATGACGGCATCTACATCGTCGGCGACAAGAGTTGGTCGATCGACATGCAGCGCTACAACTTTCAGTTCACCGGTCAGCGGTTCTTCCGGATCCGCGACGGCCGGCTCGACGGCCAACTGCGCGACGTGGCATACCAAGCGACGACAACAGATTTCTGGGGGTCGCTGGAGGCTGTCGGCGGACCGTCGACGTGGCGGCTCGGCGGGGCGTTCAACTGCGGCAAGGCCCAGCCGGGCCAGGTGGCCGCGGTCAGCCATGGCTGCCCGTCGGCGTTGTTCCGCGGGGTGAACGTGCTCAACACCCGAACCGAGGCAGGGCGGTAGTCGATGATCGGCGCGCAGCAAGTGGTGGAGATCGCGCTGGACGAGGCCGCCCGGCTGGGCAGAGCCGACGAGACGATCGTGGTGGTGACCGACCGCGCCGACGCCTCGCTGCGGTGGGCGGGCAGCTCGATGACCACCAACGGGGAGTCGACGACTCGCTACACGACGGTGATCTCGGTGGTACGCGACGGCAGCGAGTCGCACGTCGGTTCCATGCGCTCCAGCGAGGTGGATCCGACGACGATCGGGGCGCTGGTGGCGGCGTCGCAGGAGGCCGCGCGTTCGGCGCCCGAAGCCCGAGACAGCGCACCGCTGCTGGCGAGTGGTGACATACCACCCGATTGGGACGCCCCCGTACCGAGCGCCGGCGCCGCGGTCTTCTTGCCGGTGGCGGACGGACTGGCCCGCGGGTTCCGCGGCCGCGACCGGTTGTACGGATACGCGCGGCACATCCTCGAGACGACGTTCGTAGCGACCTCGGGTGGGCTGCGACGGCGCTACACGCAGCCGACGGGTTCGGTGGAGATCAACGCCAAGCGGGACGGCGCCAGCGCCTGGGTGGGCGTCAACACCGCTGACTTCAATGATGTGCCAACGGATTCCATGCTCGACGAGCTGTCGATGCGATTGGGGTGGGCGCAACGGGCGGTCGAGTTGCCGGCCGGGCGCTACGAGACGATCCTGCCGCCGTCGGCGGTGGCCGACCTGATGATCTACCTGACGTGGGCGATGGACGGCCGGGGTGCGCAGGAGGGCCGCAGCGCGTTCTCGGCACCGGGCGGCGGTACGCGGGTGGGGGAGAGACTCACCGACCTGCCGCTGACGCTGTATTCCGATCCGTTCGCCGATGGGCTGGCCTGCGCGCCGTTCGTCGCGACGCCGGTGTCGTCGGAACGGGTTTCGGTCTTCGACAACGGGATGGACATCAACCGGGTGGACTGGATACGTGACGGCGCCATCAACGCGTTGGCGTACTCACGGGCGGCGGCCGCGGAGTTCGACACGACCCCGGCGGTGCCGGCGGACAACCTGCTGATGACCGGAGCGCAGGCCGGGCTGGCTGACATGATCGCGGGCACCGAGCGCGGACTGCTGCTGAGCACGCTGTGGTACATCCGCACGGTCGACCCTTCGGTGCTGCTACTGACGGGGCTCACTCGCGACGGCGTCTACCTGGTCGAGGACGGCGAGGTGACGGCTGCCGTCAACAATTTTCGGTTCAACGAGAGCCCGCTCGACCTGTTGCGCCGGGCGACGGAGGCCGGTGTCAGCGAGGTCACGTTGCCGCGCGAGTGGGGCGACTGGGCGACGCGGGCGGCGATGCCGACGCTGCGGATTCCCGACTTTCACATGTCGTCGGTCAGTCAGGCGCAATAATCCCTGGGTGGGCGCTGATGAGTTGGCCGACCGGATCGCCGGATTGGTCGCGATGTCGTCGGGCGATTGCAGGCAGGACACGCTGATCCGGCTGACGTGCGGGCGGGCGTTGTCGTTGCCGCCGCTGCCGGTGGAGGTCGACGTTGTCGACGAGGCCAGCGAAGCCGGTCGGGTGGTGGCGGCGTTCGCCGAGCAGTTCGCGATCGACGTGTCCGGACTCGGCGACAACCAACGCGGGCGGATGTTGGCGACGTTGAGCGACAACGCATTCCGGACAGTTACCGCTATCTTCATCGCCGATTTCGTGCCGCGGGTGTGGGCGGGATGTGAAGCGTTGGGCCTCGGTAGGCCCGGAGATTACAGCGTCGTGGAGTGGGACCACGAGTCGGATCCCGTCGACGCGCTGCTCAACGGATTCGCCCCGGCCGTCGCGCGGTTAGGGGCGCTGGATCCGGTGACCACCGAGATCGTGCGGCTGCGCGGGGCGACGCAGCACAATTGCCGGCTCTGCAAGTCGTTGCGCGAGGGCAACGCGTTGGACTCGGGCGGGTCGGAGGAGTTGTACGAGCAGATCGAGCGCTACGAATCCGCCGCGGGCCTCAGCGACGCGCACAAGGCGGCGCTGCGATACGTCGACGCGTTGATCTGGTCGCCGGCACGGATCGAGGCGGAGGTGGCCGCGGGCGTACGCCGGTACTTTTCGGAGCAGCAGGCCTGGGAGTTGACGCTGGACGTCATGCGCAACGCGACCAACAAGATCGCGGTGTCGCTGGCCGCCGACGCGCCCCGGATCGCCGAGGGCACAGAGCGGTACTCGATCGGCGCCGATGGGCAGCCGGTGTACGCCGACATAGCTTAGGGGGCGCTGGCTGTCGGCGAACTATTGGCCGGTAGCGACAAATTCGCGGGGAGCGAATCAGTCGCTGCGCGGTGCACAGTGGAGCATGTGGGAACATTGGTGCCGCGCAGCGCGCCCGGGGGCGGTAGCTCAGTTGGTTAGAGCCGCGGACTCATAATCCGTTGGTCGCGGGTTCGAGCCCCGCCCGCCCCACCAAGTGTTTGTCCAGCTCAGAGTCTATTTTCGACATTGCGCCGCGGGCCGTTGCGGCCTTGAAAACGCCTCTGTGACAGCGGCGTGACAGCGGTACGGGCCGTAGCAAACTTGGCCCCCAAAGCCGGGACCTTGGCGGGGTCGAGGAAGTAAAAACCCAATTCCCAGTAGGCGCGTCCACCAACGATCTCTACATGGCCGCCGACCCAACGGGTTGGCACCCCGCCTGGGTTCGCCAATCACGCGGAAGGTCCGCGTCGGGCTAGCGGTAGCTGCCATCATCGCAGGCATGCTCGTTTTGATGGGATTCATCAACGACAGCGAAGACGGTCTGCATGCTCTTAACGAGACCAGCCAGAAGTGACCTCGTTCACGTCGGGACCAGATATGGACCCTGCCTTGCGGACTGCGGCCAGAATTCTCCCGAGGGGCTATGCCCTCAGCCGTGGACTTAGGGTGCAGCGTGCGGCTATGACGCTGTTGGGACGCATCCTCGCCGTTCGTGACGTGCCGGTGGTGGCGGTCGATGCTGATGTGAGTGTGCGCCTGCATCGTCCCGCGCGCCTTGCTGATCCGGCGCCTGCGCTGCTGTGGATCCACGGCGGTGGGTTCGTGATGGGCAGCGCGCGACAGGAAGATGGCTTCTGCCGCAGGCTGTCTCACTTGGCAAACGTCGCGATTGCGGCCGTCGATTTCAGGTTGCCGCCCGAACATCCACATCCTGCTCCGCTGGAAGACTGCTACGCGGCGCTGCTGTGGTTGGCGCAGCAGCCTTGGGTTGATTCGTCACGCGTCGCGATCGGCGGTCTCAGCTCCGGTGGTGGGCTAGCAGCGGCATTGGCGTTTCTGGCCCGCGATCGCGGCGAGATCCAGCTGGCCTTTCAATTGCTGTCCCAACCGAACCTCGACGACCGCACCGGCAGTCACGCCACGGGTCGCCGTCGCCTGATCTGGTCGGAGGGTGACAACCGCCAAGCCTGGCGATGGTATCTGGGTGACGCTGACCCGGCGGTCGCGAGCCCGGCGCGGCGTACCGACCTCACCGGGCTGGCACCGGCCTGGATCGGCACCGGCTCGTTGGACTTGCTGCATGACGAGGCCGTCGAGTACGGCAGGCGCCTGAATGAGGCGGGCACGCCCTGTCACGTCGAGATTGCGGCCGGTGCCTTCCACACGTTTGATTTGATCGTGCCGGACGCGCCGGTGTCGTTGACATTCTTCGCCAGCCAACGCGATCAGCTGCGGGCCGCGCTGACTGATTACCCAAAGCCAAGGGACGCAAAGTGATTCAGCCTCGGCTCCGTGACTTCGGCTTCACAGCAGGAGTAGCTGTCAGTTTTCGCGCTAGCTCCGTAGTCGATGCCGGTTCGGGCTCTGGCTCTGGTTCGCTGATGCGTTCGAGGTTCGTCGCGTCTCGGCGCCAAACGTAGCCCGCAACATCGGTGAAATACATCTCCGGTTCTATCGTGTAGTCGGCCTGGTCCGTCTGGTACGCAACAATTGCTGACTGTCCGGGTGCCAAGTGTGAGGGCCAGTCGTCGCGGGTCGAGCCCCGCCCGCCCCACTTCAGACGTGTATTAGTGCGGTTGAGGCTTGACATTTCGGCTTCGGTTGATGGCTGACAGTGTTTCGGCTGATGCTTGACAGTTACTTCGGTTGATTGGTGACACTGCGAGGACAGGGCACGCGGCTTTCTGGCTACGGGTAGTCCACGCGGGGAAACTGTATGGTTTCGGCCTCTTCTTCCGCCTCACGCCGTACCGTGACCTCCCGCGCCCGAGCTTCGGCGGCCAAGGCTCGGGCTTCAGCGGCCTTTGCTTGCGCCCACAACTCGGTTGCGCGGCGTCGCGCTTCGCCCGCCTCCACCCATACGCGTTCTTCTGATCCCAGCGGCGGCAGATTCGGCTCCGAATACATGCTCGCGTGCGGACTGCGTGGTTGACGGTTGCGCTCCTGCGTCTGGTGCTCGGCCTCCTCCTGCTGGGCCGCGCAGACTTCAACGACGATCAGCGCCGCACTGGCCAGCAACAGCAGCGGCACGAACACGTACGGGTAAATGGCCACCCCCGCCAAACCGAGGACCGTCAACGGCACCGCGATCACCCCGACGGCCCACGGATACCGCTCGCTGAATTCGAGGACCCTCGCCCGCATCGCGAGCGCTCGCGCGGTCCATAGACGGAGATCCGGACTGCGAAAGACCTTCTTCGAAGACCCCACGATTCCATCCCTTCGCGGAGACGTGACCTTCCCATTGTGACCGACCGCCCGACGGTCACGTCGATGCCACGCAGCGCCGTCGGCAACGAAGTCATCACAGCACCTCTTCGGGATGAACCTTCGACCGAGCCGGTCAGTTGTCTCGTGGTCGTCGCGAGTAGCGGCTCAGCCGATGGGGGTGAACTCCAGGTGCAGTTCCTTGAGGCGCCGGAAAAGAAAGGTTTGATCCCATTGGAGTCGACGCTCCCCGGCCCGACCGTGTTCGGCTTCCGAAAGCCGAATGTCGGCCATCCGGTCGAGGATGCGCCCCAAGCTCACTCGCGCTTCGGCCCGTGCGATCGGGGCGCCCGGACAGGAGTGCACACCACGGCCGAATGCAATGTGCTGCAATATATTCGGGCGACCAAGGCGGAATTCGTCGGGCTCGTCGAACCGACGTGGATCGCGGTTTGCCGCACCGTTCATCACCAGTACGCTGGTACCAGGCTGTGCTGCGACATCGCCGATCTTGGTGGTCCGCCGCGCCATCCGAAAATTCGACTTTATCGGGCTTTCGAAGCGGAGCATTTCCTCGATGAAGGCCGAGATCTTTGAGCGGTCGGAGCGCAACTCCTCTTGCAGGTTTGGTCGCTCCGCAAGCATCAGCATCGCGAGACTGAGCAGATCGATCGTCGTGCCGTGACCGGCGGCGAACATGAACGTGGCGACCCGGGCGACATCAATCGCGTCGGGTGTCGTGCCGTCGGGAAACTTCGCCAGCGCAAGCTCGGTCAGAACGTCTTCGCGCGGCTCGCGCCGGCGCTCCTCGATGTAGTCGACGAACCATTCCTCTTTCACGCCAACGAATCCGCTGCGTTCACCTTCGAGCCTGCTCGCTCTGGCCGCGCGTCGGAATCGCTCACGGTCGCCCTCGGGTACGTCCAGCAGGTCGGTGATCGCGTCCAGCGTAAAGGGAAAGTTGTAGTCGAGGACGATCTCGCACTTGCCCTTCTCGACGAAGCGGTTGATCTGTTCGTCGGCCAGACGCCACAGTGAGTCCTCGTTGTTCTTCAACTGTTTCGGGGTGAACAACCGGCTCAACAGAGAGCGGTGCGCGGTGTGCTTGGGAGGGTCAAACGAGATGAAGTAGTCGCCGAACGTAACCCGGTGGCGGTGCTGTTCGATCAGATCTGAGATGTCGTCACGGTCGGCCTCGACCGGGATTCCCGACCATGGTCCGCTGACGATATTGCAGACCGACAGGTTACGGTCGACGTCGACTTGCGCGGCAACGGCCTCGTCGTAGCCGGACACCATCACCACACCATGCGCCGGCTCACGCCATACCGGGCATTGACGGATCGCGTCGTAATAGCCGTATGGATCATCGACGAGTGACTTGTCGGTGAAAAAGTCGAGATTCTCAAGCCCGCCCACTGCTGCGCCTCCCTCGCGTAGCTACACGCATTTTATTCGCTCGCCAGACGCCCGTACATGGCCTTTGGAAAATGTGCGGGACGCGATTGGCTCCCAGCCCGCGGCGGTGCGCGACGCCGGTCAGCCGCACCCATGTTGAGTGCCGCTAGCCTCGACAGGCACGATCAGCAAGTATGACCCCGTCCCGTGCCGCGGCTGTCCGCTCACGTCGGAACCGTCGTCACTTACAGTGCGACACCCGGGCTGCCTCGTCGGCCTCGATGGAACTGTGCACAAGCGGAGGGGCGCCGCAGCGGGTGTGAAGGCTTTGCCGACGCTCACCCGATTCATGGTTGAGGGACGACACTTCCGCGGCCGACTTACGCCGGCTCAAGCCTGCAGTTCGGTCACGTTTTGAGTTGGCGACAGCGAGGCCTCGTTCACTTCCGCATACAGGTCATTGGCGCGAGCCTGTTCTGCTGCAAGCAGTTCCAGAGCCGCGACTGCTCGCCGGAGGAGCTCGAGGGATTCCTCGGCAGTCTCCTTCAGTTCATAGAAATTTGGTATCAAACCCATCGGAGTACCCTCCCATCGCGAGCCGGATCTTCAAGCCGTCTTCTCGATAGTGTTTGCTGTTCCGGATCATCGTGAGCCAGCTGATCGATGATTCGATCACCAGCTTGCGCCCGCGCTGCACTCTCGATACGCGGGATCCTCCACGATGGTAACGTTCCAGAGCTTCCCGGGCGAGGGGAATGGAGCCGGTCGCAGCAAAGAATGAGTGCGGTCGCCGATGACGCGCAGAATGGGCCGAAGCCGAAGCGCTTGCTCATGTTGCTACATCGCGCCGGACGTACCCACACACGCCGAGCGCAGTCAGGATCGTGCCGATCAGCACGAGAATTATGGTAGCTGTCCAGTGCGGTGGCACCTCGGGTACCGCGGCGAGGTGGGCCCATGGCGATAGGTTGGCCACCCAGCGCGGCACGTTAGTTGTCTGCATGATCGCGTTCACCAAAAACCCACCCACAAGCGGCAATGCACCGATTGCGCCGGCAGCGGATGGGAACCATCCGACTCCAACTGCGGCGGCACCCGCCGCCAGCAATGCCACGGGAAGTGAATTCAGCGCGCCCGCAAGGGCGTCGGGGAACTGCAGCGGGGCGCCGGTGATCTTCGCACCGCTCCACATCGCGACTGCCGCTGTGCAATGCAGCGCAAGGACCGCACAAGCGGTGACCGCGATCTCAGCCGACATCAGACGCACGCGCGAAATTGGCTGAGCGAACAGCAGCGTCCAGCGACCGACCTGCTCATCGGCGACGAACGTGGCGAGGCGCATCGCAGCGTAGAGACCGGTGGCCACCGGCAGCAGGCTGAACAGGGGTGCAGCGAAGACATTCACAGAATCGAAGCTGCTGCTGATCCCTGCATCAGCGGCCAATTCAGCGATGTGCGGATTTGTCTGAAAGAACTCGAGGACCAAGGCGAGCAACGCGCCCATCAGAAGGAAAAAGGCGGCGACGCCGACCGCCCACCCGAACGTTATCCGCGCGGCGCGGCGAAGAGCGAACCCGCCGATATTACGCAACAGTCGCGTTCGTGGAGGACGACTTGGCGGCACCGTCACAATCCCGTCGCCCAGATCGCGGTGGCGGGCCGTAAGGAGAGTCGCTCCGGCCAACGCGATCGGAAACGCACTCAACACGGCCAGCGGGAGGGCGCGGTTGTCGGCGTACGGCGCCGCGCGTGCTGCCAGCCCGAACGGGGTCACCCACGCCAACCACGCCAGTCCAGGTGAGGAATCGGCGGCCATGCGCAGCGTCAATCCCACACCCAGAGCCGCAACAGATAATGCCGTCGCACCGGATCTCGCCGGCATGATTTGCGCGGCGAGTAGAGCGGTTGTCGCAAAAGTCAGTGCCACCAACGTGATTCCGCTTGCATAGAGCAGCGCCCCTGCCAGTTCAGTACGTGCCGCCGAGAGGCCCGTCGCGACGGTTACTCCGATCAGCATTGCGGATGCAGCGAGGGCGGTCAGGCAGCGGACGACCAGGTCCTCCATTCGCAGGCGTCCCGCGAGCAGCAAACCCCATCGACCGGCATCCTCCTCACCGCGGGTGATACGTGTGGTTGTCAGGATGATCCAGAGACTGACGAGCACCAAGATGAGTGTGCCGGTGCGCCACACCGTGAAACCGCCGGGATTGTCGAGAGCGACCGGTGGGCCCAACAGAATCTTCTCGGCGGGATTTCCAGCCATCGCACGCATTGCCGATTCATCCAGCAAGCTGTTGATCACCTGGTATTGGCTGGCGACGACCGCCGACATGACGCCGCACACCAAGGCGACCCCAATGGCACCACGGCGAACTTGACGCACAGCCAACCGGCTCACCGCTCGTCCGGGCGCAACGTGCGGCACGGCGGTCACCAGCGAACCGGCCAGCGTGCCGGCTGTCATCGCTGTGCCTCTCCGTAGTAATCGAGAAAGATCTCTTCGAGTGTCGGCTGGTGCATCGAAAGCGCCGTGATGTCGGCGGTGGCCAGAGCTCGAAGTGCGATCGCCGGTGACCCAGTCACGCTGAACCGCAACCGTCCGCCACCGAGTTCCTCGATGTTCGACACCCCCGCGATATCTCCGAGGGACGGCGAGACGCCGTGATAGGAAACCTCGACTACAGTGCGGCGCAATCGGCGTAACTCAGCGAGGCTGTCGACTTCCACGAGTCGCCCGGCACGCAGAATCGCTACCCGGTCGCAGACGGCTTCTACCTCATCCAGCTGATGAGAGCTGAGGAACACCGTCTGGCCTCGCTCGCGCGCTTCTGCGACACAGCTACGAAATACTCTCTCCATCAACGGATCCATGCCGCTCGTCGGCTCGTCAAGCACGAGAAGCGGCGCGCGCGTCACGAATGCTGCGATAAGGGCCACCTTCTGCCTGTTGCCGGTCGAATAGGTCCGGGCCGGCTTGTCGAGATCGAGATGGAATCGGGCGACCAACTCGTCGCGGTACGCCGCGTCAACACCTGGTCCGACGCGGCCGAGCAGCTCGAGAATTTCGGCACCGGTCAGTCGCGGCCAGAGAGAGACATCGGCCGGGACGTATGCGAGGTGACGGTGGGCTCGACGCACGTCTCCCGCTGAGCAACCGAAAATCCTTGCACTGCCTGAATTCGGGCGTATCAATCCGAGTAGCAGACGGATCGTCGTCGACTTGCCGGCACCGTTGGGACCCAAGAACCCGAACACTTCGCCGGGCGCGACGGTCATGCTCAAGTCCTCGACTGCCATCACGCGGCCGAACCGTTTGGTCAGACCGTCGCACCGGATGGCGGGGTCGAAAGCAGTACCTGCCGGGTACTCCACGCCCTGAAGAGTAGGCCACTCGAGGGGCTGTCGGAGGATCCTCTCAGTATTGCTGGTCCATGGCAGCAACGCCGAGCATTTTGTTCGCTGGCATAACTAAGTTGCGACGAAACCACTTCGTCGGATCGGTAGGCCGACGACCGCCAAGTAACGTCCGTAACAGGCGGAAAAGGGTCTGCGGTCACGTCGGGAAGCTGTGTTTGGCGGCCGCCCCCGTGGCGCGCGCGCACGTTACTGAATTATCGCAGAAGTCGAATAGAAAACTTTGCCAAAAGCCACCCGGACGTGCCAGGCGTCAGTAGGGTTCTGCAGAACTGGTTCGGCTACGTTGCGCGCTGAGTGGGTCGGGGGAAGCCGGACTTCTTATATGTGATGCCCTGGCGGGGGTTGGGGGAGTCGGATGGAAATCGGTGACCGCACCTTTCCGCTGACGCGAGGACAGCGCGACATCTGGCTTGCAGAGAAAACGGGCAGCTTCGGTGCGAAGTGGCAGCTGGGCGAGCTCTTGCGAATCGAAGGCAGGGTAGATCCCGATTTGCTCGAGCGGGCGATCACCGAAGCGGTGCGCGAGGCCGAGCCACTCAGAGCCGCCTTCTTCGAGATGGATGGCCATGCTTTTCAACGAACGGTCGACTACCCGCACGTACAGCTAGCTCGCTACGACCTGGTCGCCTCACTGGACCCCGGACACGACGCTTATCAGCTGGCCTCATCGATACAACGGGAATTAATGCCGCTAAGCGGCCCGCTGTTCAAATTCGCGTTGATCCAAACTCGCGTCGATGAATTTTATTGGTTCGTGTGCTGCCATCACATCGTGGTCGACGGAATCGGCCTCGCTCTTGTTTGTCACCGGATCGCGGAAATTTATACGGCAATGGCAAGGAGCGAGCCAATTCCGCCCGCTTTCTTCGGGTCGTTGAGTGATCTCATTCGTTGCGAACTTGAATATGAAGCGTCGACCGATTACCTCAATGATCAGACCTATTGGACGAGGAATCTTCCGCCGGAAAACGAAGCGCGTTATCGGCTGGCATTCGCGGCCGGAGGCGAGCGTGCCGACGAGCCTCCCACGCCGGTTCAAGTGGACCCCTCCGCGGTCGCTGGGATTCAGCAGTTGTCACAAACTTTGGGCGTGCGTCGATCAGCGGTGATCACCGCAGCGTGCGGTCTTCTCGTGCGCGCGTTCGACACCGAGAGTCCGGAGGTGGCGCTCGACTTTCCGGTAAGCCGGCGTGTGCGTCCGGAGATACAGGTGGTCCCCGGAATGATCTCCGGCTTCGTGCCACTGATGTTGAAAGCGTCGCCGAGGGCGGCCGTCACCGATTTCTGCAAGCTTGTCGACACGCAAATGCGGGCGGCCCTTGAGCATCAACGGTTTCCCGTGCACGTTCTCGAGAACAATGCGGGATTGCGGGGCTCCGGACATGCGTCGAACCGGGTCGTCATAAATTTCATTCCGGGTACACATATGGGGCACCTCGGCGATGCCGCTGGATCGGGAACTCTGACCCATGCCGGCCCTGTCCAATTCGGGTTGGTTTTCTTCAGGGACGGTGATCAGCTCTTCATCAGCACCGTGGGCGCTCAACAATTCTTTTCGAATTGTGATGTGGGCGATTTAGCAGAGCGGTTGGCGCGGGTTCTGACGGCGATGGCTGCTGATCCGGGGCGGTCGTTGTCGTCGGTGGATTTGCTTGACGAGTTCGAGCATGCCCGACTCGATGAGATCGGTAACCGTTCGGTCCTGACCGCAGTGGGTCCCGCGCCGGTGTCGATTCCCGCGTTGTTCGCCGCACGGGTGGCCCAGAAACCGGAAGCGATAGCCCTGGTGTGGGAGGGCTGTTCGTGGACCTACCGAGAGGTTGATGAGGCTGCAAATCGGTTGGCTCACCTCCTGGCTGCCGAAGGTGTGGGTCCGGGAACGTGTGTGCTGCTGTTGGTGGAGCGTTCGGCTCAGGCGATCATCGCGATCCTGGCGGTGCTCAAGACCGGAGCGGCATATCTACCGATTGATCCGGCGGCACCGAATGCACGTATCAACTTCATGATTGCCGACGCTGCGCCGGTGGTCGCAATCACCAGCTCCGGTTTGGCCGGGCGGCTGGATGAGTGCGGTGTGGTGGTGATTGATGTTGATGATCCGCGTATTGACAGTCAATCGAGCGGCCCGTTGCCGGTTCCTGGTGGTGATGGAATCGCTTATCTGATTTACACCTCGGGCACTACTGGTACGCCCAAGGGGGTGGCGGTCACCCATGCCAATGTGACGCA
>NZ_LQIM01000003.1:0-194705 GCF_001499985.1 Mycobacterium sp. IS-1556
GGCGCCCCGGGCCAACGCCAGCTCGGCCTCGGCAGGTGCGAACACGGGCACCGACAGCATCTTCTCCAGCCGGGGCATCAGCGCGTCGAGACCGCCGCCCGACCCGACCAGGACCAGCGCCTCGGGCCGCCAGTCGGCCTTGGTGAAAACGGCGTTCAGCCAACCGGTCAACGACCTCTCGCTGTCGATCGAATGGTTGACCGCGGTCTGCACTGCGCCTTCGCGCGTGTTCACCACGAGCGCGATGGCGGTGTCGCGCTCGACGACGCACACCGCGGTGACATCGTTACCGATCATTTCGGCGAGACCCCAGGCCAACGCCTCCGACGCCTCTGGCAACTGAACCGGCATGACGTTGTCGAAGCCGCAGTGGCTCAAGGACCTGAGCAGCAGCGAGGCCTCGAGGTCGGCGTCGTCGCTCCACGTCACGCCGATCGCATGCAACCGGTGGCCACGGTTGACGGCGAGCGCCTCGGCACGTAGCACCGCCGCCGCCGCCTCATCGGAGGTCTCGCGCGGCGAGGACCGACGAGCGGGAAGAATCTCGATGGCATCGCGGTCGACGGTTGCGCCGTCGGCATCCTGTCCTTCGACGAGGACAAGGCCGACAGCAGAACGTGTCACCGACAGGCCCAGTACGGCGTCCACCCACACCCCTTCGGACGTCCATCCACCGGGGGTGACCGTAACAGCCGGGCGCGCCGCCGGCTCCGCCGGGCAGGGGACAGCGGGGCGGGTCGGCCGACGATTGCGTGAATCGAAATGTGCTGTGCCGCTTCAATCCCCTGTAAGCATCGGCTGCTCCCCTTTGCCCAGGCATCCGTTCGCAATCCCGGGTGATCACGCCCGGGACGCATACTCCCGTGGCAGGGTGACATCCCATGGCAGCAGTCGAGCAGACGGAAGGCGCGCCCAGCGGCCGCACGGTATTCGGGCACCCGATCGGCCTGACCAATCTGTTCGGAGTGGAGTTGTGGGAGCGGTTCTCCTTCTACGGGATGCTGACGATTCTCGGCTACTACCTCTACTACTCGGCCACCGACGGCGGCCTCGATCTTCCCCAGAGCACGGCCACCGGCATCGTCGGCGCCTACGGTGGCCTGGTCTACCTCTCGACGGTGCTCGGCGGGTGGATCGCCGACCGGATACTCGGTATGGAGCGCACCGTGTTCTACGGCGGCGTGGTGGTGATGTTCGGCCACATCGCCCTCGCGGTCGTGCCGGGGTTGGCGGGTGTGGCCGCGGGTCTTGTATTGGTCGCCCTGGGTTCTGGCGCGTTGAAGGCCAATGCGTCCTCCCTGCTCGGCACGCTCTACGACAAGGGCGATCCCCGCTGCGACGGCGGATTCACGCTGTTCTACCTGGGGATCAACCTGGGCGCGTTCACCGGCCCATTGATCACCGGGCTTCTGCAGACCCGCGTCGGCTTCCACTATGGATTCGGTGCGGCTGCCGTCGGCATGGCTTTGGGGCTGGCGCAGTACGTCGTGTTCCGGCGGAACCTGGGCGATCACGGTCGCCATATACCTAACCCGCTGCCGCACAGCGCCTTCGGTCGGGCAGCCGGCGTGGCGGTGGTGGGCATCGCGGTCATCGTCGTGGTCTTCGCAACCGGTGTGGTGCAGCTGTCGAATCTGTCGCAGGTCACGACCGGGGTCATCGTCGCGGCATCGTTGACCTACTTCGCGGTGATGCTCACCAGCGGGAAGGTCTCGGCCGTCGAACGAACCCGGGTACGCGCGTTCATTCCGCTGTTTGTCGCCAATGCGGTGTTCTGGTCACTGTTCCAACAGATCTTCACCGTGCTCGCCGTCTATTCCGATGAGCGGATGAACTGGTCGATCTTCGGATGGACCGCGCCATCGAGTTGGATCGGGTCGATCGAGCCGGTCTGGATCATCGCGCTCTCGCCACTTTTCGCGGTCCTGTGGACCCGGCTCGGCGATCGCGCTCCGACCACGCCCCGCAAGTTCGCGTACGGCGTCATCGGAATGGGGTGCGCGTTCCTGCTGTTTCTGCCGATGGCCGGCACTACCGGCCGCGCGGTGCCCGCGCTGTTCGTCGTCGGCGTCATGGCAGTGTTCGCGATCAGCGAGTTGCTGCTATCACCGATCGGGCTCTCGGCCACCACAAAGCTTGCGCCCGAGGCGTTCCGCGCCCAGATGATGGCTCTGTACTTCTTCTCGGTCGGCCTCGGCACTTCGATGTCGGGCGTGTTGGCCCGTTACTACGACCCCGCGCGCGAGTTCGTCTACTTCGGCGTCATCGGGGCGGTCGCGGTGGCGGCGGGCGTCGCGGTGTTCACGCTGGCGCCCTGGATCAGTCGCCACATGCAAGGCGTGCACTGACGGGCGCGCCGGCAGTCATGCGCCCAGAATATCTCGCAGCAAAGCAGACTCGATGTTACCGCCGGACACGATGATCACGGTCCGGCCCGCGGGGGCAGCCCCCTTACGGTACGCGGCCAGCGTGACGGCCCCGCTGGGTTCGCTCACCAGGTGAGCGCGCTGGACGAGTTCCACCACAGCCGAACGGATTTCGTCTTCGGTCACCGTGACGACGTCATCGAGTACATGCTGTAGATGGGCGAAGGTCAGATCGGAAGGTTGCGAGCGCAGGCCGTCGGCGATGGTGCGGTTGCGCGCTTCGATCGACCAGTCGACCCGGTGACCGGCGCGCAAGCCCTCTGCGGTGTCGGCCGCGAGTTCCGGTTCCACACCGATCACCCGGGCGTTGGGGCACAACGCTTTCACCGCCGTGCCGATACCGGAGGCGAGGCCCCCACCGCTGACCGGGACCAGGACCGTGTCGACCGTGGGCAGATCCTCGGCGATCTCCAGCCCGATCGTGCCCTGGCCCGCGATGATGTCGGGATGGTCGAAGGGCGGTATGAGCACGCCGCCGGTCTCCTCGACAACTTCGGCGGCGACCCGCTCCCGTTGTCCCGCAGCGCACAACACCACCCGCGCCCCGTGGCCGCGAGTGGCCGCCACCTTGACGTTCGGCGTCTCCTCGGGCATCACGATGTGCGCGGGCACCGCGTACATCGCCGCCGCGTACGCCACCGCCTGGGCGTGGTTTCCGCTCGAGTACGCCACCACTCCCCTGGTACGTACGGACTCGTCGAGATGACCGATCGCGTTGAACGCCCCGCGCACCTTGAACGCCCCGATCGACTGCAGGCTCTCCGGTTTGATCCAGAGCGGCCGCTCTTCGTCGTCTGCCCACGGCGCAGGCAGCAGCGGTGTGCGCAACACGAAGGCGCGGATGCGCGCGGCCGCCCGCTCGATGTCGTCCAGTGTCACCAGGTCCACGAACCCAGTGTGCCCCGGTCGGACGGCACGTCGGGCGACTTGCGCCCGAGCGTCGTGTCGGACGTGAGATCGGCAACTCCGCCGCAGATTTGCGGTGATCAGGGAGGACACTGGAGCTATGGCTGGAACCCTGTACTTCGACGGTAACTGCGGGATGTGTACCCGCGCGGTCTACACCATCGTGAGGTTGAACCGAACCGGAAACTTGCGCACCGAGACATTGCAGAGTCCCGACGCGCCGGAGCGCCTCGGAGTTCCATCGTCGCGGATCAGCGAAGCCGCCCGCTGGCTTGACGATTCCGGCGATGTCTACGCCGGCGCCGAGGCGATGAACGCGGCGGTGTCGGCCGCGCTGGGAGTTCGGCTACCCCTTCTGATCTACCGCATCCCCGGCATCCGCTCCCTGCAAGACGCCGTGTACCGGTACGTCGCGGGCCATCGGTATCGCTTCCCGGGTACGACGCCGTACTGCGAGTCGCATCCGGCCGCCTGCTGACACGATGCGCGCGACCGAATTGGCCATCCGGCCAACGCATGCCGGTGACCTCGGCGCGATCGGTGATATCTACGCACACTACGTCGAAAACGGTGTGGCGACATTCGAACTCACACGGCCGGACCACACCGAATGGGAGCGCCGATTCGGCGCCGTCGTCGAAGCAGGGTTACCGTTCGTCACCGCAACCATCGACGGCGAGATCGTCGGCTACGCATACTGCGGTCCGTGGAAGCCAAGACCCGCATACCGGCACACCGTGGAGGACTCGGTGTATGTGGCCTCCCATGCCGTCGGCCGCGGAATCGGCGGCAAGCTGCTCGACGCGTTGCTGACCGGCTGCGCCACGGCCGGTGTTCGTGAGGTGATCGCCGTCATCGTCGAAGCCGACGGGGCGACTTCGGTCGCATTGCACCGTAGTCGCGGTTTCGTCGAAGCCGGTCGGCTGACCGCCGTCGGGTTCAAGCACGGCCGATGGCTCGACACCGTGCTGCTGCAACGCAGCCTCGCGACCTGATCGGTGTCGACGCACCTGCGATTGGCCGGAGAACCTCAGGGGCGCAACCCCGCTCCATCGCTTCCGGCGATCCCGTCGAGCAGGCGGTCGCAGACGGCATCCATGTCGCGGCGCGCCTGCTCCCGATCGGCCGCCCGCGATACATAGAGTGCGGCCTCGTCGAGCGCGCCCAGCAAGACGTGCGCCGTGGCGCGCAGCGACTGGTCGGGTATGGCGCCCTCGGCGACGGCATGCGCGAGCATCGCCTCGATGACCCCGAGGCCGTACTTCATTCCCACCTCGCGCCAGCGCCCCCAGCCGAGCACCGCGGGCGCGTCGATCAAAACGATCTGCTGCACGTCGGGCTCGGCGCAGCCGTCGAGAAAAAGCCGAGCGCCGACCCGCATGGCCTCCAGCGGATCCAACGGCTGCCGTGCGCTTATCTCACGCGCGATGTCGGCGACCATGCCGCATTCGATCTCTTCGTACACCGCTTCGAACAGGCCGGCCTTGTCGCGGAACTGATGGTAGAGCGCGCCTCGGGTGACACCGGCGGCCGCAACGATGGCCTGGGTCGAGACGTCGGCGAACCCCTTGTCCGCGAACAGTTTCCGGGCTGCCCCCATCAGCTGAGCGCGCGTTGCGGCGGTGCGCTCTGCCTGGGTGCGGCGGCCGCGTGAGCCTGCGGCGGCCCGGTCATTGACTTTCATACAAGCTGCACGTAACTTTCATACTATCTGTTTGTAAGTTGTCACGGAAAGGATAGCGAACATGCCGCGATTGGCGCTGGAACAGTCCACGATCGATTACCGCGTGTTGGGTCCGGAAGATTCGCCACATCCGCCGGTGGTTTTCGTGCACGGCATCCTCGTCGACAGCCGTCTCTGGGACCGCGTGGCCGATGGGCTCGCGCGGCAGGGCTACCGCTGCTATCTGCCCACCTGGCCGCTGGGTTCGCACACGATTCCGGTGAATCCCGGTGTGGAGCTATCACCGCACACCGTGGCCGGAATGGTCGGCGATTTCATTGCCGCGCTGGGGTTGTCGGATGTGACGCTGGTCGGCAACGACACCGGGGGCGGGCTGTGCCAATTGGTCGTAGACGATGATCCCGAGCGCATCGGACGGTTGGTGCTCACCAATTGCGATGCGTTCGACAAGTTTCCGCCATTCCCCTTCAACGTGGTGTTCGCGCTGCTGCGCGGTCCGATTTCGATCAAGGTGTTGTTCAGCCTGATGCGGCTCACGGCGCTGCGTCATTCTCCGCTCGGCTTCGGCCTTCTGACACACCCGGATCCCCAGTTGACCGCGTCATGGCTGGAGCCCGCCCGCACCGACGTGCGGATCCGTCGCGATCTGGCGAGGCTGCTGCGTGCGGTCGCCGGGACGGACCTGGCGGATGTGGCCACGAGATTGCCGCGCTTCACCAAGCCGGTCACCCTGGTGTGGGGTCAGCGCGACCGCGCCTTCACGCCGGCGCTCGGCAGGCGCCTGGCCGCGTTGTTTCCGAACTCGACGCTGGTCGAGGTGCCCGAGTCCAGGACATTCGTGTCCCTCGACGCACCGAAGGCCCTGATCGACGCGATCTCGGAGCCGGTCTCGCTGCGCTGAGTTGATCCCTTCCTGGGTGAACCTTCGCGGTCTACAAGACCGCCACGGTTGCAACGGCTTTCGCGTTTGCGCCGTTAGCTTTTGGTCAGGGTGAACTGACAGACGTCGGTGTAACCCTCCCGGAACAGGTCGGCGCACCCGGTCAGGTACTTCATGTACCGGTCGTAGACCTCTTGGGACTGAATGGCGATCGCCTCGTCCTTGTGCGCCTCGAGCGCTGCGCTCCAGTGGTCCAGGGTGCGCGCGTAGTGCAACCGCAGGGGCTGCACGAGCCGGACGTTGAATCCGGCCTTGGTCGCGTGGTTCTTGACCGCCACCGGTTGTGGCAGGTCGCCGCCGGGGAAGATCTCGTCCATGATGAATTTGAAGAAGCGGATCTTGGTCATCGTGACGGGCAGGCCGCGGGCGGCGAATTCGTCGTCGTCGGGCTTGACGATGGTGTGCAGCATCATCACGCCGTCGCTGGGTAGCGCCTCGTAGGCCATCTTGAAGAACTCGTCGTAACGGTCGCGGCCGAAGTGCTCGAACGCACCGATGGACACGATCCGGTCGACCGGCTCGTGGAACTGTTCCCAGCCCTGCAGCAGGACCCGCTTGCTGCGGGGGCTGTCGAGCTCGTCGAGCACCTTCTGGACATAAGCCTGCTGGTTCTTGCTCAGCGTCAGGCCCACGACGTTGACGTCGTACTTCTCCAATGCGCGCTTGATCGTCGCGCCCCAACCGCAGCCGACGTCGAGCAGCGTCATCCCCGGCTGAAGTCCGAGCTTGCCGAGCGACAGGTCGATCTTGGCGAGCTGCGCTTCCTCGAGCGTCATGTCGTCGCGCTCGAAGTAGGCGCAACTGTAGGTCTGGGTGGGGTCGAGGAACAGCCGGTAGAAGTCGTCGGACAGGTCGTAATGCGACTGCACGTCCTCGAAATGCGGCGTGAGATTCTGGGCGGTGTCGGTCGATTTTTCTGGCACGGTAAGCCTCTGGCGTCGGAAGTGGTCAGGTTCGAAGCTCCGCACGGTTCGAGAGCCTCCCCCGTGGGTGGCAGTTTACGCACAGCGCCTGCCCGCAGACGTCATTGCCCTGGTCATAGGGCTGAGCCGCGACGTTCGAGCGCCAGGCGCCATGTGTCGTGCAGCTGGAACCGCACTATCCTGGCAGGTGCATGTCAGCAGTCCCTCGAGAAGTGGAACGGAGACCGATCATGACCAGACCTGACGGCCTCGCGTTCGGCGAAGCCATTCCCGAAGCAGATGTCGCAGAGCAGCGCATCCCGGTGGACCCGGGCGAGCAGGACACCTGGCTTGACGCCGCTGCGGCCTCGACGGCACACACGTGGGACGCCGACGAGGCGGATCTCATCGATCAGTCGATCGAGGTGCCGATTCCCGACGACGACCTCGAACTCGAGTAACGACGCCCGGTTCTGCGCGCAGTTTCCGCGCGCGTGGAGCACCGTCGGGCCGATCGGCTGCCACCACCCGCCGGTGGTAGTAAGCATGAGGCCATGGATTTGCGTGCAGAACTGTTGGAGACCCTCGACTTCGATCCCGGCGCGTCCCGTGTCTTCGGCCAGCCCTATGAAGCGGCCGACGGCACGACCGTCATTCCCGTCGCAGAGGTGCGGGGGCGGGCACGGCGCGGCGGTGAGGCGAACGTCAGGGTGCTGACCAAACCGGCCGGCGTATTCGTCGTCAAGGACGGCAAGGCCGTGTGGCGACCCGCGGTCGACGCGACGCGCATCGCGTTGACGGGCATTCTGGTCGGTCTGGTCTCGGCGACGCTTGCCGGGGTGGCGATGGTGCGTCGCCCACCGTGGCCCGATCTGTACGGGGACATCTCAACGCGGTAGCCGGAATCGGTTCAGGCGGTTCGGCGACGTGCAAGCCCTAGTGCATCCGAGCGAATGGACGTTAGGGTGCTGAAAACGCTTGCGAGAGAGCGAGGCATCGGTGGACGGAGCGGTGACGGTGTCGATGGCGGCGCCGGCGGAGCGGATCTGGGACCTGATCGCCGATGTGCGGAACACCGGCAAGTTCTCCCCCGAGGTGATGGAGGCCGAATGGCTCGGCGGCGCGACCGGCCCGGCACTGGGCGCCCGATTCCGCGGACACGTCAAGCGCAACGAGATCGGGCCGGTGTACTGGACGACATGTGAGGTGACCGCCTGCGAACCGGGCCGCGAGTTCGGGTTCGCGGTGCTCCTCGGCGACAAACCGGTGAACAACTGGCACTACCGGCTCACTCCCGTTGACGGCGGCACCGAAGTCACCGAGTCGTTCCGGCTGTCCGAATCGATACCGATGAAGGTGTTCTCGGTGTTGGGCGGTCAACTTCGACGCCGCCGCAACATCCGCGACATGCGCAAGACGCTCGAGCGCATCAAAGCCGTCGTCGAATCGCCCGACGGCGGTTGAGGCCGCGGCGCGGTCCGTGATCAGACGCTGCGCAGGCGACGTACGCGATCACTGATCGCCCGCTGCGATATGCCGGCGTTTCTGGCCAGCGCCTCGAACGCGTGCGGGCAGCCCGGGTACACGTGCAGCTCGGTGGGCACCCCGGCGTCGGCGAGGCGGCAGGCATAGGCGATGTCCTCGTTGCGGAAGATGTCGAGGTCACCCACGTCGAGGTAGGTGTCCGGGAGCTCGCCGAGGTCCGCGGCGCGCGCCGGCGCGGCGTACGGCGACACTGAATCGGTTCCCGCGTCCGCACCGAGCAACGCGCCCCAGCCGGTGGCGTTGTCGTCATAGGTCCACGTCAGAAACGGCATCAGGGCCGGATTTTGGACGCTGGGGCGGTCGTCGAGCATCGGGTAGATCAGAATCTGTGCGGCGATCGCCGGCCCGCCACGATCCCGCGCCAGGAGGCAGACAGCCGCGGCCAGGCCGCCACCGGCGCTGTCGCCCATCACGGCGATCCGGGCCGGGTCGACACCGAGCGTCGTGGCGTTTCCGGCCAGCCAGCGTAGCGCTGCAAAGCAGTCCTCGACCGGTTTCGGGTGCGGGTGCTCCGGGGCGACGCGGTAGTCGACGACGAGCATCGGCACGCCAGAGGCAGCGACGTAGTCGCGCACCGCCGCGTCGTACAGGCGGCCGATGTGTTCGAGCCCGAAGATCATTCCGCCGCCGTGCAGATACAGTGCTGCGCTGCCGGGTTGTGCCCCCGCTCGGTGGTACCAGCCGAGCGGCACCGTTGCGCCGTCCTCAGTGCGCAACGAGTACCGCGTGACTTCGACGCCCTCGGCGGGGTTCCATGCGGCGGCGACCGAGTCGAACATCCGGTGTCCGTTGACCCGCCGCGACTCGACGTCGCCCACCGGTGCGGGTTCGATGTCACCGACTGCGGCCAGAAGCGGCGCCATCTCCGCCAGCACCTGGGCGTCGATGCCGAGAGCCATGGCCCAGACACTAACGTGGCTGAACGTGTTTGTGGCCGAAGATCAGCGCATCGTCCCGTTCGCCACGGCAACGGTGCTCCCGATAGCCGGTCTGGCCGCCCTATTGCATTGTGTCGCTGGCGCATTGGGTAACGACTATTGGTTCGACGAGGTGTACATGTTGGCCATCGGCCGCCATCATCTGGACTGGGGGTCGGCCGATCAGCCGCCGGTTGTGCCGGCCCTGGCCGCAGTGATGGACACCATCGCGCCGGGGTCGTTGATCGCGCTGAGGCTGCCCGCGGTGGTGGCCACCGCGGCAGCTGTGGTGGTTGCGGGCCTGATCGCCCGTGAACTCGGATGTGACCGCCGCGCACAGGGTTTCACCGCCGCTGCCCAGGCGACGGTGATCTGGACCTCGCTGGCCGGTCACTGGCTGACGCCCTACAGCCTCGAACCTGTGCAGTGGCTACTGCTCATGTGGTTGCTGGTCCGCTGGATACGCCTGCGCGATGACCGCGTGCTTCTCGCGGCCGGCGTCGTGGTCGGTGTGGCGGCGTTGACGAAGTTTCAGGTGGTGTTGTTGTGCGTCGTGCTGCTGGGCGCGATTGCGGCGGTGGTCCGCGCGACCTTCTGCGCAGGCCGATGCTGTGGGCGGGGGCAGGGATCGCGCTGCTGCTCGCGGCACCGACATTGGTGTGGCAGTTCAACCACGGCTGGCCCCAGTTGCAGATGGCCCCGGTGGTGGCCGGCGAAGCGGAGGCGTTGTACGGCGGTAGATCCGGTATCGCCGTTCAGCTGTTGCTGTACGCCGGGGTGGCAGGTGTCGCGCTGATGGTCTACGGGCTGTGGCGGCTCCGCGATTTGCAGTTTCGCGACTACCGCTTCATCGGCGTCGCGTTCACCGTGCTCTTTGTGGTGTTCGTGGCGACCGCCGGACGGCCGTACTACCTGGCTGGGCTGTACGCGCCGCTGGCGGCGGTCGGCGCCCTGGCGTTGCAGCAGAGCCGTGAGGCTGGGTCGCGTCGCGTGCGCTGGCTGGTGTGGCCGGTGTACGCGGTGAGTGCGGCGTTGGCGGTTGGGACGCTGGTTCTTTCGGTGTCCATGGTGCGCGACGACGTCGGCGAGCAGATCGCCGCGGGCACGGCCGAGGCGTACCGGAACCTTCCTGCCGAACAACGCGAGCGCACCGCGCTGATCGGCGGGTCATACATCGTCGCGGCGTACGCCGACGGCTACGCCATGCGGTACGGATTGCCGGAGGCCTACAGCGTCAACCGCAGCTACGGCTACTTCCCGCCACCACCGCGGGACAAAGACACCGCCCTGTACATCGGAAAGGACCCCAGCGAGTTGAGCCGGTATTTCACCGATGTGCGGGTCGTGGGCGACGTCGGGGACGAGATGCGGGCGTTCTTGATGACCGGACGGCAGGAGTCGTGGGACCGAATCTATTCGCAATCACGGACGTTGACCGTGTCCTGATTCGGCCTCGCGGTGCGGACCGGTTTGGTAGAACCCGGTTGGACAGAACGACGCCAGTCAGCCGCGAAACCGAGGGAGCGTTCGATGGGTCAGTGGTCACGAGAAGAACTCGAGGACGCGTTCCGCGGCTACCAGGATGCGGTGGTAGACATCGGCCGGACCTGGAACTGGGCGAGCTACGCCGACCAGTTCACCGAAGACGCGACATATGTCGAGCATGCGCTCGGCAACATGTCCGGTCGCGAGGCGATCCGCGACTGGATCGTCCCGACGATGAACACCTTCCCGGGCAGCGAAATGCCGTTCTATCCCGTCGAGTGGTACTCGATCGACGTCGACAAGGGCTGGGTCATCAACCGGAACGTCAACACGATGAAGGATCCCGGCGACGGCAGCGTGCACGGCACACCGGTCATCACCGTGCTCAGGTATGCCGGTGACGGCAAGTGGAGCTACGAGGAGGACGCCTACAACCCGATGAACTTCCTGGTGATGGTGCAGGGCTACATCCAACGCTGCCATGAGCTCGGCACGATCTCCGACGACGCCCGGGTGTTCGCCGGAAACATGAACTGGCAGCTGTCCTAACGAATTTCCGCTTCTGCGGCCGCACACGGCCTACTCTCGGGAGGGTGGGTATCGCGACGCCGCACACATCTGGAGTACAGCTGGCCCGGGCGAACGGCACAGCGCCGCCGCAGGTGCCGTTGTCCGACATCGACCTGGGCTCCTGGAAGTTCTGGGTGCAATCCGACGACTTCCGAGACGGCGCGTTCGCCACGCTGCGCCGCGAAGCGCCGGTGTCGTTCCATCTTCCGCTCGAGACACCCGGTGTTCAGGAGGGGCCCGGGCACTGGGCGATCACCCGGTTCGACGACGTCTGGTACGCAAGCCGTCATCCGCACATCTTCAGCTCGAGCCCGAGCATCACGATCAATGACGCCAACCCGGAACTGTCGGAGTACTTCGGCTCGATGATCGTGATGGACGACCCGCGTCATCTGCGGCTGCGCAACATCGTCAGCCGGGCGTTCACCCCGCGAGTGGTGGCGCGCACCGAGGCGTCGGTCCGCGACCGGGCCCGCCGTCTCGTCGAGGCGATGATCGCCGAACATCCCGACGGTCACGGCGAAATCGTCGGGGAGCTGGCGGGGCCGCTGCCGCTGCAGGTGATCTGCGACATGATGGGCATCCCGGAGGACGATCACCAGCAGATTTTCCACTGGACCAACGTGATTCTCGGCTTCGGCGACAAGGACATCGCGCAGGACTACGAGGAGTTCGTCAAGGTCGCGATGGACATCGGCGCCTACGCGACCGCCCACGCCGAGGACCGTCGGGCGCGTCCGCAGGAAGATCTGACGACCGCCCTGGTGCAGGCCGAGGTCGACGGTGAGCGGCTGACGTCGGCGGAGATCGCATCCTTCTTCATCTTGCTCGTCGTCGCCGGCAACGAGACCACCCGCAACGCGATCAGCCACGGCGTGCTGGCGCTCACCCGCTATCCCGAGGAGCGGGCGCGGTGGTGGGCAGATTACGAAACCCTGGCCCCCACGGCGGTCGAGGAGATCGTCCGGTGGGCCTCGCCGGTGATCTACATGCGGCGCACGCTCACCGAGGACTGTGAACTGAGCGGCGTCAAGATGGCCGCCGGCGACAAGGCCACGCTGTGGTACTGCTCGGCGAACCGCGACGAGGACAGGTTCGCCGACCCGTGGACATTCGACGTGGGGCGTAACCCCAATCCCCATGCCGGGTTCGGCGGCGGTGGCGCACATTTCTGCCTGGGCGCGAATTTGGCCCGGCGTGAGATCAGCGTCGTCTTCGAGGAACTGCACCGGCGGATACCTGACATCGCCGCGACCGAGGAACCGGCGCGGCTGCTGTCGCCGTTCATCCACGGGATCAAGCGCTTACCGGTGTCCTGGACACCTCCGTCACCGCCTGAGTGAAACCGAGCCGCTCGCGTGGCCGTCCCCGGGAAAACCTGTGTCGTCGGCTGCTCGACGGGTAACCAACGGCCATGCAACCCGAACACTTCCGCACTTTGCTGACCTCGAACGGCCCATACGCGTCGGTGTACTTCGACGATTCGCACAACACAGCCGACGCGGCCGCGCAGATGGAGTTGAAGTGGAGGTCGCTGCGTGAGCAACTCGAGCAGCAGGGCGCCGATCCGGCGGTGACGCAGAGCATCGAACAGGCCGTCGTGGAGACCACTCCGCCGGTCGGACCCAGCGGCCGGGCCGTGGTGGCGAGCCGCGACGGCATCCTGGTCAACGAGCACCTCATCCGGCCGATCAGCCCCGTCGTGCGCGTCTCGTCGCTGCCCTACATCGTCCCGGTCGTCGAACACGCCCTTGACCGGCCGACATACGCGGTGGTGATCGTCGACCACGAGGGTGGCGACATCACGCTGTACCGCGAGGGCACCGCGGTGTCGGACACGGTTGACGGTGATGCGTACCCGGTGCACAAGGCGTCAGGGGCGGAGACACCTGGCTACGGCGATCCGCAACGCGCCGCCGAGGGGGCGCGCCAACAGAACATCCGCGCGGTCGCGGGCGAGCTCACCACCTTGGTCGACGACGCCGGACCGGAGGTGGTGTTCGTCGTCGGCGAAGTTCAGTCCCGCACCGATCTTGTCGCGCACCTGCCCGAACGGGTCACCGCCCTGGTCGTCGACGTGAATGTCGGCGCGCGGCACAGCGGTTTCGACGACGCAGACCTGCAGCACGCGATCGACCAGGAGTTCCAACACCGCCGCCTGGCCGCGATCGACGATGCCGCACAACGGTTCAGCGCAGAGTCGGGCCGAGGTGAAGGCCTGGCGACCGAAGGCCTCGACGGCGTCACCGCGGCCCTGCGGGCCGGGGCGGTCGAGACGCTGATCATCGGCGACGTCGGTGATGCGACCGTCGTCGCCGGTGACGACCTCGCGACGATCGCACCGAATGCCAACGTGCTCTCCGAACTCGGGACGGCTCCGACCCAGACCCTTCGCGCAGACGAGGCGCTCCCGATGGCGGCGATCGCGACCGGTGCCGCGTTGATCCGCACCGATGAGCGCATCGCGCCGGCCGACGGCGTCGCGGCGATCCTGCGGTACGCGCTGCCCCGCTGACCGCCGCAGCTGCCGCTCAGCGGGCGCCGACGATATTGGCCAGCGCCGCGATCGAAGTGTCGTCGAGGTGCTGGCACAGCTCGAGAGGATGTTCGAAAACCCGTTGTGCCCCAGACTTTTCGAGCTCTGAACGGGACACTCCCCCGCTCAGCACCCCGATGCTGCCGACTCCGGCGCGCCGACAGGCCTCCATATCCCACACCGTGTCGCCCAGGAAGACGGCGTGCGAGGCCGTCACCCCGGCGCGCTCGAGCGCGATCTCGATGATGTCGGGTTCGGGTTTGGCGGTGTCCACGTCCTTCGACGACGTCACCGCGAACACCAGGTGGTCGCAGTCGAGCACCTCGCGCAGGACCGACAACTCCTCCTCCGGAGCCGAGGTCGCCAACACGACCCGGATGTCGAGCTTGTGGACGGCTTCGAGCAGTTCCCGCGCACCCGGCAACCGTCTGAGATGGGGTGCCAGTTCCTTGTAATAGCGCGAGTGCAGATCCTTGGCCTGCTCACGCGCTGCCTCGCCGGCTGCCCCGGCCAGGGTGTTGACCAGCGTCGTGCCGTCCATCCCGATCGAGCGGTGGATGCGCCAAGCCTCAACGGGGTGGCCGGCCTCCTCGAACGCCCGGTACCACGCGTACACGTGCAGGTAGTTCGAGTCGACCAGCGTGCCGTCGACGTCGAACAACACCGCCGACGTGGTCTTCGCCCGGCCGGTCACGGACGGCGCTGTTCGGGTGCCCGGGTGTGGTCGGAACGGGTGGGTGGATCCGCCGGTGTCCCATCGGCTGAGGTGGCGGCGGCATCCGTGGTGCCGGCCCTGGGGTCGAGAGCGTCGGCGCGGGCGCGTTGTTCGTTGAGTTCGTCGCGCTTGGTGGTCACGTCGTCGCGATGCGTGCGGGCGGCGTCCTGCAGCCGGGCCGCCTCGGCCGCCTTCGCCTCCGCCTCCGCCTGCGCGGCGCGGGCCCGTGCCTCGGTCTCCTGGGCCACGTTCTCGCGCTTGTCGACGTGCTGGGTCTTCTGGTCGATCTCCGCCCGGAGCCGGTCGGCCTCCATGCGGCGGCGCTTGGTGCGCGCATTGCGTGCCAGGAACGCCACCAGCGCGATGACGGCGATCACCGCGATGGCGACGACGATCCACACGATGACGTTGCTATCCATGTCGGCTCCTTCGATCGGTCGAGCCGGCTCATTGACGAACCCGCTAATTCTGCGGGTAACCGGGCGCAGGCCCGGTTAAACGGGGTGGGCCGCAGTCGCTACAGCGTCGCGGTCAGCGGGCCGGCCGGCGCGCAGACCGGTTGCGGCGGGTTACCCGTCGTCGAGCAACCTCGACCGGTGGCGACATAGGTGGCGCCGGGCTGGTGCGGCGAGAAGTACACCCGCGCCGGCAACAGCCCGTTGTTCTGCTCGCACCGCCCGGGGCCCTGGCCACCCTGCAGTTGGACGCAGGCGATCGATTGATACGGGATGGCGCCGTCGCATCCCGCCGGTGACATCGTCACGGCCACCATGGCGGTGCCCGAGACTTCGACGACGTGTGGCGGGGACAGCGTGTAGGTGCACGGCGGCGTCTGGGGATCGGCGCCCGCCGCGGCGGTGATCGGTAGACAGCTCAGGGCGACGGTGAGGACCGAAACCATCAGCGACCTGATCATTCCCAGATCCTAAGCCACCCTGGGCGCGTAAATGGCCGTCTCGCCGCGGTTTGCGTCAGCGCACGCCCAGCGCCTGCAGCATGCCGGTCGCGGCCCTCGGCCAGGTGAACTGTTCGGCGCGGCGGCGGGCCTCGTTGCGACGCACCGTTTCCGGACGGCTGATGACCGACGCGACGGCGTTCGCGATCGCGACCGGGTCGTTGTCGGCGGCCGCTCCGCTTTCGGCGTCCAGGATCTCGGTGAGCGCCGACGTACGCGACACCACCGCTGGTGTCCCACACGCGAGCGCTTCCAGTGCGGCCAGCCCGAACGTCTCGTGCGGGCCGGGCGCCAACGCGACGTCGGCGGTCGCCAGGATCGTTGCGACGGTGTCGCGGCAGCCGATGTAGCCGGTGAAGTCGACGGGCAGACGCGCGGCCTGCCGTTCGAGCCGCGTCCGCAGCGGCCCGTCCCCCACGACGACGAGCCTGGCGTCGACGCCCGTGGCGCGCAGTGCCGCAACGGTGTCGATGCTGCGGTGGGCATGCTTTTCCACCGACAGGCGACCGCAATGCACCAGCAGCGTCTGCTCCGGGGCGGCCCAGCGTTTCCGGACCGACGCGGAGCGGTGGCGGGGATGGAACTGGTCGAGGTCCACCCCCAGCGGCACGGTGAACACATTCGAGGCGTGGATGCGGTCGAACTCGTCACGCGCGAACCCCGTCGTACACACCACCGCGTCATAACTTTGGGCGGTGCGACGGTTCGCGATGTCGGCGACCATGCGCGCGGCCCGCTTCGGAAGCACCTGCCCGACAAGGCGATCGAGCCGCTCATGCGAAATCATCACCGTCGCGACGCCGTGATGTCGGCCCCAAGCGCCCAGGGAACGCAGCGTGAGCCGATCCGACACCTCGACGGCATCGGGGGTGAGCTGTTCCAGCAGTGCGGTCACCGGACCGGGCAGCGCCGCGCGATACCCGCCCGTGAACGGAATACCGCGCGCGGGCAACGAGATCCGAACGACTCCTGACGGCAGCCGCCGCGACTCGGGGCGTGCTCCCGGCACGACAAGGTAAACCTCGTGACCGCGTGCGCAGTATTCGGCACCGAGTCGGTCGACCGCCGTGCGTAGGCCGCCCGAGCGCGGGCCGTAGAAGTTCGCTACCTGCACAACCCGCATGCGCTCAATGTGACCGCGGTGCGTGTGCGGTCACCAACGAGGCGATGACGCTCGGGCGAAGTGCGCGTTAACAACGCTGGTGAAGTGTCGACTGCGTCAGCCGATGTAGCGGGTGAACCAGTCCTGCACGCGGCGCCACGCGTCGGCGGCCGCGGTGGCGTTGTAGCGCTCGCGGGTGTCGTTGAAGAACGCATGGTCGGCGTCGGGTTCGGTGACCAGTTCGAACACCAGGCCGGCCTTCTCCAGAGCCGCCCTGGCGACGGGCTCGGTGGCGTTCACCCGTTGATCGCGGTCGGCGTAAATCCCCAGCACCGCAACATCTTTCGAACGCGAAAAGTTCGGGTCCTCGGGCGTCGGGCCGTAGAACGGTACCGCCGCCGACAGCCGCGGCTCACCGGCGGCCAGCAGTCGCCAGACATAACCGCCACCCATGCAGAACCCGACGGCGGCGAACTTCTGGCGGGGGACGCGTCGCTGGAGTTCGTCGACACCGGACCTCAGGTCGGCCAGCGCCTCCTCGGGCGGAATCTTGCCCAAAGCGGCCGTCGCCTCGGCGGGGTCGGCGAACGTTGCCGTTCCGCCCTGCGCCGAGAGCAGATCGATCGCCAACGCGGAGTAGCCGATCCCCGCGAACCGTCCCGCCACCGAGCGGGTGTGATCGTTGAGTCCCTTGTTCTCGTGGATGACCAGGACGCCGCCCCGGGGGTTCGGCGCTTCGGCCCAGGCGCCCTGCAGTTCACCCCGAGGCCCGGCCCACGTGATCGGCGCGGTCGGCACGGCGTTCTCGGCGCCCGGGGGCGGTGCGCCCGGGTCACTCGACGTCACCGGCGCCTCCTCCGCGGGCTCACGGTTTCGGCTGCACGCGGCGATCAACGCCGACGCCCCGGCGGTGCCGACACCGAGCAGGGCGAGCCGACGCAGCGCCTCGCGCCGCGACAGCAGCCCGTCGACGTGGTCGGTGGCGATCTCTTCAGCGATATAGCGCTGCAACGGGGTCATCTCCGCGAGTATGCCCCCATGGATTCGACACCTGAACGCGATGCGTTACGCGGTCGTATTGCGGTCGTCGCCGGAGCCACCCGCGGCGCCGGGCGGGGCATCGCAGCCGCCCTCGGCGAAGCCGGTGCGACAGTGGTCTGCACGGGCCGCAGCAGCAGATCAAGCAATTCACAATCGGATTACGATCGTCCCGAAACTATCGAGGGCACAGCCGAACTCGTCACCTCACTCGGCGGTCTCGGCATACCCGTGCAGGTCGACCATCTCGACGTCGCGCAGGTTCGCCGGCTCGCCGACCAGCTCCACGCCGAGTTCGATGCAATCGACATCCTGGTAAACGACATCTGGGGTGCCGAACTGCTCAAGGGGCCGCCGCCGACGTGGAATCGC
Organism: Mycobacterium sp. IS-1556; assembly: GCF_001499985.1. Classification (NCBI taxonomy): domain Bacteria; kingdom Bacillati; phylum Actinomycetota; class Actinomycetes; order Mycobacteriales; family Mycobacteriaceae; genus Mycobacterium; species Mycobacterium sp. IS-1556. The sequence goes on from NZ_LQIM01000003.1 coordinate 18,094, forward strand.
CCGATGTGGGACCACGACCTCGAGGCCGGCCTGCGAATCCTGCGGCTGGGCCTCGACACCCATCTGATCACGTCGCATTGTCTGCTGCCGCTGATGGTCGATCGACCCGGCGGGCTGCTGGTCGAGGTCACCGACGGCACCCGCGGGTACAACGCCGAGCACTACCGGTTGTCGGTGTTCTACGACTTGGTCAAAACCGCCGTGAATCGGCTGGCCTTCAGCCACGGCCACGAACTCGAGCCGTTCGGCGCTACCGCGGTAGCGGTGACGCCGGGGTGGCTGCGCTCGGAGATGATGCTCAACAACTATGGCGTCACCGAAGAGAACTGGCGCCAGGCGCTGGCGGCCGACCGTACGGATGGTCCGACCGCGCCACCCGGCTTCGAGAAGTCGGAGACACCGCGCTACCTCGGCCGGGGCATCGCGGCGATCGCCGCCGACGACTCCCGCGCCAAGTGGAATCAGCGGTCGGTCAGCTCCGCCGAGCTAGCCCGCGAGTACGGCTTCACCGACGTCGACGGCCGCCAGCCGGACAGCTGGTCCGTCGAATGACGTACGTCAGTCATTGGAGTAGACAAATCGCAGAATCTGTTCACGATTTTCATTGACACTCGTCAACTCGGGCTGTTCTATGGCGTGGTGAGCTACGACACGATCATCCGCAACGGTCGCTGGTTCGACGGCACCGGTGCCTCGTCGGCCATGCGAAACCTCGGTATCCGCGACGGTCGCATCGTCGCGGTCAGCCCCGACGACCTCGACGCGACCGACTGTCCCCAGGTCATCGACGCGACCGGCAAGTGGGTGCTGCCGGGCATGCTCGACATCCACACGCACTACGACGTCGAGGTACTGGGCGGCCCCGCCCTGGCCGAATCGCTGCGACACGGCGTGACCACCGTGATGCTCGGCTCCTGCTCACTGTCGACGGTGCATGTCGACGCCACCGACGCGGGCGACATCTTCGGTCGAGTGGAAGCGATCCCCCGAGAACACGTCATCGGCGCGATCGAGCACCACAAGACCTGGACGAATTGCGAGGAGTACATCGAGGCGCTGGAGTCGCGGCCGCTCGGCCCCAACGTCGCGGCCTTCATCGGGCACTCCGACATGCGAGCCGCGGTGATGGGCCTGGACCGCGCCACCCGCAAGGACGTGCGACCCACCACGGGCGAACAAGCACAGATGGAGCGCTGGCTGGCCGAGGCGCTGAAGGCAGGCTTCGTCGGAATGTCTTCGCAACAACTGCTTTTCGACAAGCTCGACGGTGACGTGTGCAGGTCGCGGACGCTGCCGTCGACCTACGCCAAGCCGCGGGAGCTGCGCCGGTTGAAGTCGCTGCTGCGCCGCGCCGGACGGGTGCTGCAGTCGGGCCCGGACATCCAGAACCCGCTCAACCTCGGCTCGCAGCTGGCGCAGTCGCTGGGCATCGTCCGCAATCCGCTCAAGACCAGCCTGCTGTCGGCGGCGGACGTGAAATCCAACCCGTACAGCATTCACGCATTGGGTCCAGCGGCCCGGCTTGTCAACAAGCTCGGCGGCAACTTCCGCTGGCAGCACCTGCCGGTGCCGTTCGAGGTCTACGCCGACGGCATCGACCTGGTCGTCTTCGAGGAGTTCGGGGCGGGCGCCGCGGCGCTGCACCTGCGCGACGAGGTCGAGCGCAACGAGTTGATGCGCGACGAGGCCTACCGCCGCCGCTTCCGCAAGGAGTACGAAAGCAAGCTGGGCATCCGCGTGTGGCAGCGCGACTTCTTCGACGCCGACATCGTCGCGTGTCCCGATGCTTCGGTTGTCGGCAAGTCGTTCGGCCAGGTCGGCCGGGACCGCGGCGGGCTGCACCCCGTCGACGCGTTCCTCGATTTGGTGCTCGAGCATGGCAGGGCGCTGCGCTGGCGGACCACGATCTCCAACCACCGGCCCCAAGTGCTCAGAAAGCTCGCGCGCGACACCGGTATCCAGATGGGCTTCTCCGACGCCGGCGCACACCTGCGCAACATGGCGTTCTACAACATGGGTCTGCGGTTGCTGCGCCACGTGCGCGACGCCGAGAAGGCCGGCCGGCCTTTCATGACGGTGGAACACGCGGTGCACCGGCTCACCGGGGAACTGGCCGATTGGTACCGCATCGACGCGGGCCATCTGCGTATCGGGGACCGCGCCGACGTCGTCGTCATCGACCCCGCGCGTCTCGACGATTCGCTGGACACCTACGCCGAAGCGGAAGTCGACCAGTACGGCGGGCTCTCACGCATGGTCAACCGCAACGACGACACTGTGGCCGCCGTGTTGGTCGGAGGGCGTGCGGTGTTCCTCGACGGCAACCTCACCGACGTCGTCGGCAATCGGCGGACCGGGCGGTTTCTGCGTGCGGCGCACAAGGCGCCGGCGCTCTCGCGACAGGAAGGTGAACTGGCCAGTGTCAGTTAGCGATACGGTGCTCGGCATGTGGAAGGCGCTTTCGGCGCGGGACTGGGAGGCGGTGAAGACCTTCCTGTCCGACGACTGCATCTACCTCGACATGCCGGTCGGCCCGACCGCTGCCGCGCGTGGGCCCGAAGACATCGTCAAGCGCCTCAAGATCGGCCTCGAGCCGCTGGCGTCCTACGAGAACTTCGACGGCCTGATGCTCGACAACGGTGCGGACGTGATGTACGAGCATCACGAGGAATGGCACTGGGCCACAGGCGAATCGGCAGTCCTGAAGTTCGTCAGCGTGCACCGCGTCGAGAACGGCAAGATCACGCTGTGGAAGGACTACTGGGACATGGGGGCGCTCGCCAACAACGCGCCGCCCACCTGGATGGAGGATTTCGCCAACGCCGACATGTCGTGGGTGTTCGACGCGACCGGCCTGGTCTAGGTCGTCAAACGCTCCAGGCCAGCCGGAACTTGTCGGTGATCTCCTCGGGGCTCAGCGCGCCGTAGTTGTCGTGCTCGTAGCGGCGCACCGCGACCACGGCGTCGACGGCCTCATCGCCGAGAATCCTTCGCATCAACGACGATCGGTTCAGCACATCGAGCGCATCGGTCTGCTTTTCGCATAGCAGTACGACGCCCGTCTCCCCGCGCTGGGCATCGGTCAGCGTCGCGGGGTCGACGGTCGTCTCCGGCGGCAGCGGCAGCCCGCGTTCGATCCCGTCCAGCGCAAGACCCAGGATCGCCGCGGTCGCGAAATACGGATTGGCCGACGGGTCGACCACCTTGACTTCGATGTTCGCGCCGTAGGGATTGCTCGGCCCGCCGATCAGGTATCGCACTGAGGCTTCGCGGTTCTCGGTGCCCCAGCAGACATACGCCCCGGCCCAGTTCCCCGGCTGCATACGCTGACCGGACAACACCGAACCGGCGAGCACGCCCTGCGCCTCGGGGAGGCCGGCCACCAGCCCCGCGATCGCCGACTCGCCCTCCCGCGTCATCCCGTTCGCGCCGGCGCCGTCGAAGAACAGCTCCGTCTCCCCTCGCTTCATCGAGAAGTGTTGATGCGCACCGGATCCGACACCGCCGGCGAACGGCACCGGCGACAGGCTCACCCGCATGCCGTACTGCCGCGCAACCCGTCCCACGATGATGCGCGTCAGCATCAGCGCGTCAGCCGCCGCGACGGGTGGCAGTGGGGCCAGCGAGATCTCGAACTGGTTGGCCCCGTACTCGGGGTGGAACTGTTCGATCGCGACGCCCGACGCGGTCGCGGCGTTGGTGACGTCGCGCACGAACCCTTCGAACTCCAGCACGCCGGCCAACCCGTACTGCGCCCACAGGTGCGACGGCAGGCGCGCGCCGTCGGGACCGACGAGCACAAACTCCATCTCGTGACCGACGACGGTGGTCAGGCCCTCGTCCGCCAACCTGTTCTGCACCCGGCTCAACGCCCCGCGGCTGCAGAACGGATCGGGAGTGCCGTCCTGGTTGAAGAACATCCCTGGCGCCCAGGCCAACCCGTCACCGAGGATGCGAAGCGCGCCGAGGTCGATGCGGATCCGTTGATCGCCCACCGGTGTGATCGCTCGGCCGTAAACGATGCCGGTGTGGTCGATCGTGAAGGCGTGCCAGACCGGGCTGGCGCCCAGTCCGGGATCGGCGAACGCCCCCATGCGGCGCAACGGCACGGTCTTGGCGTGCGTGAGCCCCGCCGGGTTGACGACCGTGCCGATCAGCGTGGCGACCCCGTCGGCTTCCAGCTGCGCGATCGCCGCGGCGGCGAGGGGCTTGGCTGCCACTGGATTCACGACAGCCATTGTGCGCGGTCGCGCCGGTGCTTACAGCGTGATCTTGCAGCTTTGACCGATGTCGAGCGTGCGAAGCATGCGGCCCATACCCAGCCACATAGCGCACGACAATGCCAAGTCGGTCAGCAGTTCGTCGCTGAAGTGTTCGCGGCAGCGGTCCCAGAAGTCCTCGTCGTCGCGCAGGCCGGTGTGGTCGCTCGCGAAACGTTCGGCGAACTCCGCGGCCACGCGTTCCTGTGCGCTGTAGCCCGGCCAGGTCCGCCACTCGGCGGCGTGGTCGTAGAGATCTTCGTCGACACCGGCGGCCAAACCCTCTGAGTCGCGGGTGTTTTGACAGACGACACACTCGTTGTCGAGTGCGATGACCATCCGTGCGAGTTCACGGACCCGCATGGGCAGTCGGTTCTTGGTGTAGACCGCGTTGGTGAAGCCTGCCATCGCGACGCCGATGTCCGGCGACTTCACCACCCAGGCGGCGGCGTCGTCGGCGGCGAAGTCCCCAATGCGGCTCATGACGGCATCGTACGCCGCGAGCCGCGGAATTGGAACGCGTTCTAGTTTGGTTTCAGCCCGTGGCGACCAACTGCGGGCGGTCGTCGGTCCAGTCGCGCTGCACCAGCATGCGGTGGGCGATTCGCTCGAGCGCCGCCTCCACCTGCAACCGGTCCGGACGCCCCTCGAACGACGGCGAGGTCGCCAGCTTCTCGACGATGCGCCCGACGATCGCGGTGGAGATCGCGTCGACCTGTCTGATGCCCTTTTGGGTGAGCCACAGCCGGCCGCCGGTGCGCAGCGCGAGACCATGACGCACGAGGTCGTCGAAGGCCGGTTCGATGACCTCGTATGGCACGCGCAGTCGTTCGGCGATGTCGGTCAGCGTGGCCGAACCGAACACCTGGTTCTGCCGGTAGATCTGCAGCAGCGCCCACATCTGGCAGACGTCGAGGTCGCAGCCGGGTTGCGCGGCAAGCGCGCGCAACCGGATGTCCGGCGAATCGCGGAACAGCCGGCCGACGGCCACCTCCAGAATCTTCTCCGGCGATTCGGTGCCCGGCATCCCGAAGCCCTCGCCGAGGTCGGTCGCCGACACCATTTCCACCTCACGCAGTTGCACTTCTTTCAGGAACAGCGAGACGACGAAGCCGACGACGGCGACCGGGACGACGTAGAGGAACACCCGGCCCAGCGAGTCGGCGTACGCATCGATGATCGGCGCGGCCATCTCCGGCGACAGCGTGTGCAGTGCCTGTGGCGACTCCGCGGCGAGCGGCGGCGCGCCGCTGACAGCCAGCGCCGGCCCGATCCGGCTCGCGAGGAAATTGGCGAACAGGCTGCCGAAAATCGCTGCGCCGAACGAACTTCCGATGGTCCGAAAGAATGTGACACCCGACGTCGCCACTCCGAGGTCGGCGAAGCTCGAGGTGTTCTGGACGACCAGGATGAGGACCTGCATGCAGAGACCGATTCCCGCGCCGAGGATGAACAGAAACAGCGACTGCTCCCAGGTCGGTGTCCCGGCATCCATGCCGGACAGCAAGAAGAACGCCACCGCCATGATCGCGGTGCCCGCGATCGGGAAGACCTTGTACCGGCCCGTGCGTCCGACGATGTTCCCGCTGCCGATCGAGGTGATGAGCATGCCCACGACCATGGGCAGGGTCCGCAGGCCGGATTCCGTCGCCGACACCCCGTTGACGAACTGCATGAACGTCGGCAGGAACGTCAGCGCCCCGAGCATGGCGAACCCGACGATGAAGCCCAAGATGCAGCACACGGTGAACACCGGGCTGGCGAACAGCCGGATCGGCAGAATCGGTTCGGCCGCATGCAGTTCCACCCAGACGAAGATCGCGAGCGCGACGGCCGAGGCCGCGAACAACCCGGTGATGACCGCCGACGACCACGGGTAGGTGCTGCCGCCCCAGCTGGTCGCCAGCGTCAGCCCGGACGCCCCCAGCCCGATGAAGAGAATGCCGGCGTAGTCGATCACCGCCCGGCCGGCCTTCGCCAGCGACGGGATTGCCACGGCACCGACCGCGAGCACCACGAGCGCGATCGGGACGTTGATCCAGAATGCCCAGCGCCAGCTGAGGTGGTCGGTGAAGAACCCGCCGAGCAGCGGGCCGATCACCGTGGTGACGCCGAACACCGCGCCGAGCGCGCCCTGGTACCGTCCGCGCTCCCGTAGCGGGATGACCTCACCGATGACCGCCATCGCCGTCACCATGATCGCGCCGCCGCCGATCCCCTGCAGGGCGCGCGAAGCGACCAGCGCAGCCATCGACCCGGCCATGCCGCACAGCACCGACCCGCCGAGGAAGAACACCACCGAGACCTGAAACACGGTCTTGCGGCCGAACAGGTCGCCCAGCTTGCCGACCACCGCGGTGACGATCGTCGAGGCGAGCAGGTAACTGGTGACCACCCAGGACTGGTGACCGGCGCCGCCGAGATCCGCGACCACCGTCGGCAGCGCGGTCGCCACGATCGTCTGGTCGAGGGCTGCCAACAGCATGCCGAGCAGCACCGCGACAAAGATGACGTTGCGGCGCCGGCGGCTGATCAGCGCGCCGCCGGACTCCCGGTCGGCGGCGGCGCTCGGCGTGGCCTGGCTGGTCATGTCTCCCTTCCGAGGCGAAACTCTCCACACCCATATCGTTAGTCAGGCTAGGAAAGTTACACACCCCGACGAGGGTTGCCCCGCGAACGTGCGTGAAACGCTGCGACAAGCACGCCGTGTCGTGTGCAAACCCGCGCGCGGAAAGGGCTCGCGGAAAGGGGAGGTGTCGCCGGGGTCCTCGGGGAGGCGCCTACAACGCGGTCGGCGGGCGCGACACGCACTGTGCCGCGTAGAGCTCGTCGCCGAGCTTGTCCATCAGCTGCAGCTGGGTCTCGAGGTAGTCGATGTGATCTTCCTCGTTGGACAGGATCTTCTCCAACAGTGTGGCCGAGATCGCGTCGCCCTTCTCGCGGCACATGATGATGCCCGGACGCAGGCGCTCCAGCACCTCGTACTCGATCGCCAGGTCGGCCTCGAACTGCTCACGCAAGGTCTGACCGATTCGCAGGGAGAACAACCGCTGATAGTTCGGGAGCCCGTCGAGCAGAAGAATGCGGTTGGTGATGTCCTCCGCGTGATTCATTTCTTCGAACGACTCTTTACGCGTGTATTCGGCGAGTTCGGTGAAGCCCCAATTTGCTTGCATCTTCGAATGCAGGAAATACTGGTTAATGGCTGTGAGTTCGCTCGTCAATTGCTCGTTGAGCAATTTCAGTACGTCCGGATCGCCTTGCATGGTGACTCCTAGGGCACTTGAGGGCTGGTCAGGCATCGCTTCGATCATGCACCATCCAAACTAGTCCAGTTATGGCCGACAAGCTCGCTTTAATGCTTGCGCGAGGCGTGTTTTCGGTCCAATGACGAGCCGTCGCGACGACTCGAGGCCCTGATGCGGGCCCTAGTCTGGACTGCCTAGGCTAAGTAAGGTTAGACTGCGCTAACCATTGGGCCGGAGTCGAGACAGGCGGTAAGAATCGATGAGTGAGTACGATCTGCACTCGCTGATTCTTGCGTGCGACTTTCGAGTCGATGATGTCGAGCGAATGTGGAAATGGCTCAAGAAACGTCACGATAATTTGCAATCAATTGGTGCCCATCATGTCGTCGTGTACACGTCGATTTGGGAGCCGAACCGCGTGCTCGTGACAATTGGAATCCGCAACCCCCGGTCAATTCGCGACGTTTTGCGCTCGTCGGCGGTTTTCGAGGTGTTCGACGTCGCCGGAGTCGACGACATTCCGCCGGTGTTCGGCGGCGAAGTGGTCGAGAAGATCGACCTGTACGCCCCCTCGCCCGCGGATCACGTGGGCCGCGTGGTGGTGGGCGTCATGTCGTCGGTCGAGGACGTGTCGGCGCTGATGGTCAAGGTGCACGACGGTATCGAGCGCTTCAAGCGCAGCGGGGTGCGCAAGATCTGGGTCTACCGCGCGCTGGACGACGGACACGAAGTGATGATCCTGCAGGAGATCGAGGACGAGCTCGCCGCCAGGCAGTGGATCGATCACCCCGATGCGGCCGCTGAGTGGATGTCCAACGTCGGGCTTGGCGCCTATCCGACGCAGTTCGTCGGTCGGTTCGCCCACCTGATGAGCGTCGACGGGCAGGGCTGACCGATGTTTGTCTGCCTGTGTACCGGAGTCACCAGCCACGACGTCACCGAATGCGTGGCCAACGGAGCCCGGACGTCCAAACAGATCGCCGAGGCCTGCGGCGCCGGCGGCGACTGCGGGCGGTGCCGGCGCACCCTGCGGGCGATCCTCGCGGCGCACGCCGAGGTCGAGGTCGAGGTCGACCACCCGGTGCCCAGGGTGGCGAGTCGCTAGCGGGCCGCTAGGCTGGCCCGCGCTTACCAGTGAACTCTGCCAGCGCGCTCGCGTTAGCCGCGGCGCCCATCAACACCGCGAAATGTTCGATCTCCCTGGCGGTGGCGGCGGCGATGCCGTCCCGGGTCGGGGCGGTGATGGTCTGCTTGACCGCCATCAAGCTCGCGACGGGCCGCGCCGCGAGTATGTCGGCGTGACGGCGGGCTTCGGGCAACAGCTCCTCGGGCGCGCACACCTTCCACGCCAGCCCCATTCGCTGTGCCTCATCCGCATCCACCCACTCAGATGACATCAGCAGCCAGGCGGCATTCTGGCGGCCCATCAACCGCGGCAGCAGGTACGACGACGCGGCCTCAGGCGCGACACCGAGGCTGGTGAACGGCGTCTTCAGCCGTGCGGTCGCCGACATGAAGACCAGATCCGCGTAGCCCAGAATCGTTGCCCCGATACCGACACCGACCCCGTTGACGGCGCAGATCAACGGTTTCGGGAAGTCTGCGAGCGCATCGACCATGGTCGTGAAATGGCTGCCCTGCTCGTTGAACGCGGGATCGGTGATGCGCCTTTGCATCTCGACGAGATCGTTGCCCGCGCTGAACGCCCGTCCCTCACCGGTCAGCAGCACCACCGCGACGTCGGGGTCGGCGGCGGCCTCGCGAAGGGCGACGGCGGTCGCGCAGTACATCTCCTCGTTGAACGCGTTGAGCACCTCGGGCCGGTTCAGGGTCAGGGTGCGGACCCGGTTGTCGTCGGCGATCTGCAGGGTCGTGTCAGCCACGGCAGCAGCGTAAGCGCTCCGCGAACTGACAGCCGCGGGCGGGTGCGACGAGCCGGATCGCGCGGGGCTGTTTCATCCTCACGGTGTCGTATCCGGCCCGATCACCGCGGTTCTTCCTGTCACCGGGAAGTGTTGGTAGCGAACGGGGTTCGATAGACATAACGACTGGTCGGCACCGTGTCGACGTCGTGGTTCGCGCCGAACGCTTCGGTGCTGGCCACCATGCGGTCCATCCGGCTGCGCAACTCGACGTCGTCGGCCGCACCGAAGAACGCGTGCAGATCGGAGGTCGCCGCTTCGGGGAACAGCTCCTCGACGATCGCTGCGATGGCCGGCGCCGCCGGCGTCAACGCGCGGACCACAGCGTTCTGCGTGTAACCGAACGTCGACTGCGTCTCGATGGCCACGGGTGTGTGGTCGACGTGCCAGCGCGTCAGCCAGGTCGCCTCGTCCAGCTCGGCCGGTCTGCGCAGCAACGCGACGTTGGCCAGGCCTTCGGTGCGTTGCCCGGGACGGGTGTCCGGCGGGGCGAGCGGGACCGATTCGGTGACGAGGTAGGCCGCGACCTCGTCGGCCTCCTTGCTCAGCCGGGCGAGCGCAGCGGTCACCGCGTCGCCGTAATACTGCTGCGTCCACAGGCTGACGAACCCGACCACCGGCGGGTCCAGCGTCGTCAGCGTCATCAACGAATCGCGCACCGGATCGTCGCGCACGTTGACGGTCAGCCCCGGAAAACCGAGGGCGAGCAGGTCGGTCACGACGGGTCCCCGAATCCGCTCGGCCCACGCCTCGTCTGCGTCCGTCGCTCTGAGCGTGATGATGATCTTTTCCACGAGGTGAACTCAACGCCCGGCGGCGCTCAGGCTTCCAGCCGCTGGCGGATCGCGGCGAGGCGCTGCCGGAGTTCCGCTTCGCCGATGATGCCGTGCGCCACCAGCGAATGCGCGAGTGACACCAACTGGTTCTCCGGATAGGGCAGGTTCGAGTACCGCGTCGCCGACAGCACGTCCTCCTCGTCGCGGCGCTGCTTGAAGTCCGGGACGTCGGCGTCGCAGGCGGCGCGGTCGAGCGCGTCGCACATACCGTCCAGGCTGGTCTTCCACGGCGGCACCGGGTTCTCCACCCCGTACTTGGCGGCCATCCGGGACCACACCTGGTTGCGCTCGACGATCTCTTCCAGAGGTGCGATCGCCGCCCGCTCGACGCCCGCCGAATCGGGTGTGCCGCTCATGCTTTCGGTACGGGATGAACGGCCGGGCGGGTGTCGGTGATGACGTTGGTGGTCACCCCCGCTTTCGGCAGCGCGACGCCGATCAAGCAGTCGCGCGTGACGATTTCGGCGAGTTGTTCCTCGGTCCAGTCCTCGGTGCCCTCGGGGCGCATGGGCATCACCATGAACCGGTGCTTCTGATTGGAATCCTGTACCCGGATGGCGATCTCGTCGGGCAGGTAAAGGCCGAACTCCGCCAGCACCTGGCGCGGCCAGCGGACCATGCGCCTGCGGTAGTTCGGCGTGCGGTACCACTCGGGTGAGTTGCCCAGGATGGGGCGCGGGTAGCAGGAGCACAGCGCGCAGACGATCACGTTGTGCAGTGTCGGGGTGTCGGCGAGGATTTCGAACGCGGTGAAGTCGCTGGGTGTACCGAATCCGGTCGGTTCCATCCAGTCGACGCCGACCTCCTTGCTGGCGGTCATGGGTTCGACAAGGGCGAGCTTCTTGAATTCGGGATCCAGCCACGCCCGGGCCACCAGGGTCGCCGCCGGAGTCGGCCCGATCTGCTCGGCGAACTCGGTGAAACGCCGATGCTCCTCGGCGGTGAAGATGCCCTTCTCGATGCACAGTTCGCGTAACGCGATCTCGAGGACCTCGAAGTCGGTGATCTCGTCGACCATCGGTGCGACGGTGCGGTCGTGATCGTGATCGTGGTCGTGACCGGTCATGCGGCGGCCTCCAGCCAATGCTCGGGAACCTCGGTCTGTATGACGTCGTCGCCGGTGCCGGTGTAGCCGTGCCACAACTCCGACATGGTGAACCGCACGACGTAGAACCATTCCGGCTTGGCCGGGCGGTCCCACGTCTCGTCCTCGGCCGCCGGGCTCTCATAGGCGACGGTCGCGATCTCGCCTCTGGCGCCGCGCACGTACTCCGGAGTGCGGGTGTAGAAGATCACCGGCAACTCGCGCACGACGACCGCGTCGCCGACCTTGAATTTCGGCTCGCCCGCCTGCCCGGCATAGACCTGCGGATCGCCCTTGCCGACGGCGTGCTTGTGGTGGGCGTTGCGCTTGACCGCCGCCCCGTCCCCTTCGAACTTCGGCTTCGCTTCCAGTGTCTTTCCGGCCAGGCCGCCCTCGTAGCGCGCCTTGACCTCTGCCATCCGTTCGCTCAACTCGGTCAATCCGATGTGATGTTTTTCGACCAGCACCCGCGCGACGGCCAACAGCCAGCGGCCGTAGTACGGCAGGCCCAGGTATTCAGCCCTGCCCACATCGACGTTGCCGAGCCGGCGGCGTTCCTCCGAGAGCCAGATGCCGCGCCAGGCAAGGACCTCGCAGATCACATACGTCATGTGCTCCCAGAGTTCGTACTGCTTGTTCTCGTACTTCATCGGCGCATCGGGTTCGCCGCCGACATCATGGACGGGTTTGAGGTATGCGGTGATCCGGTGGTGATCAAGGAGATCCGGGGTGGGCGCATCCGGAAGTTCGGGATAGGCCGATTTCAACCGGGCCACCAGATCGAGTTGAGCTGCTCGCTCGGCCGCCGTGCTCATGACGAGTCCCTTCGTTGCCGCGGCCGGCCATCGGACGGCAATCGCGGGTGCGCTCGGTGCTTCTCGTGCGACGTCAGCTGACTTTATCCGCGCACCCGCATGCTCGCAGGGGAATCGGATCCAGGACCGGGATCCGGTCGTCGGCGCGAGCTTTGCGCTGTGCCCCACGATATTTGACGCATCGGCAGGTGCGGGCATTGCGCGACGGGCGGAATCAGCCCGGCGACGCCACCTATCCGACGCGCGTGTGCTGCAGCCGAGAGAACCCGCGGAGGCGTCAGAATGAATGGGTGAGCACCGGCAGGCGGATCATCGACGCTCTCCGGCCGACCATCCCCGACATCGGGGCGGCGGCGAGGAGCCTGCTCGCGGTGCTGGCGGTGGCCGCCATCGGATTGCTTTGGGATTCGGGCGCGACCGCGGTGTGGGCGGCGAGCGCGGCGGCGGTCGCCGGGGCCATCGGACTGCAGGACAGCCCCGGCGGGCGGATCACCCGGGTGCTCGTCGTAGCCGTGGAAATGGGGGCCGCGGTTTTCCTCGGGTCGCTGGCGTCCTCGTTCGACGTCGTGTTCGTCGCCGTGCTCGCACTGTGGTGCTTCGCCGCCGGACTGCAGTGGGCGGTAGGCGCCAAGGCCGGCCTCGTCGCCGCCGCGGCCGGTGCGCTGCTCGCGATCGCGCCGCCACTGGCGCCGTCGGCGGGGTCGGTGCTGGTCCCGACCATCCTGACGATGGCCGCTGCCGCTGTGCAGGCAGCGTTGATCGCCGTCTGGCCGCCGCAGCGGTGGCGCACTCAGCGTGACGCGTTGACCGAGGCCTATCGAGCACTGGCCACCGCTGCGCGAGAGGGCGCGCAGGACGCCAAGACCCCCGCCGCGGCGGTACTGATGCCGTCGTTGCGCGATGCGTTCGTCGACACTCAAGCCGGCCGTCATCCCGAGGCCTACCGCGGCGGGCACCGGGTGCCCGAACGGATCATGGCGACGTTGCGTACGCTGCGCGGCGCACCTGACGAAACCCGCGAAGCGGTCTCACGGGTGCTCGCGGCCGCAGCCGATGTGCTGGACGCGATCGCCGGGCACAGCCGCACCGCGAGGCGTGACGCCGAGCACGGCCTGGTCCGTTTGGACACCGCGACAGCGGCGCTCGACGGTCCCGACGATGCTGCCGCGAAACGGCTTTCGCAACAGTTGCACGAAGCCGCGGAACTGCGTTTCCCCGATCTGTATCGGCCCGATCTCGTCAACCCGCTGCGTGCGGCCCGTGCGGCGGTGCGGGCGCACATGACGCTGACGTCGCCGATTCTGCGGCACGCCATCCGGTTGTCCGCGGCCATCGCGGTCGGTGCCGCCGCCGACCGGTTCGCACCGGTCGCCTACGGCTACTGGATCCTGCTCACCGTGTTGATGGTGTTGCGGCCCGAGACCGCTCACACCTACACGCGCTGCGTCGGCCGACTTGCGGGCATAGCGAGCGGAATCCTGGTTGCCTCGCTGGTCGCACTGCTGCTGCACCCGACGGGATTACTCGCCGCCGTGCTGGCCACGCTCTGCCTCGCATCGACGTACGCCGCGACCAGGACGGGTTACATCGCCACCAGTGCGACCGTCGCGGCCGCCGCCGTGTTCCTCCTCGAAATCGACACCGCCACTTCGGGTGCGACGCTCGAGGACCGTCTGTTCTCGGTTGTCATCGGTGGCGGCCTTGCGGTGGTCGCGCATGTCGCACTGCCCGATCACGCGCTGACCCGGCTGCATCACCGGGCCGGCGAGCTGCTCAAGACCGAGATCGACTATGCCGCAACGGTCATCCGCGCCTACGTTCATCGACTCGACCATCCCGCCGACGCCGTGTCCTCGGCGTGGCAACGCGCATTCCGCGCCCGCGCCGGGTTCGAAGCCGCCTCGGGTGCCACCCGGATGGAGTCCCGCGAGCTACGGCGGTGGTTGCGCTCGTACCGCACCGCGGTGAACGCGGTCACCATCTCGTGCACCGCGTTGGAGGACAGCCTGCCGAGCCGTCCGCCCACGTCGCTGACCCCCGAATTCATCGCCGCCGTGGACGATTTCGTCGACGCCCTGCGCGGGGCGCCGCCGAACCCCGGGACACCGTGGACCGTCGACCTCGCGGCGTTGACGGCCGCCAACCAGCAGGTGCGCGAGCGGGCGGCGGGGCTCACCGGCGAGGACGGCGCCGCCCGGGTACTGGTCGCCGAGATCGCGTCGATCACCCGTAGCCTGTCCGGGATCGCCGCTATCCGCGAGACCGCCTCGACCGAATGAACGCCTAGCCCAGTGCCTCACGCGCGCCGGTTGAGGCGAAGCCCAGCCAGGTGTGCCGGTTGCCGGCCCAGCACCAGCCGACCTTCGGTGCGTCACGGTTGGCGGCGCCGTCGCGACCGGTGCCGTTGCTGATCCACACGGCGGGCGTCCTGGCATCCAGCGCACCCGACGGCTTGCGCCGCCGCGAACCGATGGTCATGAAGCAGCGGTTGCGTTGCAGCGTGTCGGGCTGCTGCAACAGCCAGTGCAGGCCCTCGGTCAGTGTCAACGGCGAGCGCCCGGCGCCGGCGATGGCCGGAAGCGCTTCGTCGGGACTCCAGTTCGCCATCGCGTCTCCCCGATCCGGCTCGCGCACCACATACAGCGGGGCGTCCGGCAGCAGCACCGACGGGATTGGGGTGAAGTCGTCGACGTCGACCATGTCGGACACCACGAAGCCCGGTTTGCCGTTGCAGCGCACCAGCGGCGCCAACGCGGATGCGGGCACCAGGTCTGGGTGCACAGCCAGCAGCGCACGCCGACCCGCCGGCCGCGCGCACATCCCGCGCAAGCGGCCGGCGGGCAGCCGGGCAAGGTCGTGCACACCCAGCCGGATCAGTGTCTCGGCTTGTTCGGCGAGGGCCGGCAACGGCGTGGTGAGGGTCGGCATGGGCCGACAACGAAGCACGCCCGCCCGATAGTTCCTGCTGCGACTGATCCGTAGACTTCGACAGATGGCCATCAGCGACGACGATCTCGCCCGCCTCGGCCGCTGCGTGGAACTGGCGCGAGAGGCGCTCGACGAAGGCGATGAACCGTTCGGCTCACTGCTGGTCGACGGGACCGGCCGGACATTGTTCGAGGATCGCAACCGCGTCAAGGACGGCGACCGGACCCGCCACCCAGAGTTCGCGATCGTCCGCTGGGCGGTGGCCAACCTGAGCCCCGAGCAGCGGGCCGACGCAACCGTGTACACCTCCGGGGAGCACTGCCCGATGTGCGCGGCGGGCCACGCCTGGGTCGGTCTCGGACGCATCGTGTATGCCACGTCGTCGGCGCAGCTGACCGGATGGCTGACCGAATGGGGGGCGCCGACGTCACCCGTTGCGCCGCTGCCGATCACGACGGTGGCCCCCGGCGTCGTGGTAGACGGGCCGGCCGCGCAGTTCAGCGACACGATGAAGACCCTCTACGAGGCGAAGTTCCGGCCGTGACCGCGTCTTCGCGCGGTGCGGTGGCCGAACCGAGCTGGGTCGAACACGTCATCTGGTGGCACATCTACCCGCTCGGCTTCGTCGGGGCCTACCCCGCCGACCCGCCGCCCGGACCCGAGGAGCACCGGCTGCGCCGCATCGTCGACTGGCTGGACCACGCGATCGCGCTCGGTGCGTCGGGCCTCGCGCTCGGACCGGTGTTCGCCTCGAGCAGCCACGGCTACGACACCGCCGACCACTTCCGCATCGACGCGCGACTCGGTGACGACGAGGATTTCGACGTGCTCATCGGTGAGGCCCGCCGCCGGGGCTTGCGAGTGCTGCTCGACGGCGTGTTCAACCATGTCGGAACCGATTTCACCAACACATCGTGGTTTCGACGGCGCGATGGAGCTCTCGACACGTTCGAGGGCCACGGCGATCTCGTCGCGCTGGATCACGAGAACCCTGCAGTGGTGGACTACGTCGTCGACGTGATGACCCACTGGTTGCGCCGCGGTGCCGACGGCTGGCGCCTCGACGCCGCATACGCCGTGTCGGACCGATTCTGGGCGCAGGTGCTACCGCGGGTCCGCGAACAGTTCCCTGACGCCTACTTCCTCGCCGAGATCATCCACGGCGACTACGCGGAGCGGGTGCGCGCGTCGGGTTTCCACTCGGTGACGCAGTACGAGCTGTGGAAGGCCGTCTGGAGCAGCCTCAACGACGGCAACTTCCACGAGCTCGACTGGGCGCTGTTGCGCCACAACGAGTTTCTCGACACATTCGTGCCCACGACGTTCGTCGGCAACCACGACGTCACCCGGATCGCCAGCCGGCTGGACGACATCCGTCACCTCGAGCACGCGTTGGTGCTGCAGATGACGACCGGCGGTACACCGAGCGTCTACGCCGGTGACGAGTTCGCCTACCGCGGAGTCAAAGAGGAGAGGTACGGGGGTGACGACGCCGTGCGACCGGAGTTCGGCGCCACCGCGGTCGGTGCCGACGAACACGGCGAGGATGTACTGCGGCTGCACCGGTACCTGATCGGGCTGCGCCGACGCCATCCGTGGCTGCACACGGCCCGCACCTCGGCGCTGCTGTTGACCAACCGCCAGTACGTCTACCAGACCCGCGTCGGCTCCGAGGTGCTGATCGTCGCGCTGAACATCGATGACGGGGCGCTGCCGATCTCGTTGCCTGAACTCGGATTCGACCGAGGTGAGATCCTCGGGGGGTCGGGGGCTCCGCCGGCGGATGTCGTCGTGACGACCGACGTCGGGCCGCACGGCTGGCTGATCATCGCTCCGCGGTGAGCCGTTGGACGGTGAGCGGGTCCGGTTCGCCGTTGTAATACTTCGTCAACACCTGATCGAACACGGCTGCGGCGTCGGGGTCGTCGGCGGCTTGGCGGAACAGCGTCATCGACGATCGCACCTTGAGGTTGTCGGGCCAGCCGAACAAGTCGTCGGCAGACGCCCGCCCGCTGCGGGCGACCAGCTGCGCACACTCCCGCAGCCGCGCCCCCAGCACATCGTGTCCGAGGTAGGCCCTCGCCTCGGCGAGCGAGGAGATCCCGTACCGCTCCGCGATCGCGCTCCTGCCGAGGCCGCGCAGTTGCGGAAACACGAACCAGATCCAGTGGCTGCGTTTTCGGCCGGCGCGCAGTTCGGCCAGCACGGTTTCGTACACGGGCCGCTGAGCGTCGACGAAGCGCTGCAGGTCGAACGGATCGCCCGCAGGTACCGATTTGTCGTCAGCCATCTCATCGGCAAGTCTGGCAAGCTACTCTGTGCGATTCAATGACAGGTGCACCATCGTGAAGCGCCGGGTGCCGCGCCCCCGCGAGCTGGCGCCGCTGCTGCAGTTCAAGAAGCCGCAGCGCAACGCGACGCAACGCAGGCTGGCGGCCGCTCTGACGATCGACGACCTGCGACGGATCGCCAAGCGCCGGACCCCCAGGGCGGCGTTCGACTACGCCGACGGCGCGGCCGACGACGAACTGTCGCTGGCGCGTGCCCGGCAGGCCTTCCGCGACATCGAATTTCACCCGGCGATCCTGCGTGACGTCGCCAGCGTGGACACGAGTGCGACGGTGCTCGGCGGCCACGTCGCCCTGCCGTTCGGCATCGCGCCGACCGGCTTCACCCGCCTGATGCACACCGAGGGCGAGATCGCGGGCGCGCGCGCCGCCGCACGCGCGGGTATCCCGTTTGCGCTGTCCACCTTGGGCACCAGCTCCATCGAACAGGTCAATGACGCTAACCCGCACGGTCGCAACTGGTTTCAGTTGTACATGTGGAAGGACCGGGACAGGTCGATGGCGCTGGTCGAGCGGGCTGCGGCGGCGGGCTACGACACGCTGCTCGTGACCGTCGACGTACCGGGTGCGGGCGCGCGCCTGCGCGACACCCGTAACGGTATGTCGATTCCTCCGACGCTCACGCTGCGCACCGTGCTCGACGCGGTCCCCCACCCCCGCTGGTGGTTCGATCTGCTCACCACCGAACCGTTGTCGTTCGCGTCGTTGGACCGATGGCCGGGCACCGTGGCCGAGTATCTCGACACCATGTTCGACCCGACGGTGACCTTCGACGACCTGGCGTGGATCAAACAGCAGTGGCCGAACAAGTTGGTGGTCAAGGGAATTCAGACCCTTGACGATGCCAGGGCGGTCGTCGACCTCGGCGTGGACGGCATCGTGCTGTCCAACCACGGCGGCCGCCAACTCGACCGCGCACCGGTGCCGTTTCACCTGCTGCCGCGTGTCGCGCACGAGCTCGGCGACGATACGGAGATTTTGCTGGACACCGGTGTGATGTCCGGCGCCGACATCGTCGCGGCGATCGCCCTCGGCGCTCGTTTCACGCTGGTCGGCCGTGCCTACCTCTACGGCCTGATGGCGGGCGGTGAGGCCGGTGTCGACCGCGCGATCGAAATCTTGTCCCAGCAGGTCAACCGCACGATGCGGCTGCTCGGTGTGAGCTCTCTGAGCGAGCTCGGCCCGCGGCATGTCACTCAGTTGCACCGGTTCAGACCCGGCGTGTCGGACCTTCCACCGCGAACCACATAGGTACCTGTGTTCCCACAGGTAACAGCGCACTTCCTGCCTTCCTGAGTCCTCGCCGAGTCGTAATCGTTAGCCAACCGCGACGTCGTAACTGCATGTCGAGCCGACAGTCCCAGTGCCAGGACGTGTTTCATTACGCACGCACAGCAACGGCAATTGCTTGTGGAAGCGATGAAAGGTGGGTTGGTTGCCGTTATGAAGTTCTTCGAGAGGTGCCGAGGTACCGGCACGAAATTGTTGCGCCGGATGGCGGTGGTCGCCTTCACGGCGGCCGCGCTGCCCGGGCTGATCGGCTTCGCCGGGGGTTCGGCGACCGCGGGAGCCTTCTCCCGCCCGGGCCTGCCCGTCGAGTATCTGGATGTGTTCTCCCCGGCGATGAACCGCAACATCCGGATCCAGTTCCAGGGCGGTGGACCGCATGCCGTCTATCTGCTCGACGGCCTGCGCGCCCAGGACGATTTCAACGGCTGGGACATCAACACCCCGGCCTTCGAGTGGTATCACCAGTCGGGGTTGTCCGTCGTCATGCCGGTCGGCGGGCAGTCCAGCTTCTACACCGACTGGTACCAGCCGTCGCGGGGTAACGGCCAGGACTACACCTACAAATGGGAGACGTTCCTGACCCAGGAACTGCCCGCGTGGCTGGAAGCCAACAAGGGCGTGTCGCAGAACGGCAATGCCGTGGTGGGCATTTCGATGGCCGGCAGCACCGCGCTGACGTACTCGATCTACTACCCGCAGAAGTTCATCTACGCGGCATCGCTGTCGGGCTTCCTCAATCCCTCCGAGGGATGGTGGCCGATGCTGATCGGGCTGGCGATGCAAGACGCGGGCGGGTACAACGCCGAAAGCATGTGGGGCCCGTCATCGGATCCGGCGTGGAAGCGCAACGATCCGATGGTCAACATCCGCCAGTTGGTGGCCAACAACACCCGCATCTGGATCTACTGCGGCACCGGTACGCCGTCGGATCTGGACTCGGGTACCGCAGGCCAGAACCTGATGGCTGCGCAGTTCCTCGAAGGGTTCACGTTGCGAACCAACATCACCTTCCGGGACAACTACGTCGCCGCGGGCGGCACCAACGGCGTGTTCAACTTCCCGCCGCAAGGCACTCACAGCTGGGGCTACTGGGGTCAGCAGCTCGAGATGATGAAGCCTGACATCCAGCGGGTGCTGGGAGCGCAGGCCAGCGCCTAGGGCCACCGCCGAGATCCACCCACAACAGGAAGCCTGCCGTTTCCCCCGAACGGCAGGCTTCCTGCCGTTTCGGGTGTCCGTGTCGCGCTGTACGCGCAGAGTGAACGCCCGCGGGAACAAACACGACACCGCCAGGGTTGAGTCCGTTCGACTGAACTTTGGAGGTGTTTGATGGCTCAAGCCAAGACAGTGCCGGTGCTCTTCCTGAGCGAGTCGATCGTGCTGCCCGGAATGGTGGTGCCGATCGAGCTCGACGACACCGCGCGCGCCGCCGTCGAAGCGGCCAGGGCCGCCGCATCCGATGGAGCCGGCGAGCTGCTGATCGCTCCGCGGCTCGAGGACCGGTACCCGTCTTATGGTGTGCTGGCCTCGATCGTGCAGGTCGGCCGTACGGTCGGCGGCCCCGCCGCGATCGTGCGGGGCGGAAGCCGCGCGCACATCGGCGCCGGTGCCACCGGACCGGGCGCCGCGCTGTGGGTCGAGGTGACCGAGGTGACCGAGCCGGAGCCGACCGAGGAGACCGTGAAACTCGCCGCGGAGTACAAGAAGCTTCTGCTGGCGATGCTGCAGCGGCGCGAGGCGTGGCAGATCATCGACTTCGTCAACCAGCTCTCCGATCCCTCGGTGCTGGCCGACACCGCCGGATATGCGTCGTATCTGACGCAGGTCCAGAAGCGTCAGCTGCTCGAGACCCCGGACGTCGCCGCACGGTTGCGTGCGCTGATCGAGTGGACCGGTGATCAGCTGGCCGAGGTCGAGGTCAACGAAAAGATCGCCGAGGACGTGCGCGAGGGCATGGAGAAGACGCAGAAGGAATTCCTGCTGCGCCAGCAGTTGGCGGCGATCCGCAAGGAACTGGGCGATGACGACGGGACCGGGTCCTCGGATGACTACCGGAGCCGCATCGAGGCCGCCGACCTCCCAGAGAAGGTGCGCGAGGCCGCGCTGCGCGAAGTCGGCAAGCTCGAGCGGTCCAGCGATCAGAGCCCGGAGAGCGGCTGGATCCGCACCTGGTTGGACACCGTGCTGGAGCTGCCGTGGAACGTGCGCACCGAGGACGCGACGGATTTGACGGGCGCACGTGAGATTCTCGACGCCGACCACCACGGCCTCGACGACGTCAAGGAGCGCATCGTCGAGTACCTGGCCGTGCGTGCACGCCGCGCCAAGCGGGGCCTGCAGGTCGTAGGCGGCCGTGGGTCGGGCGCGGTGATGGTGCTGGCCGGGCCGCCCGGGGTCGGCAAGACGTCGCTGGGCGAGAGCGTGGCGCGGGCACTGGGCCGCGAGTTCGTCCGCGTCGCCCTCGGCGGCGTGCGCGACGAGGCCGAGATCCGTGGGCACCGGCGCACGTACGTCGGCGCGCTGCCCGGTCGCATCGTGCGCGCGATCGGCGAAGCGGGTTCGATGAACCCCGTTGTGCTTCTCGACGAGATCGACAAGGTCGGCTCCGACTTCCGCGGCGACCCCGCGGCGGCGCTGCTCGAGGTCCTGGATCCCGTGCAGAACCACACGTTCCGCGACCACTACCTGGACCTGGATCTCGACCTGTCCGACGTGGTGTTCCTGGCGACGGCCAACGTCATCGAGAACATCCCGTCGGCGCTGCTGGACCGCATGGAACTGGTCCAGATCGACGGATACACCGAAGACGACAAGGTCGCGATCGCCCGTGACTTCCTGCTGCCCCGGCAGCGCGAGCGGGCAGCGCTGACCGACGACGAAGTGACGGTGACCGAGGGCGCGCTGCGCAAGATCGCGGCGGACTACACCCGCGAACCGGGGGTCCGCCAGTTCGAGCGGCTGCTGGCCAAGGCGCTGCGCAAGGTGACGACGAAGCTGGCTTCCGAGACCGGCCCGATCGTTGTCGACGAGCCGAATCTCGTTGACTACCTTGGTCGTCCGCGGTTCCTGCCCGAGTCGGCCGAACGCACCGCGGTGCCGGGTGTGGCGACCGGCCTGGCGGTCACCGGGCTCGGCGGGGATGTGCTCTACATCGAGGCCGGGGCCAACGGATCAGATGGGGCCGGTGAGGCCACTCTGACCCTGACCGGACAGCTGGGCGACGTGATGAAGGAGTCGGCGCAGATTGCGCTGTCCTACGTGCGTTCGCACGCCGAGCAGTTGGGTGTCGACCCCGGGGCGCTGGATCGGCGGATCCACGTCCACGTGCCCGCAGGGGCGGTGCCGAAGGACGGCCCGTCGGCGGGCGTGACGATGGTGACCGCGCTGGTGTCGATGTTCACCGGCCGGCAGGTGCGCTCGGACGTCGGCATGACCGGTGAGGTCACGCTCAACGGCCGGGTGCTGCCGATCGGCGGCGTCAAGCAGAAGCTGCTGGCGGCGCAACGGGCCGGACTGTCAACGGTTTTCATCCCGCAGCGCAACGAGGCCGATCTGGACGACGTTCCCGCCGACGTGCTCGACGTGCTCGAGGTCAAGCCGATGACCGATGTCGCGGACATCGTCGCGCAGGCACTGGAACCAGCTCGGGTGCAGGCGGCGGCGGCCTGACGCGAAAATTGCGCGCCGGGTCGTGGTTTACAACGGATCACGACCCGGCGCGCAAAAACCGCGCGGCGAGTAATTGTCGGGGGCTGCCGCTACGGTCGTCTCATGGCCTACGACGAGGACCTGGCCAACCGCATCCGAGAACTTCTCGGCGGCACCCGTGGTGTCGAGGAGAAGCGGATGTTCGGCGGGTTGGCGTTTCTGATCAACGGCAACATGGCGGTGGCGGCCAGCGGGCAGGGCGGCCTGATGGTGCGGGTGCCACCAGACGACACCTCGAAGTTGCTGTCGCGTGACCACGTCGAGCCGATGGTGATGGCGGGACGAGAGACCCGTGGCTGGCTGCGGGTGTCGGTCGACGGCATCAGGACCAGACGTCAGCTGCAGTCCTGGGTGGGCCGCGGAGTCGACTACGCCGGAAGTTTGCCGCCGAAATAGCAGGGGTACGTCAGCGGAGATGGAGGCCGCGGCACGCAAGAAGGTGGTGGCGAACCTGCTGAGACATGCGGGCACCACTTATGCGCATGAGGCGGGTATCCGGTTGGCGGACAGACCCATGCCCCTCTTTCAGCTGCTGACCCTGTGCATGCTGGCCAGCAAGCCGATCGACGCCTCGATCGCCGTGGCGGCCGCGCGTGAACTGTTCAGTGCGGGCATCCGCACGCCCAAGGCCGCCCTCGAAGCAGATCGCGCCGTGATGATCCGCGCGTTCGGCCGCGCCCACTACGTCCGGTACGACGAGAGCTCGGCCACCCGGCTGACCGACATCGCCTCCGTTGTCGTCGAGGAGTACGGCGGGGATCTGCGCAAGCTCGCCGAGGCCAGCGGTCACGAAGTGCCGGCATTGAGGCGTTCGCTCAAGCAATTCAAGGGAATCGGCGACACCGGCGCGGACATCTTCCTGCGCGAAGTGCAGGACGTCTGGACCTGGGTACGGCCGTACTTCGACAAGCGGGCACTGTCGGCGGCCAAGACGCTCGGATTGCCCACCGGGACCGAGGAACTCGCCGCGCTGGCCCCGCGCAGGAACGCGAAGCTCGCCGCGGCGCTGGTCCGGGTGTCGCTCGACGACGAGCTACGCGACACCGTGTCAGCGCGCGGATGAGGCGGAGATGATCCGGATCGGCACCTCGGGCTGGTCGTACGACCATTGGACCGACGTGCTGTACCCCGCCGGTACTCCGGTGGCCAAGCGGCTGGCCCGCTACGTCGAGGAGTTCGACACCGTCGAACTGAACGCCAGCTTCTACCGGTGGCCGAAGGACACGGCGTTCGCCGGGTGGCGCCAGCGACTGCCCGAGGGCTTCACGATGTCGGTCAAGGCCCAACGCGGGCTGACGCACTACCGGCGGCTGCGCGAGCCGGAGCCATGGGTCGAGCGGTTCGACCGGTGTTGGACTCTGCTGGGCGACCGCGGCGAGGCGCTGCTAGTGCAACTGCACCCGGAGTTGGAGCGCGACGACGCCCGCCTGGAGTACTTCTTGAAACTGATGCCCGACCGGATCCCGGTGGCGATGGAGCTGCGGCATCCCTCGTGGGACGACCCGGCGGTGTACGAGACGTTGGCGCGCCACGAAGCCGCGTACGTGATCATGAGCGGCGCGCGGCTGCGCTGCGTTCCGCGGGCAACCAGCGAGCTGGTGTACATCAGGATGCACGGTCCCGACCAGGATTCGATGTATGCGGGCTCCTATCCCGACGACGAGCTCCGCCGCTGGGCGGACCGGATCATGGCTTGGGACCGCGAAGGCAGACGCGTCCTGGTGTATTTCAACAACGATCTGGGCGGTCACGCGGTGCGTAATGCGCAGACGCTCAGAGCCATGGTGACCGACTGACGCGCCGAGGGCACCCCCGCGTCGAGCCCCGAAATCGGGTTCCGGCACGCTTGGGAGCCGAAATGCGTGTCCTATGTCTGATCTCGGCCGTCGCCATCCTGGCGGCGGGCTGCTCGGGTGAGCGGATCGTGACCACCGACGAGCCGCCCGCGGCGTCCCCGCCGACATCCACCACCAGCGCACCTCCCCCGCCGCCGAACACCAGGCACCTCGTCAACGCGTTCGACTACGTCGCCCACCCGGCAGGAACAGCCGTTTATTACTTCACCACTCCGAGCGGACGATGGGCGTGTGCGATCGTGCCGCGCGCCAAGGCGGGCTGCCAGTCGGCGACATCCTGGCAGTCGAGCATGAACATCACCGGCGAACCGGACACGGTGCCCAACGCCGAGGGCGAGCAGACGGCGCCCAACGCCGTGATCATCGAGCACGAGGGCCAGCCGCGATTCGTCGCGTTGGAACAGCCGGAATTCGTCCTCGAGAACGCAAAAGTGCTCGGGTTCAACCGAATCCTGGCGGCCGCCGGGTTTCGCTGCAACGTGCAGGAAGCCGGCGTTTCCTGCATGAGCGAGGCGACGGGGCGGGGCTTCACCTTTGCCCCCGAGGGATTCAAGCCGCAGTACACCCGGGTGCCCGCCGACGCACCCTAGCCACCTCAGAGCATCGTGGCGGTACCGTCCGCATTCACCTGAACCTTGGCGCCGGCGATGTCATCGCCGACCGTGGCCGCCGCCTCTTTCTGGTCGGTGATGACGGCCAGCACGCGCGAGTCCTCGGGCGTGCGTACGGCGAGAAACGCCTTCTCCGGCGAGCCTTCCCGGCTGAACGGCGTCGTCCAGGTTTCGACCGTGCCGACCCCGGACCATTCCACCAGGGCGGTACGAGTCGGCTCGCGATCGACCTCCGGTTGCACGTCTTCCCAACGGAATTGATGCGCAGGCGGTTCGGCGCTGTAGACCCCGAAGCTGTGCTTGGTGAGGTAACCGCCGTTCGCGGTGATCAGGCCGAGTTGGCCGGGCTGGGTCGCGAGCCGCTCGGCCATGGTGGCGATCGAGTGGGTGACGTAGTTGTTCCACGGCCCGCCGGCGAAGGTGAGCCCGCCGGTGACCGTGAGCGGTCTGGCGGCATCCCCGATCGGCAGCCCGAGTTCGTTGGCGGCCACCTGCACCGCCGACGGGAAGCACGAGTAGAGGTCGACGAGCGCGACGTCATCGATGCCCAGCCCCGCCAGTTCCAAGGCGCGTCGACCCGCGATCCGGATGGCCGGCGAGGTGTAGAACTCTGCGCGCTCCCCGATCGCGTAGGTGTCGTGCGCGTCGGTGCCCGAATACGGGAAGATCCAGCGGTCCCTGGGGATCTGCAGATGAGCCGCCTTCTCGGCCGAGGTGACGACGAGCGCCGCCGCTTGGTCGACCATGTTGTTGGAGTTCATCAGCTTCGGGTACGGCCAACTGATCATCCGGTTGTCCGGACCGGCGCGCCAAATCTGCTCCGCCGGCACCGGGTCTCGGCTCCAGGCGTGCGGATTGTTCGCGGCCACCGCACTGAACTGCGCCCACAGTTCGCCGATGCGACGGCGGTGCTCCTCGCTGGACTCGCCCGCGGCGATTCGCAAAGCCTGCTCGAACATCGGGTAGACATACGCCGGCCGGTCCAGGTGGATCCGGATCTCGGCGGGTCCGGCCATCGGCACCCCCTCGTCGGCGCCTTCGGCCAGCGGAACCGACTCGTCCTGGTGGGTCCATTGGGGCTTGATACCCTTGGCCCGCAACCGGGTTCGGGTGCGCCAGGTCTCCGCGCCGGCGATCAGGACGACGTCGACACGGCCGCTCTGGATGTCCCGGCACGCCTCGTTGACCAGTGACTGCGGTGTGTTGCCGCCGACCCCGGTGTAGCGTGTGGTGGCGCTGTCGGCGTTAAGACGTTGCGCCAGAAGCAGTCCCGGGTCGCGATATCGCCAGGACAGCAGGCTGACGACGCGCACCGAGTCGACGGCTTCGAGCACCCGCGGATCGGCGGCGGCCCGCGCGGCAGCGACCATCAGGTCGATCGGTTCCGCGTCAGGGTTCTCGTCGCGCTGGCTGAGCTGTCCGTAGCCCGCCAACACCGGTGTCCTCGGGTCCATCACGGCCTTCCTTCGTAGGCGAAGAGCACGCCATCGGCGATGAGCCGATCGGCCTCCTCGGCGGACATGCCGAGGACCTGCTCGCAGATCTGGCGGGTGTGCTCTCCCGGCATCGGCGCCGGTCGCATCTCCGCGGGCGGAATGTTGGTGTACGGCGCGGGCCCGGTCTCACTGAGCACGGGCTCCTCGAACAGCGGATGTCCCATGGCGGCGAACACGTTTCGGAAGCGCACCTGCCGGTCGGCAGGTACATCGACGGCGCGGTTCATCGGCGCCGCGGGGATCCCCGCCTCCTGCAGCGCGTGCGCCACCGCCGTCTTGTCCCGAGCGCGGGTCCACTCGGCGATGTCGGCGCCGCCGGTGAGGGCGGTCAACGCGTCGCGGTCGGCATCGGTGCGAAGCGAGATCACGCACCACTCGTCGTCGCCTGCACACGGGTACACGCCGTGTACGGCAGCGTCGTCGACCACCGGCAGGTGTGCGGCGCGTGCCGCCTCGGTGACATAACGCGTCGCCAACTGGTTCACCGCGGCCTCGGCTTGCGAGACATGTACGTGCGCGGGTTCACCGGTGCGGTCGCGCCGGATCAGCGCTGCCAGCGCCGCGATCGCGGTGATTCGCGCGGCCACATGGTCCGGGAAGATCGTCGTCGCGTCGTAGAACCCACCGTCGACCGACGTCCACACCGAGGTGATGCCCGTCGTTGCGCGCACCAGCGGCCCGTAACCCATCCGCGCGCTCCACGGGCCCGTCGAGCCGAACGCGCTGCTCTCCGCGAGCACGATGCGGGGGTTCAACTCCCGCAGACGCTCATAGGAAAACCCGAGCGCAGCAAGGGTTCCCGGCTTGAAGTTGGCGAACACCGCGTCGGCACCGGCAACCAAGCGGGCGAATAGTTCGGCGCCCGCGGCGGCGCGCAGGTCGAGGCCCAGGCTCTGCTCGTTGCGGTGGGTCAGCACCCACGACCTGCTCATCACCTGGCCCGGCGGCGTCTGTCGCAAACCGTCGGGGTAGGCGGCGCTCTCGATCTTGATCACTTCGGCGCCGAGGTCGGCGAACAACCGGCCCAGTTCGCCTCCGGCGACGATGATGCCGAGGTCGAGAATCCGCAGGCCGTCGAACGGGCGCTGCACCACGGCCGCCTTCCCGCGTGCCGTGGCCGATGGCTCACCGGCCCAATGGGCTTCGTCGGCCCCCGGAGACCGGGCCAGCCATCCCACCCCGGTGTGACGTCCGTCCACGACGAACGGCCCCGCGGGCGCGACGACCTGCGCCCCCGGCGCGAAGTCCGCCGCGGTCAACGCGCCCACGACGCGGAGATGTTCGGAGGCCAACGCCTCCGCGGGCGTCAGTACCGCGGCGATCGGCACCCCCCGCACCTGCCCCTCCGCCACCAGGGCATCCATGGTCTGCGGGGCGAAGAAGTCGGCGATAAGCGCGTTGAGTTCCCGCGAGGCCGCGTACCGTGCGGCGATCGTGTCGAACTTCGGATCGGCGAACTGCTCCGGTTCGCCCAGCCAGGCGCGCATTCCGCGCCACTGGCGCGCGGAGAGCAGACAGACGCGGACGTGTCCGTCCTTGCAGGCGAAGATCGGGTAGATGTTCTGGTTACGCGGCCTGCCGCGCCAGATCTCGGTGGTCTTCTTGAGGCCCACGGCGGCCTGACCCTCCGACCCGAACGGCGGGTCGAGCGACTGGAGCACGCCCTCGAACCGGGAGAAGTCGATGTAATCTCCTGTGCCGTCGCGCAACCGGCGGTAATAGGCGGCCAGCACCGCCCACGCCGCCTGCACCGCGGCCGTGCCCGATGCCAGCCCGATGGGCGGCAGCACCGGAGTTCCCGAGGTCGGTCCGGTGCGTGAGAGCGCGGTCGACAGCGCATAGAGCACCGGGTCGGTGGCCCGCCACGTCGCGTACGGACCGGAGGTGCCGAAGTCGGTGACCGACAGTGCCACGAGATGGTCGAACCGGCGCGCTAGCTCGACGCACGACGTTCCGAATCGCCCAGCGCCGCCCGGGTTTCCGCTGTCGACGACGATATCGGCGGTACTCGCGAGATCGAGCAGCCGCCGGTAGTCGCCGGGCTGGGCGGGATCGAGGACCGCGCAGCGCTTGTTCGCGTTGTCCACCGCGAACGGCACACTCGTCCCGGCGACGGTCGGCAGGGCGCGGCGCGCGGCGCCCCCCTCCGGGGGTTCGATCTTCAACACGTCGGCGCCGAGGTCGGCGAACAGCCGGCACACCGCGTCGGATTCCGCACCGCCGAGATCGAGCACCCGCGCGGATGCCAGCAGTGGCTCGCTCATGCGGCCAACAGCCGTTCGGCCCAGCGCAGGCGCTCGTCGGTGTCGGCCGCCACGTACATCAGGTCGACGAACATGTCTTGGTAGCCGCCGGCGGCGAGCATCCGCACCGCCTCGACGGCCCGCTCGATCGGCGTGCCCTCGGCGACGTTGACACGAAGGTAGGTGTGGATGGCCGACGGATCCCGGCCCGCCGCGCGGGCGGCGTCGTCGATGATGCGCCGATGCCGGTCGAGCATCTCGGGGAACACTTTGCCGGGGACGTTGACTGTGGGCAGCCATCCGTCGCCGCGCGCGCCGATCCGCGTCAGCCCGGCCGCAGTGAACGAGG
Source organism: Mycobacterium sp. IS-1556 (assembly GCF_001499985.1). Taxonomy (NCBI): domain Bacteria; kingdom Bacillati; phylum Actinomycetota; class Actinomycetes; order Mycobacteriales; family Mycobacteriaceae; genus Mycobacterium; species Mycobacterium sp. IS-1556. The sequence goes on from NZ_LQIM01000003.1 coordinate 47,087, forward strand.
CGAGGTAGATCGGCGGCGGCTGTTGCACCGGCTTGAGGTCGACCCACGACGGCGGGATCGACCAGCGCTCGCCGTCATGAGCCACGGGATTCGTCGTCCACAGGGCTTGCAGCACGTCGAGCAGCTCGTCCAGCTGTGCCCCGCGGCGGCGAAACGGCGCGCCCGCTGCCTGGAACTCCTCGGGTGACCAGCCGATGCCGAAGCCGGGCAGCAGCCGCCCACCACTGACCACGTCGAGGGCGGTCAGCTGGCGGCCCAGCTGCACCGGCGGATACCACGGCGCGACGAAAACACTGCTGCCCAACCGGACCCGGCTGGTGACGGCGGCCGCCACCGCCAGCGCGATGAACGGGTCCAGTCCGGTGCGGAACTGTTCGGGAATGGTGTCGGCACCCGCGTAGCCGACGCTGGGCTGCACAGCCGTGATGAGGCGGTCCCCGACCCACAGGCTGTCGGCGCCGAGGTCTTCGACCGTCTTTGCGAAACGGGCGAGATCGGCGCCCGCGGGTCCGCCGTACTGCGGCAATGCGAATCCCAACACGCTGGACAGGCTAGTGCGTAGGTTCTGGTGCAGTGGGTATCAGGGCTGGGTACCAGAACCCACACGCGCTGTTCGCCAACCCACGGCGTTCACCCGGCACGACGATGATGAGTTAGATGACCGCCCAGGCACTGTCCCCCACGCTGTCCGACGATGAACTCACGCTGATCGACGCGTACTGGCGCGCGGCAAACTATCTGTCCGTCGGACAGATCTACCTGCTGGACAATCCGCTGCTGCGGGAGCCGCTCGCGCCGCAGCACGTCAAGCCCCGCCTGCTCGGACACTGGGGTACCACGCCCGGGCTCAACCTCGTCTACGCGCACTTGAACCGCATCATCCGCAACCGCGACGCGAACGTCATCTACATCACCGGACCGGGGCACGGCGGTCCCGGCCTGGTCGCGAACGCCTACCTGGAAGGCACGTACAGCGAGGTGTACTCGGGCATCTCCGAGGACGCCGAAGGCCTGCGAAAGTTGTTCCGGCAGTTCTCTTTCCCCGGCGGCATCCCGAGTCACGTCGCCTCGGAGACGCCCGGGTCGATCCACGAGGGCGGCGAACTCGGCTATGCGCTGGTGCACGCGTACGGCGCGGCGTTCGACAACCCCGATCTGGTGGTGGCGTGTGTGATCGGCGACGGTGAGGCCGAAACCGGCCCGCTGGCCGCGAGCTGGCATTCGAACAAGTTCCTCAACCCCGTCACCGACGGTGCGGTGCTGCCCATCCTGCACCTCAACGGGTACAAGATCGCCAACCCGACGGTGCTGGCGCGGATCCCACAGGAGGAGCTGGAGTCGCTGCTGTTCGGCTACGGCTACCGGCCCATCACGGTGGCCGGAGACGATCCGGCCAACGTGCATCAGCAGTTGGCCACCGCACTCGACGAGGCGTTCGACCAGATCGCTGCGATCCAGCGCGCCGCCCGCCTCGATGGTGAGGCCGGCCGCCCGCTGTGGCCGATGATCGTGCTACGCACTCCGAAGGGCTGGACCGGTCCCGAAGAGGTCGACGGCAAGAAGGTCGAAGGCACCTGGCGGTCCCATCAGGTGCCGCTGTCGGGCACCCACACCAACCCCGAACACCGTGCGCAGCTCGAGGATTGGCTGCGCAGCTACCGACCCGAGGACCTGTTCGACGACGACGGCGCGCTGCGGCCCGAACTGCGTGCGATCGCGCCGGGAGGGCAGCGGCGGATGAGCGCCAACCCGCACGCCAACGGCGGCCTGCTGCTCAGGGATCTCGACTTGCCCGCGTTCGCCGATTACGCGGTGGCGGTCGACAAGCCGGCCTCCGAGTCCGCCGAGGCCACACGGGTGCTCGGCACCTTCCTGCGCGACGTCATCGCCCGCAACCCCGACCGGTTCCGGTTGATGGGCCCTGACGAGACCGCGTCGAACCGGCTGTCGGCGACCCTCGAGGTGACCGACAAGGCGTGGCTGGCCGAAATCGGGCCCGACGACGAGAATCTCGGGCCGGAGGGCCGCGTGATGGAGGTGTTGTCCGAACACCTTTGCCAGGGCTGGCTCGAGGGTTACCTGCTGACGGGCAGGCACGGGCTGTTCAACTGCTACGAGGCGTTCGTCCACATCATCGACTCGATGCTCAATCAGCACGCCAAGTGGCTCTCCAGTAGCCGCGAGCTGCCGTGGCGGCGCCCGATCGCGTCGCTGAATTACCTTCTGACATCGCATGTCTGGCGCCAGGATCACAACGGCGCGTCGCACCAGGACCCCGGGTTCATCGACCATGTCGCCAACAAGCGGCCGGAGGTCGTGCGGGTCTACCTGCCGCCTGATGCCAACACGCTGTTGTCGGTGGCCGACCACTGCCTTCGCAGTCGGCACTACGTGAACGTGATCGTCGCCGGTAAGCAACCGGCGCTGACCTATCTGGACATGGACTCCGCGATCGCGCACTGCACCAGGGGTCTCGGCATCTGGGACTGGGCAAGCAGCGGCGCCGGGCATCCGGATGTGGTGCTCGCGTGCGCCGGTGATATCCCGACCCTGGAAACCCTGGCCGCTGCCGACATCCTGCGCCGGCGGTTGCCCGAGGTGAAGGTTCGGGTGGTCAACGTCGTCGACATCATGCGGTTGCAACCCGACTCCGAACATCCGCACGGACTGTCGGAGCGGGAGTTCGATTCGATCTTCACGACGGACAAGCCGGTCATCTTCGCCTACCACGGCTACCCGTGGCTGATTCACCGGCTGACCTACCGCCACGCCAACCACGCCCAGCTTCATGTGCGCGGCTTCAAGGAGCGCGGTACCACAACGACCCCGTTCGACATGGTGATGCTCAACGACCTCGACCGGTTCCACCTCGTCATGGACGTCATCGACCGCGTCGACGGACTGGGCAGCAGCGCGGCCGGGCTGCGCCAGGAAATGGCCGACGCCCGCCTTGCGGCGCGGCGCTACACCCGTGAGCACGGAGAGGACGATCCGGCGATCTCGGAGTGGACGTGGGACCCGGACTACCGGGCGCCCTCGCTTTCGCAGGATTCGCTCAGCGAACAAGACCGCTAGACTGGATCTTCGTGTCCGACCAAGCCGTGCTAGCCGAGCGTCCGCATCCGCTGGTCGAACAGCTCTCCGCGCTGCATCACTTCCGCACCTACGTCGACATCGCGGTGGTCGTGGTGGTGCTGGCGTTGACAAACCTGATCGCGCATTTCACCACTCCGTGGGCCAGCGTGGCGACGGTTCCCGCGGCGGCGGTCGGATTGCTGCTCCTTGTCCGCTCCCGCGGGCTGGGCTGGGCCGAACTCGGGTTGAGCCGCGACCACTGGAGGTCCGGCGCCGGTTACGCGCTGGCGGCCGTCGGGGTGGTGCTGTCGGTGATCGCGATCGGCGCGCTGCTGCCGTGGACGCGGCCGATGTTCATGAACAACAACTACGCGACGATCTCCGGCGCGTTGATCGCGTCGATGGTGATCATCCCCCTGCAGACCGTGATCCCCGAGGAGCTGGCTTTTCGGGGCGTGCTGCACGGCGCGTTGAACCGCGCCTGGGGTTTCCGCGGCGTCGCGGCGGCGGGTTCACTGCTGTTCGGTCTCTGGCACATCGCCACCTCGCTGGGTTTGACCAGCAGTAACGTCGGGTTCACGCGCATCTTCGGCGGCGGGGTGATGGGTACCGTCGCGGGCGTGACGTTGGCGGTGGCAGCCACCGCGGTCGCCGGGTTCGTGTTCACCTGGTTGCGGCGTCGCAGCGGCAGCCTGATTGCGCCGATCGCCTTGCACTGGTCGCTCAACGGGCTCGGCGCCCTGGCCGCCGCGCTGGTGTGGCACCTGAGCTGACGCAGACCGCCGCTGGCCGAACTCTAGACGGTCAGCACCGCCGCCCCCGACACCCGGCCGGCGGCGAGATCGCTGAGCGCCTCATCCGCCCGATCGAGCGGATACTGCGGGCTTGTCACTTCGATGCGGTACTCACCGGCGAAGGCCAGAAAGGCTCGGGCATCGGCTCGCGTGTTCGCGGTGACTGACCGCAGTTGGCGCTCCTGGAAGAGGTGACGCTGGTAGTTCAGCGCGGGAACGTCGGAGAGGTGGATGCCGGCGATGGCCAGTGTGCCGCCACGATCGAGCGCTTCGAGCGCGGAGGGCACGAGGTCGCCGACGGGTGCGAACAGGATCGCGGCGTCGAGCGGGGCAGGTGGCGGGTCGGCAGCGCCCTGAGCCGAGGCCGCTCCCAGTGACAGCGCCAGCGCGCGGGCGGCCTCCCCGCGGGTCATGACGTGGACTTCGACGCCCTGCGCGATCGCCACTTGGGCGGTCAGGTGCGCGCTGCCGCCGAATCCGTAGATTCCCAACCGCCCGCCGGGCGGTAGCTCGGCGCGCACCAGGGCGCGATAGCCGATGATGCCCGCGCACAGCAGCGGCGCCAGTTCGGTGTCGGAGTAGCCCGCCGGCAGCGGATGAGCGTATGCGGCTGGCACCGTGGCGAATTCGGCGTATCCCCCGTCGGCGTCCCAGCCCGTGTAGCGGGACTCGGGGCACAGATTCTCGGCCCCTCGGATGCAGTACCGGCATCGTCCGCAGGTGTGCCGAAGCCATGCGATGCCGACGCGGTCGCCGACGGCGAACTCGGCGCCGACGCCCTGCCCCGCCTCGACCACTTCACCGACGACCTCATGGCCCGGGATGACCTGCGGACGATGCACGGGCAGGTCGCCTTCGGCGACGTGAAGATCGGTGCGGCACACGCCACATGCCCGCACTGCCACCAGAAGCTCGCCGGGCATCGGTCGCGGAATCTCGACGCGTGCCCGCTCGAGTGGTCGAGTGCTCACCGGCCCGGGTCGCCGAACCCGCCACGCCGTCATGGTCGAGATCGCCATACCTCATCGTCGCCCGGTGAATCACGAATGCACCACCCCGGGAACGAGCATCTTCACTGTGAGCGAACGACGCTAACGACCGCCGCGGTGCGCCAGACAAATGTGGTGGACGCCGCGGTGTTGAAGCGGTAGGGATAACCCCGATTCCTCACTCATGACAACGGCATAACCTGGAGATAACGGTGGACCGTCGAACATCGGCGGAACGGGCTTCGTACCCGGCGCAGGACTCCGGTACCGCGAAGGGAGAGGACGAGATGAGAACGCTTGTTGCATTGGCGGTCGGCGCGCTTGCGGCCGGCGGCATGGCTTTCGCCGCCCCGGCCCACGCCGGATGCCAGGGCGGCTGGACGCCGTGGGGTGGCGGGACGATCTGCGACGGACCGGTCAGCGCCGACGGCAACTTCGAGCGGTGTCAAACCGCAGGCGCGATGGGGTTCGGCGGCACGAATTGCGTCATCTTGAACGTCGCCAACGCCAACCCGCCGCGGGTTGGGCCCTGACCACCGCACGCGCACTGAAGAATTCGGCTTCCGCCACGGCTTGATGTCGTGGCGGAAGCCTTGACTTCGTCAGGGCGGAGGCACCATCCCCGGCGCGTTCTCCGGTGCGACCGGAACGGGCTCCCCGACGCCGGGCCGTGGCGCAGGCGCGTTCGGATCGGGTGGGGGCGCATTGGGAGCCGGTGGAGGCGGCGGGGCGTTCGGATCGGCCGGCGCCGGAGGCGCGGCGTTCGGAGCCGCCGGCGGCGGGGCGTTCGGATCCGTCGGCGCCGGCGGGCCGGTGTACGGCCGAATCGAGTTGGCCAGCGTCACCGCTTCTTCCTTCGGCACAGGGTTGTTCGCCGTGCCGAGCCAAACGACGAACCAGCGCTCAGGGGCGCGCTGCCCGCGCGGCGTCTCCGGCTCGACCGGATTGCCGACGACACCGGCCCAGATCTGACCGTTCGGCTTGTTGGTGTCGGTGAACTTCACCTCGTAATACGAAGCGACGCCCGGCATACCGTCTGCGTTGAGTTCGAAGGTCTCCTGGTTGATCCGCGTGCCGGGGAACGGCATGAAGAACTCGCCCATATCGGACGCCAACCGCTGAGCGGCCTTCGCGTTATCGGTCTCGGCCCCGGCGAAAAGCTTCAGGTCGAGTCGGCCGAGCAGAATGCTGGTGTCGTTGGGCGGCTCGGCACCTTCGGGTGCGATCTTGGTCACCAGCGCCTGCCCATAGGACAGCTGCGACGCGTCCGACACCTTCCAACCCGCAGGCACGACGTAGCTGAGTCCGCCTGCAGGCGCTTCGACACGCCCGGGGTCGCCGGGCGGCGGGGCGGGTGCATTCGGATCGCCGGGCGCCGGCGCAGGCGCAGGCGCACCGGGCGCGGGTGGCGGCGCAGGCGCGCCGGGCGGTGGCGGTGCCGGCGCGGGCGCACCAGGTGGCGGCGCGGGCGCGGGTGCACCCGGTGCGGGTGCGGGCGCTGGTGCCCCGGGCGGTGGCGGCGGTGGCGGGCCCTGCAAGAACGTGTTGCCGGGCGGCGGGGGTGGCGCCGGCGTCGGCTCGGGCTGCGCCTGCGCCACCGTTGGCAGCGCCAGCGCAACCGCGGTGGCGCCAGTCAGCGCCGCGACTGCAAGCGTCTTGGAGAGGCCCCTGCGAGGGAACGAAATCGCGTCCGGCTGATCCATGGAGAAGAAACTACCGTGTTACCGCCGTGACGCAAGTGCGTATTGCTCAAAAAGTGCTCAATTGAGAAATTGCTGAGAACCGGAAATGCCATGCAAGGCAACAGTACCCGGAATTGCTGACACGACGGTGTCCCCGCGCGTGGCGCGGGCTTGTCGAACCGCGTTCACCGCCGGAGGACGACGGTCGTCTAACTCGTTTTTCGCAGCCGCCCAGATGTCCGTTACGGGCCCGGGTGGATGGTGACCTCCTGCGCTTTCACGGCGAAGTACGCGCGCTCGCCGGGCGCCAGGCGCAGTTCGGCGGCGGAGTCCGCGGTGATGTCGGCGGCGAGCCCGGGGCCGCCATCGGGTTGTTCCTCGGCCCGCACCCGGATGGCCGGCCCGCGGCCGTCGACTTCGGCGATGGTCACTTCAACGGTGTTGCGGGGGCTGCCGTGCGGTCGCTCGCGGTACACCGCGACGGCCGCCGGGTGAAACAAGGCCACCGCCGAAGCCCCCGCCGTCACGTCCACGCCCGCGGTTCCGTACCAGGTGCCGCCCCACCGGGTGGTCAGCACCCCGCCGCCGGCCGCCGTGCCGCGAACCAGGTTCACTCCCGCCAGCCGCGCGCCGAATCCACTGCGCGGAGCCGTCAGAACCGTTGCCGCAGAACCATTTTCCATAACACGGCCGGATTCGAGCACCAACACCCGATCGGCGAGCGTCACCACGTCGAGCACGTCATGGGTCACCATCACCGCCGACCGGCCGTCGCGCACCAGCACCCGGCGCAGCACCTTGCGCATCGCAGCGGCGGTCGCGACATCGAGCTTGCTCAACGGCTCGTCGAGGAGCAACACGTCGGGTTCGGCGGCCAGCGCGCGGGCCAGCGCCACCCGCTGGGCCTGGCCCCCCGACAGGTGGCGGGGCCTGCGGTCGGCCAGATCCGTCGCGTCGACCTCTGCAAGCCAGTGCTCGGGTCGCCTACCGCCGGGCGGGAAGGCCACGTTGGCGGCGACATCCAGATGCGGAAACAACAGCGGATCCTGCAGCAGCAACCCGACGCGGCGGTCGTGGGTCGGCACGTCGACCCGCGTTGCGGTGTCGGTGAGCACCCGATTCCCCACGCGCACGACACCGTCGTCGGGCCGGACCAAGCCCGCGATGACGTGCAGCACCGTCGACTTGCCCGCCCCATTGGGGCCCAGCACGGCCAGCACCTCACCGGCGGCGACGTCGAACTCGACATCCACGCCCCGATGCTCGACAACGGCCCGCAGGCTGACTCCTGTCACGCCGCACTACCAGGCACTGTCGCCCCGCAACCGCCGACTGCCCAGGCCCAAGACCACCACCGCGGCCACCACCACGAGCAACAACGACAACGCCACCGCGGCATCGGCGTCGCTCTCCCGCTGCAGATAAATCTCCAACGGCAGCGTCCGGGTGACGCCCTGACGAGAGCCCGCGAACGTGAGCGTGGCGCCGAATTCGCCCAGCGAGCGCGCGAATGCCAGCACGGATCCGGACACCAGGCCGGGAATCAGCAGCGGCAACGTCACGCGCCACCACACCCGGGACGGCCGGGCGCCCAGCGTGGCCGCCACCATTTCGTAATCGGCGCCCGCGGTGCGGGCGGCCCCTTCCAGCGCGATGACGAGGAACGGCAGCGACACGAACGTCTGGGCGAGCACCACCGCCGTCGTCGTGAACGCAATCTGGACACCCGCTGCCTCCAGGTACTCCCCGATCAGGCCGAGCCGGCCGAACGCGTAGAGCAGCGCGATACCGCCGACCACCGGAGGCAGCACCAACGGCAGCAGAATCAGCGGCCGCGCCGCGCGGATCAGCCGGCTGTCGCTGCGCGCGAGCACCAGGGCCATCGGCACACCGAAAACCAGACACAGCGCGGTGCTGGCGGCCGCCGTCCGCAGGCTCAGCAGCAGCGCGCTGATGGAGGACTCGCTGCTGATCAGGTGCACGAAATTCGGCCAGTCCACCCTCGCCGCCACCGCGACAAGAGGTACGGCGACGAACAGCGCGCCGACCGCGGCGGGCAGGTACAGCCAGCGCGGCAGGCCAGCCGAGATGCTCAACCGCTCGCCGCCCTGCGCCTCACGGGAAAAACCCTATGGCACATGCGCCCGCGCGCCGGTTTCGCGCCCTAGCTACTGTCCAGTAACATTGCCCGGGATCGCTGAGTTCAGCGTTGGCACGACAAGGAGGTCCCGCGATGGAGGTGCTCGTCACCGCCGGTGACACGGATTTAGGTCGCACGATCGCCGGAGGCTTCCGCGACGCCGGTCACCGGGTCGTGATCGCAGGTGCCCGCCGCGACGACCTCGAAGTCGCCGCCAAGGAACTCGACGTCGACGCAATCGTGTTCGACAACACCGATCCCGCCAGCCTGGAAGCGGCGCGACCGCAGTTCCCGCACCACCTCGACACGATCGTCAATGTGCCCGCGCCTCGTTGGGACGGCGGCGACCCGCGCACCTACTCGCTGTCGGAGCTGGCCAACGCGTGGCGGGAGGCGCTCGACTCGACCGTGCTGTCAGCGGTACTGACCGTGCAGATCCTGGGCGATCACCTGCGCTCGGGCGGTTCGATCGTCACCGTGGTTCCCGAACACCCGGTAGAAGGCAGTGCCGAAGCGGCCATCAAGGCGGCCATCTCCAACTGGACCGCCGGCCAGGCCGCGCACTTCGGCACCCGCGGCATCACGGTCAACGCGGTGGCGTCGGGACGCAGCACCGAACCGGGCTACGAAGGCCTCTCGCGTACCCCGCCGCCGGTGGCCGAGGAGATCGCCCGGCTCGCGCTTTTCCTCTCCACCCCTGCGGCGCGCCACATCACCGGCCAGACGTTGCACGTCAGCAAGGGTGCGCTGGCGGACTTCGGCTGAACTTTTCGCTGACGGGGAATCGACCCCGATCAGCCGTGGTTACGTGAAGACGTGACCATCAAACTCGGACTGCAGATCCCCAACTTCTCCTACGGCACCGGCGTCGACCAGATCTTCCCGACGGTCATCGCGCAGGCTCAGGAAGCCGAGGCCGCGGGCTTCGACTCCGTCTTCGTGATGGACCACTTCTACCAACTTCCCGGCCTCGGCACGCCCGATGCGCCCATGCTCGAGGCGTACACCGCCCTTGGGGGGTTGGCCACCGCGACCGAACGCGTCCAACTCGGCACGCTGGTCACCGGCAACACCTACCGCAATCCCACGCTGCTGGCCAAGGCCATCACGACGCTGGACGTGATGAGCCAGGGCCGCGCGATCCTCGGCATCGGCACGGGCTGGTACGAACTGGAGCACGACTCCTTGGGGTATGAGTTCGGGACTTTCACCGACCGCTTCAACAAGCTCAACGAGGCACTGCAGATCATCCTTCCGATGCTCGAGGGCGACCGTCCGACCGTCGATGGCAAGTACTACCGCACCAAGGAGGCCATGGCGGAGCCCCGCTTCCGCGATCACGTTCCGCTGATGATCGGCGGCAGCGGCGAGAAGAAGACCATTCCGCTGGCGGCCAAGCACTTCGACCACCTCAACCTCATCGCGGGCTTCGACGAGCTGCCGCGCAAGGTGCAGGTCGTGAAGGAGCGCTGCGAGGAGATCGGCCGCGACCCCGCCACGCTCGAGACCAGCATGCTGGTCGTCGCGATCATCGACGAGAACGTCACGGGCGATGTGATTCCCGACGACTTCAAACAGCAGGCGGTCTACGGCAGTGCCGAGCAGGTCGTCGAGCAGGTGAAGGCCAAGGTTCTCGACGCCGGCGTCGATGGGGTGATCCTGAGCCCGGTGACGAGCCTGAACGGATATCAGCCGGGCGGCATCACCGCGGTCGGTGAGCTTCTCAAGCCACTTCTCGGCGGCTGATCGGGCCGACGGCGTGGGAAATGCCACAGCTAACGGAATCGTCGATCGCAGGTTCGGGCGGCTACCGTTGCGGGTAGAACTGCACGTGACACCGTCGAGGAGCCCAACATGAGCCATCCCGGAGCCACTGCATCTGATCGGCACAAAGTCGTCATCATCGGGTCAGGCTTCGGCGGATTGACCGCTGCCAAGAAGCTGAAACGGGCCGATGTCGACGTCAAGCTGATCGCGAAGACAACCCACCACCTGTTCCAGCCGCTGCTGTACCAGGTGGCGACCGGCATCATCCCGTCCGGCGAGATCGCGCCGCCGACGCGGATGATCCTGCGCAAGCAGAAGAACTGTCAGGTGTTGCTCGGCGACGTCACCCACATCAACCTCGCCGACCAGACGGTCAAGTCGGAGCTGCTGGGCCATACCTACGTCACCCCGTACGACACGCTGATCTTGGCCGCCGGAGCCGGCCAATCCTATTTCGGCAACGACCATTTCGCCGAGTGGGCCCCCGGCATGAAGTCCATCGATGACGCGCTGGAGCTGCGCGCGCGCATCCTCAGCGCGTTCGAGCAGGCCGAACGCTCGAGCGATCCGGCCCGGCGCGAGAAGCTGCTGACATTCACCGTGGTCGGTGCGGGCCCAACCGGCGTCGAAATGGCCGGGCAGATCGCCGAATTGGCCGACCACACGCTCAAAGGCGCGTTCCGCCATATCGATTCGACCACGGCACGGGTGATCCTGCTCGACGCGGCGCCCGCGGTGCTGCCCCCGATGGGCGAGAAGCTCGGCAAGAAGGCCCAAGCGCGGCTGGAGAAGATGGGCGTCGACATCCAACTCGGCGCCATGGTCACCGATGTGGACCGCAACGGCATCACGGTCAAGGACTCCGACGGCACGATCCGGCGCATCGAATCGGCGACGAAGGTGTGGTCGGCCGGTGTGCAGGCCAGTCCGCTGGGCCGCGATCTCGCCGAGCAGTCCGACGTCGAGGTCGACCGGGCCGGTCGCGTCCTGGTAGAGCCCGACCTGACGATTCCCGGCCACCCCAACGTGTTCGTGGTCGGCGACCTGGCCCACGTCGAGGGCGTGCCCGGGCAGGCGCAAGGCGCGATCCAGGGCGGCAGGTACGCCGCCAACGCGATCAGGGCCGAGTTGAAGGGCGCCGACCCCGCTGCGCGCGAACCGTTCCAGTACTTCGACAAGGGCTCGATGGCCACGGTGTCGCGATTCTCCGCCGTCGCCAAGATCGGTCCGCTCGAGTTCGGCGGCTTCATCGCGTGGTTGGCCTGGCTGGTGCTGCACCTGGTGTACCTAGTCGGGTTCCGCCGCAAGATCACCACGCTGCTGTCGTGGACGGTGACCTTCCTGTCGACGCAGCGCGGCAACCTCACGATCACCGAACAGCAGGCCTACGCCCGCACCCGGATTGAAGAGCTCGAGGAGATCGCCGCGGGGGTACGAGACACCGAGAGGGTCGCCGGCTAGCGCCATTGGCGTACTCAGGCGTTGCGAACGGCGCTGCGCCATAGCCCAACCCACGTGTTTGCGCCAGCACAGCGCCGAGGCCGCCAGAGCGTCGCACCTGGCAAACGGCCGATCAACGCCTGGCGAGCCACAGGTTAATTTGTTCGTCACATACAGACATTTCGTAGAAACACAGCCGCTCTAACGTCCCAGTTCGACACCGCGTGGTGTCTCACGTGCCGCTTGACTATCGACGCTCGTCGGCGATGGGCGTTGCTGTTCTCGGGAAAGGCTGTCCATGCGACTTGTCCGACGCTCCTCGTGGAAACGTTCGGCTTTCAGGGCGGGAAGCGTCGTCGCCGCGACCGCGTTGCTGCTGTCCGGCTGCGGAAGCAAGGCCACCGAATCGGATTCGGCAAGCGCCGCGTCGTGCGTGGACACTTCCGGTCCCACCGTCAAGGTAGGTGCACTGAACTCACTGTCGGGCACCATGGCCATCTCCGAAGTGACCGTGCGCCACGCGATCGACCTCGCTGTCGAGCAGATCAACGCCGCAGGCGGCGTGCTGGGCAAGCAACTCCAGCTCGTCGGTGAGGACGGGGCGTCCGAGCCGACCATCTTCGCCGAGAAGGCCGAAAAGCTGATCAGCAGCGACTGTGTCGCCGCGGTGTTCGGCGGTTGGACCTCCTCCTCGCGCAAGGCCATGCTGCCCGTTTTCGAAAGCGCCAACTCGCTGCTGTACTACCCGGTGCAGTACGAGGGCCTGGAGTCGTCGAAGAACATCTTCTACACCGGCGCCACCACCAACCAGCAGATCGTCCCGGCGTTGGACTACCTCAAGGAAAAGGGCGTCAAGTCGCTTTACCTCGTGGGCAGCGACTACGTGTTTCCCCAGACCGCCAACCGGATCATCAAGGCGTATGCGGACGCCAACGGCATCGAGATCAAGGGTGAGGACTACACCCCGCTGGGTTCGACGGACTTCTCGACGATCGTCAACAAGGTCCGCACCGCCGACGCCGACGCGGTGTTCAACACCCTCAACGGCGATTCCAACGTCGCGTTCTTCCGGGAGTACCGCAACGTCGGCCTGACGCCGCAGGCGATGCCGGTGGTGTCGGTGTCGATCGCCGAGGAAGAGGTCGGCGGCATCGGCGTGCAGAACATCACCGGCCAGCTGACCGCGTGGAATTACTACGAGACCGTGGACAATCCGGTCAACAAGGCATTCGTCAAGGCCTACCAGGACAAGTTCGGCGCCGACAAGCCGACGTCGGATCCGATGGAAGCCGCTTACGTCTCGGTGTACCTGTGGAAGAACACCGTCGAGAAGGCGAAGTCGTTCGATGTCAAGGCAATTCAGGACAACGCGGACGGGGTCACCTTCGACGCTCCCGAGGGCCTGGTCACCATTGACGGCGAGAACCATCACATCACCAAGACGGCCCGCATCGGCGAGATCCGTCCCGACGGGCTCATCTACACGGTCTGGGAGTCACCTGGCCCGATCGAGCCGGACCCGTACCTGAAGTCCTATCCGTGGGCAGCAGGGCTCTCCAGCTGAGATGGATGTCCTGATCGGACAGCTGGCAACGGGGTTGAGCCTCGGCTCGATCCTGTTGCTGGCCGCGCTGGGGTTGTCCCTGACCTTCGGCCAGATGGGCGTCATCAACATGGCGCACGGCGAGTTCATCATGGCGGGCTGCTACACCGCCTATGTGGTGCAGCAGATTGTGTCGAGTGCCGGTGCGTCGCTCTTGATTTCGCTCGTGGTCGGTTTCGTCATCGGCGGCGCGATGGGCGCGCTGCTGGAAGTGACGCTCATTCAACGGATGTATCACCGCCCGCTCGACACGCTGCTGGTGACGTTCGGCGTCGGCTTGATCCTGCAGCAGGTGGCCCGCGACATCTTCGGCGCGCCTGCGGTGAACGTTGTCGCGCCGCCGTGGCTGTCCGGCGGTATGGAAATCTTCGGGGCGGTGGTGCCCAGGACGCGCATCTTCATCCTGGTGTTGGCGATCGCCTGCGTGGCGGCGCTGGCCACCGCGCTCAAAGTCAGTCCCATGGGACGGCGCATCCGCGCGGTCGTGCAGAACCGCGACCTGGCCGAAACCAGTGGCATCTCGTCGCGCAAGACCGACATCACAACGTTTTTCATCGGATCGGGACTGGCGGCGGTGGCCGGTGTGGCGTTGACGCTGATCGGTTCGACGAGTCCGACCATCGGGCAGAGCTATCTGATCGACGCGTTCCTGGTTGTCGTCGTCGGCGGCCTCGGCCAGATCAAGGGCGCCGTGATCGCGGCGTTCGCGCTGGGCTTCCTGAATTCGTTCATCGAGTACAACACCACCGCATCGCTGGCGAAAGTGATCGTGTTCGTGGTCATCGTGATCTTCCTGCAGGTCCGCCCGCAGGGCCTGTTCACCGTTCGGACAAGGAGTCTCGCGTGAGGGTCCTATTGGGCCGGTGGCAGACGTGGGCCGGTTTCGGCGTCGCGGCGGTGTTGCTGTTCGGGGTGGCGCCGGTCGTGTTGTCGGACTTTCGGCTGTCGCTGCTCGGCAAGTTCCTGTGCTTCGCGATCGTCGCCGTCGGTATCGGTTTGGCCTGGGGCCGCGGCGGCATGCTGGTGCTCGGCCAGGGCGTGTTCTTCGGCATGGGCGGCTACATGATGGGTATGCACCTGAAGGTCGCCGACGCGCAGATCCGCGGTAATGACGTCCCCGACTTCATGCAGATCGCCGGGGTGCGCGAATTACCGGCCTACTGGCAGCCGTTCGCCTCCCCCGCCTTTACGTTGCTGGCGATCGTGGTGCTGCCGACGGTCATCGCCGCGGCGCTGGGCCTGGGCGTCTTCAAGCGCCGCGTCAAAGGCGCGTATTTCGCGATCCTGTCGCAGGCGCTCGCCGCGGCGCTGGCGATCCTGTTGGTTGGGCAGGCCAGCCTCGGGGGAAGCAACGGGCTCAACAGGTTTCGTACCTTCTTCGGGTTCACCCTGAACGATCCCGCGAACCAGCGGATGCTCTATTTCATCGCCGCCGGTGTGCTGCTCCTCGTCGTCGCCGTGGTCCGGCAGCTCATGCAGAGCCGTTACGGCGAGCTGCTGGTGGCCGTTCGCGACGGCGAGGAGCGGGTGCGTTTCCTGGGCTATGACCCGGCGAACATCAAGGTGGTCGCCTACGCCGTCGCCGCTCTCTTCGCCAGCATCGCCGGCGCGCTGTTCGCACCGATTGTCGGGTTCATCGCACCATCACAGGTCGGCATCCTTCCGTCTATCGCGTTCTTGATCGGTGTGGCGATCGGCGGACGTACAACGTTGCTGGGACCGGTGCTGGGCGCGATCGGTGTTGCGTGGGCGCAAACCCTGTTCTCCGAACGCTTTCCCTCGGAATGGACCTACGCGCAGGGCCTGCTGTTCATCGTCGTCGTCGGCTTCTTTCCCGCCGGTTTCGCCGGGTTGGGGGCGCTGTACAGGCGGTGGCGCACACGCAGACCCAAACCGCTGCCGGAGGTGGAGCGGCCCGCCGCGGTCGACACCGATCCGGACGCGGAGAAAGTTGGGGCATCGACATGAGCGGTGCGAAAGTGGAACCGGTGGCCGGTGGCAACGTCGGCATGGGCACCGAGTACCTCGAAGTCCGCGGCCTGACGGTGGATTTCGACGGTTTCAAGGCGGTCAGCGACGTCGACCTGACACTGTTTCAAGGCGACCTGCGGTTCCTGATCGGTCCGAACGGCGCGGGCAAGACCACTGTCATCGACGCGATCACCGGGCTCGTGACCGCCACCGGCTCGGTCAACAAGTCGGGCGTGGAGCTACTCGGCAAGAAGGTGCATCAGATCGCGCGGCTGGGGGTGGGCCGGACCTTCCAGACAGCCAGTGTCTTCGAACAGCTGACCGTGCTGCAGAACCTGGATATCGCTGCGGGCGCAGGACGCTCGCCGTGGACGCTGTTGCGACGACGCCGCGGGATGCTGCCGTCCGTCGAGGCGGCCCTGGACACGATCGGGCTGACCGAGCTGGCCGAAGAACCCGCCGGTGTGCTCGCCCACGGCCAGAAGCAGTGGCTCGAGATCGGCATGCTCCTGGTGCAGAACGCAGACGTCCTTCTGCTCGACGAACCGGTCGCGGGGATGAGCCATGAGGAGCGCGAGGAGACCGGAAACCTGCTGCGCCGCATCGGCGGTGAGCGCACCGTCGTCGTCGTCGAGCACGATATGGATTTCATGCGCGCGTTCGCCACTTCGGTGACCGTGCTGGCCCGCGGGCGGGTCGTCGCCGAGGGATCGGTCGCCGAGGTGCAGGCCAATCCGAAGGTGCAGGAGGTCTACCTCGGCACGGCGGCCGCCGGCGCTTCAACCTTGCCCACGGGCGGGCCCTCCGAACTCATCGAGGAGAACTCCTGATGCTCCGGCTAGTCGACGTACACGCTGGCTACGGCCGCTCCGACGTCCTGCACGGGGTCGGCGTCGAGGTGCCCTCGAACGGGGTGGCGGCTGTGATGGGCCACAACGGGGCCGGTAAGACCACACTCCTGCGCGCCGCCGTCGGCCTGTTGAAATGCAGTGCCGGAAGAGTGCTTTTCGACGGTGACGACATCACCAATCTGCGGCCCAGCGCGCGGGTGGCGCGTGGTCTGGCGTATGTGCCGCAGGGCCAGCAGTCGTTCGGCCAGCTGACGACGGCCGAAAATCTTCAGGTCGTCGCCGACGGACGCAAGAACGGCAAGCAGCTGATCGACGAACAGCTCGACCTGTTCCCCGCGCTCAAGGAGCTCCTGCCGCGGCGGGCCGGGCTGCTCTCGGGTGGCCAACGCCAACAGCTGGCGATCGCCCGCGCGCTGATCACCAGGCCCAGGTGTCTGATTCTCGACGAGCCGACCGAGGGCATCCAGCCGTCGGTGGTGGCCGAAATCGAGGCCGCGATCACCGACTTGACCAAACGCGGCGACCTGGGCGTGCTGCTCGTCGAGCAGCACATCGGATTCGCGCTGGAGTCGTCGCAGCGCTATTACATCCTCGAGTCCGGCCGCGTCACGTCCAGCGGCGCAGGCGGTTCGGCCTCGGAGGCCGAAGTCCGCGCCGCCATGGCGATCTAGCCGGCTAGAGCCGGGCGCCCTGCCAGGTTGCAAGGCAGCCACCGCCCGCCAGCGCCAGCGCAACGCCGTCCGTCTCGATGTGGCTGCCCGGGTAGCGCAACTCACTGACACACGCCATCGGCGCGCCGAGCTCATCGTCGGTCAGCGAGCCGCTGCCCATCTCGATGCGATGGCGCAGCAGGGCGGACCCGTCGACGTCCGCGTGCAGCGACCCGACCCAAAAACCCTGCCGCTCAGCAGTTCTACCTATCTGGACACGCTCCCGCAGCCGGAGGCGACCAGATCCGGTGAGGTCAATCCGGGTAGCGGCGATGTGCCGCGACGTGGCGGCCACCACGGTCGGCTGCGGATCGACGTCGAGAACTCCTGCCACCTCCAGAGCCCAGACTGTGTGCGACTCATCCGTCCTCGGGCCCGGCAACGTCACCGTCGCCGCCGCGGTGCGCACCCGCAGTGACGCGCCCGGCTCGACCACGATGCGCACACGCACTGCGTCGCCACCGAGCGGGGTGGCGGCGGCCGACACCAGATGCACTGTGTCGGGTTCGGTCTCGCGTGCGGCGAGCCCGCCGGTGCATTCGATGCGCGGCCGGCGGTCGCGACGGGCGACGATGAGGACGTCCGAACGCACTAGACCGAACCCTCGCTACTCCCCCAGGCGTGCGCAGACACCCGCAGCTGCGCACGCACCCAGGCCAGCACGGCGGTGGCAGCAGGGTCTTCGGTCAGCGAGATCAACACTGTCGGCCGGTCACCACGCACCGTCGCCGCGTCGCGACGCATCACTTCGAGATCAGCCCCGACACGCGACGCCAGATCGGTCTTGTTGACCACCAACAGATCTGAGTAGGTCACCCCCGGCCCGCCCTTGCGCGGCACCTTGTCGCCGCCGGCCACATCGATGACGAAGATCTGCACGTCCACCAGCCCGGATGAGAAGGTGGCCGTTAAATTGTCACCGCCGGACTCGACCAAAATCAGGTCGAGCCGGTCGTTTTCCGCGATGAGGTCGTCGATGGCATCGAGGTTGGCGGTGATGTCGTCGCGGATTGCGGTGTGTGGGCAGCCGCCGGTCTGGACCGCGGCGATCCGCCGATCGGGCAGCACGGCGTGGCGGCGCAGGAAGTCGGCGTCCTCGGTGGTGTAGATGTCGTTGGTGAGCACGGCCAGGGACAACTCGTCGCGCAGTTGCCTGCACAGCGCCGCGACGAGCGCGGTCTTGCCGGAGCCGACGGGGCCGCCGATGCCGATGCGCAGCGGCTCTCCCGGCTCTCGATGTCGCTTCGGCCGGTCGGTGTGACGGTGTGGCTGACCGTCGAGGAAATGTGGTGGCATCGCTTCTCTTTCAGGAGACGAACAAAGGTCGCTCGCGTTGGGTATGCCGTTGGGCCAGCGCGTCCAACAGCGGATCGGACAGGTCGGAAAGTTCCTTGGCGGCCTCGGCGGCGGTCTGCTCGCACAACGTGGACAGCTCGAACGTCAGCGCTGCGACGTCACCGGGATCGAGGGCGAGCAGACGCTGGGCAGCCGTCGCCGAACCGGTCATGGTGGTATAGACGATCGACAGCGCGGTGAGCTCGGGGGTCATCTCGCTGGCCGCACCAACCGCGCCCGCCGCGACGGCTAGGTGCGGCGTGCTTCCGAGCGTGTCCCAGCCACCGTCCGGCCAGACCCGCCGCGCCAGCCGGATCAGGCCGCGGCCCTGTGCGCGGGAGGCTCGCCGGGCGGCGGGAGCCGGTGTGCGAGCATCGGTTTCGCGGTCCGCCTGATCGATGCCTAGTTCACCGGCATGCACCGCGGCCGCTACCGATGCCGTCACCAGGCCGTGGGTACGGATGCGACGACGCAGATATGCCCGAAGCGTCGCGAGGTCGCAGACCAGCCCCTCTGTCACGGCCTGCTCGACACCGCCGGAATGCACGTGCCCGCCCGTCGGCAGTCGCGAGTCGGACAGCGCGAGTAGTGTGGCCAAGGGGGTCAAAGGTGAACTCCTAGAAGAGGAAATAGCGCTGCGCCATGGGTAATTCGGCGGCGGGCGCCTCCTGCCACACGTCGCCGTCGATACGCACGGTGAACGTGTCCGGGTCGACGTCGATGTCCGGAAGCGCGTCGTTGAGAGGCATCTGAGCTTTACCGACTTGTCGAACATCGCGGACCGCTACCAGACGCCGATTGACGGCCAGGCGGTCGGCGAGCCCGTCATCGACGGCCTGCGGCGAAACGAAGTGCACCGATGTCGCCGCCGCGGCCGCAGGCGCCGCGCCGAACATCGGTCGGGGCAGGACGGGCTGCGGCGTGGGAATCGACGCGTTCGCGTCGCCCATGGCCGCCCATGCGAACATTCCGCCCTTCAGCACCGCGTACGGGCGGACCCCGAAGAACGCCGGTTCCCACAGCACGAGGTCGGCGAGTTTGCCGACCTCGACCGATCCGACTTCCTGGTCGAGCCCGTGCGCGACGGCCGGACAGATGGTGTATTTGGCGACGTAGCGGCGGACGCGGGTGTTGTCTGCTTCGTTATCGCCGGGTAGCGCGCCGCGCCGTCGCTTCATCACGTGTGCGGTCTGCCAGGTGCGGAGGACCACCTCCCCGATACGGCCCATGGCCTGCGAGTCGCTGCCGATCATCGAGATCGCACCGATGTCGTGGAGCAGATCCTCGGCGGCCATCGTCGAGGGCCGGATCCGACTCTCGGCGAACGCGAGATCCTCGGGCACCTGGGGGTTGAGGTGGTGGCACACCATCAACATGTCGAGGTGTTCGTCAAGCGTGTTGACGGTGTGCGGCCGGGTCGGATTGGTCGAACTCGGCAGGACGTAGGGCTCGGCGGCGACCCGGATGATGTCGGGTGCGTGGCCACCCCCTGCGCCCTCGGTGTGGTAGGCGTGGATCGAGCGGCCATTGATCGCGCCGATCGTGTCCTCGACGAAGCCTGCCTCGTTGAGCGTGTCGGAGTGAAGTGCGACCTGGACACCGGAAGCGTCGGCGACGGTGAGGCAGGCATCGATCGCCGCAGGTGTCGACCCCCAGTCCTCGTGGAGTTTGAAACCCGAAGCGCCGCCGCGCAACTGCTCCCACAATGCGTCGATGCTGACCGTGTTGCCCTTGCCGAGCAGGGCCACGTTCATCGGCCACGAGTCCAGCGATTCGAGGATGCGCGCGAGGTGCCACGCCCCGGGGGTGACGGTGGTGGCCTTGCTGCCCTCGGCTGGGCCGGTACCGCCGGCGACGATGGTGGTGATGCCGCCGCCGAGCGCCTCCGCCATGAGCTGCGGACAGATCAGATGCACGTGGCAGTCGATCGCCCCCGCGGTGACGATACGTCCGTTGCCGCCGATGATCTCCGTCGACGGCCCGACGACGAGCGAGGGATGCACGCCCGACATGATGTCGGGATTGCCGGCCTTGCCGATGCCGACGATGCGGCCGTCGCGGATACCGATGTCGGCCTTGATGATTCCCCAGTAGTCGATGATCACGACGCCGGTGATCACGGTGTCGGGCGCCCCGTCGGCCCGGGTCGCGCGCCCTTGTCCCATCGACTCGCGTAGTACCTTGCCGCCGCCGAACACCGCCTCGTCACCTGCCCGCCCGGGGCCGCCGCTGCGGTCCTCGGTGATCTCCACGAACAGATCCGTGTCGGCCAACCTGATGCGGTCGCCGGTCGTCGGCCCGAACAGGGCGGCATACCTGGCGCGAGACAGCTCGCTCATGAGGCGTCCAGTCGGCCCGGCGGTTGTAGGGTCAGCCCGTGGACCTCGCGTGATCCGGCCAGCGGCACCAACGAAACGTGCTGGGCGACACCTGGTTCGAAGCGCACCGCGGTACCGGCTGGAATGTCGAGCCGGTGGCCGTGGGCAGCGTCGCGGTCGAACTCCAGAGAAGCATTGGCCTGCGGCAAATGCACATGGCTGCCGACCTGGATGGGCCTGTCGCCGGTGTTGACGACGTCCAGTTCGATGCGCCGCGCGCCCGGGTTGAGCTCGATATCGCCCTGCCCGTAGACGATTTCACCCGGGATCATCGGATGGGATGGTGGACGGTAACGAGCTTGGTGCCGTCGGGAAACGTCGCCTCCACCTGGACGGCCTCGAGCATTTCGGGAACGCCGTCCATGACATCCTCGCGGCCGAGAACCTCGCGGCCGCTGACCATCAATTCTGAAACGGTGCGACCGTCGCGGGCACCCTCGAGGAGGTGGTCGCTGATCACCGCGACCGCCTCGGGGTGGTTGAGCTTGAGGCCGCGGGCCTGTCGGCGGCGCGCCAGTTCGGCGGCATACGAGAGCAGCAGCCGGTCCTGTTCGTGCGGGGTCAACAGCATAGTGCGGGATATTGCCACGCCAAGCGAGTTTCAGCAGCACACGCGCTGCTCGCGGTCACTCGGCGGGCATGTTCTGCAGCCGCACCTGTCCGCGCGCGACGAGTCGGTCGTCGTCGTCGGTGATGGTGATCTGCCACAGCTGCTGGCGCCTGCCGCGGTGGATCGGTGCGGACACCGCGGTGACCGTTCCCGACGAGATCGCCCGCAGGAAGTCGGTGTTGTTGTTGACGCCGACCACGTGCCCACCGCCGTTGCCGGCGAGCCAGACTGCCCCGGACACGCTGGCCAGGCTTTCGACGATCGAGCAGTACACGCCGCCGTGCACGATGCCGTACGGCTGCAGCAGCTTGTCCTCGATCTTCAGCTGTGCCCGGGCGCCGTCGGGACCGAGTTCGAGGTAGGTCAGGCCGAGCTCGCGGTCGAAGCCCTTGCCCAGTTCGGAAGCCAGGTCCGCCGCCGCATCGGGGGTCACATCGGGGGTCACGCGAACGTGTCTACACGCTCGCCGACATCATGACCCCGCCGGGTGGCGCGAGTTAGGGTCAATCATGGCCAAGACCGCGAAAGACCTCGTTGCAGAAGCCAACGCCGTGGTGCCCAAGATCTCCCACGACGAGGCTCGGGAACTGATCAGCAAGGGCGCGTTGGTCGTCGACGTGCGCGACGCCCCCGAAGTGGAGAAGAGCGGCAAGGTGGCAGGCGCCGTTCACGTGCCGAGGGGCATGCTGGAGTTCCGCGCGGACCCGGAGTCGCCGTATCACGACCAGCACTTCTCCAAGGACAAACCCGTGATCCTCTACTGCGCATCCGGCGGGCGCTCGGCGCTGTCGGGTCAGGCGCTCACGGAGCTCGGCTACCAGCAGGTGTACAACCTCGGCGCGTTCGGCGACTGGGCCGACAGCGGAGGCGCCGTCGAAAAGGCTTGACACACATAGTTTTCAGCACGGATGCGGACGGGCCCCACACCAATGGTGTGGGGCCCGTCCTCCGTGTGGACCGGGGGTCTCTGCAGCCCTCAGGACTCCGGCGCGGTCCGGTGGTTCTCGGTTGATCCTTGCTCGATCTCTGCCATGAGCATAGGCAAGGCTGCCCTAATTAAGCAAGACCTTCCCTGCGGTGGCCCGGGAGGTGCCCCGCACGGGCAGGCCGAATCCCACGAGCGCGTCGAGCACCGCCTGGCCGCGCCGCATGCTCGTCCACTCGCTCGACCCGGCGAGCAGCGGCACCTGGGTCGCCGCGCCGACGACCGCTCCCCCCACGACATGCCACATCGCCGCGACCGACATCGCGCCCGCGCTGATCTCGCTCAGCTTGGCGAACAGCGGCGCGAGCGCGCGGTGACTGCGGTGCGCCACCCACGTCGTCAACGCGGCCTCGCTGGGCAACGCCACGATGCCGTCGCGCGTCGAGCACCCGCGGGCCGACCCGTGCCCGAAGCACGGATCGTCTTGCAGCGCCCGCACTGTCGGGTCGACGACGCCGACCCAGTCGATCGCTCCCTCGGAGTCCACGTGCACCCACAGGTTCTCCAGGCCGGTGTCCCATGCGCGCCCTTCGAGCACCAGAAGCGGCACGACGCGTCCGACGACGACGTGGGCGAGCGTCGCCGCCAACTGATGGGCCACCGCCGCGCGGCTGTCGGTCTCCTCGGCCGCCAGGTCGAACATGACCTGCAACCGGTCGGTGGTCAGCGCCTCGGCCAGTGGCCACCATCGCCGCCGCGACAAATCGCCCATCACCGCGACGCCGTACACCCGCGGACACTCGGGGTAGAGCTCGCGCAGCCGTCGACTCGACTCATGCAGCGGCAGCGTCCTGCGGATCGCCATGCTCGCGATGAGTGGATCGTCGACCAGAACCGTCATGGGGCCTCCCGATATCGAGTTAGGTAAGCCTTACTATAGCTAGGCGCGCTAGGACGGCTAGACCCTGTGACTGCTTTCACACCGCCGGAAGAACGGGCGGTGACCACGGCCGGAGTGGAGTTTGGCGAAACCTGCCGGCCGTCCACCGTGCGGAATACGACACACGGTAGTAACCAGTAGTAAGCTGGATCCACGGCCTCTAGGAGAAGAACTGACCATGGCGAAGTTGACGCGTCTAGGGGAACTGGAACGCGCAGTGATGGATCACCTGTGGTCCACCCGCGAGCCCCAAACCGTGCGCCAAGTTCACGAGGCGCTCTCCGCCCATCGCGACTTGGCCTACACCACGATCATGACCGTGTTGCAACGGCTGGCGAAGAAGAACCTCGTCGTGCAACACCGCGATGACCGGGCCCATCGCTACGCGCCGACTCACGGCCGCGACGAACTCGTCGCCGGCCTGATGGTCGACGCGCTCGACCAGGCCGCCGATTCGGGCAGCCGGGAGGCGGCACTTGTGCACTTCGTCGAGCGGGTCGGCGCCGACGAAGCCGCCGCGTTGCGTCGCGCGCTGGCCGAATTGGAGAGCGAGGACGGCGTCGCGCCGCCCGCTGGCAATCCGGGCACCGGCTGAGGGAGACTGACAGCGTGTCCGCGCTGGCCTTCACCGTCATGGCGCTGGTCCTCTCCGGACCGGTGCCAGCAGTGCTGGCCCGCGCATCCTGGCCCTACCGCGCACCCCGGGCGGCCATCGTGCTGTGGCAGGCGATCGCTCTGGCGGCCGTGCTGTCGGCTTTCTCGGCCGGCATCGCGATCGCGAGCCGCCTGTTCGCGCCGGGTCGCGACGGGAGACCGACCACGACGCTCACCAGCGAAATAGCGGTTCTGGGCTGGCCGGTCTGGATCGCCTACGTGGTGGTTTTCGCGCTGACACTGGTCATCGGTGCCCGCTTGATCGCCTCGGTACTGCAGGTCGCGATCGCGACACGGCGCCGGCGCGCTCACCACCGGATGGTGGTGGACCTGGTGGGTAAGTCGCAGAAATGGGCCCACGCGGTAGCCGGGGATGGGTTGCGCATCCTCGACGTGAACCAGCCGCTGGCCTACTGCCTGCCGGGCGTACGCAGCCGCGTCGTCGTCAGCGAAGGTACGTTGACCACGTTGGCGGACAAGGAGATTGCCGCGATCCTGTCCCACGAACGCGCGCATTTGCGGGCCCGGCATGATCTGGTGCTCGAGATGTTCACCGCGGTACGCGCGGCGTTTCCGCGTTTCGTCCGCAGCGCAAGTGCGCTGGATGCGGTGCGGCTGCTGATCGAGATGCTGGCCGACGACGCGGCAGTGCGCACCGCCGGTCCCACTCCCCTGGCCCGGGCCCTGGTCGCGTGCGCGGCCGGCCGCACGCCGTCGGGTGCGCTGGCCGCGGGCGGGCCGACCACGGTGCTGCGGTTGCACCGCCTCGGCGGGGCACCCAACAGTCTGGCGCTGGCCGCGTGCGCGTACTCGGCCGCGGCCGCGGTGCTGGTGGTGCCCACCATCGCCGTGGTCCTGCCGTGGCTCACCGAACTGCAACGGTTGTTCGCCGCTTAGGCCCGACGAAGCGTTCACCACAACAAAACAACGAAAGGCTGCCCGAATGAGCTCTGACGATTCCGCTTCGACCACCGGTACCGCTCAGATCGGGGTCACCGGCCTTGCCGTCATGGGATCGAACATCGCGCGCAACTTCGCCCGGCACGGATACACCGTCGCGCTGCACAACCGCTCGGTCGCCAAGACCGACGCGTTGCTCGAACAACACGGCTCCGAGGGCAAGTTCGTGCGCAGCGAGACCATCGCGGAATTTCTGGACGCGCTGGAGAAGCCGCGTCGGGTGCTGATCATGGTCAAGGCCGGCGACCCGACCGATGCGGTCATCACCGAGCTCGCCGACGCGATGGACGAAGGCGACATCATCATCGACGGTGGCAATGCGCTCTACACCGACACGATCCGCCGGGAGAAGGCGATGCGCGAGCGTGGGCTGCACTTCGTCGGGGCCGGCATCTCCGGCGGCGAGGAGGGTGCCCTGAACGGGCCGTCGATCATGCCCGGCGGCCCGGCCGAGTCCTACACGTCGCTGGGCCCGCTGCTCGAGGAGATCTCCGCGCACGTCGACGGCGTGCCGTGCTGCACGCACATCGGGCCCGACGGCGCCGGCCACTTCGTGAAGATGGTGCACAACGGCATCGAGTACTCCGACATGCAGCTCATCGGCGAGGCCTACCAACTGCTGCGCGACGGCCTCGGCAAGACGGCCGGTGAGATCGCCGACGTCTTCGATGAGTGGAACACCGGCGATCTGGACAGCTTCCTGGTGGAGATCACCGCGAAGGTGCTGCGCCAGACCGACGCCAAGACCGGCAAGCCGCTCGTCGACCTCATCCTCGACGAGGCCGAGCAGAAGGGCACCGGCCGCTGGACGGTGAAGTCGGCGCTCGATCTCGGCGTTCCGGTGACCGGTATCGCTGAGGCGGTGTTCGCGCGCGCCCTGTCCGGATCGGTAGCCCAGCGCGAGGCCACCACTGGACTGGCCTCCGGCGGTCTGGGCCAAAAGCCGACTGACGCAGCGAAATTCACCGAGAACGTGCGTCAGGCGCTGTACGCGTCGAAGATCATCGCCTACGCGCAGGGCTTCAACCAGATTCAGGCGGGCAGCGCGGAGTACGACTGGAACATCACCCCCGGCGACCTGGCCACCATCTGGCGCGGCGGCTGCATCATCCGCGCCAAGTTCCTCAACCGGATCAAGGACGCGTTCGACGAGGACCCCGACCTGCCGACGCTGATCGTGGCGCCGTACTTCCGCAGCGCTATCGAGGCGGCAATCGACGGCTGGCGCCGCGTCGTCGTCACCGCCACCGAACTCGGCATCCCGATTCCCGGTTTCTCGTCGGCGCTGTCCTACTACGACGGTCTGCGTCAGGAGCGGCTGCCCGCCGCACTCACCCAGGGGTTGCGCGACTACTTCGGCGCGCACACCTACGGCCGCATCGACGCCGAGCGCACCAAGCGCTTCCACACCCTCTGGAGCGGGGACCGCAGCGAGGTCGAGGCCTAGATTTTCCCGGCCGAGCAGTCGCAAATTGCCGCATTTTCGCGGTTTTTCGGGGCATTTTGCGTCTGCTCGCGCAGGGAAATCGGCCAACTAGACTCGTAGGCGATGCGCTTCCTCGACGGGCACAACCCGCCTTACGACCTGACCTACGACGACGTCTTCATCGTCCCCGGACGCTCCGATGTCCAGTCGCGGATGGACGTCGACCTGTCGACCTCCGACGGCTCGGGCACCACGATCCCGGTGGTGGTCGCGAACATGACCGCCGTCGCCGGGCGCCGGATGGCCGAGACGGTCGCCCGCCGCGGTGGCCTCGTCGTGCTGCCGCAGGACTTGCCGATCTCCGCGGTTCAGGAGACCGTCGACTTCGTCAAGAGCCGCGACCTCGTGGTCGACACCCCGGTCGTGCTCGGCCCCGACGACTCGGTGTCGGACGCGACCGCGCTGATCCACAAGCGCGCGCACGGCGCCGCGGTCGTGGTGTTCGAGGGCAGGCCGATCGGCCTGGTCACCGAGGCCAACTGCGAAGGCGTCGACCGCTTCACCCGGGTTCGCGACGTCGCCGTCTCCGACTTCGTCACCGCGCCGGTCGGCACCGAGCCGCGCAAGGTCTTCGATCTGCTCGAACACGCGACCGTCGACGTCGCTGTGCTGACCGAGTCCGACGGAACGCTGGCCGGTGTTCTCACCCGCACCGGTGCGATCCGGG
This sequence comes from Mycobacterium sp. IS-1556, assembly GCF_001499985.1. Taxonomy (NCBI): domain Bacteria; kingdom Bacillati; phylum Actinomycetota; class Actinomycetes; order Mycobacteriales; family Mycobacteriaceae; genus Mycobacterium; species Mycobacterium sp. IS-1556. The sequence continues at coordinate 74,064 of NZ_LQIM01000003.1, forward strand.
CGGGCATCTACACACCCGCGGTGGACGACAGGGGGCGGTTACGAATCGCGGCCGCGGTCGGCATCAACGGCGACGTCGGCGCCAAGGCACGCAGCCTGGCCGAGGTCGGGGTGGACCTGTTGGTGATCGACACCGCGCACGGGCACCAACTGAAGATGCTCGAGGCGATCGAGACGGTGTCGACGTTGGATCTCGGGTTGCCGCTCGCGGCGGGCAACGTGGTGTCCGCCGAGGGCGCCAGGGACCTGATCGCCGCCGGAGCGGGGATCGTGAAGGTCGGCGTCGGCCCGGGCGCGATGTGCACGACGCGCATGATGACCGGTGTCGGCCGCCCCCAGTTCTCGGCGGTTGCCGAATGTGCCGCCGCGGCAACGCAACTGGGCGCTCACGTGTGGGCTGACGGCGGTATCCGGCATCCACGCGACGTGGCGTTGGCGCTGGCCGCCGGCGCGTCCAACGTGATGATCGGCTCGTGGTTCGCGGGCACGTACGAGTCACCCGGCGACCTGTTGCGCGACCGTGAGGACCAGCCGTACAAGGAGAGCTACGGCATGGCGTCCAAACGGGCGGTGGCCGCCCGCACCGCCGGTGACGGCGCGTTCGACCGGGCCCGCAAGGCGCTGTTCGAGGAGGGCATCTCGACGTCGCGGATGGGTCTTGACCCATCCCGCGGAGGCGTGGAGGACCTGCTCGACCACATCACCTCGGGCGTGCGCAGCACCTGCACCTACGTCGGCGCCGCGAATCTCGCCGACCTTCACGAGAAGGTGGTGCTCGGGGTGCAGTCGGCGGCCGGCTTTGCTGAAGGGCATCCGCTGCCCACGGGCTGGTGATCCCGCACCCGCGTCCTCAGCCGTTACCATGGTTTTCCTCAGTCATCTACGCGAAAGGGATCCCGTGCCGCAGGCACCCGTCGAGGCCCGGGTTTCAGAGGGGGCCTTCCCGGCCTTGCGGCCCGACCGCGAGCCCCCCGACGCCGAGCCCTCCTCTAGGCGGCCGGGCAGCAGGCCCGGCACCCCTACGGGGAGGATCCGATGACGGTCGCCACGTCGCTGCTGTCGCTGTTGGCGTTCGCGCTGCTGACCGCGGGCACCGCGGTCTTCGTCGCCGCTGAGTTCTCGCTGACCGCGCTCGAGCGCAGCACCGTCGAAGCCAACGCGCGCAGCGGGCACCGCCGCGACCAGATGGTCCGGCGGGCGCACCGCACGCTGTCGTTCCAGCTGTCCGGAGCGCAGGTCGGCATCTCGATCACGACGCTCGCGACCGGGTTCCTGGCCGAACCCGTGGTAGCCAGGCTGATCCGCCCCGGCCTGGACGCCGTCGGGATGCCGGAACGGTTCGCGGGCGGGTTGGCCCTCGTGCTGGCCATCGTGATCGCCACGTCACTGTCGATGGTCTTCGGTGAGCTGGTGCCGAAAAACCTCGCGGTCGCGCGGCCGGTGCCGACGGCGCGCTGGTCGGCCGCGCCACAGCTGCTGTTCTCGGCGCTGTTCACCCCGCTGATCCGGCTGACCAACGGGACCGCCAACATGATCCTGCGCCGGCTGGGCATCGAGCCGGCCGAGGAGCTGCGCTCGGCCCGCTCCCCACAGGAACTGGTGTCGCTGGTGCGCAGCTCCGCGCGCAGCGGCGCGCTGGACCCCATCACCGCCGTGCTGGTGGACCGCTCGCTGCGGTTCGGCGACCGCTCCGCCGAGGAACTCATGACGCCGCGGCAGAAGATCGAGGCCCTCGACGCCGACGACACGGTCGCCGATCTGGTGACCGCGGCGATCAGGACCGGATACTCCCGTTTCCCGATCATCCGGGGCGACCTCGACGAGACGATCGGCATCGCACACGTCAAGCAGGTCTTCGAGGTGCCGACCGGCAAACGCGACAGCACCCGGCTGGCCACCCTGGCGCTTCCGGTCGCGAGGGTGCCGTCGACGCTGGACGGTGATGCGGTGATGACACAGATCCGCGCCAACGGGCTGCAGACCGCGCTGGTGGTCGACGAATACGGCGGCACCGCGGGCATGGTGACCGTCGAGGACCTCATCGAAGAGATCGTCGGCGACGTCCGCGACGAACACGACGACGAAGCGCCGGATGTGGTGCCCGCCGGGCGCGGCTGGCAGATATCGGGCCTGCTGCGCATCGACGAGGTCGCCGGCGCGACCACGTTTCGCGCCCCCGACGGGGACTACGAGACGATCGGCGGCCTGGTGCTCGAGAAGCTGGGTCACATCCCCGAAGAAGGCGAGTCGGTGGAACTCGACGCGTTCGATCCCGACGGCCCGATCGAGAATCCGAACCGCTGGCTCGCGACCGTGGTGCGGATGGACGGGCGCCGCATCGATGTGCTGGAGCTGACCGAACTGGGGCGGCGCGGCGACGGATCCGGTACCGGACGGGGCGATGGGAGCCGCGCCGATGGGTGACTTCCTCGGTGTGCTGCTGACCGTGCTGCTGCTCGCCGTCAACGCGTTCTTCGTCGCCTCGGAGTTCGCGTTGATCTCCGCGCGCCGCGATCGGCTCGAGGCGCTGGCCGAACAAGGCAAGAAGAGCGCGGTCACCGTGATCCGCGCGGGCGAGCGTCTGTCGCTGATGCTCGCCGGCGCGCAACTGGGCATCACGATCTGCTCCATCCTGCTCGGCCGGGTCGGCGAACCCGCCGTCGCTCACCTGCTGGAAAAGCCGTTCGACGCCGTCGGTGTCTCCGATGCGGTGCTGCACACCGTCTCCTTCGTCGTCGCACTGACGATCGTGGTCGTGCTGCACGTCTTGCTGGGCGAGATGGTGCCGAAGAACATCGCGATCGCCGGGCCCGAGTCGGCGGCGATGCTGTTGATCCCGACCTATCTGGTGTGGATTCGCCTGGCTCGACCGCTGATCGCGTTCTACAACTGGTGCGCCAACGCCACCCTGCGCGCATTCCGCGTCGAGCCGAAGGACGAACTCGACGTCACGGTCTCGACCGTCGAACTGTCCGAGATGATCGCCGAGTCGCTGTCCGAGGGCCTGCTCGACCCGGAGGAGCACGGCAGGCTCACCCGCGCGCTGCAGATCCGTGATCGTGCCGTCAAGGACGTGGCCTTCCCGCTGCGCGACATCAGGACGGTGTCGGTGGCGCGCGACGGCGCGGGGCCGACGGTCAGCGCGGTCGAGCAGGCACTGGCCGAAACCGGCTACTCGCGTTTTCCGATCACCGACGCGTCCGGCGCCTACCTCGGTTACCTGCATATCAAGGACGTGCTGGCGTTCGTCAACGACCCTGACGCGGTGCTGGACTTTGCCATGGTGCGCCCGCTGCCGCTGGTGCCGGCGTCGCTGCCGCTGCCCGACGCGTTGTCGCGCTTGCGGCGCACCAACAGCCACCTGGCACTGGTCACCGCGCCCGACGGCAGCGTGGAGGCGATGGTCGCGCTCGAAGACCTCGTCGAGGATCTGGTGGGCACCGTGCGAGACGGGACACACCGTGTCTGACGTCGCCCGGGTGCTGTGCGAGGCCGAGTGGACGGACCGCGAGCGCCGTCACCGTCGGCGCGTCGACGACTTCCTGCGCACCCACCGGTCCGACGACACGCATCCGGTCTGGGATTTCCTGTTCACCTACTACAGCCTGCGGCCTGGGCGGTTGCGGACCTGGCATCCCGGGTTCGGGATCGCGCTGGCCGGTGCGGCCGCGCAGCGATACCTGCGCCGCACCGGATACCGGCCGGACGGCGCCGCGGTGACGGTGGCCCGCGACTACCTGCTGGCGCGGCTGGACACCGTCCGGTTCATCGGCCGTCTGCTGTGTGCGACGGAGGCGCGTCCGGCACGGCTGAACTGCTTCGGCCTGCACGAGTGGGCGATGGTCTACCGCGCGCCGACGGTGCGTCACGACCGGGTGCCGCTGCGGCTCGGCGCCGCGGGCACCGACGCGGTCGTCGAGTCGATGCCGTTGCGGTGCACCCACTTTGACGCGTTCCGGTTCTTCACCGGGCCGGCCACCCGGCGCAACACCGAGCAGCTCACCCGGGCGGGCCAGACCGCCAGCGAACAGCCGGGCTGCCTCCACGCGGCGATGGATCTCTTCAAGTGGGCGGTCAAGCTTGGGCCACTGGTGGCGTCGGAGTTCGTGATGGACTGTCTGGACCTGGCGGCCGATGCTCGCGCACTCGACATGCGGGCCAGCCCCTATGATCTCCGCGACTACGGATTCGAGCCGATCGCGATCGAGACACCGGCGGGTCGAGCCGAATACGTTCGGCTCCAGCAGACGGTTGCTGAGCGGGCCGCGCCGCTGCGGGCCGCGCTTGCCGATCGGTGTGACCGGCTACTGACGACCGCGGCTGGCGGATAGCGCCAGTTACCGGTGGGTAAGCTGGTTCGACAGCTTGAGGGAGGAATGATGACCGATCGCGTGACGGTTGGGAACCTGCGCGTGGCCCAGGTGTTGTACGACTTCGTCAACAACGAGGCGCTGCCGGGCACCGATATCGACCCCGACACCTTCTGGTCCGGGGTGGACAAGGTCGTCGCCGACCTGACGCCGAAGAACGACGAGCTGCTCGCCCGGCGAGACGAGCTGCAGGCCCGGATCGACAAGTGGCACCGGCAGCGGGTGATCGAGCCGCTCGACCCCGAGGCGTACAAGGCGTTCCTCACCGAGATCGGGTACCTGCTGCCCGAGCCCGACGACTTCACCGTCACCACCGCGGGCGTCGACGACGAGATCACCACGACTGCCGGTCCTCAGTTGGTGGTGCCGATCCTCAACGCCCGCTTCGCGCTGAACGCCGCGAACGCTCGGTGGGGCTCGCTCTACGACGCGCTCTACGGCACCGACGTGATCCCCGAGGACGACGGCGCCGAGAAGGGCGGCAGCTACAACAAGGTTCGCGGCGACAAGGTCATCGCCTATGCCCGCCGGTTCCTCGACGGTGCCGTGCCGCTGGCGTCCGGCTCTTGGAGTGAGGCCACCGGACTGAAGATCGACGACGGTCAGCTGCTCGTCGATCTGGGCGACGGAAACTCGGTCGGACTCGCAACGCCCGAGCAGTTCGTCGGCTACACCGGCGAGCTCGGCTCCCCGCAATGGTCGGTCCTGTTGCGCAACAACGGCTTGCACATCGAGGTTCTCGTCGACCCGCAGTCCCCCGTCGGCTCCACCGACGCCGCAGGCATCAAGGACGTGGTGCTGGAGTCGGCGGTCACCACGATCATGGACTTCGAGGACTCGGTGGCCGCGGTCGACGCCGACGACAAGGTGCTCGGCTACCGCAACTGGCTCGGGCTCAACCGCGGCGATCTCACCGAAGAGGTGAGCAAAGGCGGTGAGACGTTCACCCGTAAGCTCAACGAAGACCGCACCTACACCACCCCGGATGGCGGCGAGTTGACGCTGCCCGGTCGAAGCCTGCTGTTCGTGCGCAACGTCGGCCACCTGATGACCAACGACGCGATCCTCATGACGGTGAACGGCGCCGACGGCGAGCAATACCGAGAGGTGTTCGAAGGCATCCAGGACGCGCTGTTCACCAGCTTGATCGCGATGCACGGCCTCAAGTCCGGCGACGATAACGGGCCGCTGGTCAACAGCCGGACCGGCTCGGTGTACATCGTCAAGCCGAAAATGCACGGCCCGGACGAGGTGGCCTACACCGTCGAACTGTTCAGCCGCGTCGAGGACGTGCTCGGACTGCCGGCCAACACGCTCAAGATCGGCATCATGGACGAGGAGCGCCGCACCACGGTCAACCTCAAGGCGTGCATCAAGGCGGCCGCGGACCGGGTGGTCTTCATCAACACCGGTTTCCTCGACCGCACCGGCGACGAGATCCACACCTCGATGGAGGCGGGTCCGATGATCCGCAAGGGCGCGATGAAGAGCACCCAGTGGATCCAGGCCTACGAGGATCAGAACGTCGACCTCGGGCTTGCGACCGGCTTCTCCGGCAAGGCCCAGATCGGCAAGGGCATGTGGGCGATGACCGACCTGATGGCCGACATGGTCGAACAGAAGATCGGCCAGCCCAAGGCCGGGGCCACCACCGCGTGGGTCCCCTCGCCGACCGCGGCCACCCTGCACGCCATGCACTACCACGAAGTCGACGTCTACGCGGTGCACAAGGAGCTCGAGGGCAAGAAGCGCACCAGCATCGACCAGCTGCTGACCGTGCCGCTGGCCAAGGAGCTGGCCTGGGCGCCCGAGGAGATCCGCGAGGAGGTCGACAACAACTGCCAGTCGATACTCGGCTACGTGGTGCGCTGGATCGACGCCGGCGTCGGCTGCTCGAAGGTGCCCGACATCCACAATGTTGCACTGATGGAAGACCGTGCCACACTTCGGATTTCGAGCCAGTTGCTGGCGAACTGGCTGCGCCACGGCGTGATCACGCCCGACGACGTGGTCGCGAGCCTCAAGCGGATGGCGGCCGTCGTCGACAAACAGAACGAGCAGGATCCCGAATTCAAGCCGATGGCAACGGATCCGGACCACAGCATCGCGTTCCAGGCCGCGCAGGAGTTGATCCTGTCCGGCGCCGAGCAGCCGAATGGCTACACCGAACCGATCCTGCACCGCCGGCGGCGCGAATATAAGGCCGCAAGCGACGGTGCGTGATCCGGTGACCGGTCGACGTCGCGGGTAAGGGCGGAAGTGGGCAGGCACAGCAAACCGGATCCCGAAGATTCGGCAGGTGAGGACCGACACGACGAGTCCCGGACCGAGCGATTCGACCGGCTCGGCGGGACCGAACCCGAGCGCGGTGCGGGCTACTTCGGGGGGTTCGGCTATCCCGACGATCGTCCCGAGCACTCGGATGAATACCCGGGCGACTACCGGGACGACTCCCCGGACCAGTCGGACTACGAAGGCTACGAGGCCTACGAGGACTACGACGGACCCGAGTATCCCGAGTCGCAGAGCGGCAGCGGCTCGGCTCCCCCGCCGGGCATTGGGCCCAGGTCGGGCCCGCAGCACAGCGGCGACTGGGAGGGCGGTGAATGGACCGGCAGCCATCGCGCGGTGACCGCCGGCAGGCGCGGCGTCAGCGTCGGTGTCATCGCCGCGCTCGTCGCCGTCGTCGTCGCCGTCGGCGCGGTCATCCTGTGGCGTTTCTTCGGGGACGCGCTGTCCGACCGCAGCGACCAGGCCGCGGCGCGCTGCGTGGACGGCGAACTGGCCGTCGCGGTGGTCGCCGACCCGGCCATCGCCGCGCACATCCAGACGCTGGCCGACCGCTACAACGAAACCGCTGCCCCGGTCGCCGACCGGTGCGTCAAGATCGGCGTCAAACCGGCCGAATCCGACCAGGTGGTCAACGGGTTCATCGGACCCTGGCCCGCCGAGCTCGGCGATCGGCCGGCCCTGTGGATCCCCGGAAGCTCGGTGTCCGCCGCGCGGCTCGAGGCTTCCGCGGGCGCCCAGACGATCATCGACAGCCGCTCGCTGGTCACCTCGCCGGTGCTGCTGGCCGTGCGGCCGCAACTCAAGGGCGCTCTCGCACAACAGAACTGGTCGACGCTGCCGCGGCTGCAGGCCAGCCCGGCGTCGCTCGAGCAGCTGAACCTCCCCGGCTGGGGTTCCCTTCGCCTGTCGCTGCCGCTCAGCGGCGACAGCGATGCGTCTTATCTGGCCGCCGAGGCGGTCGCGGCGGCCTCGGCACCGGCCGGTGCGCCGCCGAGCGACGGCACGCGAGCGGTGAACACGCTGGTGGCCAATCAGCCGAAGCTGGCGGACAAGAAGGCCTCGACCGCGATGGACGCGCTGCTCAACGCGGCTGATCCCGCCACAGCGCCGGTGCACGCCGTCATCACCACCGAACAGCAGCTGTACCAGCGCAGCGCCCAGTTGCCCGACGCGGGCAAGACAGTTGCCTCCTGGCTGCCGCCCGGCCCACCGGCCGTCGCCGATTTTCCGACGGTGCTGCTGGAGGGCGACGGGCTGTCGCAGGAACAGAAGAGCGCGGCCAGCGAATTCGCCCGGTTCATGCGCAAACCCGAGCAGTTGGCCGAACTCTCCAAAGCCGGTTTCCGCGCCGAGGGCGCGACCCCGCCGGACAGCGACGTCATCGATTTCGCTCCGCTGCCGGCGCCGTTGTCGGTCGGCGACAACGAGATGCGGGCGACGCTTGCCAATGCGCTGACTGCGCCGGCGGCGAACCCGGCCGTGACGATCATGCTCGACCAGTCGATGCCCACCGACGAGGGCGGCCAGTCCCGGCTCGAGAACGTGGTCGCCGCGCTGACAGCCCGGCTGCAGGCGCTGCCGCCCTCGGCGGCAGTCGGCCTGTGGACCTTCGACGGCACCGAGGGGCGCTCCGAGGTGAGCACCGGACCGTTGTCCGACCAGGTCAACGGTGCCCCGCGGTCGGCGGCCCTCACCTCGGCGCTGGACGAGCAGTCCGCATCGGGCGGCGGCGCGGTGTCGTTCACCACGCTGCGCCTGGTCTACACCGAGGCGATGGCGAATTACCGTCAGGGCCAAGAGAACTCGATCCTGGTGATCACAACGGGCCCGCACACCGACCAGAGCCTGGACGGCGAAGGTCTGCAGGCCTACATCCGCGGCGCGTTCGACCCGGCACGGCCGGTAGCCGTCAACGTGATCGACTTCGGCTCCGACTCCGATCGCGAGACCTGGCAGGCCGTCGCCGAGGCCAGCGGCGGCAACTACCAGAATCTGACGAGTTCGGCGGGCCCCGAACTCACCGAGGCGATCGCCAACTTCGTGGGCTAAACGGGCGCCGAACGGGTGTTACCCGCACGCTTGCTGCGGCGACGCATGCATTGAGCCCACAGTCGGCGGAACGGGGAACTAGGCGAACGCGGCGACCGGCGGGCACGAGCACATCAGGTTGCGGTCGCCGTACGCCCCATCGATGCGACGCACCGGCGGCCACACCTTCGGCCGGAAGTTCTTGCCGAGCGGATAGGCGGCCTGCTCGCGGGTGTAGGGATGGTCCCACTGGGCCACCAGCAGGGACTCCGCGGTGTGCGGCGCATTACGCAGCGGATTGTCGTCGACGGGCCACTCGCCCGAGCCGACCTGGTCGATCTCGGCGCGGATGGCGATCATCGCCTCGCAGAACGCGTCGACCTCGGCCAAGCTTTCGCTCTCGGTGGGCTCGACCATCAGCGTGCCCGCGACCGGGAAGCTCATGGTCGGAGCGTGGAAACCGTAGTCCGCCAACCGTTTCGCGACATCGTCGACGGTCACTCCGGTCTGCTTGGTGATCGCGCGCAGGTCCAGGATGCACTCGTGGGCGACCATCCCGTTCTCGCCGGTGTAGAGCACCGGGTAGTACTCATCGAGGCGGCGGGCGACGTAGTTGGCCGACGCGATCGCGGTCAGCGACGCCGCACGCAGCCCACCGGCCCCCATCATCCGGATGTAGGCCCACGTGATCGGCAGGATCGACGCCGACCCGTACGGCGCCGCCGACACCGCGTGCTTGCCCCCGAGTTCGCCGGCCAGCGGATGACCGGGCAGGTAGCGCGCGAGGTGTTCGCGCACCGCGACGGGCCCCACCCCGGGTCCACCGCCGCCGTGCGGGATGCAGAACGTCTTGTGCAGGTTGAGGTGGCTGACGTCGCCGCCGAAGCGACCGGGCCGGGCCAGACCGACGAGCGCGTTGAGGTTGGCGCCGTCGACATAGACCTGGCCGCCGACGTCGTGTACGGCCGCACAGATGTCGGCGATGTCGTGTTCGTAGACGCCGTGGGTGGACGGGTAGGTGATCATCAACGCCGACAACCGATCGGCATGCTCGGCGACCTTCGTCCGCAGGTCGTCGAGATCGACGTCCCCGTTCGTCCGGCACGCCACCACCACGACCCGCATCCCCGCCAGCGCGGCCGATGCCGCGTTGGTGCCGTGCGCACTCGATGGGATCAGGCAGACGTCGCGGTCCGGCTGGCCGCGTTCGGCGTGGTAAGCCTGGATCGCCAGCAGACCCGCGTATTCGCCCTGCGAGCCGGCGTTGGGCTGCAGCGACACCGCGTCATAGCCGGTGATGTCGGTCAGCCACTTCTCCAGATCGGCGATCAGCTTGCGCAACCCGGGGGTGTCGGAGGCCGGCGCGAACGGGTGCTGCCGGCCGAACTCCGGCCAGGTGATCGGCTCCATCTCCGCGGCCGCGTTGAGCTTCATCGTGCACGATCCGAGCGGAATCATGCTGCGGTCCAACGCGATATCCTTGTCGGCCAGCGACCGCAGATAGCGCATCATCTCGGTTTCGGTGCGATACCGCGTGAAGGCCGCATGGGTGAGGAACTCCGACGTCCGCGTCGTAATGCGTGGCCCGTCGAACGCCGAGTCCACCGGTGTCGCGCCGAACGCGGCCAGCACCGCCGCCACATGGGCCTCGGTGGTGGCCTCGTCGCACGACACGGACACGTGATCGTCGTCGACCAGCCAGACGTTGATCCCGCGCGCCTTCGCGGCGTCACGCACCGCACCCGCCCGCCCGGGCACTCGAGCCAGCACCGTGTCGAAGAACGCGCGATGCACGACGTCGACACCGGCCGCTGACAGGCCGGCGGCCAGGGCCCGCGCCCGCTCGTGCACGCGGGTGGCGATCCCGGTCAGGCCGTCTGCGCCGTGATAGCTGGCATACATCGCCGCCATCACGGCCAACAGCACCTGCGCGGTGCAGATGTTGCTGGTCGCCTTGTCGCGACGGATGTGCTGTTCGCGGGTCTGTAGGGCCAAGCGGTAGGCCGGCGACCCATCCGCATCTACGGACACCCCGACCAGGCGGCCGGGCAGTTGCCGGGCGTGTTTGGCGCGCACGGCCAGGTAACCGGCGTGCGGTCCGCCGAATCCCATTGGTACGCCGAACCTCTGGGTGCTGCCGAACGCGACGTCGGCGCCGACTTCGCCGGGCGGGGTGAGCAGCGTCAGCGCCAGCAGGTCGGCGCCGACGGCGACCAGAGCACCCCGCTCGTGTGCCTGTGCGATCAGTGCGGTCCAGTCGTTGACGCATCCGCTGGCGCCGGGCAACTGCACGATGACGCCGAAGAAGTCTCCGTCGGGCAGGCCACGTGTGAGGTCGGCGCTGACGAGCTCGATGCCCAGCGGCTCGGCGCGGGTGGCCAGCACGGCGGCGGTCTGCCGGTACACGTCAGCGTCCACGGCCAGGCGGTGCGACGGACCACGCACGGCCCGGTGCATCAGGGTCATCGCCTCGGCGGCCGCGGTGCCCTCGTCGAGCATCGAGGCGTTGGCGACCTCGAGACCGGTCAGGTCGGTCACCATGGTCTGGAAGTTCAGCAGCGCCTCCAGGCGGCCCTGGCTGATCTCCGGCTGATACGGCGTGTACGCCGTGTACCAGGCGGGATTCTCAAGGATGTTGCGGCGCAACACCGGCGGCAGCAGCGTGTCGAAATAACCCTGTCCGATCATCGACACGGCCACCGTGTTCAGCGTGGCCAGCGAGCGCAGTTCGGCCAGCGCCTCCTCCTCGGTGGCGGGCGCGGGTAAGTGGTCGAGGCCGGGGGCAAGGCCGTCGGCGGACAGCGTGTCGAGGATGCCCGACGGCAGCGCCTTGTCGGCGAGTTCGTCGAGCGAACCCACACCGATGGTCTTCAGCATCGTCGCGACCGCATCGGCATCCGGGCCGATGTGGCGGTCGGCGAAGTTGTGCTGGTGGTGATCGAACACTGGGGGATGCTCCAGTCGCATAGAGAAACCGTGTGGGTTCCTCTCCCTCTGTCGTCGACCCGGACCGGGCGCCTGAGAGATTCGGCGCTTCCCGGCCCGCCGCTTCCTGGCGGCGAGAAACGCCTTTCCCCATGGGCGGGTAAGCGCCCCATAGCTGTGGGCTTACCGCTTTCCAGAGGCATCGGGGCCTGACGCGGTCCGGGGGCCTGAGAGGTTGACGGAGAGGTGTTGCTCCTTCGGCGTCCGTGACTGGCGGTCACGGAACTCTCCCGCACCAGGGCGATGCACGGGCGATTCTACCGCTAGCCGTGCGCGTCTACACGCCCAGCTGGACACTCACCTGTACGCCGAACAGACGCAGACTGTCCCTTTCAAGCCGCGAAACAGGGCAGTTTGCGCCTGTTCGCGAGAGGAAAGGTCAGCCGATCTTGCGGTCGCGGTGCTTGCGGCGGGAGGCCAGCTCGTCCTCGGGCGCCGCGATCGACTCGCCGCCGTCGGCCCGTTCACCCGGGAAATCGGCGATCGCGCCGGTCAGCTCCCGCATGGCGCCCGACACCGCGATGCCGAACACACCCTGGCCGCCCTGCAGCAGGTCGACCACCTCTTCGGCCGACGTGCACTCATAAACCGTGGTGCCGTCGGAGAACAGCGTGATGTTGGCCAGATCGCGAACCCCGCGCTGACGCAGATGGTCCACGGCGACGCGGATGTTGTGCAGCGAGATGCCGGTGTCGAGCAGCCGCTTGACGATCTTGAGAACCAGGATGTCCTTGAACGAGTACAGCCGCTGGCTGCCCGAGCCGGCCGCGCCGCGGATCGACGGCACGACCAGCGACGTCCGCGCCCAGTAGTCCAGCTGCCGGTAGGTGATGCCCGCGATCTGGCAGGCGCTCGGCCCCCGATAGCCGACCAGCTCGTCGGGGACGGAGTCGTCGGGGAAGAGTCCCGCCTGCACGGGTTCTGATGTCGATTCCGAAGGTGCCGTCAGTTCCGAATCCGCGGGGCCGCTAGCAGCAGTGAGATCCAGCTGCTCCTGACGTGGCGTGTCTCCCACTTCTCGATTCCTCTCGCCGATCGAACCCGCGTCTGTGACCTGCGTGGGCGCACATCCTGCCAAGCCCGAGTGTGTCGAGCATACGCTTTGCGCCGTGCCTTCGACTGCCCATCAGTGGTCCGGCCACCAAAGTATGGCTGCCCCAAACGTAGATGGGGAAAACGCGCGCCGCGTGTCGAAGCGACGAGACGTTTCCGTGACTAAAAGCCCAGGAAGCCTCGCCGCGTGATCGTCGTCCGGCTAGGTCCGATGGCCAGACTCCTCAACGCGGCTCGTGCCTCGCCGCGTGATCGTCGTCCGGCTAGGTCGCCTTGAAGTCGTCGGGCGACACGCTGTCGAGAAACTCCTTGAATTTCTCCACCTCGTCCTCGCGCACCGCGCCCGCTGCCTCGTCGTCGTTCTCGTCGGGGATGATGAGGCCGGCCTCCGCGAGCACCGCCTCCTCGACGTAGATCGGCACCCCGACCCGCAGCGCGATCGCCACCGAGTCCGACGGCCGCGCCGAAACCTTGATGTCGCGGTCGAAGATCAGGTCGGCGTAGAAGGTGCCTTCCTGCAGGTCGACGATGCGTACCTCTTTGAGCGAATGACCAAGCGCGGCAATGACATCGCGGATCAGGTCGTGGGTCAGCGGCCGGGCCGGCTCGACTCCCTGCTGTTCGAGCGCTATCGCGGCCGCCTCTGACTGGCCGATCCAGATCGGCAGATACCGGTCGCCGTTGGACTCCCTCAGCAGCAGGACCGGCTGGTTCTGAGGCTGCTCCACGCGAATGCCGACCACACGAACCTCACCCATCTGTGTCTGCCCTCCGCGCCGAAGAAGCCAGCCTGTTAGCCATCGCTTCGAGTCTAATCCTCAGCGATCCAGTACGTCGCGCACCGCGGACTTGATCAGGGATGTGTGCAACGTGATCGCCAGCGCCGCCACCTCACGCGCCAGGTCGTCGGCGCGGTCGCGGGCGCCGGCCTTGTTGGCCTTGACGATCGGTCCGGCGATTTGGGCGATCAGGTCGGACTGCCGGTCGGCCGCCGAGCGGAACGCCCGCAGATGCCGGGCCTCGACACCGTAATCCGCCAGCGCCCGCGCACACTGCGCGATCACCACGGAATGCTCGTCGAAAAATCCGCCGGGTCCGGTGGTGATGATCCCGGCCTTCACGAGCGCGCTCAGAAGTTCATCGTCGACGCCCGAGCGGGCCAACAGGTCCTCCCGCGACAGCCGCACCTGCGTCGGCGCCACCGCCGAAACCGCCCCGGCATCACCGTCGGCCGCTACCGGCACCAGACGCGGCACCCCGTAGGCGGATCCGCTCTGGGGTAGCTCGCCGTCGGGCTGCGCGTCGAGCTGCGCCTTAATCACCTTCAACGGCAGGTACTGGTCACGCTGGGCGGTCAGGATGAACCGCAGGCGCGCGCAGTCGTAGGCGGTGAACCGCCGATAACCCGACGCGGTGCGCTCGGGGGTGACCAGGCCTTCGCCCTCCAGGAACCGGATCTTGGAGATGGTCACGTCCGGGAAGTCCGGTCGCAGCAGATCGAGGACCGCTCCGATCGACATCCCAGTGAGCGCGGGAGTGTCGGGCGCGCTCACTTAGCTGCCCGGACCGCTGTCGTCGCTCTTGGGCCCGGTCAGGAACACCAGGCGGAACTTGCCGATCTGCACCTCGTCACCGTTGGTGAGTACCGCGGAGTCCACGGGTTCGCGGTTGACGTAGGTGCCGTTGAGGCTGCCGACGTCGACCACCTGGAACTCGCCGCCCTCGAGCCGGAACTCGGCGTGCCGACGACTCACCGTGACGTCGTCGAGGAAGATGTCGCTGTCTGGATGCCGCCCGGCCGACGTGGTGGGCTGGTCGAGCAGGAACCGGGAGCCCGCATTCGGCCCACGCTTGACGACCAGCAGCGCCGAACCGGCAGGTAGACCTTCGACGCCCGAGACGGCGCCCTCGGTGCCCGCCGTCGCCGGGGCGTCCAGTTCGTTGAGGAAGTCGGCGCGGAAGACCGATGTCGTTTCCACGGTGACTTCGTCAGACGTCTGGTCGGTCCCAGAATTCCGGTCGTTTTCCGTCACCCGCTGCTCCTAACTGGCTGCTGTGGCGATACCGCGTCTGATTTGACCGTACCGCGCAGTGGACGTGATTGTGCCCACCACCGCCGGATCGGCCCCTAGTTGGCGTCCGGTGTGCAGAACCCTAACAACCCGTCATTCAGTCACCGTGCTGCGGTAGCCGTCGGCATCGAGGAGCCCGCGAAGCGCGTCCTCCAATGCGCCGGCGTCGGTCTGCAACTCGACCAGCCAACCTTCGCCGTAGGGGTCGGAGTTGACCAGCTGCGGGTTCCCCTCCAGATCACCGTTCACCGCAACCACTTTGGCGGTGACGGGAGCGTAGAGGTCCGACACCGACTTGGTGGACTCCACCTCGCCGAACGACTCGCCGGCCGTCACCTCGGCGCCGACGTCGGGCAGCTGGACGAACACGACGTCCCCCAGCGCCGACTGCGCATAGTCGGTTATCCCGACCCGCACGGTGTCGTCGCCGGTGCGCAGCACCCACTCGTGTTCCTCGGTGTAGTGCAGGTCGGCTGGGATTTCGCTCACGGCGCTCCTCGTTCTTCAGCGTTCGGCGTGGTTGGCCACTGACCCTCATTTGACTGGCTGAGCGTATTGGCGCTGTTTCGGTTGTCGCAAGGCGGTCACGTCGACCCGGTCGGACTGTTGCACCGTCATGGTCCCGCCGACGCGTTCGACGCTGTCCATGGCGCCGCCGGGAATGGTCATCGCGGCGGCCAGGGTGGGTGGATCACCAATGGCCAGAACGGAATACGGCGGCTTCATCGGCGAGTTGTCGACCACCAGGGCGCCGGGGTCGCCGACCACCCAGGTGTCGACGCCGACGCGCACCGAGGTCTGTTGACCCGGTCCCCCGCCGCGGATCTCCATGGCCTCGGCGCCGGCGTTGCGGAGCTCGTTGATCACGTCGAGCAGCGTCTCGGCGGGGACGCCGGGCGCGGTGTCGGTGATGGTCAGCGTGACGCCGGGCCCGGTCGCGGCCACGGTGCCGATCAGGATGGACAGTGCGGCCAGCCGGGCCTGCGCGTTCTCGACCGCGGCCTGGTCGCTGCTGCCGGACGCCTGCAGCTGCGTCAGTGTGCGCTGCAGGTCGCTCACCTCGGTGTTGAGTGCGGCCTCCCGCTGCTGCAGCGAATCGAGCAGCACCAACAGGTCGGCGGGCCGGGCGGTTTCCAGCGCATCGCCGGATTCGTTCTGCCGCACCTGGGTGACGATCGCCACGCCGAGCACGACACAGAGCAGCACCGCCAGCGCCCGAAAGATCAGCTGTGACCGGGTGCCCCGCCCTCCTCGCAACTCGTCGAGGTCGGGTGCGGGCGCATCGGGCGGCAACTCGTGGCGGCCGTGCTGCTCCGGCTGCTCGTGCTGCGGGGTGTGCTCACTCATGCGTCACGCGCCGAATAGCCTGCGCCGCAACGCGGCTGCGTTCCCGAAGATCCGGATCCCGAGCACGACGATGATCGCCGTCGACAGCTGGGTGCCGACGCCCAGCTGGTCACCGACATAGACGATCAGCGCAGCGACCAATACGTTGAACACGAACGACACCACGAACACCTTCGAGTCGAAGATGCGCTCCAGATACGCTCGCAGCCCGCCGAAGACGGCGTCGAGCGCGGCGACGACCGCGATCGGCAGATACGGCTGGACGAAGTCGGGAACGTCGGGGCGGAAGACCAGCCCGAGCACGATGCCGACGACCAGTGCGGCGATTCCGATCATGTGTCTGACTTCATCTCTGTGTCTACGGCCCAATCTCCTTGGCGAAGTTGATTTCTCGGACGGAGGCGGCGGGCAGTTCGAGCCCGTCACCGGTGCTGACGCTGACTCCGACGCCGTAGGAGACCTCCAACAGTCGAAGTCGTTGCAGGCCGGGGCTGCGGTCGAACACGCCCTGCATCGCGTGTGGCGGTCCGATCGCGAGGACGACGTATGGGCTGCTGATCGGTTGATTGTCGACCAGGATCCCGCCGCCCGCCTGTCGGACCGTCACATTGGGTCCGATCCGCACACCGCCCACCGACAGCGCTTCGGCGCCGCTGACCCACAGCGAGTTGACGACCAGTTGAAGATCGCGGTCCAGGATCACCTGCCGGCTGCCCGGCACCCGCTCCTTCGACACGTCGCTGAGGTCCGCGGATACGCCCGGGTCGGTGATGGTGATCGTCAGGCCGGGGCCGATCACGGGTGTGGCGGCCGCAGCGAAGTTCGCCCCGTCGAGTCGTTCCAGCAGTTGCTGGCCGCGTGCATCGCCTTCGAGGCGGTTGCGCCGTTCGTCGTCGACTTCGGCGGCCAGCGTGTCCCTGCGGGCCGTCATGGCCGCGGTGTCGGCTTCGGCCGTCCGCACGCTGCCCGCGAGCACCTGCTGCGTCTCGCGGACGCCCGGGGCGGTCGCGCGGGCCTGGGCCATCGCAACCGCGAACACCACCACCAGCAGCAACGCACCGGCCACTTGCCAGATCCACGTCTGCCACCGGGGCCGCACCCGACCGGCGGCTTTGGCCTCGGCCGCCGCCGCATACCCGGGGTCGAGGTGGTCGGTCAGCAACGACCGCAGCAGCGACGGGACCGGGATCAGCGTCGGTCGGTCCGCCTCGTGGGCGTTGCGGCCCGCCTGCGGGTCGTAACCGCCGAGCGTTCTGCGGAAGCTCTGCGTCATCGGGCGTCCGGGCTCGTCGCGCGCGCGTTCATCGCGTCACCTTCGGCAGCTGTCGCACCACCATGCCCACCTGGATCAGGTACAGCAGACCGGACCACAGGTACATCACCAGGCCCCAGATCAGGAAGGCCCAGCCGATGGCCAGCACCACCCGGCTCCAGGTCGCGTCCCACTGCCCCAACAGGATCAGCGGCAGCCCGGACATCAACGCGAACGTGGCGGCCTTGCCGACGTAGGTGACCGGCAGCGCGGTCAGGCCGCGGCTGCGTAGCAACGGCAGCGTCGTGGCCAGCACGGCATCGCGGCCGATCAGCGTGAGCACGATCCACCACGGAAGCGAGCCCTGAATCGCCATGGCGATCGGGACCACGAGCATGTAGATGCGGTCGACGGCCGGGTCGAGCAACTCCCCCAACCGCGACGACTGGTTGTCGACCAGCCGCGCGATCTTGCCGTCGGCCCAGTCGGAGAACCCGCTGAACATCAGCACCGCCACCGCCCAGGCGTTGGCGTGCACGACCAGCAGCAGCCAGAGGAAGACCGGCACCAACACCAGGCGCAGCACGCTGAGCACGTTGGGCACCGTGAGCACCCGGTCGCGGGCCTGACCCGCCTCGTCCGGCGGCGAGGGCGCTTGGCCATGCGCCTCGGTCATGGACTCAACCTAGCGGAACACGCCCGGCAGGCTCAGCGCCGACAGCGAGTCGTCGGCGAGCGGGTTGTCGTGCACCATGTACGTCCACGTCGAGGTCGGGCGGGCCAGTTTGGAAAGGTCGACCCCGGGCTCGTCCTCGATCGACGATGCGGTCTCGAATGTCTGCTGGGCCGCTTCGATCGCATCGGCGGCCAGCGAGGCGAACGCGTCGACGGCCATCCGGTGGAACTCGTCGATCGGTGTCTGGTTGCCCAGCGCCCTCAGGTGGATGCTCTCCCGGATGTCGGCCAGATACGCCAGGTGGTCGGCCCATCCTCGGTCGAGGTGGTACAGCATGATCAGCCGGCAGATCTTCTCCAGCTTCTCCTCGCCGAGCCGCTCGACGACCTCCTCGTAGCGGTTCGGCGACAGATCGGCGAGCTCCTCGCGCGCGGTCGGCGTGCGCAGCAACGTGTTTCGGCGTTCGACGATGATCGCGCGCTGCTGGGCGATCAGCTGGTTGTAGCGCCAGTTGTTGGCGTGGATGTCGAGCATCCGGCCTTCGGCGATGCGCTGCGCGTGATCCAGCAGAGTGGCCGCCTTAGGGCTCACGACGCGGCCGTCGTCGTCGCTGTCCATCGGAAGCTTGTTCGGTTCCAGATGCGCCACCACCACGTCGTCTTCCCAACTGGAGAAGAACACCGACGAGCCGGGGTCGCCCTGGCGCCCGGCGCGACCGCGTAGCTGGTTGTCGAGCCGCTCGGTGTGGTGCCGGCCGGTGCCGATGACGTGCAGCCCCCCGAGCTCGGCGACCTCGTCGTGGTCGGCCTCGTCGGAGCCGCCGAGGCGGATATCTGTGCCGCGGCCGGCCATCTGGGTGGACACCGTGATGCTGCCGAGCTTGCCGGCTTCGGCGATCACCGCGGCCTCCTCGGCGTCGTTCTTGGCGTTGAGCACCACCGCCGGAACGCCCGCCTTCACCAGCTTCTCGTGCAGCTCTTCTGACTCGGCCACGTCGCGGGTGCCGACGAGCACCGGTTGCCGGGTCTCGTGGATCTCCTTGATGTGCTCGACGATCGCGTCGTTCTTGGCCGCCGCGGTGACGTACACGCGGTCGGTTTCGTCCTGGCGGATGTTCGGCTTGTTGGGGTCGATCGGCGAAACGCCGAGCTTGTAGAACTGGCGCAGCTGCTCGCCTGCGGCCAGCGCGGTGCCGGTCATGCCGCACACCGTCTGGTACCGGTTGACTAGCGCCTGGACCGTGATGGTGTCGAGCACCTCACCGGTCTCGGTCGTCTCGATGCCCTCCTTCGCCTCGACCGCGGCCTGCAGACCGTCTGGCCAGCGCTGCAGCTGGGCGATCCGGCCGCGGGAGGCGTTGATCAGATGCACGGCGTCGTCGCGGACGATGTAGTGCACGTCGCGCTGCAGCAGCACGTGCGCGTGCAGCGCCACGTTGATCTCGGTGAGTGTGGTGGCGACGTGCTCCTCGGAGTACAGGTCGATGCCGCCGAGCTTGGCTTCCATCTTCTGCGCGCCGATCTCGGTGAGATGCACGTTGCGGCTGTCGGTGTCGGTGTCGTAGTCGACGCCGGGCGTGAGTTCGCCGACCATCCGGATGATTTCGACCTTCGGGGTCTCGCGGTGGCTGGTGCCCGCGAGGACCAGCGGCACCAGCGCTTCGTCGACGAGCACCGAGTCGGCCTCGTCGATCAGCGCGACGTCGGGATTCGGTGAGACCAGGTCGGCCACGTCGGTGACCAGCTGATCGCGCAGCACATCGAAGCCGATCTCGTTGACCGAGGCGTAGGTGATGTCGCATTTGTAGGCCGCGCGGCGCTCGTCGGCCGTCGAGCTCTCGGTGATCCAGCCGACAGTCAGGCCCAGCGCCTCCAGCAGCGGGCCCATCCACTCGGCGTCGCGACGCGCCAGGTAGTCGTTGATGGTGATGACGTGCACGCGCCGGCCGCCCAGCGCATAACCGGCCGCCGCGATCGCGCCCGACAGGGTTTTACCTTCACCGGTGGCCATCTCGACCACGTCGCCGGCGAGCATTCGCAGTGCGCCGAGGAGCTGCACATCAAAAGGACGGAGCTGGGTCGTCCGTTCGGCGGCTTCCCTGGCGACCGCCAGGAACTGCGGAATGTCGGTGGACTCGGCGAGGTCGTCGAGGATCAGCAACTTGGCGGCCTTGCGCAGTTGTTCGTCGTCGAGCGCCGCGGCCTTCTCGTCGAACTCCGCCGAGCCGCGCACCTGGGCCATCGACTGGGCCTGGTCGCGGTCGGTGCTGGCGCCGAGCAGCCGCCAGAACCTGCTGCTGACACGACCTGAATTGCGGGTCTTCGTCTTCACCACACCGCTACCGTACGCGGCCCCCGGACTGCAGGTCGCGCACCGTCGCGCTCAATCGAGCGGCCGGAAATCGATGCGCGCGGAGTCGGACACCGCCTCGAACCCGATCTTCTGGTAGATCGCGTTCGACGTCGGATTGGCCAGGTCCGTGAACAGCACGACGCCGGCGTCGCCGCGATTCAACGCCCCCTGTGCGGCCGCGGCGGTGACGGCTGAGCCGTAGCCGTGCGCGCGGCGGTTCGCGGGGGTGAAGACGGGACCGATGCGCGAGACCCCGGCCGCGGCCGAGCGCAGCAGCGCCATGCTCACCGGCGTGCCGTCGACGTCCCACAGCACGAACCGGTCACCGCGGCCCATCGCGGCGTCGACGAATACGCCGCCCGCGGTGTCGGGATGTCCGGGCGTCTCGGCGAAGAACGACTGCACCCAATCGGCCAGCACGGGGCGATCCGGGTCCGCCGCGATGCGAGCCGAACCCGCGACACGTGCCGGCGGCTGCAACGTCCCGAGCCGGTACAGCCGCTCCTCGAGCGTGACGGCGGCTACTCGACCCGTGCTTTCACTCCAGGCGTCGGCGAACGCGGTAGTGGCGTGGCGAGCACCGCGCACACCGGTGAGGTCGGGACACCTGTCCGCGACATCGCGGGCGACGGCATCGATGTGCTCGGCGGGAATACCGTTGCACGCCAAGGGGTATGGCGGTGTCTGCAGCGCCACGCCGAGGATCTCCGAGTCCTGCCACAGTGACAGCAGCAGCGCGTCGTCCGGCAGCGCGGCCCGCAGGACGGTCAACTCGATCGTGTTGGCGATCGGGTCACGGCGATAGACCGGCTCGGCGATCGCGAGGAACTCGTCGGCGGAATCGTGAAAGCGCAGCTCCATGACTCCAGCATCGGTGCGAATCTCGAACGCGTCGACTGATTTTCGTCGCGCTCACCCGCAACAGGACCTACGCCAGGTTCGACCGGCGGGGGTACGCCACCGTCGGATCGGTCAGCGCGTTGACCACGGCCGGCAGGCTCGAGGAAAACGCCCGCTCCAGGGCGGGTCGCAGCTCGGCGGGCGTCGACACCAGTTCGCCGTGCCCGCCGAGAGCCGTGACCACCTCGTCGTACCGGGTGCCCGGCCGCAGATCGGCCACCACCGAGTAGCCGTACAACATCTCCATGGGATGTTTCTCCAGCGCCCAGATTCCGTTGTTGCCGATCACCGACACCACCTGAACCCCGTGTCGTACCAACGTATCCCACTCCATGCCGGAGAACCCGAAGGCGCCGTCGCCCTGCAACAACACGACCTGCCGGTCCGGCCGGGCCAGCTTGGCGGCCAGAGCGTATCCGGGCCCCGAGCCCAGACAGCCGAACGGGCCGCTGTCGAGCCAGGCGCCCGGCACGTGGCTGTCGATGAGGCGGCCCGCATATGAACCGAAGTCGCCCGCGTCGATCACCACGATCGCGTCGCGGTCCAGCATCGTATTGAGCTCGGCGTACACCCGCATCGGGTGCAGCGGCGTGCGGTCGTCACGAAGTTCGTCAGCCTCGGCGGTGCGCGCCGCGGTCTCCACCGCACGGAGGTCTGCGATCCACGCTTCGTGGTCGGGCGTGGCGGCCGCCGACAACGCAGACAAGGTCGCGGTGAGGTCACCGAATAAACCGGCGGCGACCGGTCGCGCTGGTGCCCGCTCGGGGGCCACCCGGTCGACGGCGATCAGCGCAGTGTCGGCTCCGAACACGCCCCCGAAGCCGAGGCGGAAGTCCATCGGCACACCGATCACCAGAGCGACGTCGGCTTCCTTCAACGCCTTCGACCGCGCCCGCGAGAACGCGAGCTGATGGTCGGCGGGCACAACGCCGCGAGCCATCCCGTTCATCAGCACCGGGATGCGCAGCGACTCGGCAAGCTTCAACAGGGCGGTCTCGGCGTGGCCCCACCACACGTTCGTCCCGGCCATGATGACCGGCCGCCGCGCCCCGGCCAGCAGTCGCACTGCGACGTCCACCGCATCGCCCTCGGCGTGCGCCTGCGCGGGCGGCCGGCTCAGCGCTCCGGGCCCACCAGTGTCGGCGGTCTCACTGAACACGTGGTCCATCGGGAAGTCGACGAACGACACCCCCGATGGCGCCCCGCCCGCCCCGACCGCTGCCCGCAGCGCATCGTCGATCAGCCGCCCGACGGCGTCCGGCGACTCCGCGGTGGCCGCGAACCGGGTCAACGGCGAGACGAACGGGACGTGGTCGATCTCCTGCAGGCTGCCCTGCCCCCACCGCAACGCCGGCGCGCGGCCGCCGAGGATCACCAGCGGCGACTGGTTCTGCTGCGCGGCCGCCATCGCGCTCATGCCGTTCGTGACTCCGGGACCGGCCGTCAACGCCGCCACGCCCGGCACCCGCGTCACCTTCGACCAACCCTCGGCGGCGAACGCGGCGGTCTGCTCATGGCGGGTGTCGATCAGCCTGATGTTCTCCGCCCGGCAGCCGTCGTAGATGGAGAACAGGTGCCCACCCGAGAGCGTGAAGACCGTGTCGATGCCGCTGGCCCGCAACCGCCGGGCGATCACGTGTCCCGCGTTCACCGCGTCAGGAGCCGCAGCGTCGGTGCTCATGCTGGCAGCATAGAGAGCCGCGGCGCTCGAGGGTCGACGCGCGACCGGCAGTGAGACCGGCGCAGCGCCTCCGACAGGTTGTCGAGGTACCTTGCCCGAATGGAAGAGGGAATGTTCGCCCCCACGCTGGACTGGGGCAACGAGCTTCTGGCGTCGCTGACATGGATCGGCCAGGCGTGGGCGGTCGCGGCAGTGTGCACCCTGGCGATCCTTGTGCTGATCGCCCGTTTCACGGAGTGGGGCAGACAGTTCTGGCGCATCACCGGCGACTACTTCAAAGGCCCGGAGAGCGTCAAGGTCTGGCTCTGGCTGGCGGTGATCCTGCTGTCGGTGATCGTCGGTGTTCGACTTTCGGTGCTCTTCACGTACCAGGGCAACGACATGTTGACCAGCTTCCAGGTGGTCGCGTCCGGTCTGGGTACCGGCGACGACGCGATCAAGGATTCGGGCCGGGACGGGTTTTGGTTGTCGATGCGGGTATTCGCTCTGCTAGCTGTTCTGCACGTCGCACGGATCATGTTGGACCTGTTCATCACGCAACGGTTCATGCTCGCGTGGCGGGTTTGGCTGACCGATCGGTTTACCGGCGACTGGCTCGACGGCAAGGCGTACTACCGGGGCCGGTTCATCGACCAGACGATCGACAACCCCGATCAGCGCATCCAGCAGGACATCGACATCTTCACCGCCGGCGTCGGCGGACTGCCCAACACCCCGAACAACACCTCGACCTCCACGCTGCTGTTCGGCGCTGTCAACGCCGTCGTCTCGATGATCTCGTTCACCGTGATCCTTTGGGGACTGTCTGGGCCCCTCACGCTGCCGGTCGTCGGCGAGGTGCCCAAGGCGATGTTCTGGATCCTGATCGCATACGTCCTGTTCGCATCCGTCTTCGCATTCTGGATCGGCAGGCCGATCATCTCGCTCTCGTTCAACAACGAGAAGTTCAACGCGGCGTTCCGGTACGCGCTGGTGCGGCTGCGTGACGCGTCCGAGGCGGTCGCGTTCTATCGCGGGGAAATCGCCGAGCGCACCGGCCTTCGCCGACTCTTCGCCCCCGTGGTGTCCAACTACAAGCGCTACATCAACCGGATGATGGGGTTCTACGGCTGGAACCTGTCGATGGACCAGATCATCGTGGTACCGCCGTACTTGTTCCAATTCCCGCGGTTCTTCAACGGCGAGATCACGCTCGGCGCGGTGAACCAGTCCGCGGCGGCGTTCGGCAATATCGAACAGGGCCTGTCGTTCTTCCGCAACGCGTACGACCAGTTCGCCGGTTACCGTGCGGCGATCATCCGATTGCACGGGTTGGTGCTGGCCAACGAAGCAGGCCGGGCGCTGCCGGAGATCACCACCACCCCGTGCGCCGACGGCAGCGTCCGACTCGACGACATCGAGGTCCGCACCCCGGACGGCAGGCAGCTCATCAACCCGCTCGACCTGCGGCTGGAGATCGGCGAGACGCTGGTCGTCACCGGTCCGTCCGGCGTCGGCAAGACCACTCTGCTGCGCAGCCTCGCGGAGTTGTGGCCGTTCACGTCCGGCACGTTGACACGGCCGTGCGGGCCGAACGAGACGATGTTCCTGTCGCAACTGCCCTACGTGCCGCTCGGGGACCTCCGCGCCGTGGTGAGTTATCCGAACGAGGGTGGCGCGATCGAGGACCGAGAGTTGGAGCGCACACTCGAAGCGGTGGCACTGCCCCATCTCGTCGGCCGACTCGACGAGGTCCAGGACTGGGCCAAGGTGCTATCCCCCGGCGAGCAGCAGCGCATCGCGTTCGCGCGCATCCTGCTGACCAAGCCCAAGGCGGTGTTCCTCGACGAGTCGACGTCCGCGCTCGATGAGGGGGTGGAGTTCCTGCTCTACCAGTTGGTGCGGACACGACTTCCCGACACGATCCTGGTCAGCGTCAGCCACCGCAAGACGGTCGAACAGCATCACAGCCATGAGCTGGAACTGCTTGGTGAGGGCGAGTGGCGCTTCAGTCGCATCGAGGGCGACGAACCGGTGCCGGTCTAACGCTTGGCGGCGTGTGCGCCCGCGCGCCTGCCGAAGAACGAGCCCTCGCCGAGTTGCGTTCCGCTGGCGTAGCCCTTGCCGTCCTGGGCGATGTTCGATGCGCACGCGCCCGCGGCGTAGAGCCCGGGAACGGCCGAGCCGTCCTCGCGCAGCACCTCACCGTCGATCGACACCGCCAGCCCGCCCATGGTGAACCCCGAGTACATCGCCCGGCCCAGTGACAGGTCGAACACCGCGTACGGTCCGTTGTCTTGGGCGGCAAGGTATTCCGGTTGTTTGTGAAAATCCGGGTCCTCGCCGTGGGCGGCGTGCTCGTTGTAGCGGTTCAGCGTCGCCACCAGCTTGCCATCCGGAATGCCAAGTGCGGCTTCGACTTCCTCGATGGTCTCCCACCCGTCGAGGAACTTGATCAGCGGCATCTCCGGCATCTCCATGTGCGCCTCGTCGACGATCAGGTACGCCGTCTGCTCCGGTTGTTCCAGGACGAACGCCGATGTGCGCGAATGGTAGGAGTCTTCGGCGACGAACCGCTCACCGTTCTTGTTGACGATGATGCCGGTCAGCAGAATTTCGGGCGGGTAGGCGGCGGCGGTGATGAACAACTGGTCCAGGTTCTTGGCGACCCCGCCCGCCGAGATGCCCAACCGGATGCCGAGGCCGTCGTCGTTCGGATTGCCGAGGATATAGGGCTCAACCTCGCCGTGATGCTTGGTCTTTCGCTTCTGCCCCAGCGCCGGCGTGTAGTGCGCCACCATCTCCGGGTTCATCGCAAACCCGCCCGCGGCAATGACGACGGCCTTGGCCCGCACGGTGCCCGTCTCGCCGAAGTGCTTCCACTGCACCCCCACGACGCTGCCGTTCTCGACCACCAGATTGGTCGCGCCCGTCTCGTAGCGGATCTGCACGCCCAGATCGGCGGCGCGCTTGACCAACAGGTCGATCACCATCGCCGCGCCGCCGAGTTCCCCCGGCACCGGAACCGAGTGGCCGCGCGGCGCGGGCTTGGCCTGCTCACAGAACGGCCACACCTTCTCGTTGCCCGTGTACGACAGCCCCTCGGTGCCCGGCGGAACCACCACCTTGCCCGGGTAGTAGCTGCGCTCGAACTCGAAGCCGAGGGCTTCCAACCACTCGAAGTGCTCGACGCTGCCGTCGCAGTACGCGCGAATCTTGTCGTGCTCGGGCTCACGTGACATTGCGACGAGGTACTTGTACATCTCCTCCGGGCTGTCGTCGTGCCCGGTCGCCCGCTGCACGGCGGTTCCGCCGCCGAGGTAGAAATGTCCGCCGGCCATCGACGTCGTGCCGCCCGCGTCCGCTGCCCTCTCCAGGACCAGCACCCGCGCACCCTCGGCCGCGGCACTGACGGCCGCGCACCCGCCGGCGATGCCGAAGCCGATCACCACGACGTCGGCCTCGTCGGACCATGCCGTCACATCGGCCGCGGCGACGGTGTCGGGGGCGTCGGGAATCTGGGTGCTCACTTCTGCTCCTGTTTGATGTATTCGAAGAATGCCTTGATTTCGGCTGGGATGTAAGCGATCTCGACATAGGGCACGCCGGCCGCCGGCGCGGCGACGTACGCGAACCGCATCCCGCCGGGCATCACCCCCTGGGCGACGACCTCCTCGGCGCCGGCAACCGCGCCGTTGAACTCCTCGACGGAAGACTTCTCGACGCAGATGTGGTGCAGCCCAGGCCCGGTGCTGTCGAGGAATTCGGTGTAGACGCTGCGCCCGGACACGGGCGCGATGAGCTCGAGTTGCGTGTCACCGGCGTAGCTCAGCGAGATGTTCGCGACGAAATCCGCCGGTTCACCGCGGAAGGTGCACGCATCCGGTGCGAAGTGGACGTCGGGCATGCGGACCCACTTCTTGGCGCCCAACAACGTGGTGAGCGCATGTTCGGTGGCCTCGAGGTCCCGCGTCACCCACGCGATCTGGACAGGTGTCTGGGCATGCATCGGGTCGAGGATATCCGCGCCCGGCCGCGAAGGCTAGAACGTGTTCTAGTTACTCCTCGCCGTAGTACGCCTTCAGGCACCGATCGGCCGAGCCGCGTGCGACTTCGGGGTCTTCCCCGGCAGCGACGTTGGCGGCGAACCACTGTTCGCCGGACAGTTTGAGGAAGCGGCGCCCGTCTTCGGTGGTCGTCCACTCTTGCCCTTCGGCCGGATCGACGGAGTCGCCGGTGGCCAAGTGCAGTGCCAGGCCCAGCAGCATGGAGTCCCAGCCCATGCCCACGGCGCCGGGCCCGAACTGACGCCAGGTGTCGTCATCGACCTGCGCGATGTGCTCGACCACAAGACGGGCCCGGTCGACGCCCTCGCCGACGACGCTGACGTCGATCCAGCTGACGCTGCCCATGCTCTCCCAGGTGGCGGTGAAGTTCTTCGGCGGATCGCAGGTCAGGACCGTGCCGTTGGCGTGACCCTGCAACTGGTAAGAGCCGCCGAGTTTGAGCTCACCGGAGACCGGTAGGAACCACCGCTCGATGCGTTCGGCGGTGGTGACCGCGTCCCAGAGATCCTCCTGGTCGGTGTCGTGGACCTGGCTGATGGTCACGACGCGCGCCTCCCCCGAGTCGATCGTGCGGGTCCCGACGGTGCGCCTGACCGCGTTGATTTGATGGTCGACGTCGATGTCCTTCATGGAGCCTTCCTTCGTCGTTGTCGTTTTCCGCGGGCGATCTCGGTGCCGAGCGCATTCAGCGGCGGGGTCCAGAAGCGGCGGAACGCATCGAGCCACTGGTCGACGTCCTGCAGCGCCGTGCCGTTGACCGCGTAGAGCCGGCGTTGGCCGTCCGGTCGTACGGACGTGAAGCCGTTGTCGCGCAACACTTTCAAGTGCTGCGAGACAGCCGGTTGAGTGATCGCGAACTCCTCGGAGATGGTGGCGCCGATCGCACCGGCCGACATCTCGCCGTCGGCGAGCAGTTCGAGGATGCGACGGCGCACCGGGTCCCCGAGGACGTCGAACGCGTGCACCGGTTCAAGGTAAAGCCACGACTTATATAAGTCAAGCTTTATTAGATTGCCGCCTTATGGCACCGAACTCGCCGACGCGGCGGAGATGACGTCTTGGCTCGCCTGCTGCCTGGCCGTGTGCCACGACACCGCGGCGGGATACTTGCCCCAGGTGCTGTTGAACATGCCGATGAGCGCCGCCCGGTTGTCGGGGGTGATGACATACACCGGCCCGCCGGAGTCGCCCTTCTGGCTGACCACGCCGTTGGCCATCGTGAACCAGCCGTTGTTGACCGCCTCGACGTTGCCGCAACTCTCACCGGTGACCACGCCGAAATGGCACACCGGTTGCCCCGGCGCAGGCACCACAGCGGGGTCCGACACCAGCACCCTGCCGCCGGGCAGGACGTTGTTGACCGCGACGTCGGGGGCCAGCGCGATCGCCTCCCAATCGGCGATCTGATGGTTGGTGTCCACGGTGGCGCCGTTGGGCGTGTTGTCGCGGAACACGGTCTGCATGCCGATGAGGTTGCCGTCCCGGTCCCGGACCGGCCCACTGCCCCGGCAGTGTCCGGCGGTGAACGCGATCCGCGCCTGCGGGTCGACGTAGCCCAGCGTGCAGACGTTGGTGTCCTGGCGGATTTCCATGCCGGGATAGACCAACACACCCGGGGTTGCCTGCGCGGGCGCGGAACAGAGCGCGAGCGCCGCGATCGGGGCGGCCGCGGCCGCTAGTACGCGTTTCCATGGTCGGCGCACTGTCGCCTCCGCTCCTCGGGCCGATTAAGCCTCGGGCACCCGCGCGTTGCGGGCTCCATATACCCGGGCGAGCATGCGGAAAACCGCACCCGATACGGAGCAACCACTCGACGATGGTCCCGTCACTTGCCCATCGGCGAAGATCACCGTCGTGTTACGCCCCGGCCGCATTTTCGCCACGGGCTAGGAATCAAACCCTACGCCGAGGGCGTCAAGCGTCCGCAGGAAAACGTTGCGGTGCCCGGCTTCATGGTCGGCGCGGTCCAGTGACCAGCGGGTCGCCTGGATGGCGATGCTCGCCAGCGGCTCCGGCGGAAACGGCATCGGCCGCTCGCGCACCATCTGCAGTTCCGTGCGGCCGGTGGGTCGGCCGTCGAGCAGATCGAGACACACGTCGGCGGCGAACCGCGAGGCGCCCACCCCCAGCCCGGTGAACCCGTTGACGTAGGCGACGCGACCGTCCCTGGCGAGTCCCCAGTGCGCGCAGAACCGGCTGTTGGTGTCGATCGCACCAGCCCAGCGGTGGCTGAAGCGGACGTCGTCGAGCTGCGGAAAGGTGAGGAAGAAGTGCGCAGCCAGGCGCCGGTACGTCGCCGGCCGGTCCTCGTAGCCGGGGTCGACCCTGCGTCCGAAGTGGTAGACGGCGTCGTAACCGCCCCATACAATGCGGTTGTCCATGGTGAGGCGGTAGTAGTGGAACTGGTTGGCGCAGTCGCTGATCCCCTGTCGGTCGCGCCAGCCGATGCGGTCCAGCTGGACGTCGGTGAGCGGCTCGGTGGCCAGCACGTAGTCGTAAACCGGGACCGTGTGCAACCGGTTTCGCTTGAGCAGGCTCGGATAGACGTTCGTGGCCAGTACCGCCCGCCGGGCGGTGATCACCGCGGGCGTGCTGTGCACCCGAAGACCGACGCCACCGGAATCCAGCTGCGTGGCGTTGGTGTGCTCGTAGATTCGCACGCCGGCGTCCCGGCACGCCGCGGCGAGTCCGAACACCAGCTTGGCGGGGTGCACCAACGCACAGGTGTCGGCGCTGAACAGCCCCCGAGGTAGGTCGGCGACCGCACCTTGGCTTGCACTTGCGCCCTGCCGAGGAACTGCCCCT
Source organism: Mycobacterium sp. IS-1556 (assembly GCF_001499985.1). Taxonomy (NCBI): domain Bacteria; kingdom Bacillati; phylum Actinomycetota; class Actinomycetes; order Mycobacteriales; family Mycobacteriaceae; genus Mycobacterium; species Mycobacterium sp. IS-1556. The sequence continues at coordinate 103,922 of NZ_LQIM01000003.1, forward strand.
GCCCGTCGGCCGCGGCCTGTCGCAGCCAGTCGACCTGATGAGGTTCCGTGGCTACCGTCAGCATGCCCGTGCGTTGCCATTCGGCGTCGAGACCCAGCTGCCGGATCTCCGCTTCCATACCGTCGAGGTTGTCCCGCCCCATCGCCTCGAGTGTGTGAATCTCGTTGGGCCAGCGCGCTTTTCCATTCGCAGTGCCGTGGGTGAGGCTGGCCTCCACAAAGCCTCCGTTGCGCCCGGACGCCGCCCATCCGATCCGATTGGCCTCGATCAGCACGATCCGCTGGTTCGGGTTGCGACGCGCGGCGTGCAGCGCCGTCCACAACCCGGTATATCCACCACCGACGACGACCAGATCGCACGTGACCGGCAGGGTCAGCGCCGGGTATTGCGGCCGAGTCGTCGGACTGTGGGCAGTCAGCCAGACCGAACCCGGCGCACTCGCCGCCAGCGAACGTTCTACCTGACCAGGATCGACCGGGGCGTCGAAGACGGTGTCCACCTCGCGGACACTACGACGCCGACCGTCGCGAGTGGAGCATCCGCATGTCGAAGCCGAGGATCTGCCAGACCCGATGGACGATGGGCGGCGCGCCGACCAGCCGTAGCTGTGATTGGCATGCCTGCTCCAGGGCTGCGGCAGCCCGAACGCCAAGGAACGACAGTTCGCTCACGTCGAGGTCGACGGGGCCGTCTGGAAGCGCCGCGAGCGCGCCGACGAGGGCGGGCACGCCGAAGGCATCGATCTCGCCGTCGAGGACCGGGCCGGATGTTCTGCAGTACAAGCCGAACGGGGTGCAGGAGCCGGCGGGGCCATGGCGAAGGGGGTGCAGGGCCATCACCGCTTCGGCCTGATCATCGATCACGCCGATGTCGTAGGCGCATAGCGCGGCCATCGGATTGCCTTGGGCCATCCACGCGTCGGCGACATGTTCCCAATGAGCGTGGCTGGCGTGGCGAGTCGGGTCTGCGATGAGCGGCGTTATGTCGCAGAACACGCGAAGGCCACGGTAGCCGTCGGCAATCGCCTTTCCCACCGCATCGGAGTATCGGGCAAGCTGGGCATCCACGTCGATCGGCGCGGATAGGTCGTGAAGCTCATCGATGCCGACATGGACGACCTCTTGCAGGGAATCAGCCCCGGGGGCGTCAGTGATTGCGGCGAGTAATCCAGCACCGGCGTCGTCATCGGCGGTGACCGCGATCGGTCGTTGCCCGAGCTTGGCGCCTTCCAATAACCACTCCGCCGCGGCGGCGTCGCGCTCGGATCGGGTCGAGTACGCCCAGCAGGCGTGATCGTTGCAGCCGGTTTCCCGTGCGCTGTCGAAAAACCCGGAGGCCCTCGGTGCAGTCCCCGCAGGCCGAGCCTGCCGAAGATCAGGCTGCATCGCTGCGGCCTCTGTCTGACGAGGAGATCTCCGCCCAGACCGACTTGCCATGGGGGCCGGCGTCGACGCCCCACCGACTACACAGCGCATCGACAACCAGGAGTCCTTTACCGCCTGCTGCTTGGCGTGCCCGATCGAGGACAGGGCGATCCGGGCTCAGGTCCTCAACGGCGATTTCCACCGCGGCGTGAGTGCGGCTGATCGATACGCGGAAGGGGGAAGCGGCATGGATTATGGCGTTTGTCGCCAGTTCGGACACGACAAGGGATGCGTTGTCGATGATCGCGTCTCTGCCCCATGCCTTCAGCCGGTCGTTGACGAACTGGCGGGCGGCCCGCACGGCGCTTGGCACCGGGACGTACAACTCCGTTGATTCCAGGTCGCGAACGACCTCGTTTCGACTTGGCGCGGCCTCGACACCGGGGTCAGCCGACCCGTATGTCTTGGGCGCCACGACGCTGGAGTGCTGAGCGCAAACCTGTTGCACGCTAACCAGATCGGTGGCAGTGGTGAGGATGTCCACAGGATAGGCGCAATAGAGGGAGAACTCATGACTGGCCAGAAGGTCGTTCCACATGGCTTCGAGCTCGATCGCCGTAGCAACGTCATCGGCGGCCCACAGCAGTGCCACCATCTCCCCGAACGCGCGCACCCGGCGTCGGCCACTGCTCGCCGCGGTGATCACTCCGCCGATCACCTCGACGAATCGGTCCCGGTGCAGGGCGCCGTCGATCATGAATTTCGCCAACGTCTCCGCGGCGTCCAGGGCGCGGTAGCGGCCGGTTCCACGGGCTGCGCGCAGGTCGACACCGTGCTCGGCGAGCCGACGGGCGAAGGCATCGCAGTGTGCCGAAGTCGCGATGACCACCACCGCGTCATCGGAAGCCAACCCGTCGGCCAGGTAGCGGCTGACATCATCAACAACATCATCGTCGGCGTGATAGATGTTCACGACGTGGTCATGCGGCTCCGGGGAGACTCTCCCGTGTCCTGCTTGGGTCATGGTGGTTGATCCTCCGGACTCGTCGCCGTCGCCTACCGTGAGCATAGACTTCGCAGCCGTCAGGCCGGCCTCGAAGAACCTCTGTTCCTGGCCCGGTGCCGGCTACGCGGTAACCGCGGCGGATTCCTCCGACACGACGCTCAGCTTGGCGGGCATCCAGCCCGGCGGGCCGAAGATGTACCCCAGCTTGTCGCGCCAGCGGGACGCCCGCCGCACGTCGCGGACAATCGCCACATACTCGTGCGTCTGCAGCGTCCAGATGTTGTAGGTGTCGACCTGCTTGGTCAGTCCGTAGTGCGGGCGGACGGTTTCGGCGGCGAAACTGCCGAAGATCCGGTCCCACACGATCAAGATGCCGCCGTAGTTCTTGTCGAGGTATTGCCGATCCATGCCGTGGTGCACGCGGTGGTGTGACGGTGTATTGAAGACGAATTCTATTGGCGCCCAGAGCTTGCCGATCCGCTCGGTGTGAATCCAGAACTGGTAGATCAGGTTGATCGAGAAGCTGGCGAAGACGATCCACGGCGGCACGCCCAACAGTGGCAGCAGCGCACGCAAGAAGACGTCCCCGCTGATGTTCCACTTCTGCCGTAGTGCGGTGGCGAAGTTGAAGTACTGGCTGGAGTGGTGCGCCTGGTGGGTCGCCCAGATCAGCCGGATCCGGTGCGCCATCCGGTGATAGACGTAGTAGAGCAAGTCCACGCCGACGATCGCGATCACCCACGTGTACCAGGCGTCGGCGGGTAACTGCCACGGTGCGACGTAGACGAACAATGCCGCGTAGCCCAGCAGCGCGATGAAGTTCAGCACCCCGCTGGTGCCGATCGAGACGACGCCCATCCAGATGCTGGCCCAAGCGTCGGACCGCTGATACGCCCCGGCCGGTGCGCGCCCGGATTCCGATGTCGCCGCCGAAGCGGCTCCGACCTCCTCGTGCGCAAGCCTGCGGGCGGCGGTCCATTCGATGACCAGCAGCAGCAAGAAGAACGGCACCGCGAATGTCACGGGGTCGTGCATCAGCGGTGGCAACACGTGCGACAAGGCAGCACTCGCGTCCACGTCGAAACCTCCGGAAAAAGCATACGGCTCAGCGGAAGCTGAGCACCTGATCGCCCCACGCGGTGCGCACGTCGTGGTCGAGGTCGTCGACCACGCGGTCCTGGGCGTCGATGACCAGGGTGGCGCGGCCGGGATCGCGGTAGGGCGGCCACACCGGATCGCCCGGCCCGCCGGCCGGCGTGCCGTCGACGGCGAAGTTCAGCCAGCGCCGCCGCATCCGCGCCGAAACCGCCCGACCCGCTTTGAGCCCGCCGAGCTTGAAGGTGGGATCCTTCGGGCCGGCGACCAGATTGCCCCATACATAAGGCAGTTCGGTGGCGTGCGCGGCGCCGAGGCGCAATAGTCGCAGCATCGGGGTGGCGAAGTCGAACCGGTACAGGTAGACCGGTGCCACCTCGCGATGGCCCTCGGCGAACCACACCGACGGCATCCGGAACCCGATGTCGCGAGCCACGCCCATGCCGATGGCCTTGCCGCGGCCGCGGTAGGCAGCGCGGATCCGTTCCTCCTCGGGCAGTTGCAGATCCGGCTGCTCGGCGGCGATCTCGGCGAACATCGCGCGGATCGCCTTGGGCGTGATCGGCATCAGCGGCGACCTCATCCAGCGGAACAGCGCGGCTTCGTGCTTGTTGGTTCCGATGATCAGCGGGACCGGATGCGTGCGGCCGTCGCGGGCCAGCTGCACCGGATGCGCCGGCACCACATCGCCGTCGATGATCGGCGCGAACGCCAGCGTGCCCGGGGTGCGCACCGGAATGTCGTCGAACACCCGCTTGGACGCCGCCAGCAGCGCCGCCGTGGGCACCGACGGCAACCGGTCGGCTTCGTCGGGTCGCACGCCGAGTTCGTCGAGGAACAGCTTCGCGACGCGCCGCGAACGCTCGCGATCGTAGATGGACGTCGCGGGTGAGCTCTGTGCGATCGCCGCTCCGAACAGCCCCGCGGCGGCCGGGCTGGCCAGCAGCGTAGTGATGATCCCGGCGCCGGCGGATTCGCCGAAGACGGTCACCCGATCCGCGTCTCCCCCGAACCCCTCGATGTTCTCGCGGACCCACTGCAGCGCGAACAGCACATCGCGCAGGCCGAGGTTGGTCGTGAACCCGTCACCGAACTCCGACAGGTCCAGGAACCCCAGCGCGCCCACCCGGTAATTCACGGTGACAATCACTGCCTCGCCGCCTGCTGCGAGTGCACGCCCGTGGTAGAGGGGCTGCGCCGACGAACCGAGGACGTAGGCGCCGCCGTGCACCCACACCATCACGGGCTTACCCGCTCCCGGCTCGGTGTCCGAGGCGGCCCACACATTGAGGGTCAGGCAGTCGTCGCCCTGCGGCGCCCCGAGATCGAGCGGGATCCGCGGATCGGTCGGCTGCGGGCACACCGGGCCGACCCTGGTGGCGTCCGCCGGCTCGGACCAGCGTGTGGGCGGTTGCGGCGGTCGCCAGCGAAGCTCCCCCGCAGGCGGCGCCGCGTACCGAATTCCCTTCCACACCTTCACGGTTCCGTCGTCGACGCCGCGGACCGGACCGCCCGCGGTGTCGACGACCGGACCGTCGTCGGCGGTGCGCCCGGCATCGGCCGTCATCAGGACTCCTTGGCGTCGGCGGAAAACTGCCTCACCAGGCTACGCGGGGCACGGCTGGCCTCCGATAGCTTGGTGGCGTGATCAAGTGGGCGTTGCTCGCCGGGGCCATCGCCGCTGAGGTCGCGGCGACGTTGTCTTTGCGTGCCTCTCAAGACCATTCGGTGTGGTTGCTTGTGGTGGTCCTCGGCTATCTCTGCGCGTTCGTGTTGTTGACGATGGTGTTGCGCGCCGGGATTGCGGTGGGGGTGGCCTACGGCATCTGGGGCGCGTTGGGCACCGCGTGTACCGCGGTACTGGCGGCCGTGTTGTTCGGCGACCCGTTCACCTGGCCGATCGTCGCCGGCATCGGGCTCATCATCGCCGGCGTCCTGCTCATCGAGCTCGGCTCGCATCGGGCGGCCGAGACGTGATGTGGTGGACGCTCGCGGGCGCCATCGCGATCGAGGTTGTCGCGACGCTGTCGCTGCGGGCCTCCGACGGCTTCCGCAAGAAGGCCTGGATCGCCCCAGTGGTGCTCGGCTACCTGGCGTCGTTCTACCTGCTGTGGCTGACGCTGGGACTCGGGATGCCGGTCGGCATCGCCTACGGAGTGTGGACCGCGTGCGGGGTCGCGCTCGTCGCGCTGATCGCACGGGTGTTGTTCGCCGAGCCGCTCACCTGGGTGATGGCCTCCGGCATCGCGCTGATCGTGGCGGGTGTGCTCACGATCGAGTTGGCGGGTGCCGCGCACTGAGCACACCGGCCAGCGCGAGCACCACCACGCCGGCCACCGGAACGCTGAGCAGACCGACCCGCAGGCTCGTCGCATCGGCGACCAGCCCGACGATCAGCGGCGCGCCGAAGAACCCGATCCGCATCAGCCAGGTCAGCACCGTCAGCCCGCTGCCCGGCCGCAGGCCGGGAAGCTGATCGGCGCGGTGCATGGCGGCCGGGATCAAGGTGGCCACCCCGAAACCTGCGGCGGCGAACCCGCCGACCGTGGCGGGCACCGACGGAAACGCCAGCGCCGCACCCATGCCCGCAGCGGTGAGGACGCCGCCGGCGCGCACGACCGCGCGTTCGCCGAACCGGTCGACGAGCCGGTCTCCGATCAGCCGCCCGACGAACATCGCCCCGGCCAGCGCGATGTACCCGAAGGCGGCGACTGCGCCCGGCGCATTCAGGCTGTCGCGCAGATACAGTGTGGCCCAAGAACTTCCGGCGTCCTCGACAGTGGCGCCCGCGACCGCGATCACCACCAGGGCCAGCAGTGCGACGTACACCGCCGTCCCGGCGCCACCCGTACCGGTCAGGTGCGCGGCCGGATGGTCGTCGTGATCGGGTCCCTTCAGCAGATACGGGTAGGCGAACGCGACCACCGCGCAGCACAGCGCCGCGGCGATCGTCAGATGCGTGGTCCGGGAGATGCCGAGTGCGATCGCCCCGGCGCCCATCAACCCGCCGACGATCGCGCCCGCGGACCATACGGCGTGAAACGAGTTGATGATGGAGCGGCCGTAGCTGCGCTGTAGCCGCAACCCGTGGGCGTTCTGTGCGACGTCGGTGATCGCATCCGATGCGCCCGCGACGAACAACGCCGCAGCGAGCATCAGCGGGCTCGATGCCAGGCCGGCGGCCACGACGAACGCGGCGATCCCGACGGTGCCGACGACCGCCACCCGTGACGAGCGGTAACGCCGGATCAGCGCCGCCGCGGTGAGTCCGGCGACCAGCGCGCCGGCCGAGAACGCCGCGATCGCCGCGCCGTACACCGCGTTCGACAACTGCAGGTCGGTCTTGATCTCCGGATAACGCGGAAGCAGGTTGGCGAAGATCGCGCCGTTGCTCAAGAACAGCGCGGCCACCGCGATCCGGGCCCGCCGGTGCTGCGCCCGCGCCGTGTCCAACCGGTCGGCCGCCATGCGGGCGACCTTACGCGAGGACGAACAGAGCAGATCACCGCCGAACGTGCCGCGACCGCCGAAGTTGCGGCGGTTTCTTCGCTGTGGGTTCGCCTTGGTCTCACGGTGGGTACGCACCGGATCGTGTCGATCCGCGAGTCGCTTCCCCGCCAGGCAAGATTGGCGCCATGACAGTCCAGGTTGAGCTGCCCGCCGCATCGCTGGTGGAGTTGGCGCGACGCTATGGTGTCGCGGCCGAATACGAGGACTGGACCGGCACGCGAGTGCCCGTTGCCGAGTCGACGCTGATCTCGGTGCTCGCGGCGCTCGGTGTCCCGGCCGCCACCGAGGACGACCGCGCCGCCGCGCTCACCGCGCACGACCGCGAATACTGGGGGCGTCGCCTGCCGCCGACGATCGTCGGCCGGGCCGGTGTCACGTCGCCGTTCTGGGTCCACGTCACGCACGGCGGCCCGGTGGCACTCCGGATCCACCTGGAGGACGGGACGGTCCGCGCGAATCTGCGTCAGGTCGAAAACAACCGGCCGCCTTACGACTTGGACGGCAGGTTGATCGGCGAGGCGACGTTCGAGTTGCCCGCCGACCTCCCGATCGGATACCACCGGCTGCACCTGCAGGCGGACTCGGCGGAGACGAGCACGCCGATCATCGTCTCGCCGGCGTCATTGCAACCTCCTACCGGCCGGCAGTGGGGGCTGGCCACCCAGTTGTACAGTGTGCGGTCTGAAAGGTCCTGGGGCATCGGCGATCTGACCGACCTGACCGATCTCGCGGTATGGTCGGCGGCCCGACATGGCGCGGGCTTCATCCTGGTCAACCCATTGCACGCGGCCGCTCCGGTCGCGCCGATGGAACCGTCGCCCTACCTGCCCACGTCGCGTCGCTTCGTCAACCCGATCTACCTGCGCGTCGAGGCCGTCCCCGAGTACGCCTACGTCCGTCGTCGCAACCGGATGCGCAAGGCGCGTGAGTACCTGCAGGCACGGGCCGGCCGTACCGACCAGATCGACCGCGACGCCGCGTGGAGGGGCAAGCGCGCCGCGTTGGAGGCGGTATACGCGGTGCCGCGTTCTGCGGGGCGCGAGCTCGCCTACGCCGCCTACCGCGAGCGCGAGGGTGGCAGCCTGGACGACTTCGCCGTCTGGTGTGCGCTCGCCGAGCGGCACGGCGCCGACTGGCATCGTTGGCCACCCGAGCTTCAGCACCCGGCGAGCGAGGCCGTCGCGGACTTCGCCGCCGAGAACGCCGAGGCCGTGGACTTCCACCGTTGGCTGCAGTGGCAGCTCGACGACCAGCTGACCGCGACGCAGGCCACCGCCCTGCAGGCGGGCATGAGCCTGGGCGTCATGCATGACCTGGCGGTCGGGGTGGACCCCAACGGGGCGGATGCATGGGCACTGCAGGACGTGCTGGCACTCGGGGTCACGGCGGGTGCGCCACCGGACGAGTTCAACCAGCTCGGCCAGGACTGGTCGCAGCCACCGTGGCGACCGGACCAACTCGAGAAGCTCGCCTACGAGCCGTTCCGCGCACTGGTCAACGCCGTGCTACGACACGCGGGCGGCGTGCGGATCGACCACATCATCGGGCTGTTCCGGCTGTGGTGGATCCCGCGGGGCGCGCCTCCCACCGAAGGCACCTATGTGCGCTACGACCATGAGGCGATGATCGGCATCGTCGCGCTGGAGGCGCACCGGGCGGGAGCCGTCGTCGTCGGCGAGGACCTCGGCACCGTCGAGCCGTGGGTGCGCGACCACCTGCGTGAGCGCGGTCTGTTCGGGACGTCGATCCTGTGGTTCGAGGCCGACCGCGACGGGGACGGTGGGCCGCTTCCCGCCGAGCGCTGGCGCGAGTACTGCCTGTCGGCGGTCACCACCCACGATCTCCCTCCGACGGCCGGCTACCTGGCCGGCGAACACGTCCGGCTCCGCGACGAACTCGGCCTGCTGACCCGGCCCGCCGAGGAGGAACTGGCCGCCGACCGCGAACAGCAGGCCGGATGGTTGAGCGAACTGCGACGCGTCGGCCTACTGAGCGGCGACCCCGAGGACATCGGCGTCACCGAGATCGTCGAGGCGCTGCACCGCTATCTCGGTCGCACACCCTCGCGGTTGCTGGCGCTGTCGCTGACCGACGCGGTCGGTGATCTGCGCACCCAGAACCAGCCGGGCACCACCGACGAGTATCCGAACTGGCGGGTGCCGCTGAGCGGTCCCGACGGCAAGAAACTGCTGCTGGAAGACGTATTCGAGGATGCCGACGCGGCGAGACTGGGCGAGATCATGCGGGCCGCGGTGCGCCCGACGGTGTAACGCGGGCGGGACTTCCTCCGGTTTCACATTCGAACCGACTGCGATATGTTCGCACCGCGCCGACCTAGGGAGATGCCGTGAACAAGCTTGTTGTGCTCAGCGGTGGGCTCGTCGCTGTCGGTTCCGCGGCACTGGTCGGCGCCGGTATCGCGCTGTCCCAGCCGGCGGCGAACAACTACAACGTGGTCGGTGAGCCGTATCAGAAGGCGCTGCAGATCCTGAAGTCGCAGGGCGTCAAAGGGTCGTTCGGCGGATCGTTCGGCAGCGTGCTGCCGCAGGCGGAGTGCCTGGTCGACCAGCAGAAGATGACCTCGGGCGGCCGCATCCTGCTGATGCTCGACTGCAGCCAGAAGGCGGCCGACATGATCGCCGAGATGGGGCCGTCCGGCGGGCCCAGGGTCGGCAGCAACGGCATCACCACGGTGACGCCCACCCCGGTGGTACCGATCCAGGGCGCACCCGGCGCGGGTGCGCCGCCGCCAGCCTGACGCCTCAGGCCTCTACCATCTGCCGCAAGCTGGCCAACGTCTTACTCATATTGCGGCCGACCTGCCGCGCGGCAACCCGGTCCGCGATCAGTCCCAGTAGGTTCCCCGCCGACTCGTAGGACAGCCGGAAGATGACCTTCGTCCGGCCGTCCTCGGTCTCACGCAACCGGAACCGGCCGCGCTGCGACACCCCGGTGATCCCGATCCACGACAATTCGCGCGGCGGGTCGAACTCGACGACCTCGACGGTGCCGCCGATGGGCACCGAGCCCACCTTCCAGTGCACGGTGTAGCGGGCGCCGCGTCCGGCGGGATCGTCGGTCAGCGTCTCCCACCGCTCCAGGCTCGACATGAATTCCGGGTAGCAGCCGGGGTCGCTGACCACCTTCCACACCCGGTCCCGGTCGGCGTCGATGACGCACCGCCGCTGCACCCTCATCGAGCGGGCTCACTTTCGTGCGAACGTCGATTGCCCGCACGCATTTCCGGCGTACCGCTTGACTCGAGCCCACACTCGGCGACCGGAGGACGCATCAGCCCAACACCGGGAAGCGTCGTCGGGCCGCCAGCCGATCCACCCCGGCCTGCAGGCTGGTCAGCACCCTCTTGTCAATCACATCGTCGTCACTGGCCGCGATGTCGTCGGCCTCGATCGGATCCTGCACCTCGATGGCGATCTTGGTCGGCAGGGGCAGCCTCGGCACCATGTCGCTGACGGTCAGGCCCCACGGCGGCGCGACGAGGATCGGCACGCTCTTGAGGCGCGCGGTCTTGTCGACCATCAGCAGCTTGGCCAGCCACTGCCCGCGGTCGAGGAACAGCGCCGCTTCCTGGCCCCCGACGCTGGCCACCGGCACGATCGGCACACCGGCCTCGCGAGCGAGCTTCACGTACCCCTTGCGGCCGCCGAAGTCGACCTCGTGGCGCTTCCACGACGGCCGGAACACCTCGTAATCGCCGCCGGGATACACCAGCAGGGCCCCGCCCGACTTCAGCGCCAGCGTGGCGTTGTCGTGGTTGGCGGCGACGGTGCCGAACTTGCGCAGCGAGCCCAGCCCCGGCATCGACACAACCAGGTTGTGGGCGAGCTGATAGAACGGTCGCTCGACACCGAAATACGAGCAGAACGCCAGCGTGAAGACGAAGGTGTCTGGGGGCAGGTTGCCGCCGCTGTGGTTGCCCACCAGCAGCACCGGCCCGTCGGCGGGTATGCGGTCCAAGCCGCGGACGTCGGCGCGGAAGTACAGCGACGCCAACAACCACAGACCCGGGAGCTGCTCCCGGATGTAGTCGGCGTCGCGTTGATCCAGATCGGCTTTCGGAACCCGGGCCGCCACTTGCTGCTTGGCCCACTCGAGAACACTCTCGATCCCCGCCATGAACGAACATATTGACAGCGCGAGCGAACCTGAAACCTGCGTTCCCAGTTACCTCTTTTAGACTGCGTACACAGGGCTTCGACAGGAGGCTGACATGCTGCGACCGCACCGCTTCGCCCGGGAGATCGATCCGGGGCCAGTCCAGATTCAAGCCCGCAAGGTGCATTTCGACCTATCGGACATCCCGCTGGAGTGGATCCCGGGTCATCCGGTTGCCTCCACCATGATCAACCTTTTCAACGTGGTGCTGCCGGCCGCCGAGCACTGGTTCGTCCGCACGTACAACGAAGCGCTGCCGCTGGTGCGCGATCCCAAGCTCGCCGACGACATCCGAGGCTTCATCGGCCAGGAAGCGACGCACGCCGCCGCCCACGACGACGTAATCCGAGAGTTCCTCGTCGGCAACGGCGTAGACCCCGCGCCGGTGCTCGACCTCGTCGAGTACATGTTCGAAAAAGTCTTGGCGCCAACACAATCCGATGATCCCGACCGGCGACTGAACGACCTGTGTGAGCGGCTGTGGCTGATCGCGGCGATCGAGCACTACACCGCGGTGCTCGGCGATTTCGCGCTCAACTCGTCCTGGGACGACCATGACGCCCACCCGACGTTGGTCGACCTGTTCCGCTGGCACGGCAGCGAGGAAGTCGAGCACCGCTGCGTCGCCCACGACGTCGCGGTCTATTTCCACAACAGCTATCCCGACCGGATCCGGGCCATGATGCTTGCGGCGACGGCGATGTTCGCGTTCTTCCAGCGCGGCACCTGGTATCTGCTCAAATCCGATCCGAACAACGACATCGGTTGGTGGACGATGCAGCGAATGCGGATGCGCGACTCCGAACTCGGTCTGCTGCCCAAGTTCCGGACCCTGTTCGGCGTCAACACGCTGGCCTACTTCCGACCCGGCTACTCACCCGAAGAGATGGGCTCGACCGCCCGGGCCGTGGCCTACCTGGCCACCTCACCCGCCGCGCGCGCCGCGCACCTTTGATGGGTCTGCGGGAACGCTACCGGCAACTGCCGGCCAACCCCCTGCGGCAGGGTCGCCGCAGCCTGATGGTGGGGTTCGCCGACGCGGTGATCTCCGGAATGGCCACGGTGGCAGCCGCCACCCGGCGGGTCACGCCGCCGCCCGAACTGGATCGGACGCGTGTGCTGCGGGTCTGCGACCGGCGGGTGGTGGCGCGCGACGAGAACGTGGTCGCGTTGACGTTGACCGCCGCCGACGGCGGACCGCTACCGCGGTGGCGTCCCGGCTCGCACATCGACATCACCCTGCCCAGCGGTCTGGTGCGCCAGTACTCGCTGTGCGGCGACCCCGCGCGCCGCGACGCCTACCGCATCGCGGTGCGGCGCATCCCCGACGGAGGCGGCGGGTCGATCGAGGTGCACGACGCGCTGCGGCCCGGGACGACCGTCACCTCGCACGGACCCCGTAACGCGTTCCCGCTCACCGTCCCCGGCTACGGTTCCCCTACCCAGCGGCTGCTGTTCGTGGCGGGCGGTATCGGGATCACCCCGATCCTGCCGATGCTCGGCCTGGCGCAGCGCCTCGGCGTCGACTGGTCGATGGTGTACACCGGCCGCAGTCGCGACAGCCTCCCGTTCGTCGACGAGGTCGCGGCCTTCGGCGACTCTAGTGACTCCTGCTCCTCGCGTGCGCGGGTCCGCATCCGCACCGACGACGTCAGCGGCCTGCCCACCGCCGACGATTTGCTCGGCGACTGCCCACCCGGCACCGCGGTCTACGCCTGCGGGCCGGCGCCGATGTTGACCGCGATCCGCGGGCGGCTGGCCGGCCGCGACGACGTCGAACTGCACTTCGAGCGGTTCGCCGCCCCGCCGGTCGTCGACGGCAAGGCGTTCTCGGTGACTGTGGCCTCGAGCGGCGAGTCCGTCGACGTCGGCGCCGACGAGACCCTGCTCACCGCGTTGCGCCGGTCGGGGCTGGCTGCGCCGTATTCGTGTCAGCAGGGTTTCTGTGGCACCTGTCGAACCCGCGTGCTCGCGGGCGCCGTCGACCACCGCGACGTGCTGCTCACCGATCCCGAACGCGACGACGGGCTGATGTTGATCTGCATCTCGCGCGCGGCCGAGGGTGGCCATCTGACGCTCGATCTGTAGCTGCGTCTCGTACTATTTCGCCCATGCCGTTGGCCGATGGTGCGACGTTCGCCGGATACACCATCGTGCGACTACTCGGTGCCGGTGGCATGGGCGAGGTCTATCTGGCCCAGCATCCGCGCCTGCCTCGCCGCGACGCGCTCAAGGTGCTTCCCACCTCGGTGTCGGCCGACGACGAGTACCGCCGGCGCTTCCAGCGCGAGGCCGACATCGCTGCGACGCTGTGGCATCCGCACATCGTCGGCGTGCACGACCGCGGTGAATCGGACGGCCAGATCTGGATCTCGATGGACTACGTCGACGGCACCGATGCGGCGCGCCTGCTGCAGGAGCGGTACCCCGATGGAATGCCGCCGCGGGAAGTCGTCTCGATCATCAGTGCCATCGCCGACGCCCTCGACTACGCCCACCAGGGCGGACTGTTGCACCGCGACGTCAAGCCGGCGAATATCCTGCTCGCCCACCCCGACTCCGGGGGCGAACGAATCCTGTTGGCCGACTTCGGGATCGCGCGCTGGGAGAACGACATCAGCGGGCTGACCGCGACGAACATGACCGTGGGCACCGTCTCCTACGCCGCGCCCGAGCAGCTGATGGGCGAGAAACTGGACGGCCGGGCCGACCAGTATGCGTTGGCCGCCACCGCATTTCATCTGCTGACCGGATCGCCGCCGTTTCACCACTCCAACCCGGCGGTCGTCATCAGCCAGCACCTCTCGTCGGCCCCACCGGCGATCGGCGCCGACCGCCCCGACCTCGCGGGCCTGGATCCCGTGCTGGCCAAGGCCCTGGCCAAGGACCCCAAGGACCGCTTCACGCGCTGCGCGGATTTCGCGAGGGCGCTCGGCCACCACCTGGGCGCCGCCCCGCCGGACGCCGACGCCACCCGGCTCGCCGGAGCGGCCACCCGGCCCAAGCGGTCCAAACGGCCCGACCGGCCGCTGCGGCGGGCGAGCGTGATCGTGCCGGCGATCCTCGCCGTGCTGCTGGTCGTGGCGATCGCGGTTGCGGCCTTCGAGTACGGTCGCGCCGACGAAGAGGAAGCCGCGCGCGCCGGCCTCGCCCCGACCACCACGGCAAAGCCCACTCCGACGGCGCCCACTCCGACGGCGCCCGCTCCCACGACTCCCCAGACCACCACGGCTCCTCCGACCACCACGGCGACGCCGGCCGCTGCACCGGGCGCCGTGATCGGTGCCGACTGCTCGCCCGTCGGGAGCACCGGAACCACAGCGGACGGCTCGACGGCGTACTGCTCGACGCTGCAGACCACCGGCGCCTCGATCTGGTCGCTGACCGAAGGCGACATCCCGAGCCCGACGGTGACCAATGAGCCGACCGACGAACCCCTGCCGGCCGCCGAGGAATCGCCCGTGCGGGTGTGCATGCAGCAGACCGGTCAGACCCGGCGCGAATGCCGCAGGGACATCCGCGAAAGCAACGGCCTGCCCCCGCTGCCATGAAATACGCCGTCATCGCGCCCGTCGCCGCGGGAGTCACTGCCGACCCCGCGTTCATGGCCGCCTTCGCCAAGCACCTGGAGCAGTGCGGGTTCGAGTCGATCGTCGTCGTCGAGCACACCGTGCTCATGTCGCAGTACGACAGCGTCTACCCCTACGACGCGTCCGGTCGCGTCGAGTTGCCTGCCGACTGTGCGGTTCCGGACCCGCTTGAGCTGCTGGCCTTCCTGGCCGGGCAGACCCGTGGGCTGGGCCTCGCCACAGGCGTGCTCGTGCTGCCCAACCACCACCCCGTGGTGCTGGCCAAACGGGTTGCCACGGTCGACGCGCTCTCCGGTGGACGGCTGCGGCTGTGTGTGGGGATGGGCTGGCTCAAAGAGGAGATCGAGGCCTGCGGGACCGACTTCGCCAGCCGGGGCCGACGCGCCGACGAGCAGCTGGCGGTGCTGCGGCTGCTGTGGCAGGACCGCTCCGAGGGAGCCGACTTCCACGGTGAGTTCTTCGATTTCGACCACGCGATGTGCTATCCGAAACCGCTCGCGCACATACCGATTCACATCGGCGGGCACAGCAGGGCAGCGGCTCGGCGGGCCGGCCGGCTCGGCGACGGGTTCCAGCCGCTCGGTGTCGGTGGCGCCGAACTGGCCGAGCTCGTCTCGCTGATGCGCGATGAGGCCGTGCGCTGTGGGCGCGACCCCGGTGCGCTCGAACTCTCGCTCGGCCACCTGGTCACCAAGATCGACGGCGAGCGGGCGGCCAAACTCTCCGAGCGCGGCGCGGACCGCCTGATCCTGGCGATGCCGCCGACGGCCGACATCGACGAAGCGCGCGACATGCTGTCGGAGTGCGCGCAGCGATTGGGGCTTGTCTCATGATGCTGAGCACCGCCGACCGGTTGGCACTGGCCGATCTGGTGCACATCTACGCCTCTGCTGTCGACGACCGCCGATTCGACGATGTCGTCGAGCTGTTCACCGACAACGCCGAACTGCGCCTGCCGGACCCGCCGCGGACGCTGGAGCCGGTGCGCCGCCACCACGGCCGCGACGGTGTGCGAGCGGCCATGGCGTCGCTGGCATCCGTCTCCAACGTGGCCCGGACCGAGCATGCGATCGTCGGAGAGGTGTACGCCAAGGGCGACGAACCCGACTACGCCCTGGGCCGGATCACCTGCATCGCCCACCACTGGACGCTCCGCGGCGAGCACGTCTCCGATCTGGTGTGGCATCTGCGCTACGACGACGAATACCTGCGCACGCGGGCCGGCTGGCGCATCCACGGCCGCGCGTTGACGATCAACGCGATCGAGACCCGAGACGTTCGTCGTCTTCGATTGCCGCCAGCAGAAACTCCAGCAGCGGCCGCTGACCCTTCAACAGCTTCGACCGAGCCTCAGCCACGGAAAACCAAGCTACCCGGTCGATTTCGGGAAATTCCCTGATTCTGCCCGACCCCTTCGGCCATTCCAGCGTGAACGTGTTGGAGAAGGTGCCGGCCAGGTCGAGGTCGCCGCGCACGGCGAACGCCGTGATCACCTTTCCGCTCGGCTGCTTGACGGGCGGGAAGTCGATTCGCGGGCCGGACGGCGGCTGCTTGCCGAGTTCCTCTTCGAATTCGCGGCACGCGACGGTCCAGGGGTCTTCGCCCTGGGTGTACTCGCCTTTGGGGATCGACCAGGCGCCGTCGTCCTTGCGTGCCCAGAACGGCCCACCCGGATGGCCGATGAGTACCTCGACCGTGCCGTCGCCGACCCGGTACAGCAGCAGTCCGGCGCTCAGCTTCGGCACACGTCACCCTCCGGTTGAAAGCAGCACTTCGCCCGCTTCACAACGCGCGTCAGTATTTGCGGTCGCCCTCGCTGCTGTCGAAGAAGTCCCAGTCCCCGTCGTCGGTCTTGACCTCCATGCGCCAGCCGAGTTCGGGGTCGGCCTTCTGGTCGACGAACCAGGCGTGGGCGTTGTCGGCGCTCTCGATGTCCTTGGTGTCGACGACCTCGCCCTTGGGGTTCAGCACGCGATACGTAGCCATGCCGACACAGTTCCCCGGTTCACCGGGTTTGAATCACTCGGCTTTCGGCATGGGTATGCCCTCGCTGGCCGAGAACCGGGCGTCTTCCCGCGACGACAGTCCGAACGACACCACGGAGCGGTCCCAGAACAGGTCGGTCAGATATGCCAGTGTCACCGCCCAGCGGTTGACGCCGCGCGGGATGGCATACACGTGGTAGGCCCGTGTGACGAGCTTGGCGGGGAAGCCGGACAACTGGATGTTGAGCGGGTTGGCCACCGCGGAGTGCGGGCCCAAGTCGACGACGAGACCCATGTTGCGGTGCTTGTACTGTTTGGCCTTGCCGACGCCCAGACTGGCAGCGACGTTGCGCGCCAACACCTTTCCCTGCCGGGTGGCATGTTGAGCGGTCGGCGGGGTGATCTTGCCCGGGTCGGTGACATCGGGCACGGCGGCGGCGTCTCCCGCCGCGAACACGTCCGGACGCCCCGGCACCTGCAGTTCGGTGGTGACCTTCAGCCGGCCCCGCTCGGTGGGCAGCCCGAGCTTTTCGATCAGCGGCGCACCCGTGACGCCGGTTACCCAGGCGACGGTATGCGTGCGGATCAGCGAATCATCGCTGAGTACAACATGTTCGGCGTGCACCTCCTTCAGCGTGACCCCGAGCCGCACGTCGATGCCGCGCGAGCGCAGCACTCGCTGTGCGGCCGCGCCCAGCTTCTCGCCGACCTCCGGCATCACCTGTTCGGCCAGGTCGAGCAGGACGAATTTCACCTCGCCGGGGTCGAAGCCCATCTGGTTGGCCGCGGCGTCGGCGAGCGCGCGCAACTGCACGGCGAGCTCGGTACCCGAATACGATGCGCCGACCACGACGATCGTCCGCCGGGCCGCCGCCCGGCCCGGATCGTCGTCGACATCGGCGAGTTCGAGTTGTTCGAGCACGTGGTCGCGCAGGTAGAGCGCTTCGGCCGTCGACTTGAGGCCGCGGGCGTGCTCGGCGAGCCCGGGCACGTCGAAAAGCCGGGTCACCGAGCCCGGTGTCAGCACGAGGCGGTCCCAGTTGAGAACGCGAGACCGTTCTTCGGGGTCGGTGAAAGTGACCGTGCGCCCGTCGAAGTCCACCTCGTCCACCCGGCCGCGGATCGCCTGCACCCCGCGCAGCGCATTGGCCAACGGGATAGCGACGAACCGGGCGTCGACCAGGCCTCCCGCGACATCCGGCAGCAACGGCGTGTAGAGCATGTAGTCGACCGGCGAGATGATCGAGATCTCCACATCGGCACGCTGTCTGCGGAACTTGCGGGCCAACGCCCGCGCACATTCGAATCCGGTGAACCCGCTGCCGACGATTACCACGGAGGTCATGCGCCCGACTGTACGGAACGGCGTCGCAACGGGAATGCTGGAGCCATGACGCGTCCGGGATCGCTGCGCCGATTCGACCCGTTCCGCCCCATCGACATGTTGACCGCGCTGTGGTCTTCGGCGGCAGTGGCGCCGGTCAGCAGCGGAGCAGCCGCGGCCTACCGCACCCTGTTCATGACCGTGCGTCGGCTGGTGGTAGGCAGGCGGGTGGCAGTCAGGCTCGACAACGGGGATCTGACGTTGACGGTCACCGAGTTCGACTCGCGGCTCGACGTTCGGGGGCTGTCGGTCGGCCAACTCAACGACGTTCGGCTGGCCGCCCGCGACATCCGGTGGAACGAGGCGGAGTTCACCCATGCGACGGCGGTGCTGCACAACGTGCACATGCGGCCGACCGCACCACCGGTGCTGGTCGCGGCGCCGGTCGAGCTGACGCTGGAGGTGCCGGCGGCGGCGCTCGACGATTTGTTCCGGTGGGTGGCGCCCCGGCTGTCCGGAGCGGTCGGCGCCGACGGGGTCGCCCGGCTGCGGCTGGCGCGGCGGCCGGCGGCCGGCCACCTGGAGGTCGACGCGCGATTGGACGGTTCGACACTCTGGCTCAAGCCACGCGGACTGGCGTTCGGCCGGTCGCGCTGGCCGCTACCGGGCCGTACTCCCGCCTATCCCGTGCGCCTGCCCGAACTGCCGCACGGCGTACAACTGACCGCCATCAGCTTCGCGCCGGGGGTGGTGCTTCTGTCGGCCTCGGCGGCCCAATGGCGCATGGAGCTGCCTCGGACCCGGCTCGAGGACATACTGCGCCAGCTGAGCGCCGTCGGGCGCACGCTTTAGAGTGCGGGTGTGGTTCGGTACTCCCGCTATGTCGCCGTCGGCGACAGCCAGACCGAAGGACTTTGGGACGGTGACGAATTCGTCGGGCTGGTCGGCTTCGCCGACCGGCTCGCGGCGATCCTCGACTCCCACTACCCCGGCCTGGCGTACGCCAACCTCGCGGTGCGGGGTCGCCGGATCCGCGACGTGCTGGACGAGCAGCTGCCGCACGCGCTGGCCATGGAACCGGATCTGATCACCGTGTGCATCGGGATGAACGACGTCACCCGGCCGGGGCTGCGCTTCCGGCAGGCGCTGGCCGAGTTGGACGAACTGCACAGCCGGCTGGCTGTCTGCGATGCCACGGTGGTGACGACGACGTTTCCGGACCTGGCGCGGATACTGCCTATCGGCCGGGTGATCGCCGGTCGGGTCGAACGGATCAACCACGTGATCAGGATGGCCGCCGAACGGCACGGCTTCAGGCTCGTCGACCTGTATTACGCGCCGTCGATGACGGACCTGGACACCTGGAGCACCGACCGCGTGCACGGCTCCACCAAGGGACACATCCTGTTCGCCGCCGCGGCCGCGGAAGCGCTCGGCTTGCCGGGCAGCAATCACGATTGGGCACGGGCCTCGGAACGACCACGGCGGCCTCCGCTGCGGTCACAGGCCTATTCCCAGCTGCTGTGGACCCGCAATCTGCTGATGCCGTGGCTCTGGAGCCACCTGCGCGGCCGCTCGAGCGGAGAGGGCCGCGGACCGAGACGCCCTCGGCTGGAGGTCCTGGCGGCTTAGATCCCGAGGAACGGCAGCGGGATCGGCGACTGGCCGTTGCCGATCGACGACATCATCGCCGGGCAGAACATCGAGACCGCGATGCCGGTGAACATCGTCGCCGGTCCCAGCGACATGCCACCCATGTCGGCGACCTTGGCGGCGACGTCGGCCGCGTTCTGGCTCGGATCGGCCAACATGGGGCACACCTGCTGGCCGACGGCCACGGCGCTGCCCGGATCACTCATGACGACCCCGGCCTCGGTCACTGCGTTCAGGAACGCATCGTCGACGGGATCGGCCTGCGCGGGCGCGGTCACGACGGCCGTCGCGCCGAGAAGCCCGGCGGTCAGCGCCAGCGTCGTCAGGGATTTGCGAAGCACCCGCGAATCGTACGCTGTCCGCCGCTAGATTCCCGTCCAGGCGGTGTCGATGGTGGCTCCCACGTCGATGACCTTGGCTTTCTTCGACGCGGGGCTGTCGATCTCGCCCGCCACGTGCGCGGCGATGAACCGCCTGATCTCGGCGTCGATGCCCCCGAGTATGCGCACCACCTCGCCGCGCAGCGACTTCGACGTGACATGGATGGAAATGTCGGAGGCCCGCGGCTTCTCCACGTCGAGGATCAGCAGCAGAGGGTCGGCCGCACGTGCGGTGGCGCGTAGGGCGATCTCGCCGAAGACCATGAACTTGGGTTTGTCGATCCGCAGGTCGACAACCATGTCGATCTCCAACGGGATGCGGATCGCGAACGTGATCAGCGCGCCGACCTCGCGGGTCAGCCGTGGCTCCTGGATCCGGACATTCGCCGTGACCTTGGCGATCTTGCCCGGCCCCTGAGCGATCGGGCCCATCTCGAACTCGTCGCCGGCGATCTCGGCGATCGCGTTGCCGACGCGCTCCTCGGTCACCGCGACCTCGAAGAATTTGCGGCCGAATTCCTCGTAGGTGATCTCGTCGGTGATCTCGTCGTCGGCAGCCATGGTGCTCATACCGTCTCACGTCCGGCGCGCCGACCGCGTCCGACGCGACCGAATCGATACTTCACCTGCCGCGAACCCTGTTTGTGCCTGATGTCAATGTCAACGACCGTCGTCGCTGCGTGCCTCGGCCCCGGTCTCGCCCGCGTCGATCGCGTCGTCGGAGAACGTGCGGCCCACGTAGCTGCCGTCGTCGTCGCCTTCCTTGCCGACGCGTGAGGCTGCGACGTGGTCGTCGTCGGCGACGTCCTGTTCGCTGTTGTCGTCGTCTTCACGCGGAGTCATGCGGCGGGGTTACCCGTCGCCGAGGCGATCGAATCAGGTCACGCTGCCGGCGGAGTAATAGCGGATCCGCCTGATCGCGAACGGCTTGGCCGCCACATCGGCGATCATCACGTCGCGGCCGGTGGCGCCGTCGATGCCGCAGACCAGGCTGTAACCGGAGCCGATCACCTTGCGGGGCCGGACGCCGGTCAAGCGGGTCAACAGTTCGGTGCCGCTCATCGGCGTATGGTCACCCGCGGTGATCTGCGTGCCACCGCCCAACCAGCGTCGCACCCCGACCTCGTCACCGGCCCGCGCGGCCGCGAGGAACTCGCCGAACCGCCGCTTGCCAGGCGGGCCGGTGCCGCGGAATCCACCGAGAAATCCGAGTGTCCCGACGACGCCCTGGTTGGTCAGCAGCCCCTTGGTCAGCGCAACTGTGGCGGGCACCGAGCGGACTCCGCTGCGAAGGAACTGCCCCACCATCGCGGGTAGCTCCCAAAAAGCTGACAGCTCAGCTATTTTCAGTTCTCCACCGGTGTCTTCCAGGTGGTAGCGCAGATAGGCGGGTATTCGCATCGTCAGCCCGCCCGACATCTGGACCTCGAGTTCCAGGTCCCGGATGACGGTGGCGCCGGCCACGATGTCGACGTCGCGGTGAAAGGTGATGTCACGCGGACCGATGAAGGTGTTGTAGAAGCGGGTGATCGCCATGGTGCCGCGATGTGGTTGCGAGCCCACTGGGTCTTCGATGAGTCCGTCGAAGGTGAACGCGGCTACCCACGCGTCGCGGTCGTGGACGGTGACCGCTGCCGGGGATCGCTCGACGGCGGCCAAGGCGTCCTCCGGTGAGATTGCCATAAGGTTGCCTACCACCTGAGGATCGCTTCAGTCGACTACTCGCACACCTGCGGGCACACTGGGGCTTATCGCCGCGCAGTGGTGCGGGGCGGCAGGAGGAAGCACGATGAGCAGCAACGGCCCGTTCGGGTTCGATCCCGAAGAGTTCGACCGCGTTGTCCGCGAGGCGGGTGAAGGGCTGCGCGATGCGCTCGACGGCCTCGGCAGGTTCTTCAGCACCTCCGGGGAACGCGCCGGCTGGGCGAACCTGGTCGACGAGTTCACCCGCTCCTCTCGGCCACGGCGCCAGCCGGAGACGACCGGTGAGACCGGTGACGGGGTGTGGGCGATCTACACCGTCGACGCGGACGGCGGGGCCCACATCGAGCAGGTGTATCCCACCGAGCTGGACGCGTTGCGGGCGAACAAGAACAACACCGACCCCGCCCGCAAGGTGCGGTTCCTTCCTTACGGAATCGCGGTCAGTGTGTTGGACGCATCCGAGACCGACCCCACGCCGACCGACGAGGACTAACGCTCGAAGCTCCGGCGGATGCCGAGCAGCATCTCGCGGTGCGCATTCACCGCCTGCCGGGTGACGAACGAGGCCAGTGGTCGAGGCGCTTGGATGCAGATGCGCTCGGTCACGCGGGTACCGCAGGGCGTCGGATCGAAGCCGACGCGGCTGCGCAGCCGTACGCCGGGGAACTGCCGAGCTTCCGCGGTCACCTCACCGGTCACCGGAACGGTCAACCGCGCCCGGTAGGTGGTGCGCAGCGTGGCCGGTCCCAACCGGATACGGTCGGTGACCCGATAGCTCTGTTGGTAGCCGTGCTCCACCTGAATGTGGGCGGTCGAGCGCACCGCAACGACGAGCGGATGGACCGTCGCGATGTTGTCGAGGTCGACATAGAACGCGCGGACATCGGCGGGCGGGGCAGGCACCTCCTCGGTGAGCACCCGCTGCGCGCGGGTCATCAGCCAGCTCAGCGAATTCGCCTGCGGCACCTCAGCGTTGCGCGCCAGGGCTGGCTCCCAGGACCCGCTGAATGTCGGGTTTCATCTGCTGCAGCTGCTGGCCCGCGTACCCCCAGCTGTGGATGCCGTCGGGGAAGTTGAATACGCCGTTGTTGCCGCCTGCGGCGATGTAGGCGTCGACGAATGCGCGGTTGGAGTCGATCGCGAAGCCCTCGAGGAAGCCCAGGCCGGCGATGGGCGCATCGGGACTGGCCAGCGCGGGGTCGGTGGCTGTGCCGTTGCCGCAGTAGATCCAGACGCGGGTGCCGTTGGCGGCCAGCCGGCCCGCCTGCACCGTCGGATCGTTGCGGGCCCAGGCCGGATCGCCCGGCGGCCCCCACATCGCGGCCGGGTCGAAGCCGCCGTTCCACATCTGGGCGATCCTGACCTGGCCCGGCCCGTTCGGCGCGGACAGGTTCAAGAACCCCGACAGCGATCCGGCATAGCTGAACAGCTGTGGGTGGTATGCCGCCAGGACCAGCGCAGCCGACCCGCCCATGGAGAATCCGACGACGGCGTTGCGGCTCGGCCGTACCTGCTTGTTGGCGGCCAGCCAGGTCGGGAGTTCGCGGGTGAGAAACGTTTCCCACTTGTACGTGTAAGTTCCGGCGTTGCCCTTCGCCGGTCCGTACCAGTCGCTGTAGAAGCTCGACTTCCCGCCCACGGGCATCACCACCGAGATGCCGGAGCCGTCATACCAGTCGAAGGCCTGCGTGTTGATGTCCCAGCCGTTGAAATCCTCACCGGCCTCCATGCTGTCCAGAAGGTACAGCGCAGGCGAATCCGGTCCAGCGGAGAGGAATTCGACGCGTATGGTGCGGCCCATCGCCGTCGAGGGCACCTCGAGTTGTTCGACGGGCAGGTCCGGATTCGAAAACGCCGCTGCGGTCGGGGCTGTGCCCGGCGCGGCGACGAGACCCAGCACCATGAGCCCCGCCGTGGCCACGGCCCAGCACCGGCCGACCGCCGATCGCACTCTGCGCGTCATCGGTGCCTCCCTGTGTCGTCTCCCGACCTGTTGCGCACGATAGGCCGACCCCGCCGGTCACCAGCGGTTTTTGACAAAGAAGCACCATCATTATAAAAATAACGAAATAGCCCCCGGCCCCTTCCGAGGATCAGTGATGGACCGCGACCTGCTCATCGACCTCACCCGGCGCGCGGTCAAACTTGCTCGCGACAACACCACCGATCTTCTGCCGGCCGAGTGCAGGGTGAGCGCGGACAGCTATACCTCGGTACACCGCCATGACCAGGATGTCGAGCTGCTGAGCCGGTCCCCCCAACTGGTGGGCTATTCGTCGGAACTCCCGCGGCCCGGCACCTACTGCACCAAGACCGTCATGGGACGCTCGGTGCTCCTCACCAGGGCGGCCGATGGGCTGGTGCGCGCGTTCGACAACGTATGTCTGCACCGGCAATCGCGGATCGCCGACGGCTGCGGCGCGGCCCGGCGACTGGCCTGTCCGTACCATTCGTGGACCTACGACCTCAACGGCGCACTGACCGCGGTGCCGGGCAAAGAGGGCTTTCCCGAAGCAGCATCGGGCACAACGACGCTGACCGAACTGCCGGCCGCCGAATGCGCGGGATTCCTGTGGCTCTCGCTGGACCGGGGTGCGACGTTGGACATCCCGGCCTTCCTCGGCCCGTTGGCCGACGAACTGGACTCCTGGGGTATTGGCCGCTGGTCGCCGCTGGGTGAGAAGGTGCTCGACTGCCCGATCAACTGGAAGCTGGCGATCGACACGTTCGCCGAGAACTACCACTTCGCGACCGTGCACAGGACCACATTTGCGACCATCGCCCGCAGCAACTGCACGGTCTTCGATTCGTTCGGCCCGCATCATCGACTCGTGTTTCCGCTCAACGGGATCCGTGATCTCGAGGAAGTCCCCGAGGAGCAGTGGGACCCGCTGCACCACATGGTGGTGATCTACGCGCTGTTCCCGAACATCGTGTTGTCCTGCACCATCGCCAACGGCGAGCTGTTTCGCGTCTATCCGGGGCAGGGTCCCGGGCGCTCGATCACCGTGCACCAGAACTCGACCCCGCTGGACCTCACCGACGAATCCGTCGCCGCCGGCGCGGCCGCGGTCTTCGACTATGCGCACGCGACCGTCCGTGACGAGGACTACGCGTTGGTCACCGCACTTCAGGCCAACCTGGAATCCGGTGTGCGCGAGAACCTGGTGTTCGGCCGCAACGAGCCAGGCCTGCAGCACCGGCACGCCAGTTGGGCCCGGGCGCTGGGAGCCTGACAACTCAGGGTGACAGCGCCTCGACGAGGTCGTCGACGATCTGCGCGGTCCGCGGGTCAGCCCCGGGACGTATCCGGCCGGTGAGATAGTCGATCGCCTCACCGCCCAGTCCGGAGTCGATCAATTCGCGAAGCGGCGCGACCGCGGGCCGCCCGACCGCAGTAGCCAGCACGTCGATCAACTCCCAGTCGCGGTAGAGCGCGAGCGAGCGCTCGTAGAACGCGAATCCGCTCACCGGTTCGCCGCGCAGCGTCCCGGTATACCGATACGGACCCTCCATGTATTCCAGCGGTAGCGCATGAGCCGGTGCGGGAATCAGCGGTTCGCCGGTCAGGTCGAGGTCGAGCGCGCGCGACGTCAGGCGGTGCCGGTCCGGCAGGTACCGAGCCGTGCGCGGTGGCGGCACCAGCGTCCGCACCGACTCCGGCCAGCGCACGTAACCGTGCACTGCGACCTCGATGTCGTCCGCGTACTCGGGTGCGGCAGTGCCGTCGGGGAAACTGACCGTCGCACCCGAGAACGGTTGCAGCGCATTGTGTTCGGCGCGGTCGAACTGGTGCCAGATGCTGAGGTCCACGCCGTTGTCGAGGTTGATGGTGCGCCACTCGTGCGCGCGCCAGCGGATGTCACCGTCGGGGCCGCCGGCGTTTGCCACCAACGGGAACCACTGCCGGTCGACGTGGCCTGACGTACCCGATACGCGTTCGGAGACTGCGCCCCAGGTCAACGTGCCTGTCATCGACATGCCGGTCTGGAAGTACGAATACGTGCCCGCTTGGCCGAAGCAGTCGATCCGGCCGTTGTGCGCGGCGGCACCCAGTGGCACCGGCGCCCGCGATGGCGTCACATTGAGGGCCACGCGCAGCGAATGACCGGTCACCGGATCGGTGCCGACAAAATCGACATCGTAGGTGTAGGGCAACAACTCGCCGCGAGCGTCGCGGCAGGTCTGCCACGACGCAATGCCGGAGCTGCTGTCGTAGGCGATTCCGAGATGCCCCTCGGCCAGTGTGAGTTTGGGCCTCGCGCCCGGCGCCATGTTCGCAGGCGGCATGTCGTAGTCGGTATAGCTTGCGTAGACACCGGTGTCGAGGTCGAACACCGCCAGGGTGTAGAAGTCCGCGACGATCGACTCGCCAGGCCGGTTCTTGTTGACGATCGAGAGAAACGCATATCGCCGGCCGGACTCCGCGGTCAGCTCGCCGGCGAGAAACCAGGTGTCGGACTGGAAGTCAGGGTGGACGGCCTCGGCGGCCGGGAAATCAAGCTGCGGGTCATCGGCGACCAGCGAGAACGGATACCGACGCCAGTCCTCGCCCACGTGTCCACTCCTCGGCGTTTTTTTGCTATGTTTGCATTAATAGCGACCTTAGTGGGCAGGCGGTCGCGCCGTGCCGGAACGGGAGGCGCAAAGATGAGATCTCTTGTCTACGAGCGGCTTTTCCTCGGCGGTCGGTGGACGGAACCGTCGACCGGCCGGCGGCTCCAGGTCGTCTCCCCGCACACCGAGGAGCACATCGGCGAAACGCCCGAGGCGGGTCCCGACGACGTCGACCGGGCGGTGACCGCGGCACGAACCGCGTTCGACGAGGGGCCGTGGCCGCGGATGACCGTCGACGACCGCATGGCGGTGATCGACAAGCTTGCGACGGTCTACACCGCCCACACCGACGAGATGGCCGACCTCATCACCGCCGAGATGGGCTCACCACGCAGCTTCAGCAGGCTCGGTCAGGCGGTGGGAGCCGTCGCGCAGATGCATCTGAACCTCGCCACCGCCCGCGACTATCCGTGGCTCGAGCGGCGGCGTGGCTTGTTCGGCGACGTGCAGATCCGCCGTGCGCCCGTCGGTGTCGTCGGCGCGATCGTGCCGTGGAACGTGCCGCAGTTCCTGATCATGCCGAAGATGATCCCGGCGCTCATCGCGGGCTGCACGGTCGTGGTGAAGCCCGCCCCCGAAACCCCGATCGACGCGATGTGGCTGGCTGAGATGCTCGACGAGGTCGACCTGCCCGAAGGCGTGGTGTCGATCGTCCCGGGCGGCCGCGCGACCGGCGAGAGCCTGATCCGCCATCCCGGCGTCGACAAAATCTCCTTCACCGGTTCGTCGGCGACCGGCAGGCACATCGCCGCGGTCTGCGGTGAACAGCTCAAGCGGGTCAGCCTGGAACTGGGCGGCAAATCGGCGGCGATCATCCTCGACGACGCCGACATCGGCCGCACCGTCAGCCATTTGAAGATGGCGAGCCTGATGAACAACGGGCAGGCCTGCGTCGCGCAGACCCGAATCCTGGTCAGCGAACGACGCCACGACGAGTTGGTCGACGCGCTCGCCGACATGATGTCGGGTCTGAACGTGGGTGACCCGGCAGACGAGGCCACCGATGTCGGCCCCCTGGTCGCGCAGCGGCAACAGCAACGGGTACAGGGCTACATCGAGTCGGGCATCGCCGAGGGCGCGCGAATGGTGTTGGGCGGCATCGACTCTCCCTTCGACCGGGGCTGGTACGTCCGGCCGACGCTGTTCGCCGACGCGACCAACGACATGCGGATCGCCCGCGAGGAGATCTTCGGCCCGGTGCTGACGGTGCTGAAGTATTCCGACGAAAGTGACGCGGTGCGGATCGCCAACGACACCGACTACGGGTTGGCGGGTTCGGTGTGGACCGACGACGTCGCGCGCGGACTGGAGATCGCCGCCCAGATCCGGACGGGCACATATGGAATCAACATGTACACCTTGGACACCACGATGCCCTTCGGCGGGTTCAAACAGTCCGGCATCGGTCGCGAATTCGGCGCCGAGGGACTGAGTGAGTACGTCGAACTCCAGACCACGGTGAGCGCCGACCCGCTGCCGCAGCTTTAGGACGAGAACTCCAGCGTCACCTCGGCTGGACAGCACAACTCTCCGCGCTGATTGGAGACGGTGATCTCCAGGTCGACCAGTCGGCGCTCCCGCTTCGCGACGACGCGGCCGCGGCCCACCATCGAGTCACCCGCGTAGATCGAACCGAGCAGCGTGACTTTGCGCCGCACCACCCTGCTGCAGGGCCCGGCCCAGTCCGTGGCGATCCTGTCGACGAAGCCGGCGATGTGCATGGTGTTGACGAAGATCGTGGGGTGGCCGTGCTGCCCGGCGTAGACCGGATCGTAATGCGCCGGAAAGTAATCCCATGTCGCGCCGGGGTTCATGACGACCCGCTGGTAGTCGATCGGATCGATCACCTCGGGTAACTCCGTGGGCACCGCGACGTCCGCCCAGGCGACACCGCACGTCACCGGTCGCCCCCGGGGGTGAAGCGGAACAGCGTGTTGCGGTTGACCGCGACCAGTGTGCCGTCCTGCCGATGGAATTCGTCGCGGGTCTCGACGAAATGGCCTGCGCCAAGGCGAGTGCGCTTCTCCTCGGACACCGCCACGACCTCCTCGACTATGTGTAGGCGGTCACCCTCGACGATCGTGCAGGGGAACTCGACCTCGTTGGAGGCGTTGATGAACGTCGTGCCCGGCAGGGGGACGCGAATCGCGATCGACGACGTCGGTGGTTCGTCCGTCGGCAGCCACGGCGGCGGGATCAGCCATCCCATCAGCAGCGCCGGCGGTGCGATCAGCCCACCCCACTGCCGCAGCGCGAATTCCTCATCCCAGTAGGACGGATTGCGGTCGCGAACCATCGCGGCGAAATGCTGGATGCGCGCGCCGCTGACCGCCGTTCCGGCGTACCTGGGTGCGGTGCGGGTGCCGACCATTCGCAACGCGTCCTGGTAGGAGCCGAAGGCGAGGTCGTATCGGATTTGTCGCGTCACACCGGTAATGCGCTCTCGCGGGGCGCCGGGTCCCAGTCCAGGGCGCGCGACGTGAAATACCAACCGCCGCGTTCATAGACCAGCCGATCGGTATAGCCACCGGTGGCCTGTATGCCGTTGCCGTACAACAGCAGCGCGACGCATCTCTGCGTCGCCTCCACGCCGTCGACCGTGATCTCGTGGTCGAGCGTGATCAACCGCCGTCCGTCGCCGCCGTCGAACGCCTCCCGCAGATCGGCGAACGACCGGCCGTCGCGGGTGTACGTCGCACCCGAATGCCGGAAGGTGGCGAGCCAACCGGCGACATCACCGGCCGTGAACAGCCGGTTGTATCGGGCATTCAGGTTGAGGATCGCCGCCCTTCCGGCCAACCCGTCCAGCACGAACTGTTGTTGGTAGGTCAGTGACACGCGGTTCTCCTCACCTGCTCAGCGTGTAGCCGTTGGTCTCGCGGTCCCACGTGCCGGCGCCCGCTCCCCTGGCGCGCAGCAAGTCCTTACGCACCCGGCCGATCACGTTCTTCGGGATCTCGGGCAGCACCTCGAGATAGCGCGGCACGCAGAAGTACGGCATCCGGTCGGCGCAGAAGTCGAGGAGCTCGGCGAAATCGACTGTCGCGCCCGGCTTCAGCGTCATCACCACGAGGATGTCTTCTTCGCCCAGCTCGCTGGGCACCCCGACAGCCGCCGCCTCGGCCACAGCCGGGTGGCCGAGCACCGTCTGTTCCACCTCGACCGACGACACGTTCTCGCCTCGCCGGCGCAGCGAATCCTTGGCGCGATCGACGAACATCAGCTGCCCGTCTACCAGCCGTCCGAGGTCACCGGTATGAAACCAGTCGGGGTGAGGAGCCACGGTCACGTGGGTTCCGCCGGGCGCGGACACCACATACCCCTCGCTCATCACATGCGCAGTCCGCGTCCGGCAGGTGATCTCACCCACGGCGCCTTCGGGCACCGTACGCCCGTCGCGGTCGACGAGGCGCACCTCGAATGCCGGATTGACCGTTCCCGATGTACCCGGAACGCCCTCAGCCGAAACACTCTTGTAGGCAAGCGGAAACGCCTCGGTCAGGCCGTACATCGTCACGACGCGGCAGCGATATCTGGTCTCGATGGCGCGATAGGATTCGGCGGATATCGGAGCTGCCGAGATGAACCGCAGGCCCGTCTCGGCGTCGCGTGGATCCGGAGGCAGGTTCCACAGCATCGCCACCATCGCCCCGGCGCCCGCAAAACCGACCGCGCCGCAGTCCCGGATCTGGTCCCATACCTCGGTCGGATGGAAGGCGTCGGCCAGCACGCTGGTGCCGCCCACCAGCATGGGTGCCAGCACGGTCGGCGCGGCGCTGAGATGGAACAGCGGCATCGCCGTCCAGATCACCTCTCCCGCGCTGAATTCCCATGCCGCGGCCACCGTCGCGGCGGCGATGAACAGGTAATGCCAGGTCGTGGCGACCGCCTTCGACGGTCCGGTGGTACCGGAGGTGAAGAACAGCGCGCCGACGTCGTGCGGAGCAGCGGCGGCCGCCGCGGGCGCGGTGGTGCGGGCGCTTGCCAGCTCGCTCGACAGCGAGTCACCAACGGTGGCAATGGATGCGAGCGAGTCGATGTCGTCGGCCACGTCGGTGAGCCGGTCCGCTCGGTCGGGATCGGTGAGCACGAACACGGCGCGGGACACCGCGAGGGCGTGGGCCAGGTAGTCGCCCTTGCTCGCGCCGTTGACGGCCGCGACGACCGCGCCGATGCGGGCGGCCCCCAGCCAGAAGTACACCCACTCCGGGCATGTCCCGGTGAACAGTGCAATGGTCTGGCCTGGCGCGACGCCCCGGTCGAGAAGTACGTTCGCTGCCGCGCACGACCGGTCGCGCATCTGCGCGAAAGTCACGGGCTCCCCGGCGATCGACATCATCACCCGGTCACCGAACTGCTCGGCCCGGCGATCGAGCACCTCGGGCACTGTAAAACGCTCGACGCCGAACATCGCCGGGCCGGCCACCGGGGCGCTGGGCATCACGCCCCTGCTGCGGCCGGATCGGGTTGACCGTCAGCGGTGTAGCCGAAGTCCGTCGCCGCCGGCTGCGTGCCGGGATAGAACCTGTGCGCCCACCGCCGTAGCGCGGCGTAGTCATGCGCCTCTTCCGGCGCCAAGTTCGGCTTCTCCAGGTACTTCATGTTCTCCCACGTGAAGAAGTCCTGTTTGATGACCTCTTGCTGCAATTGCAGGAACTTCGCGGCCCGTCCCGACGGCACGTCACCGCTGTCGCCCGGTTCGCGGATCGACGCCTGTGTGTAGAAGTAGTCGGTGTAGTCCTCGTCGACCGGCGTCTGTCCGGTCACTTGCACGGTCGCCACCAGTTCCGAGGGGAAGCGGACGACGCCGAGGCCCAGCGAGTAGTTGTCGTAGACGATCTTGGCGTCCACCGGCCCGTTCGGCGTCAGCCACGTCTTGGCCCGTCCCCCACCGAAATTCGCGTTCACCGTCGCGTGCAGGTGGTAGCCGGAGACCTCGAACGACGCGGTGTTGGCCGGATTGGCGGCCTTGTGCACGTATTGCACGTGGTAGGGGTCCGCCGCGTTCTCGATGATCATCTGCGCGTGCACCTTGACGCGGTTCACCATCCTGGTGTGCGGATGCAGCGGGTAATACTCACCGGTCTCGAGTTCCGGCAGCACGGGCGGCTGCCAATACGGCGCGCGGCCGTGCCGCTCGTGCCACACCAGAATGAAGCCGTACCACTCTGCACACGGGTAGGTCCTGATGCGCACGTTCTGCTTGCAGCCGATCTTGCTGTACGGGATGAGTGCATTGGTGCCGTCACCGCGCCACTGCCATCCGTGCCACGGGCAGACGATGTGCTCGCCCTCGACGGTGCCGCCCACGCCCATGTTGGCCCCCAGATGCAGGCAGTACGCGTCGAGTACGTGCACGCGTCCGGCTGCGGTTCGGAAGATCACCAACTCCTCGCCGAAGTAATGGGCACGCTTGACCTGCCCGGGCGCCAGGTCGGAGGCGAAGCCGACGATGAACCATCCGGTCGGGAACCGGTAGGTCGACAGGCTGATGCCGCTGGGGCCGAATTCGCGTTCGGACGGATCGAGGGTGGGGTCTTCGACCGTTTCCGTCATACCAACTCCGTCCACGCTCGCAACAGCCCAGGTCAGCGGGCCCGCCCGTTGCCTATTTTTACTATTTTAGGCATTCTAGGTCAAGCAAGCCCAGCGGGGATCGCACGTGGGCAGACGAGGAGCACCGAAAACCCATGCCGATGACAGCTTCGGTCGATCTGTCGGATCCGACGTTGTGGCAGAACGGATTTCCCGACGACCTCTTCGCCGAATTACGCCGGGAGCGGCCCATCTTCCACCACGACCTCACCGACAGTGTGCTGGCGACGGTCAAGCGGGACTTCTGGGTGACGACCAAGTTGCGGCACGCGCAACGCATTCACCGCGACACCGATTCGTTCACCGCGACCGACGGGCCGCTCATTCAGGGCGTCGGCCCTGTCGGCTCGTTTCCGACGATCATCAACATGGATCCGCCGGAGCTGCTGAAGCGGCGACGGGTGATGTCGCACGCCTTCACTCCCAAGGCGATCGGCAAGCTCGAGGACGGAATCCGCACGCGCGCGACCGCATTGATCGACGATCTGCTGGCGGCCGGGGGCGGCGACTGGATCGGCGACGTCGCCGACGTGCTGCCGATGTCGGTGATCGGCGACATCATCGGCATCCCCGAGGACGACCGCCCGGAGATCTTCGACACCTTCGACCGGATCCTGGCGGCCAATTCGCCCGGGTCGACGATGACCGAACCGGAGCAACTCGCCCTGTTCGGCCAGATCTTCACCTATGCGCTCGAGCTGACCGCCGACAAGCGACGCGATCCGGCCGACGACATCTGGAGCACGCTGGCGTCCGCCGTTGTCACCGACGAGAACGGCGAGCAGCTGTCCATCCCCGCCAACGAACTGGAGATCTTCTTCTTCGTCATCGCGTTCGCCGGCAGCGACACGACGAAGAACGCGCTGGCGTACGGATTGCGTGCGTTCGTCGACAATCCCGACCAGATACGTCGCTACCGGACCGACGAATCGGTGCGCCGGGCGGCGGTCGAAGAAGTGTTGCGGTGGGCGACACCGGTGGCGTTCTGGACCCGCACCACCACGACCGACGTGGAGATGGACGGTGTCACGATCCCCTCCGGCGAACGGGTGGTGTCGATGCTCAGATCGGCCAACCGCGACGAGGAGGTGTTCGACGATCCGTTCACCTTCGACATCGGCCGACCGGAGATCCCACACGTGGCGTTCGGAGGGGGCGGTCCGCACCACTGTTTGGGCGCGATGCTTGCCCGCGCCGAGATCCGCGCGGTGCTCGACGAGTTGTTGTGCCGCGCCGACGACATCACTCTGGGCCCCGCCACGGTGACCTATCCGAACCTGACCAACAACATGACGATCTTCGACGCGATGCCGATCTCACTGCGGGCGCGCTGATTCAAAGCCCCTTCGGGCGGGTGCCGATCACGCCTTGGGCGGACAGCCGCTGCAGGTCGGCGTCGGTGAGTCCGCAGATCTCGGTCAGCACCTCGGTGTTGTGCTCGCCGAGCGTCGGCGGCGTGCGCAGCAGCCAGCCGTCGGCGCCGTCGAACCGGGTGAACGGCGGACAGGGATAGTGATTCACGCCGGTGCGGCGGTGCTCGAGCGGTTCGAAGAAACCGCGGTGCCGCAGTTGCGGGTTCTCGGTCACCAGGGTCGGAGAGATCACCGTCGCCGCGGGGATGCCGCGCGCGGCAAGCTGTTCGACGGCGCCGGGCGCGTCCTGGGTGGCCAACCAAGCCTCGAGATCGGAACCGCCAGTGATCTCGGCGATCGCAGCGCGGTGCGCGTCGCTGCAGAGGGCCACGGCGATCCACTGGTCTTCGCCCGCGCACCGGTAGACGTCCTGCTGCGCCGAGCCGTGGCCCCGGTTGCCGCGGCGCTGCATCAGCCGCCCGTACACTTCGAATTCGATTGTCTGCACGGCGGTCACGTTGAGCACCGTCTCGATCATCGGCACCTCGAGAAGCTGCCCGCGGCCCGTGCGGCCGGTGAACTCCAACGCGGCGAGCAACGCGAACGCGGCATGCGCACCGGCCAGGGGATCACACGCACCGCGCGGTGCGACGGGCGGACCGTCGGGCAGTCCCGTCGCCCACGCCAGCCCCGCGATCTGCTCCATGGTCGGCGCGAACCCAACTCGGTCCCGCCACGGCCCAGTCAGCCCGAAGGCCGGCATCCGCAGCATCACCAGGCGGGGGTTGAGGTCGAGCAGCACCTGCGCGCCGAGGCCGAACTGCTCCATCACGCGCGGTGAGAAGTTCTCGACCACAGCGTCGGCGTCGCTGATCAGCTGCTTGACCAGCTGCAGGCCCTCGGCAGACTGCAAATCGAGGGTGACGGAACGCTTGTTGGTGTTCATCGCGTGAAATACCCACCCGTACTCCCACCAGTCGTCGACATCCTTGCGCATGCCACCCGAGTATCGGATGCCGTCGGGGCGCTGGATCGACTCGATCTTGATCACGTCGGCGCCGAACGCGGCCAGCGCGTGCGTCGCCGCCGGTCCCGCCCAGAACGCGGTGAAGTCGATGATGCGCAGGCCACTGAGCGGCAGACCGACATCCCGCGGTTCGACGTGATCCCTTGGCGCCCATAATGACTCACCGTCGGCTTCGCCGATTCCCGGTGCCGGGCGAATCGGCGCCGCAGCTGTCTGCGACATCAACCAGGGTGGCCGCGGTTGGCGGAAGCCGGCCGGGTTGTCGATGTACACCCCGCGCTGCACGAAGTGGTCCATATGCGGGATGGTCGCGCCGTCGCCGATCGGCGCGAGCGGGATCCGGAACAGCTGGCCGAGCTCGACGATCTCGTCCACGGTTCGGGCGCGCAGCCAGGGGTCGATACGCTCGCGGATCCAGTCGCGGTAGTCCCATCGGCCGATCTGGAACTGCAGCTGGTCGATCTCGGTGAGCTCCGGGCATTCCACCATCGCGGCGAAGTCCAGCCACTGCTGGCCGGTGACCATGCTGATCCCGACATAGCCGTCCTTGGCGGGTTCGATCGACGGCACCTCGACTGAGCGCCGGATCGGCGGGACCCGCAACAGCGCGGAATGCAACCACTCGCCGCTCTGCATCAGTGTCACCGCCTCGAGCATCGACATGTCGAGGTGGCCGCCCACGCCGCCGCCGTGCACCCGTCGCGACAGCGCCAGCACCCCGAACGCCGCCCACGCCCCGCCCATGTACTCCCCCACGTCGCCACCGATCGAGATCGGCGGCCCTGCAGGATCTCCGCGGAATCCGGTGAGACCCGAGGCGGCCTGCAGCGTGAACTCCGTCGCAGGACGCGCCGACCAGGGTCCGGTCCAGCCGAAATCGGAGATCGTCACGACGACGCAGCCCGGCGACGCCTGGACCAGGCTGTCCGGGTGGATACCTCGCCGGTTCGCTTCTCCGCGGTCCGCCGTCAGCAACAGCACGTCTGCGCCCATCAGCAGGTCTTCGGAAAGCTCCGTGACACTGCGCTTTCCGGCGTTCAGGTAACCGAACAGCGGCGAATCGGCCCCGTCCGGGTTCGGGCCCGTCACCGAGACGCGACGCAGCGGATCGCCGTCGGCGGGTTCTACCTTGACGACCTCGGCGCCCGCATCGATGAGGAGCTTGCCGCAGTACGCGCCGGCGATCCGGTCGCTGATCTCGACGACACGTAGCCCGTCCAGCGGGGTGGGTGCTGCCTGGCCCACGCACTCCTCCATCCCACTTCCATCCCACAAAAGGCGGACCCGCGTTTCTTTGTCATCTTAGTAACTATTGGCAGTTAGCGATCCGGTACGCCCCAGGTGACGGGCTTGTCACTGTTAACATTGCCAAGTCATGACAACACTGGGAATCGGGCCCGAGGCGCGGCGGCGGCTGGGATCGCGCAGAACCGCAGAGATCGTCGCCGACGAACTCCGCCGCCAGATCATCGAGGGTGAACTCGCCGACGGTGATCTGCTGCCACGCCAGGAGATCCTCGTCGAGCAGTTCAATGTCAGCCTGGTGTCACTGCGAGAAGCGTTGCGAATCCTGGAGACCGAGGGGCTGGTCTCGGTCCGGCGAGGTAACCGCGGCGGTGCGGTCGTCCATGCTCCGGCAAAGGCCAGCGCGGCCTACATGCTGGGACTGTTGTTGCAGAGCGACTACGTGCCGCTCGCCGACCTCGGCACGGCGCTTCAGGAACTCGACCCGATGTGTGCGGCGCTCGCGGCGCGCCATCCCGACCGCGGTAAGTCGTTGATTCCGAAACTCAAGGAACTCAACGACGCCATGGCCGAGCACATCGAGGACGGTGCACGCTTCACCGAGATCGGTGGGCAGTTCCACGACGAGATCGTGCGCGGCTGCGGCAATCACACGATGATCGCGGTGGTGGGCAGCCTCGAAACACTGTGGACCGGTCACCTGAACTGGTGGGCCGAGGAGACCGCCGCCAAGGGCGAGTACCCGTCGATGGGCAAGCGCCGCATTGCGTTGACCGTGCACACCAAGATCACCGACGCCATCGAGTCGGGCGACGCGGAGCGGGCCCGCAAGCTGGCCGCACGGCACGTCGCCGACACCCAGACCTATCTGCTGGAGGGCGACCCCGAACAGCGGATCGTGGCACTGTCGCCGCAGGCGCTCGCGCAGCGCCAGCGCTGAAAGGTGCGGTGTGCGAACGGCACTCATCACCGGCGGTAGCGGCGGCATCGGCAAAGCCTGCGGCCGAACCTTGGTCGAGCGCGGCTACGATGTCGTCCTGACGGCCAGACGCGAGGGGCCGTTGCGCGCAGCCGCCGAGGAGATGGGCGCGCGATACGTCGTCGCCGATGCCAGCCAGCCGGCGACGTTCGAGCCCGCCGTCGAGGCGGCCGGCGCCATCGATCTTCTGGTGCACGCATCGGGCATCCTGGGCGGCACCTACGCCCGCAAGCAGACTTTCGACCAGTGGCGGGCAACGATTTCGGCCAACCTCGACTCGTGTTTCGTGGTGAGCTCCGCTGCCCTGCCCCGGATGAGGGCGGGCTCGCGGTTCGTGTTCGTCTCGTCGTCGGCGGCGCACGAGCCGATGCGTGCCCGCACCGCCTACTCGGCGGCGAAGGCGGGGATGAACGCGTTCGCGGGTGCACTCGCCCAAGAGGTCGATCGCGACGGCATCAACGTGCACATCGTCACGCCGGGCCCGGTCGAGACCGAGATGCTGCAGGACGTGCCGTTCGAGATGTATGCGATCCGGGCCGCGGACGTGGCGAACGCGGTCGCCTGGCTCGACACGCTCGACCCGTCGGTCGACGTGCCCGAGATCCGTCTGAACGCGATCACCCGCGGGCCGTCGGCGCGACCTCCGGTGGTGCCGCTGGAGGTACAGCGCCGCGCCGTCAGGTGATTTCGGCGGGCAGCGCCTTGACCGTCGACGGCAGGTCATAGAGCGCCGTCGCATTGCCGCGCATGATCCGCTCGCGCTGGTCGGCAGGGAACCTTTTGATCGCCCAGTCCGGTGAGTCGTAACTCCAGTGCGGGTAGTCGGTCGAGAACATCAGATTGTCACCGAGATCCGTCATCTCCAGGTACTCGCGGTAGACCTTGGTGTTGACCTCCTCGAGCGGTTGCGTGGTGAACCGGACGTGCTCGCGGACATACTCCGACGGCCTGCGTTTGACGTGTGGCAGGTCGGCCTTGCGCTGCTGCCAGATCCGGTCCATCCGCCACATCGCCGGTAGCGCCCAGGTGAATCCGCCTTCGACGAACACCACCCGCAGGTCAGGATGCCGGTCGAACGCGCCGTCGAAGACCAGGCTCATCAGATGCGACACGTACAGCAGCGGCCACGACGCGAAGAAGTCGTGCCAGTGCGCCGGGTTTCCCACGGGATAGATCGGGATCAGTTCGAACGGTGTCTGCCCCATCAGGTGGGTGGCGACCGGTAGCCCGTGGCGCGTGGCGGCCTCGTACAGCGGATCAAAATGCTCGACGCCGAAGGGGATTCCGCGGGTCTGCGGAGTCATCAGCACCTCGGCCATGTACGGATGACCCGCCCATCGCTCGATCTCTCGGGCCGCGGCGTGCGGATCTTGCGCGGTGACACTGATGGCGCCCCGCCACCGGCCGTGCCAGTTGTTGTCCGACAGCCACACATCGGCCAGCCAATCGTTGTGTGCGGCCTTGAGCACGTGTTCGGCCTGTGGCAGCTGCGCATCGCACATCGGTTCCAGCACGGCGATGCTCACCCCGGCGTCGACCAACAACTGCTGGGCGGCGAAATCGGGATCGCTGCCGGCGACGCCGCCGGGCGGGTTCGCATCGACGCGTAGCGACATCGTCTTGTACGAGTCGGGTGTGTCGTAGAAATGGGCAAGCGGGGTTACGGCGTTTCCCGTCGGCCACAACGTGTCCCGCCACCGCGGTGGCGCATAGGTCTTCAGCACGTCGGCGGAGACGGGAAGCGGATGCACGTCGGTGTCGACGATGCTCACCGCGATGTCCTGGGTGAGGGGTGGTCGCTCGATCGTCGTCATTGCAGGCTTCCCTTCACCTGGGGTTCGAGCGCATACAGGTCAGTGGCGTTGCGCCACAGCACTTTCTTGCGCTGCTGCTCGCTGAGGCCGGCCACCGCCTCGTTCGGCCCGACCGCCGACCAGTGTGGGTAGCTCGACCCGTACATCAGCAGGTCCGCCTTGTCGGTGAAGTCCAGCCAGCGCTCGGCGTGCCCCGCCTCGGTGGGCCCGTCGAACGCCGACGAGCAGAACCGCACGTGCCCGGGCAGGTATTCGCTGGGATAGCGGTCCACCCACGGTGTCTGGTCGCGCATCGACATCCAGAACGTGTCGAGGCGCCACATCAACGGCGTGAGGATGTCGTAGCCGCCGTCGGTGAACACGAATTTCAGCCCGGGGTGGCGACCGAACATCCCCTCGACGATCAGCGTCGCGAGGTGGACGAAATAGTTCAGCGGCATGAACGCCGCATATCCGGGATAGGTGTGGGCGTGGCCGGCGAACGTCGGGGCGTGGTCGACGCCGTTGCCGCCGTTGATGTGCACCGCCACTGGCAGGCCGTGTGCGGCCGCGGCCTCCCAGATCGGCTCGAACATCGGCTTGCCGTACGGTTCGCGCGACTGCAGCGGGACCCCGACCTGGACCATCTTCGGATGCTCCGCCAACCGTTCGATCTCGGTGACGGCGCCCTTGACGTCCTCGGGGTTGACGCGGATGGTGCCACGGAACCGACCTGCGGCATCGGGTTCGAGCCAGCGGTCGAGCAGCCAGTCGTTGACCGCCGCGCAGATGCGGCTGTTGAACAGATAGTCGGCGATGTTGCCGCGGGTCAGCGGGTTCAAGATGGCGACATCGACGCCCCCCTCGTCGAACAGGTGCCGAGAGACGGCCTCGGGGTCCGAGCCCGGATATCCGTTGCCGTACAGGTCTGTTCGATAGTCTCCGCCGGGGGCCTGGTACCACTGCTGCTCGACGTCGGGGATGGCGCGCAGCTTGTGCGGAGCCGCCAGATACTGCCGGATCTCGGCGTTGTACCGGAAATGCGGCTGTACGGAAGCGTCGACAACGGGAGTGTCGATGACCGGTGTGCTCATGCGGTGAGATACACCTGCCCGTCGTCGACGTCGACCTGATACGTGCGGACCCGCTTGCTGGGATCGGCGACATTGACGCCGGTGGTGATGTCGAACTCCCACTGATGCCAGGGGCAGCGGGCGATCCGACCCTCGCGGACATGCCGTATGCCGTCGGGCATCTCCGGCGCGTATTCGGTGGTACCGCTGACGTATCCCTCGCACAGCGGGGCGCCCTCGTGCGAGCAGTAGTTCGCGATCGCATACAGCGAACCGCCGATGTTGTAGACGCCCACGCCGAACTGGCCCGCAGGCACCAACTTCATGCTTCCGGGCGGCAGGTCCTCGATCGCACACACCGCGCGGCGCCGCATCACGTCCCCTCGGTCTCCTTGACCTAGAATACCTAAAATAGTAAAGATAGCCGAAGAGAGCCGCTACCTGCTGCCTGGGAGGCACGGTGACGATCAGCACCGATTCGAACGACCAGCTCGCCCCCGACGTGGCCATCGACCCCTACGGCTTCTTCGAGTACATGCGCAACACGGCGCCGGTGTGGCGCGGAACGCTCATGGAGAGCGATCTGATGCCGCCCGAACTCAAGGTCTCCGAGAACTGGGTGCTGTTCGACTTCGAGAGCGTCTTCACAGCTTTCCGCGAGGACACCGTGTTCGCCTCCGAGATGTACAACAACACGATCGGGCTGGTCTTCGGGCCGACGATTCTCGGCATGCACGGCAAACAGCATCACGACCACCGCAGCCTGGTGTCGAAGGCCTTCCGGCAGAGCGCGCTCGCGCAATGGGAACCCGAAGTGATCGATCCGATCTGCGATCAACTGGTCGACGAGTTCGCCGACGACGGCGAGGCCGACCTGATCAAGGCGGTGACGTTCGAGTTCCCCACCCGCGTCACGGCCGCACTGCTCGGGCTGCCGCAGGACGACCTGGACATGTTCCGCCGGCTCTCGCTGGACTTGATCTCGATCACCGAGGACATCGAGGCCGGGCTGAACGCCTCGGCCGAACTGGGCACCTACTTCCAGGACCAGGTCGACCAGCGCCGCCGCAAGATGACCGACGACGTGATCGGTGACCTCGTCGGCGCCGAGATCGACGGCGAGAAGCTGACCGACGAGGCGATCATCTCCTTCCTACGGCTGCTGTTGCCCGCCGGACTGGAGACCACCTATCGCTCGTCGAGCAACCTGTTGGCGCTACTGCTCACCCACCCCGATCAACTCGAGGCGCTCCAGCGGAATCGCGATCTGATCCCGGCGGCCATCGAGGAGGGCATCCGGTACGAGACGCCGCTTGTGCTGGTGGCACGCAACACCACTCGCGACGTCGAGATGCACGGCCTGACCATTCCCGAGGGCGCGCAGGTCAACCTGTGCATGGGTTCGGCGAACCGCGACGCGAAGCGATGGGACAACCCCGACGTGTTCGACATCCATCGGCCCCGCCGCGCGCACATCTCGTTCGCCGGTGGCATCCACAGTTGCCTGGGCATGCACCTCGCGCGCGTGGAAACCCGTGCGATGCTCAACAGCCTCTTCGACCGCGTGACCGACCTTGCGCTACTCGAAGACGAGGACACGAAGATCACCGGCATGCCGTTCCGTTCCCCCAAGCATCTGCCGGTGACATTCCGCCGAGCCTCATGAGAAGTCGCGCGGCGATCCTGCACGACGTGGGTCAGCAGTGGTCCGTCGAGGACTTCGAACTCGACCCGCCGAAGGCCGGTGAGGTGCTCGTGGAAATGGCCGCCGCAGGGCTGTGTCATTCTGATGAACACATCCGCAACGGCGACCTGTCGGCGTCCAACGAAGTCATGGCGGCCTACGGCCTGCCGTCGATGTTCCCGGTGATCGGCGGTCACGAGGGCGCCGGCATCATCCTCGAAGCCGGCGAGGAGGTCAGCGGATTCGCGCCGGGAGACCACGTCGTGACGTCGTTCGTCGCGGTGTGCGGTCGCTGTCGGTGGTGCAACTCCGGCATGGAGTACATCTGTGACATGGGCGCACAGGTGATGGTTCCCGGTATGCCGACCGACGGCACCTTCCGCCATCACACCGCCGACGGCCGCCAACTCGGGCATTTGTCGAAGGTCGGTGCCTTCTCGAAACACACTGTGGTGTCGACGGATTCGATCGTCAAGATCCCGAAGCAGCTGCCGTTGTTGCCGATGTCGTTGCTGTCCTGCGGGATTCCGACCGGATACGGCTCAGCCGAGAACCGTGCGAACGTGCGGACCGGCGATACCGTCGTGATCATCGGCGTCGGGGGTATCGGAACCGGTGCGATCCAGGGCGCTCGACTCAACGGCGCCGCACAGATCATCGCCGTGGACCCGGTCGAGTTCAAGCAGAAGTCGGCGCTGAGATTCGGCGCGACACACAGTGCAGCGACGACTGAAGAGGCCGCCGACCTGCTCAGTGAACTGACAAGCGGAGTCATGGCCGACAGCGTCATCGTCTCGCCCTCCCTGATCACCAAACACGATGTGCAGACCGCGCTCAGCTTGACCCGTAAGGGCGGCACCTGCGTGTTGACGGGGATGACCAAGCAGACCACCGGCTCCATCGCGATCAACCTGCAGGAGTTCATCCTCTGGAACAAGAACCTCGTCGGCACGGTGTTCGGGTCCTGTAACCCGAGGGTGGACATCCCCCGATTTGCGCGGCTCTACGAGGCCGGTCTCTTGCAGCTCGACGAGATGATCACCCGCCGCTACCGGCTCGACGACATCAACGACGGCTACCGCGACCAGCGCAACGGCGAGATCATCCGCGGCGTCATCGACTTCAGCCTGAGCTGAGATTCGCGAGACCGACGAAATGGCGGGTTCGACGCGGAATTTTCAACCGAAACGTCGGTTTCGGCGGGAGGCGCTCACACGATGCGCGACGTTCGGCCCTGCCAGTAGCGGTCGCGGATCCGCCGCTTGTAGAGCTTGCCGTTCGGGTCGCGCGGCAGCGCGGCATCGAAATCGACTGTGCGCGGGCATTTGTAGCCGGCGAGGTGAGCCCGGCAGTAGTCGATTAGCTCGTCGGCGAGTGCCGGTCCCGGCGGCACACCGTCGCGCGGTTGCACGACCGCCTTGACCTCCTCGCCGAACTCGTCGTTGGGTACGCCGAAGACCGCCGCGTCGAGAAGCTTGGGATGCATGACCAGAAGGTTCTCCACCTCCTGCGGGTAGATGTTCACCCCGCCGGAGACGATCATGAACGTCGACCGGTCGGTGAGGTAGAGGTAGCCGTC
This sequence comes from Mycobacterium sp. IS-1556, assembly GCF_001499985.1. Classification (NCBI taxonomy): domain Bacteria; kingdom Bacillati; phylum Actinomycetota; class Actinomycetes; order Mycobacteriales; family Mycobacteriaceae; genus Mycobacterium; species Mycobacterium sp. IS-1556. Next base: position 146,653 of record NZ_LQIM01000003.1, read on the forward strand.
CTCGTCGAGATATCCCATGTCGCCCAAGGATCGCCACCCCTGCGCATTGGTAACCGATGCCGTCTTCTCCGGATCCTTGAAGTACTCGAATTCCGGTCCGCCCTCGAAGAACAACTCGCCTGCTTGCCCGGCGGGCAGTTCGGCGCCGTCTTCGCCGATGACGTGCACGGGGGTGTACGGCCGGCCCACCGACCCCTGATGTGCCAGCCATTCCTGCGGCCCGATCGTCGATCCGGCGAATCCCTCGGTGCCGCCGTAGTACTCGTGGACGATCGGACCGAACCAGTCCATGATGAGGTGCTTGACGTCGACGGGGCACGGCGCCGCGGCGTGAATCACGCACTGCAGGCTCGAGACGTCGTACGACGCCCGCACCTCCTCCGGCAGCTTCAGCATGCGCACGAACATGGTGGGCACGAACTGGGCGTGGGTGACGCGGTGAGTTTCGATCAATCGAAGCACGGCCTCGGCGTCGAACCTTCGCATCAGCACAGTCGCCGCTCCGACGCGCTGCACCGCCATCGTGTAGTTCACGCCCGCAGCGTGATACAGCGGGGCCGGTGACAGGTACACGCTGTCGGGCGTCATCGCATACCGCCGACGCAAGGCGTTCTCGAGAACGTTCTGCCCCCATGACCCTTGGCCGTCCGTCGGCAGCGGCCGCCGCACCGCTTTCGGCCGGCCCGTCGTTCCCGACGAGTACAGCATCTCTGAACCGTCGCTGCGCGGTGGCGGCGCCCCCGCCGCTGCGAGCGCGTCGTCGTACCTACGCCAGCCGTCGATGTCGCCGCCGACGCAGATGCGGAGGTCGACGTCGCCGATCCGCTCGCCCAACCCCGTTAGCGAGGTGTCGACGAACACCGCCTTGACCTCGGAGTCACCGACGACATAAGCCACCTCGTCCGCGGTGAAGTGCGTGTTGACCGCCGAGTAGTACAGCCCCGACAGCTGGCAGCCCCAAGTGATCTCGAGGAACTCGCGGCGGTTCGGCAGCACCAGCGCGACACCGTCACCGCGACGCAGTCCCGCGTCGTGCAGCACCGCGGCCACCCGCCGAGCCCGCTCGGACAGCTCGCCGTAGGTGACGATGCCGCCGTCGGCCACGATCAGCGCCGGTGCCGCCGGATCGGAGGTCTGCACCTACGAGGCGGCGCCGTCGGTCGATGCGGCGGCCTGACGCTGCGCCATCTCCGACGGCAGAATCTTGTCCCGGAACACGGTCTGGATCAGCTCCTGGACGTCCTTGCTGATCGAGGCGAGCGCGACGAGGTCGTTCGAGCTCTGCCAGTGCACCCGCATGCCCATCAGCTCCCAGGCGCGTTTGAGGTTCGCCTTCGTCGCCAGCAGCGTCGTCATCGGTGCGCGGGCGATGTGCCGGGCGATCGCCTCCACCCGGTCGTCGAGGTCTTCGCGCTTGACCACCTCGTTGACTAGGCCGATCTCCAACGCCTTCTTCGCGTCGATCACCTCGGCCAGATACAGGTAGTACGCCGCCCGCCGCCAGTTCATGAAAACCCAGGGCTCGATGGAGCATTCGCCCGACGGCATCCCGAACCCCTGCAGCGGCGGGTACGAGAAGTACGCGTCCTCGGAGGCGATCACGATGTCGGTGGTCAGCCCCATGTGGGTGCCGCCGCCCACGCAGTAGCCGTGCACCTGCGCGATCGTCGGCTTGGAGAACTCCCACAGGTTCAGGGTCGGCTTGACGAACAGGTCCGACTGCGGTTTCCACGGGTGACCCATCTTCATGGCGCCCTCGACGAACGCCGGATAGTCGACGGCGTTGTTGCCGATCGCGTGCCCGGAGCAGAAGCCCTTGCCGTTGGCCTTGAGCACCAGCACCTTGATGTCGTAGTCGCGGTCCGCATCGAGCAGAGCGGCGTCGACCTCTTCGGCAAGCTTCTGGTCCTGCGCGTTGGCCTTCTCCGGCCAGTTGAGGATGATGCGCGCGACCGGACCGTCCTTTTGATAGATGATCCGCTCGCGAGTCTCGTTCAGCTCCACTGGTTCTCCTTCGTTATGAGGTGATCACGCCGATCTGGGCGCCGATGTCGTAGGTCGTGCCGATCTCGCCGGTCCAGTGCACCGTGCCCGCGGCGCCCGCCTCGATCTCCTGTTCCACCTTTTCGGTGGCGATCGTGTAGATCGGGGTGCCCTCGTCGACGTGTTGGCCGGAGTCGACGAGGAATTCGGTGAGCTCTGCCTCCGATACGGCCACCGACACGCGAGGGATGCGAATGAGGAAGTCAGGCACGCACATCCGCCCTCTCGAACGTGCGCTGTGCGGCGGCAACGATCCGCGCCGCCGTCGGATAGATCTGCGCTTCGAGTCCTGGTGCCGCCGGTGTCGGCACGAAGCGGGCCGCGACGCGTTCGATGGGAGCGACGAGTTCGGCGAAGCATTCGGCCTGCAGAATCGCCACGATCTCGGCGCCCGATCCGGCGAACTGCACCGCGTCGTGGATCACCACGGCACGCCGGGTGCGCTGCACCGAGTCGACGATCGTGTCGACGTCGAGTGGGACGAGTGTGCGCAGATCGACGACCTCGGCGCTGACGCCCCGCTCGTCCAACGACGCTGCGGCCGCGAGCGCCTCATGCACGCTGCGCCCGTGGCTGATCAGCGTGACGTCCGAACCGGCCCGCTTGATGTCGGCGGCCCCAAGCGGAACCCTGAAGCCCGGATCCGTTGGCACCAAACCTTTCTGCGCCTGCAGCCGGATCGTCTCGACGAACAGGCAGGGGTCCTCGTCGAAGATCGCCGACGTCAGCAACCCCTTGCCGTCGCGCGGAGTCGACGGCACGATCACCTTCATCCCGGGCATGTGCATGAACCATGCTTCGAGACTCTGAGAATGCGTCGCGCCGGTGGCCAGGCCGCCGTACACCTGGGTGCGCACGGTGATGGGTGCGCTGGTTCGTCCGGCCGTCATGAACCGCAGCTTGGCCGCATTGTTGACCAGTTGGTCCGCGGCGATGCCGATGAAGTCCATGATCATGATCTCGGCGACGGGCAGCAGACCGTCGATCGCCGCCCCGATCGCGGCGCCCACGATCGCGGCTTCGGAGATCGGGGTGTCGAGCACCCGCTGGCGGCCGTACTTCGTGGAGAGCCCGGTGGTCGGGCCGGACGCGCCTGGGTCGGCGATGTCCTCGCCCAGCAGGAACACCCGCTCGTCGGCGGCCATCGCCTGGTCGAGCGCGAGGTGTAACGCCTCACGCATCGACATCTCTTTTTCGTCCATCGGCGTCATCCTCAGACCGGGTACCGGATCGCGGTGGCATAGACGTCGCGGTCGAGTTCGTCGGCCGAGGGCGCGTCGGCCGCCAACACCACCGCGAGCGCGCGCTCGACCTCGGTCAGCGCGTCCTGCTCGACGCGGTCGAGTTCCTCAGCCGTGCATACTCCCGTCTCGAGGAGCCGGGACCGAAAGCGCGGCACGGGATCGACCGCCATGGCCGCCTCGAGCTGCTCGACGGGAATGTAGGGCATCCGGTCGCCGAAGTAATGGCCGCGGAACCGGAACGTCATGCACTCGAGCAGCGTGGGACCGTCACCGCCCCTTGCCCGTTCGACTGCGGTCTGCAGTGCCGCCGTGACGGCGAGCGGGTCGTTGCCGTCGACACGCACACCCGGCATACCGTAACCGGCCGCCCGGTCGGCCACCCGGTCGAGCTTCATGGTGTCGCTGGTGGGCGTCATCTCCGCGTACTGATTGTTCTGGCAGACGAACACCGTGGGAAGGTTCCACAGCGCCGCCATGTTCGCGGCCTCGTGAAACGACCCGGTGTTGGTGGCGCCATCACCGAAGCTGACGACGGTTACGCGGTCGAGGCCCTTGCGCTGAGCGGCCATCGCCAACCCGACCGCGACCGGCGGCCCCGCGCCGACGATCCCCGTGCACAACATCACGCCGCGCTCGGGCTTGGCGATGTGCATGGTCCCACCTTTGCCGCGGGCGGCACCGACAGTGCGCCCCATCATCTCGCCGTAGATATCCTCGAGCGGAACGCCTTTGCCGATGAGGTCGTGCAGCCCCCGGTAGGTCGTCACCAACTGGTCGTCGTCGCGCAGGGCGACACCCATGGCGGCCGCGATGGCCTCCTGCCCGCGGGACGGCCAGTACACGCACATGAACTCGCCGGTGCCGATGCCCTTGCTCAACCGATCGTCTGCGGCCTTCATCAACGTCATCAGCGCATAGAGCCGACGCTGAACGTCGCCCGGTTGAGTCATGTTCCGAGAGAACCGATCTCGCGGTACACCCGCGGCACCGGAGGCGGGTCCATGCTGAGGTTCTCCATGCCGGTCAGGCCGCCCCGCGCACCGAGTTCACCGAGCCTGGTCACCGCCGCGTCGAGGTCGTCGCAGTCGAGTTCGTAGATCGCGACGAACGGACCGTTACCGTCCGTCGGCGCGAACCGCCGCGCCGACACCACACCCTCGACCGAGAGGATCTGCGCGAGATGCGTGTCGTTGTACCAGGTGTGGTACTCCGCTTCGCGGTCCGGCGATGCCGGCATGGTTTCGACGTACATGATCCCTCGCGGCACGGTCATCGCCTCCCTACGCGCCGGCCCACGGCTTGACCTTGAGGAACCCGCCGGCGTCGACACGTAACTGCTGACCCGTGATGTAGCGCGCCGCGTCCGAAGCGAGAAACAGCACTGCCTCGCTGATGTCCTCGGGTTCGACGTACGGGATGGGCATACCCTGGATCACCGGGAAGACGACCTCGGCGTCCTCGCGGGTGGGCTCGGCCAGGTCCGGCCGGAACGCGCGGTACATCGGCGGGCTGTGCAGCATGTCGGTGTTGCAGTTGGTCGGATGGATCGCGTTGACACGAATCTTGTTCGGCGCCAGCGCGAGCGCGAGATCGTTGACATAATGCGCGACGACCTGCTTGGCGAACGCGTAACCGGCACCGCCGGGGCCGCCGTCGATGCCGCCGGTGTTCATCGACGCCATGAACGCGGCCACCGATCCGGTCGCGATGATCGAGGCCCCCTCGTGCAGATGCTTCATGCTGGCGTGCACCAGGTTGAGTACTCCGACCAGGTCGACGTCGACCGCGTCGACGAACGCCTGCGGGGCCAGGCCGGCGGTCAGCGGACAGATGCCGGCGTTGGCGACCACGACGTCGAGATGCCCGAACTCCGCCACCCCACGGTCGATGGCGGCTGTCAGCGCCGCCCGGTCGCGGACGTCGGCGATCTCGGTGTAGGCGCGTTGCCCCTCCTTCTCGACGAGGCGCGCGGTCTCATCGAGGTCTTCTGGACGCGCCAGCGGATATTCGTTGGTCTCGATGTCGGCGCAGATGTCGACGGCGATGATGTCGGCGCCTTCCGCGGCCAATGTCTTGGCGTGCGACCGGCCCTGCCCGCGCGCGGCGCCGCTGACCAGCGCGACCTTGCCCGCGACCCTGCCCACTGTGGCCTCCCTCGGTTCACGCCAACTGTAAGCCCTCGACTAGCTATACTCATAAAAATAGATAAAACAGCTGTCTGACGCGACAGGACGCCGGTGGACTTCTCCTACCCTCCCGACGTGGAGCAGTTCCGCAAGGAATTGCGGACGTGGTTGGCCGCGAACCTCACCGACGAGGTCGTGGCCGCCCACCGTCGACGTGCCCGCGATGACGCCGCATTCGACGTCCTGCGCGGGTGGGATGCCACCGTCGCGGATGCGGGCTGGGGGGCGGTGTCCTGGCCGGTCGAGTACCGCGGGCGCGGCGCCACTGTCCTCGAGCAGTTGGTCTACGCGGAGGAGACGATCCGCGCGCGAGCGCCGGTGCCGCTCAACGTGATCGGGATGAACAACATCGCACCGGCGATCATGCAGTACGGCAGCGAGACGCAGAAGCGCGACCTGCTCCCCCGGATGGTCCGCGCCGACGACATCTGGTGTCAGGGTATGTCGGAGCCGGAGGCCGGATCAGACCTCGCCGCCCTGCGCACCCGCGCGGTGCGCGAGGGCGAGGATTTCGTGGTCAACGGCCAGAAGGTCTGGACGTCATTGGGCCACCGCGCCGACTGGTGTCAGCTGTATGTGCGCACCGATCCCGACGCGCCCAGGCACAAGGGCATCTCCTGCCTGATCGTCGACATGACACTCGCGGGGATCGAGGCGCACCCGCTCGTCACCCTCAACGGCGCATCCGACTTCGCCGAAGTGTTCTTCCACGATGTCCGCGTACCCGCGGACGCCCTTCTCGGCCCGCTGAACGGCGGATGGGCGGTGGCGACCACCACACTGAGCCACGAACGGGCCGGCGCGGCCCGCCTGTATGCCCAACTCCAGATGCAGCTCCGGGACCTCGTGACAGACCTGGCCGCCGAGACGTCCGACGGTCGTCCGTTGCTCGAGGATCCATGGGTATTGCGACGCCTCGGTGAGCTGTCGGTGCGCATCGACTACCTCGAGATGCTCTGCAAGCGCGCGATTTCGGCGTCGCTGCACGGTGGTGACGGGCTGAGCTCTGCCAGCCTCGCGAAGAGTGTGTGGGCCGAAGCCGGTCAGGAATTGGCCGAGCTGGCGTTCGAGCTGCTTGGATCGCGGTGCGCCGACGATCGGTGGACCGATCAGCGGTTGGCGTCGCGCTCGCTGACCATCGCGGGCGGAACCACGCAGATCAACAAGGGCATCATCGCCACGCGCGTGTTGGGGTTGCCGCGGTGATGAACGGATCACCCCGATGAACCTGGAGCTCACCGACGAGCAACTCGGCCTGCAGGACACCGTGCGCCGCTTTCTGGCTGAGAAGGCTTCCATCGCAACGCATGTGCGGCCGATGCTCGACGAGGCGACCGGCACGACGGCCGGGGTGTGGACCGGGCTCGCCGACCTCGGTGCCACCGGCCTGCTGGTCCCACAGGAGCACGGCGGCGCGGGAGCGACGATGGTCGAGGCCGGGATCGTCGCCGAACAACTCGGTGCCGCGGTGAACCCCGGGCCGTGGCTTTCCTCGGCGGTCGCGGCGCCGCGTGCATTGCTTCGCGTCGGCGCCGAGCCCGCCGACCTGCTACAGGCCGTCGCCAACGGTTCGATCGCGACGGTCGCGGCCCTCCGGGGCCCGCGCCCGCATGCGATCAACGGGACGACATTGCGCGGCTCGGCGGAGGCGGTACCCGACGCCACAGCGGCCGACGTGCTGCTGGTGGTGGCCGAAGAAGACCATGGCGCGGCGCTTTTCGCGGTCGACGCCACTGCCGACACCGTGGTCCGCACGCCTCGCGGCCACGTCGACCCGACGCGGAAGCTGTTCGACGTCACTTTCGACGACACCCCCGCCCGGCGACTGGCCGGAGCACCTCGCGACACGGTGCTGGCCATCCTCGACGACGTCCTGATCGCCTCCGCGGCCGACGCGGTCGGCGCCGCGCGCGCCGTCTCGAACCTTGCCGTCGACTACGCGAAGGTGCGCAGGCAATTCGACAAGCCGATCGGCAGCTTCCAGGCGGTCCAGCATCTGTGCGTCGACATGTACGAGACCGTGGAACTTGCGCGCAGCGGCGTTCTGCACGCGCTCTGGGCCGCCGACGCGGCAGGTCCCGCCGAACGGCATCTGGCCGCCATCCGCGCCAAAGGCTATGCGGCTCGATTGGTCACCGTCGGCGACACCGCGGTCCAAGTGTTCGGCGGCATCGGGTTCACCTGGGAACACGACGCGCATCTGTACCTGAAACGGTTGCTGAGCTTCGCCGCCATGGCCGGCGGCACCGGCCGCTACCTCGAGGAAGCGGGCCGTCGACTGGTTTCGTCGGTCACCGGACGCCGCGGAACAGGAGACGCGCTATGACCGAAGTCCTCAACGGCGTTCGCGTGGTCGAACTGGCGTCCTGGACGTATGTGCCGTCGGCCGGTGCCGCGCTTGCCGATTGGGGCGCCGACGTCATCAAGGTCGAAGACGTCAAGGCCGGCGATCCGGGCCGGGCCCTGGTGATCGGCGGCTTCACCAAGGACGCCGCGCGTGCCAAGGTCGACTTCATCCTCGAGATCGGCAACCGCGGTAAGCGCAGCATCGCCCTCGACCTCAAGTCCGACACCGGACGCCAGTACTTCGGTCGGCTGCTCGCGACGGCCGATGTGTTCCTGACGAACTGGCTGCCCGGCCCACTGGAACGCGCGCGGCTGACCGTCGAGGACATCCGGTTGTTCAACCCGAACATCATCATCGCGCGCGGCACGGGTACGGGCGTCCGTGGCCCCGACCGCAACAAGGGCGGCTTCGACGCCGCGACCTACCTGTCGCGCGGTGGTGTGTCGTACACCATGACGCCGTTCGGGACCGAGACCCCCGCGGTGCAGGGGCCCGGCTTCGGCGACCTGCAGGGCGGCATCACGCTGGCCGGCGGCGTCTGCGCCGCGTTGTTTCACCGCGAACGGACGGGTGAGCCGTCGATCGTCGACTCATCGCTTCTGGCGCAGGCGATGTGGACGATCGCGCCGTCGATCTCGGTGGCCGACTTATTCGACATCGACGGCATCCCCGGTGCACCACCGGGATTGGCGATCAACCCGCTGGTCAACCGCTACAAGACCCGCGACGAGCGGTGGATCCAACTGGTCTTCCTCCAACCGGACCGCTACTGGGCCGGCTTCTGCGGACGAATAGGGCTGCCCGAACTGGCGACCGACGAGCGATTCGTGCCGTCGAGCAACCTGATCGCCAACGCGGAACTGGCGTGCAAGCTGGTCGGTGACCGCATCGCCGCCGAAGACCTCGGATACTGGAAGGAGGCGCTCGCCGACGAGCCCGGCGTGTGGGCGGCGCTCGCGACGCCGATGGAAACGCTCAACGACCCGCAGGTCCGGCCCAACGGATACGTCGTCACCAACATCGACGACCACGGCAATAACTATCAGATCGTCGCTGCGCCAGTGCAATTCGACGAAACACCGCCCGCGTCCGCGCGGGCCCCCGAGCACGGCCAGCACACCGAGGAGATCCTGCTGGAGCTCGATCTCGACTGGGACGACATCACGGCGGCCAAAGACAGTGGCGCGATTCTCTAGGAGACGACGATGGAACAGCGCACGCTCGCATCGGTGATCTACGAGCGCGAGCCGCCGATCGCGCGCATCATCCTGAACCGGCCCGATAAAGCCAACACCAAGGACGCCAGCCTGGTTCAGGACGTCGACCAGTGCCTGCGGGAGGCTGATCGGGACAGGGACATCAAAGTCGTCATCCTCAAAGCCAACGGCAAGGGTTTCTGCGGCGGGCATGTCGCGCGGTGGGGCCCAGACGAGAACCCTTACCCCGACTTCGGCGAGACGTTCGAAGATCTCTACAAAGGCACCGCGGACCTGTTTCTGTGGCCGACGCTGTACCTGTGGGAGTTCCCGAAACCCACGATCTCGCAGATTCACGGCTACTGCATGGGCGGCGGCATCTATCTCGGCTTGCTGACCGACTTCTGCGTCGCCTCCGACGACGCGTACTTCCAGATGCCGTTGGCGCAGAGCCTGGGCGAACCGGGCGGGCACACCATGATCGAACCGTGGCTGCTGATGAACTGGCACCGCACGATGGATTGGCTGCTGCTGGCCCCGACGCTGTCCGCGCAGGAGGCGCTCGAGTGGGGACTCCTCAACAAGGTGGTACCGCGCGACGACCTCGAGCACACCGTCGAGGAGATGGCTCGCAGGATCGGGCGAATTCCGCTCACTACGCTGATGGCGGTGAAGAACAACGTCAAGCGTGCCTACGAGCTGATGGGCATGCGGGTGCACCTTCAGGTCAGCCACATCTTGACGAACATGGTCGGCGCGGCGACCGATGTCCAGGACCGCCGTGCTCAGCTGATCGAGTCTGGCCGTACCCCAAGGGATTTCACCCAGGACCGGGATGGCGATTGATCAGCCCGCGGCGTGCTTGGCGGCAACGTAGCCGAACACCATCGAGTTCGCAATGCTGGCGCCCGCACCGGGATACGTGCGGCCCATCACCGTGGCGGTCGTGTTGCCAGTCGCGTACAACCCTTCGATGACGCGGTCCTGCTCGTCGAGAACCTGGGCGTGCTCGTTGGTGATCAGGCCGCCACACGTGCCGACGTCAGCCGGAAAGACACGGGTGGCGTAGTACGGGGCGCGGTCCAGGGGGCCCAGCGCGGCGTTGGGCCGAAAGCCGGGGTCACCGAGGCAGTCGTTGTAGGCCGACTGGCCGCGGCCGAAGTCCGGGTCGAGACCCTTGGCGGCGAATCGATTGAACCGGACGATCGTGGCCTCGAGTTCGGCAGGAGCAACGTCGATTTCGCGGGCCAAACCAGTGATCGTGTCGGCCCGCTTGATGGCGCCCTGTTGCATCAACGCCGCGGGTAGGGTGCGCTTCCGGAACGGGTTGGCGCCCGAGACGTACCTGCTGACATAGCCTTCGTCGAAGACCTGCCAGCACGGCACCGCCTTGTTGGCGTACATCGCCTTGCCGACCTCCACGTAGGAATTCGACTCGTTGCAGAACCGCCTTCCGGCCGAATCGACGTAGATGGCACCGGGCCGCTGTCTGGCGACACCGAGCGATGCGGCGGCGGGGTCGGCGATGAAGACCATCGGCAGCCACCAGGCCTCGTCGAGCAGGTCGGTTTTCGCGCCCAGGCGCATCGCGGCCTGCAGCACCTCGCCGGTGTCGCCGGCATTGGCGATGGACCACGAACCGTCGTTCGGCTGGTCGCCGCTGTAGCGGCGGCGCATGTCGGCGTTGTGGCCGAATCCGCCCGCCGCCAACAACACTCCCCTGCGGGCCTCGACGTTCACGGTGACCCCGTCGCGGGTCACGCGAGCCCCGACGACGCGGCCGTCCTCGACGATGAGGTCATCCATCGCGGTGTTGAGCCACACCGCGGGGTTACCGTCGCCGAGGCCGATCATGATCTCGAGCATCTGGCCGATCAACGACGACCCGTTGGTGAGGATGTCGCGTCGCCGTAACCGGGCGCCCATCGTCCTGGCGAACACCCGCGCGGCCGTGGCGAACGCCCGCGGCGCGCGGTTGAAGTACTGCACCGCGCGCAGTTCGTTGGTCTTGACCACGAACCCGTAATTCCTCGCGAGCGGCGGCTGCACCTTGTCGCGCCACTCCCCGAGGGCGGCGGCGTTGAACGGCGCTCCTTCCACAGCGCGCCCGGCTGCGTTGCCGCCCTTGTGATTCGGGTAGTAGTCGCTCCAGCCCGCGCACCGCACGAGCCGTACGCCCTTGCGGACCAGAAAGCCGATCATCTCGTAGCCGGCGGTCAGGAACATCTCGCGGCGGTCGGGGGACGAGGCTGGCCCGATGTCGCCGACGACGTCGGCCAGATACGCCAGGCCGTCCTCGTGTGAGTCCAGGATGCCGTCGGCGCGCATCAACGGGTTGTTCGGCAGCCACACGATGCCGCCGGACAGGCCCGTCGAGCCGCCGACAAGGCCCTGCTTCTCGACGACCAGTGGCTCGATGCCCGCGTCGAGCGCGGTCAGCGCCGCCACCATTCCGCCGCCGCCGCTACCCGCGATGAGCAGGTCGACGGACTTGTCCCATGTCACCATGCCGGAACGCGATCGCTGAGCCCGAGATTGGCGACCGGCACGTCGATCGTGGTGTTGGTCCTCTGAATTGCGGGCACCAGCCGGTCGGTGGGCAGGCCGGCGAGGAAGCCGTCGATGACCCGCTCGAAATTGGAGATCAGCCCCTCGATCTGGTGCGAGAGCCGCATGTAGGTGAATCCCCTGGCGTGCAGCCCTTTTTGTTGACGTGGCAGGTTCGCGAAGTCCTGTCCGGGAATGGTCGGCCAGCTGGGGTCGTCCGGCGGCAACGGCTCGGGCGGCGTCGGCCTGCCCGGCGACCGGTCGTTCGGATACCGGGTGAGCGACCAGAGCTCGAACAGCGTCTCCTCTGGCCCCAGCGGACGGATCCGGTACGACGAAGCGCTGCTGTACTGCGGCAGTAGGAAGTAGTGGGGGAAGCAGAAACCGATCGGGTCGATGACACCGCGCCGGTCGAGATCGTTGAGGTCCGGGAAGTCGCATCCGCGCGCCCGGTGCCAGCGGGTGACGCCGTCGTTGACGGCGCTGCGCCAGGCGGCCATCGCCTCGGCCGGATCGGCGGGCAGCGGAATGTCCTGCAGTCCCTCGGCGACCCGTAGGTCGTTCTCGTGCGTCATGCCGCCCATACCGGAGCCCAGTGCGCGCATGAAATACAGGCTCGCCTGCACGACGGGATGGACCGACCCGGAGTCGGGGTGAAACGAGGACGGCAGCAGTTGCGGATGGGTCTGCGGAACGTGGTAGCCCTCCATGAACGCCGCGGTTGCGAGCTTCCAATTCACCGGCAGCAAGCACGACTTCCACCACTCGGTATGCAGCGCAGCCACGTTCCACTCGTCGTGCCGGGACGCGAAGGGCTCGATGCAGTCCCGCAGCGGCGGGGCGTTGTCGTCGAGGTTGATCCACGCACAGCCGCCCCACGACTCGCACCGGACCGGGACAAGTGCGAGATCGCCTGCGCACAGGTTGTTTTCGCTGAACTCCTCGGAACGAAGGACGAAGGTGCTGGCGCCGTCGAGGCTCCAGCACCAGCCGTGGAACGGACAGACGAAGCTGCGCCGCGAACCGTGGCCCTCGACGAGTTTCATGCCGCGATGACGGCAGGAGTTGTGGTAAGCGCGGACGGTACCGGCGTCGACCCGGACCACGATGACCGACTGGTCGAGGATTTCGTACTCGACGAAGTCCCCCGGCGTGGGAATCTCTTCCAACCGGCATGCCATCTGCCACACACGGGGCCAGAACATCTCGGCCTCGAGCGCGTAGAACTCCGGATCGTAGTACCGCTGCTTGGGAATCCGGTCGACAGTCTGTACCGCCCAGGGCACCGGGAGCGGCGTCCAGTCCACAGGCCCCGATCGAGGCGTCACCGATCTAAAATAGCAAAAATAGCAAGTAAGCCAAGCGGTCCAGCGGGCTCAGTCCGGACCGGCCGCTAGTACTGGCCGAGCGGGCGGCAGACGTTGGTGATCGGATTCCAATATTCTCCGGGGGCGCATGCCAGCGGCGCCGTCGCCACCGGCCCTCGACACGTATTCGCGACGGGATCCCACCACCCGTCCGGGCAGTTGAGCGGTTGCGCCGAAGCCGACGCCGGCATCACGAGCGACAACGCCGCGAGAGGGGCAGCAGCGGCGGTCATGACCATCGAACGCCGAATGATCGTGTTCATGCGTCGAGCTTGCCCCGATCCGCGTCGTTCCAAACCGCCGGGACCGACCTTCACGGCAGCACCACCTCCAGTCTCTCCCAGCCGCGAACCGTGGACGTCGGCGCGAGTTCGGCGGTGCCGTAGTCGATGTCCCATTCGGGCCAGCGGTTGAGCAACTCGTCGAGTGCGACGCGTCCCTCCAGCCGGGCGAGGTTGGCACCCAGGCAGTAGTGCACGCCCTTGCCGAACGTGATGTGGCTGATGTTGTCGCGGTGGATGTCGAAGACGTCCGCGCGGCCGTAGCGGCGCGGATCACGGTTGGCCGACCCGAACATGAGAAGTATCGCGCTGCCCGTAGGCACGACGCGTCCGTGAGCCTCGAAATCCCGTGTCACCAAACGTGCGACGTTGTGACCGGTCGGCTCGAAGCGCAACGTCTCGTCGACCACCCGTGGCAGCAGCGACCGATCCTGCACCACTTCCCGACGCTGATCGGGATGCTCGGCGAGTACCTTCGCGAGCCAGCCGATGAGCCGCCCGGTGGTCTCGTTGCCCGCGCCCGCGACCACCTGGGTGTAGTGCAGGACCTCCCTGCGGGTGAGCTTGCGCGTCACACCGTTCTCGTCGGTGAACTCGACGTTGAGAAGTGCGGTCATCAAATCGTCGGAGGGATTGTTGGCCCGCCAGTCGACGTAGTCGGCGTAGATGCTGCCGTCGGCGATCTTGTCGGCCCGCACCACCTTCATGGGCGAGCCGGGCTTGGTGCGCAGGCTGGCGTCGTTGGCATCGCGCACCGACACCTGATCCGACTCGGGAATGCCGAGCAGCATCCCGATGACACGCATGGGCATCATCGACGCCAGCTCGGCGATGATGTCGAACCGGTCGGCACCCACCAGCGGGTTCAAGCAGTTGACGCAGTACCGCCGGATCTGGTCCTCGATTTCGGCCATCCGCCGCGGAGTGAACACCCGCGACATGAGGCCGCGCAGCATCGTGTGGACCGGCGGATCCTCCATCATCATCACGCCTTTGGGCATGTCGAACTCCGACTGGATGAGTTCGAGGATGTCGCCTCGGCTGTTGGAGAAGGTCTGCCAGTCGAGCAGCGCCCGCTCGACGTCCCCGTGCCGTGACAGCGCCCAGAAGTCGTATTGCTCGTTGTAGTAGAGCGGCGCTTCCTCCCGCAGCCGCGCGTACGTGGGGTACGGGTCGGCCACGATGTCCACCCGATACGGGTCGTAATAGACAGCGGGGTCGGTGCTGATGACTGTCATGGCCTTCTCTACTTCAGACAGCTGCCCGCGTCCACGGGCAGCGGAACGCCTGTGATGTAACGGGATTCGTCCGAGGCGAGGAACAACACCGCGTTGCTGATGTCCTCCGCCTCGACCCACGGGATCGGCAGCATGTGGAATGTCTGACAGATCGGCGCGAGGTCGTCGGGACCGGGCTTGTCCAAGTCGGGGCGAAACATCCGATACGTCTGCTCGTTCATCAGCAGCGGCGTGTTGACGTGGGTGGGATGAACCGAGTTGACCCGGATCGAGTGCTGGCCGAGCTCGACGGCGAACGTCCGCATCAGACCGACCACACCGTGTTTGGCCGCGGTGTAGTGCCCGGTGTGCGGATAGGCCTTCAGACCGGCAACCGAGCTCGTCAACACGATCGATCCGCCGCGCCCGCCGGCCAGCAGGTGCGGGACGCCGGCCTTCACCGACTTCCACACCCCGGCGAGGTTCACGTCGATCATCTCCCGCCAGGTCTCTTCGGTGAGCTTGTGCAGTTTCGTCCCGACCGTTCCGATACCGGCGTTGGCGACGACGATGTCGAGACGGCCCAGCTGCTCGACGCCGTCGTCGACGACCGCCGCCAGTGCGTCGAAGTCACAAACGTCTACCTGCGCGGTGACGATCCGCCGGTCGAGGTTCTTGACCATGTCGGCGGTTTCGGCGAGGTCTGCGGGAGTGGACCCTTCCGCGGGTGAACCCTCGAACGCCCGGCACACGTCGACCGCGATGATGTCGGCACCCTCCTGCGCCAACCGCACCGCGTGGCTGCGGCCCTGACCCCGTGCCGCACCGGTGACGAACGCGACCTTGCCCGCTACCCGACCAGCCATCGCCGCCGCTCCCCTCACTTGTTTGGGCGATCGCCCAACATTTAGGCTGGCGCCATGTCTAGCAGCCCGGTCGGCGACCGGTCAAGGGGTGGCCGCGAGTCGGCGACTCGATCGGCACTGATCGAGGCGACCGCCCAGGTCATGCTCGACGAGGGTTATGCCGCGGCCACCTCGCGGCGGGTGGCGGCCAAGGCGGGCGTGAAGCCGGCGCTCGTGCACTACTACTTCCCGAGCATGGACGACCTGTTCCTCGCGGTGCTGCGGGAAGGCGCTGAGGCCAACCTGGCGCGCCAGCGCGAGGCGGCGGCCGCCGAGGAACCCCTTCACGCGCTGTGGCGGCTCAACAGCACTCATGGCGCGAGGCTGTTCATGGAGTTCATGGCCCTGGCCAACCATCGCAAGGCGATTCGCAGCGAGATCGCCGCATACGCTGAGCGTTTCGGTGGGGTCGAAGAGAACGTCGTGGCGACGGCGATGAAGGCGCACGGCGCGGACGTGGAGGCGTTCCCGCCGATAGTCATGTCTATGATCGTCACGAGCCTCGCCCGCATCGTGCTGCTCGAACGGGGGCTCGGCATAACCCGGGGGCATGCCGAGGCCGAAGCATTCATCGAGCGCTACCTGGATCGCTTCGAGAGCCAGTCATTGTGAGCTGGACCACAGCGTCGACGCGGTGGTGACCAGCAGCACGATGACTTGAGTTAACCTGGGGCTCAGTGAGAACTTATACGGGCTAAGTTACGCACAGGGCATGCACAGCGATGAATACGACTTGAGGGCGGATATGGGTTGCACCGGGCGGGGACGGTAGATGTTCCGACTTGCGAGAAAGGTCTGGCTCCCGATCGTCATCATCGTCGTGGTGACCATTGCCGGGTTCACGGTCAGCCGCATCCGCACCTTCTTCGGTGCCGAGGGCATCCTCGTCACCCCCCGGGTGTTCGCCGACGATCCCGAGCCGTTCGACCCGAAAGTCATCAAGTACGAGATATTCGGCAATGGGTCGTATGCGGACATCAACTATCTGGACCTCGACGCGAGACCGCAACGAATCGACGGCGCGTCGCTGCCGTGGTCGCTGACGTTGCAGACCACGGCGCCCTCGGCGGCCCCCAACATCGTCGCCCAGGGCGACGGCACCAGCATCACCTGCCGGATCACCGTCGATGACGAAGTCAAGGACGAAAGAACCTCCACCGGCGTGAGCGCCCAAACCTTCTGCTTTGTGAAGTCCGCATGAGCACCCCGACGAACGAGATCCCCACGGACGCGTTCCCGCCCGTCCGGCACGCCAAGCGACCGTTCATCCCGCGCACCATCCGGCTGTTCGCGATCCCGATCATCATCGGCTGGGTGGTGCTGATCGCGGTGCTCAATGTGACTGTGCCGCAGCTGGAAACGGTCGGTCAGATGCGCGCGGTCTCGATGAGCCCCGACTCGGCGCCGTCGATGATCGCGATGAAGCGCGTCGGCAAGGTCTTCCAGGAGTACGACTCCGACAGCTCGGCGATGATCGTGCTCGAGGGCGAGCAGCCCCTCGGCGAGGACACCCGCGCCTTCTACGACCAGATGATCGACAAGCTCGAGGCCGACACGAAGCACGTCCAGAGCGTCCAGGACTTCTGGAGTGATCCGCTGACCGCCTCCGGCGCGCAGAGCAGCGACGGCAAGGCCGCCTACGTTCAGGTCTACCTGTCGGGTAACCAGGGTGAGGCGCTGGCCAACGAGTCGGTCGAAGCGGTGCAGGACATGGTCGCCGAGATGCAGCCACCGCCGGGCGTGAAGGCCTACGTGACCGGTCCGGCGGCACTCGCGGCCGACCAGCACATTGCCGGCGACCGCAGCATGCGGATGATCGAAGCGCTCACGTTCACCGTGATCATCGTGATGCTGCTGCTGGTCTACCGGTCGATCATCACGGTGGTGCTGACGCTCGTGATGGTCGTGCTGCAGTTGTCCGCGGCCCGCGGCGTGGTGGCGTTCCTCGGATACCACGAGATCATCGGGCTATCGACGTTCGCGACCAACCTGCTCGTCACCTTGGCGATCGCCGCGGGGACCGACTACGCGATCTTCTTGACGGGCCGCTATCAGGAGGCCCGCGGCACCGGGGAGGACCGCGAGTCCTCCTACTACACGATGTTCCACGGCACCGCGCACGTGGTGCTCGGCTCGGGCCTGACGATCGCGGGCGCGTTGTTCTGCCTGAGCTTCACCCGGCTGCCCTACTTCCAGACCATGGGCGTGCCGCTGGCCATCGGCATGGTCACATCGGTTCTGGCCGCGCTGACGCTCGGGCCGGCGATCATCAGCATCGCAAGCAGATTCGGCAAGGTGCTCGAGCCGAAGCGGGCGATGCGCGTGCGGGGCTGGCGCAAGGTCGGGGCGGCGGTCGTGCGCTGGCCCGGACCGATCCTGGTCGCGACGATCGCGCTGTCTCTGGTGGGGCTGCTGGCCCTGCCCGGCTATCGCACCAACTACAACGACCGGAACTACCTGCCCGCCGACCTGCCGGCCAACCAGGGTTACGCGGCCGCGGACCGGCACTTCTCACCGGCCCGGATGAACCCGGAACTGCTGATGATCGAAAGCGACCATGATCTGCGCAATTCCGCGGACTTCCTGGTGATCGACAAGATCGCCAAGCAGGTGTTCCGGGTACCGGGAATCTCCCGGGTGCAGGCCATCACCCGGCCCGACGGCAAACCGATCGAGCACACCTCGATTCCGTTCCAGATCAGCATGCAGGGCACCACCCAGCAGATGAACCAGAAGTACCTGCAGGACCGGATGGCCGACATGCTCGTGCAGGCCGAGGAGATGTCCAAGACCATCAAGAACATGGAGCGGATGTCGGCGCTCACCGAGGAGATGGCGGCCACCACGCACAGCATGGTCACCAAGATGAAGGACATGACCGTCGACGTGGCCGAATTGCGGGACAGCATCGCCAATTTCGACGATTTCTTCCGGCCGATCCGCAACTACTTCTACTGGGAACCGCACTGCTTCAACATCCCGATCTGCTGGGCGTTCCGGTCGGTGTTCGACACCCTCGACGGCATCAACACGATGACCGACGACATCCAGAACCTCCTGCCCGACATGGAGCGGCTGGACAAGTTGATGCCGCAGATGGTGACGCTGATGCCGCCGATGATCGACACCATGAAGACGATGCGCACCATGATGTTGACCATGTACTCCTCGCAGAAGGGGCTGCAGGATCAGATGGCCGCGATGCAGGAGAACTCGACCGCCATGGGCGACGCGTTCGACGCATCGATGAACGACGACTCCTTCTATCTGCCGCCGGAAGTCTTCGACAACGAAGAGTTCAAGAAGGGCATGGAGAACTTCATCTCACCGGACGGCAAGTCGGTGCGCTTCATCATCGCCCACGACGGCGATCCGATGACCCCCGAAGGCATTGCGAGGATCGACGCGATCAAACAGGCCGCCAAGGAAGCCATCAAGGGCACGCCGCTGGAGGGCTCCAAGATCTACCTCGCCGGCACCGCCGCCGTCTACAAGGACATGTCCGACGGCAACAACTACGACCTGATGATCGCGGCGATCCTGGCGCTGGCGTTGATCTTCACGATCATGCTCATCCTGACCCGGGCCGTGGTCGCTGCTGCGGTGATCGTCGGCACCGTCGTGATCTCGCTGGCAGCTTCGTTCGGCTTGTCGATCCTGATCTGGCAGCACATCCTCGGTATCGAGCTGCACTGGATGGTGATGGCGATGGCGGTCATCATCCTGTTGGCCGTCGGCGCCGACTACAACCTGCTACTGGTGTCGCGGCTCAAAGAGGAACTCCATGCGGGCATCAAGACCGGGATCATCCGCGCGATGGGCGGCAGCGGTTCCGTCGTGACGTCGGCCGGCCTGGTATTCGCGTTCACCATGATGTCGATGGCGGTCAGCGAACTCACCGTCATCGGACAAGTCGGAACCACCATCGGACTGGGCCTGTTGTTCGATACTCTTGTCATCCGGGCATTCATGACGCCGTCCATCGCGGCGCTCATGGGTAAGTGGTTCTGGTGGCCACAGCGGGTAAGGGAACGACCGGTACCCGTACCGTGGCCCAGACCCAGAGAATTGACGCCGTCCGGTCCAGAAGGAGCCCAGTCATGAAGAGACTGATCGTCGCAGTTGCCACCGCCGCCGCGGCGTTGATGTTGGCGGTGCCCGCACAGGCGCAGGACATCGACACCGACTTCACCAACGAGCTGCACACCTACGGCATCTACGGCCAGAAGGACTACAACGCCTGGATCGGCAAGATCACCTGTAAGCGGCAACGCAAGGGCATCGATAAGGACGCCTTCGCGTCGGCAAACTTCGTCCGCGACCAACTGCCGCGGAGTCAGAACAGCACGGAGCAGACCTGGAAGTTCCTGGCGGGGGCGCTGCGCTTCTACTGCCCCGACCTGCTGCCGATCCTGGACCAAGCACGCGATCAAGGAGTTTTGCAGTGATTCGTAAGGCGACCATCGCGTTGGCCACCATCGGCTGCGCGGCGATGATCTTCCCGGGCACAGCGGCCGCGGACGCCACCGATGACTACCCGATCCCGAACCGGATGCTGAGGACCACCTGCACGGTCGACCAGTACATGGCCGCAGTTCGCGACAAGGACCCGTTCTATTTCGAGCGGTACATGATCGATTACAAGAACAGGCCGCTCGATGTCCAAAAGGGCGCGCGCGACCGGATCTACTGGTTCTTCTCGTTGGATTACGCGGGCCGTCGTCAGTACTCGGAAAACACCGCGACGAATGTTTACTACGAGCAGATGGCGACCCGGTGGGGCAACTGGGCCAAGCTGTTCTTCAACAACAAGGGCGTCGTCGCGCATGCAACCGAGGTGTGCATGAACTACCCGCCGAGCCAGCCCGAAATCTGGAACTGGTAGCCGCGTTCAACACACACTCAGGGCAGCCCGCCGAACCGCCGGGCTCTGTCCGCCTGGATTGATCAACCAAGCCCTGACAACCATGGGAGGAGCTCCGCCGAGGTGAATTCCTGGTGAGCGCTCCGACCACGGAATTGAGTGAACAGCGCGGACATTCCCTACGGTCCCCGCTGGCCAAGTGGATCCGGCGATTGGCCATTCCGATCATCGTCGGCTGGGTCGCGCTGATCGCGGTGCTGAACGTGACCGTGCCGCAACTGGAAGTCGTCGGCCAGATGCGCTCGGTCTCCATGAGCCCGTCGGATGCGCCGTCGGTGATCGCGATGAAGCGCGTCGGCCAGGTGTTCGAGGAGTTCAAGTCCGACAGCGCGGCGATGATCGTCCTCGAGGGCCAGCAGCCGCTGGGCGATGATGCGCGCCGGTACTACAACGAGCTCATCGACAGGCTCGAGGCCGACGACGCGCACGTCGAGCACATTCAGGATTTCTGGGGCGACCCGCTGACCGAAGCCGCGGCGGTGAGCGCAGACGGCAAGGCGGTCTACGTCCAGGCGTATCTGGCCGGCAACATGGGCGAGGCGCTGGCCAACGAGTCGGTGGAGGCCGTCCAGAAGATCGTCGACGGTCTTCCGCCGCCGCCCGGTGTGAAGGTTTACGTGACCGGCGGGTCGGCGCTGCTGGCCGACCAGCAGATCGCCAGCGACCGCAGCGTACGGATCATCGAATTCGTCACGTTCGCCGTCATCATCACGATGCTGCTGCTGGTCTACCGGTCGATCGCCACGATGCTCATCACGCTGGTGATGGTCTTTCTAGCGCTCGCGGCCACCCGCGGTGTGGTGGCGTTCCTGGGCTATCACGAGTTGATCGGCCTATCGACGTTCGCGACCAACCTTCTCGTCACGCTCGCGATAGCCGCATCGACCGACTACGCGATCTTCCTCATCGGGCGTTATCAGGAGGCGCGCACGATAGGCGAAGACCGCGAGCAGGCCTTCCACACGATGTTCCGCGGCACCGCTCACGTGGTGCTGGGCTCGGGCATGACGATTGCCGGCGCGACGTTCTGTCTCTCGTTCACCCGACTGCCCTACTTCCAGTCTCTGGGTATTCCGCTGGCGGTCGGGATGACGATCGCGGTGCTGGTCGCGTTGACATTGGGGCCGGCGATCATCACCGTCGCGAGCCGGTTCGGGTTGGTGGAGCCCAAGCGCGCCATGCGCATTCGCGGCTGGCGGAAGATCGGTGCCGCCATTGTCCGCTGGCCGGGACCGGTCCTGCTGGCGACGGTCGCGCTGTCCCTCGTCGGACTGCTGGCGCTGCCCGGCTACCAGCCGAACTACAACGACCGTCTGTATCTACCTGCGGACCTGCCCGCGAACCAGGGCTTCGCAGCGGCCGAACGGCATTTCTCCCCCGCCACGATGAACCCCGAATTGCTGCTCATCGAAACCGATCACGACCTGCGCAATTCGGCGGACTTCCTGGTGATCGACAAGATCGCGAAGGCGATTTTCCGGGTGCCGGGCATTTCCCGGGTCCAGGCGATCACCCGCCCGAACGGCAAACCCATTGAGTTCAGCACGATCCCGGCGCAACTCAGCCTCGGCGGCGTCAACCAGGACCTGAACCGCAAGTACTCGCAGGACCGGATGGCCGACATGCTGGTGCAGGCCGACGAGATGCAGACCAACATCGACACGATGACCAGAATGATGGCGTTGATGGGCGAGATGAACGCCACGACGCACAGCATGGTCGAAAAGACCCGAACCATGACCGCCCATGTCGTCGAGTTGCGGGACTACATCGCCGATCTCGACGACTTCTTGCGCCCGATCCGCAATTACTTCTACTGGGAACCGCACTGCTTCAACATCCCGGTCTGCTCCTCGATGCGGTCGATCTTCGACACGATCGACGGCATGAACCTGATGACCGACAACATCCAGGCACTGCTGCCGGATTTGGAGCGTCTCGATGCGCTGATGCCGCAACTGCGGGCGCTGCTGCCCGAGCAGATCGAGTCGATGAAGACGATGCGCACCATGATGCTGACCATGCATTCCAGCCAGTCCGGGTTCCAGGACCAGCAGGCTGCGTTGGGCGAGAACCAGGCCGAGATGGGTGACGCGTTCAACGAGGCGTGGAATGACGACACGTTCTATCTGCCGCCGGAGATCTTCGACAACGAAGAGTTCAAGAAGGGGATGGAGAACTTCATCTCGCCCGACGGTCACGCGGTGCGGATGATCATCCAGCACGAGGGCGACCCGCTCAGCGCCGACGGCATCAAACGCATCGACGCGATCAAACTCGCCGCCAAGGAGGCCATCAAAGGCACGCCCTGGGAAGGGTCGACGATCTACCTCGGCGGAACCGCTGCGTCGTTCAAGGACATGGAGGAAGGCAACAGCTACGACCTGATGATCGCGGCGATCCTCGCGCTCGCGCTGATCTTCACGATCATGCTGATCATCACGCGCAGCCTCGTCGCGGCCGCGGTCATCGTCGGCACCGTGGTGCTGTCCCTCGGCGCGTCGTTCGGCCTGTCGATCCTGGTGTGGCAGCACATCCTCGGCATCGAACTGCAGTTCATGGTCATGGCCATGGCCGTGATCATCCTGTTGGCGGTCGGCGCGGACTACAACCTGCTGTTGGTCGCACGATTGAAAGAAGAGCTGCCGGCCGGCATCAACACGGCGATCATCCGCGCCATGGGCGGCAGCGGATCGGTGGTGACAGCGGCGGGCTTGGTCTTCGCATTCACGATGATCTCGATGTCGGTCAGCGCGCTCACGGTCGTCGCGCAGGTCGGCACGACCATCGGCATGGGCCTGCTGTTCGACACCCTGGTGATCCGCGCGTTCATGACACCGTCGATCGCCGCGCTGCTCGGCCGCTGGTTCTGGTGGCCGCAGCGGGTCCGGCCCCGGCCCAAGCCTGTGCCGTGGCCCGCGCCATCGCAGCCGACGCGGTAAAGCAGCCCAGCATCGTCCATCCCATCCCTGGGGTCAGGCCGTTCTTGGCCAGCAGCACCAGCGCGACGCCTGCCACCATGGTCAGCACACCGGCGACGGTCGAACGGGTACCGGTCGCCCCCACGGGTGCGTCCCACCACGGAAGACGGCGATGCTCGAGCGGCGAGAGCAGCCGGAACATTGCGAACATGATGACGGCGAACACAACCGCCCGCAGTGCGAGCAGAGTCCAAAAGCCTGCTGCATCAACGTCATACGCGTCGAGGCCCGCCAGGTGCAGGGAGAACGCGGCGATGGCGATCGCCACGATGTGCCAGAGGTACAGCGTCATCGCTCCCCCGTTTCCGATCGCGACGACATACCAGACCCGGGGCCGCTCGGCCCACCGCCGGATCGCCCCCGCACAGCCGATGAAAACGGCCGACATCCAAGTGCAGTGCAACGCGAGCAGCAGCGTGGGCGGAGACACGTTCGACAGGTGCTCGGTGCCGGTGACGACCAGCGAGATCTCGTAGGGCCCGACCATCGCCAGCACTGTCTGGGAGGTGAGCGCGACGGCCGCGACCACGAGCGCCATGCGCGGGCCGATCAGCCGGCGCGCGTAACCGACACCGAAGACGACAGGGATCAGCCAGACGATGACGAAGTTCGCCACACCCGCCATCGGGGTTCCAACAGAGAGCCGGATCGCGTCCACCGCTGCGGCGGCGGCCAGCAGGCAGGCGACGACCACCGAGACGGCCCGGCCGGTCGACAGGCGGGTCAGAGCCGGTACGAACCCGAGCACGACGAGGTAGACGCCGAGAAACCACAGCAGTGCGACCGATTCGCGGCCGAGGTCCGCGGCGGATTCGGCGCCGAGCGTCAACCGCACCGCGAGCAGTCCGAGCGACCAGGCCGCCAGGTACCAGAAGACCGGTCGGCACAGCCGCTGCGCGCGGGCGAACAACCAGGTGCCCCACGATTTGCCCGCGTGCCACCCGTATGCGCCCGCGGCGCCGCCGGCCAGGAAGAACAGGGGCATGACCTGCACCACCCACGTGACCGGGGCGAGCGCGGGAATCTCACCGAGGATGTTGCCGATTCTGACGCCCCCGGCGTCGATGGTCGCCAGCAGCAGCGCGCAATGGCCGAACATGACGACGACGAGTGCGGCCAGGCGGGCGACGTCGACGGCGCGGTCGCGGTCCGGCGGCGTTTCGGCGGCGAGTTTGTCGGCTGCGGACACGGGTGTGGTGAGCGGCATGCAATCAGGATGCCCCGAGACACCGCCGGCGGGCTTGAGTAGTACTACGCGTCGGCTCCACCGCGGTGCCACGCCCTCCGTGCAGTGAAAAGGGTTGGCGTTTACCGGAACCGCAATAGCGTCGAGCGCGACGGCAGCCGCCCGCACTTACCGTCCGCAACCTCTGGTGTCAAGAAGCGAGCACGGCAGAATGGGGCCTCGATTATCGGGCGGCGGGTTCGGCCCATCCCAGATCGTCAGCGAGACGTTTCCCTGACCCCAGTTGACGGTGTAATAGGTGTGGCACACGTTCCAGTCCCAGTTCGGTGGGCCTGGCGAAACGAACGGACCGCCGGGTCCGCCCCGAGGGTCGTCCCCCGGGCACCAGGTGTAGGGGCCTGAGGGCGGCGCCGCCTCGGCGGTACCGATCCCGAGCCCGATGCCGGCCGCCCCCAAGGCACCGAACATCAGTGCAGTTGCTGCCGATCGCGCGGCTCGATTCATGGTGAAAACCTCTCGTCAGGATTGGTGGACGTTGCTGATGAGATCAGTAAACGCCGTGAGCGTGCCTACCGGTCCCAACTTTGACGCGCTGCCCGGAGGTGATCGATTCCCTTGCGCTACAGCAGTTCGCTCACAATTCGGCGAGAACGCAGTAGCGTAGGCGACAGATGTAAAAAGATCGCTCGGAGGGGGCAGCGAATGGCAGATCGGGAGGGCGGCCAGTGGAACGTCGCTGCGAAGGAGAACGAGGTTTATCTCGAGCGCGCCTCCAAAGATGGCGAGCGGTTGTTCGATGATTCGCTGGCCCCGCACGAAGCGCGCGAACTTGCCCGGCTGCTGACGAAATTCGCGGACAGACTCGACGAGTCCGGCGGTCGGGGCGAGTCCGGCGACCGCGACGAATCCAGCGACGACTCTGACGACTCCAGCGACGGCGATGACTCCGACGACGGCGACGACTCCGATGACTCCAGCGACGACGATGACTCCGACGACTCCGATGACTCCGAAGAGTCCGATGACAGCGGCCGATCGTCGGACTAGATTCCGTCTGCCACATCGCGATCACGCAGCTGCCGGCTGCGCGAGCGTTCCAGCTATGAACTGAATCCTGTTGGTGTGAAATGATTCTCGGGCATAGACGAATGGGTGAAACCCCGCCGCCGACGCGATCAGCAGCGACGGACGCACCGATCGTTATCGAACGTCGCACCCATCGTTATGAGAAACACCGCGAATTTCGCGCAGTCGTGAACGGCCTTGTTGCACGATTGGTCCGGAGGCACTGCGACGCAGGGGACGTCGTCACGCGATAAACAGTTGGACACGGCCGCCATGGGGAGGAACACATGCGCCAACCAACGACCGCTCTCAGTGTTGCGATCTGCATCCTGGTCGCCGGATGCGCAAACACCGTCGGCAATGCCCAGTCGCCGACGACCACCCGTTCGTTGATACCGCGTCCCATTGTCGAGCGTGAATTGGTCGAGCTGCTGCTCACCCCGGAGCAGGTGAACGCAGCGATGGGTGCGACGGAGATGACGGTGACCAGTACCCAGACCGCCATGTCCGACAACAGCGCCACCATGGCCCCTCCGGAGTGCCTGGCCATCGACGGCGCGGCTGAGGCCCCGGTCTACGCCAACAGCGGCTTCAGCGCCGAACGCGATCAGAGTTTCAACGACGGTAATGACTTCGCGCATTACCTCAAGCAGGCTGTCGTGCTGTATCCGCTGGTGGACAAAGCCCGCGCTTTCTTCGATGCGTCCGCCCAGAAGTGGCCGGCCTGCCGCGAGTACAGCCACCTTCAGAGCGGGACACAATGGTCCGTCGGGCCGATCACGAACGCCGATGACGTGCTCAGCACCATCGCAACTCTGCAGAACGCCGCTGCCCCTGGGTGGGGCTGCGGACACGCGCTGGCGCTCAGGAACAACGTCATCATCGACGTCAACACGTGCAGCGCAAACCCCGCTGATTCGGCGGTCAGGATTGCCAAGCAGATCGGCGAGAACGTAACGAAGCGGTGGTGAGAACGCCCGACTATGTTTTGACGTCGGCAGTCGGCAACCCGTGTACCGGAGACGACCAGGTTGCGTTTGTAGGCGATCTTGACGGAAAGACCCGCCGGGCATGCCCGTCAGACGATTCCGGACTCATGGAGGGTCGCGACGAGGTCGAGGATGTGCAGGAGCCCGAGGATCACAAGCACCGCGCCGGCGGCGATGAGCCACGTTCCGCCGGACGGTGGGGACGGTGAGCGATGTTCACCCGACGTCAGCCCGTCCGGATGCAGTAGGCGACGGTCATCATCACGGTTCCAACGAGTTCGCGCGAGGCGGCGGCTGACACCGACGACGAACAACGCCACACCCGCGGCGGCGAACACGGCTGCGCGGACAGCTGGGCCGATCCAGGGCGCGGCACCACCTTGGGCGAGCGTGTACTCGATCATCACTCCCCTCCTCAGCCAGTTCCGGCGCACATTTCGCCGTCGTGACGTTCTCGAGCAACGTGTGAACCGCCTGGCCTTGATCGCGACGTTCCCCTCGACGACCGCGCCGAGGCGAATCGGGTCACCACTCGTCGTCGTCGTTGTCCTCAAGCGGCGGACGCGGCTTGCGCATTACCCACACCGCCCAGATCGCCCCTCCGATCAGCGCTACGACCATCGCCAAGAAGGCCAGCTGCCCTGCCATGTAGGCCATATGAGTCTCTCTGGAGCTTGCGCAAGATCGCCGACACCCGGGCCGCACCGAGCCCATGCATGTTCGTCAATCACCGCACCAGACCGCACCCTGCGAAGACTTATGCGGACTAAACCGTACTTAAACAGAAAACCTCCTGTGACCAGGCGGTTTACTAGTCGGGCTGACAGGATTTGAACCTGCGACCCCTACACCCCCAGTGTAGTGCGCTACCAAACTGCGCCACAGCCCGCGACGCCGCCAGGATCGCCGGCGGCAGGGCGAAAGCCTACCGCAGCCCAATGCCGCGGTCCCAACCGCCGCATCCTGGCCGCGATCTAGGGGCCAACGCTGGCGGTGGTCGCCGCCTCGGCCCCCACCGGCACCGGTTGTGGTGCCCGCCGATACCGCCACGCCACGTAAAGCGCCGTGGCCCAAGCGATGACGATCAAGCTGTAAACGGCCGTCGACCACGGCCAGTGAATACCGAAGTAGTGCACCAGCTTCTGGCTGTTGGTCAGCACGATGACCCCGCCGACGGCCGTGCCCAGCAACGCCGGCCGGATCCGGCTGACCAGCCAGGCCGCGAACGGCGCCGCGATGACACCACCGACCGCGAGTCCGAGGACCACCGGCAGGTTCTCGACGAACTCCTCGCGCAGACCGATACCGAAACCCAGCGAGGCCGACGCCGCGACCAGGAATTCCGAGGCACTCACTGAACCGATCACCGTCCGCGGCGCGGTCTTGCCCCGCGACAGCAGCGTGCTCGTCGTCACCGGGCCCCACCCGCCGCCACCGGAGGCGTCGATGAACCCGCCGAACAACCCAAGCGGACTGAGGAACTTGGCCGAATGCGGCGTCTCACCGTGGCGCAGCACCGGGGGGTGACGCAGCGAGAAGCGCAGCAGCACGTAGATCCCGATCACCACCAGGATGCCCGCCATCAGCGGTGCCGCGTGCTCCGTCGACAGCGAGGACAGCACCGTCGCGCCGGCGAACGCGCCGATGGCACCAGGCCCGCCCAGCTTCAACACGATCGGCCAATCGATGTTCTTGAACCGCCAATGCGACAACCCGGAAGCCAACGTGGTGCCGACCTCGGCCAGGTGCACGGCGGCGCTGGCCTGGGCCGCGCCGAGACCGCTGAGTACCAGCAGCGTCGAAGCGGTGACGCCGAACGCCATGCCCAGGGCGCCGTCGACCAACTGGGCGCCGACCCCGACGAGCGTGAAGATGAGAAGCGAACGCATACGTTCGGCTGCTTTCGGAAGTGGTCACCGGGCTGAGGGCGACCAGACGGACAGTGGGCGCGGATCAGATGCGCGCGCGACACCACTCGTCGAAGGCGATGACCCGTCGCGAGGGCCAGAACGGCTCCAGCGCGCAGAGGGCAGACGGCGCGGTGCGGAATCGGCGTTCGGCCACCCGGCTCCCCTCTCTGGTCAAATGGTTCGGCGTAACCTTACCTAACTCGTCTAGACGGTCAGCAATCGATACAGCCCGATCATTCCCACGACCAAGATCACCGCCCGCAACGCGTTGGGGGAAAGTCGACGTCCGTAGTGCGCACCGAGGAAGCCGCCGATCAACGAACCTGCTGCGATCAGGCCCGCCGCCGGCCAGCTGACCCGGTCGAACGCGACCACCGTGTACGCCACCGCCGCCACCACGTTGACCACCAGTGACAGCAGGTTCTTGGCGGCGTTCATTCGCTGCATGTCCTCGGGCAGCAGTGCGCCCATCGCGGCGATGAGCATGATGCCCTGCGCCGCGGTGAAATAGCCGCCGTAGATCCCGATGGCGAACGTCGCGACGACGACCGCCGCCAACCGCGACCGCGAGACGTGTTCGGCGGATTGTCCGGCCGCTTCGGCTCGGCGTCGCGCATACCCCTGGACCCGCGGACCGACCACCACCAGAACCAGCGCCAGGACCAGCAGCACCGGCACCACCTGGGCGAACACCGTCTCCGGCAGGTGCAGCAGCAGCCACGCCCCCACCCCGGCACCCACGAACGATGCCGGGATCTGCCAGGCGAGGCGTTTCCACTGGCCCCGCAATTCGCGGCGGTAACCCCAGGTTCCCGACACCCCACCGGCCACCAGGCCGATGGCGTTCGACATGGTCGACGTGACCGGTGGATATCCCAGCGCGACCAGGGTCGGGAACGTGATCAACGTGCCGGAGCCCACGAGCGTGTTGATTGCGCCCGCTCCGAGGCCGGCCAACGCGATCACGACCATGTCGACGACGGGCACCAGAGGAACGCTAGTCGCCGCGATTTGTGGAGCGGCAGCGGCGCCTATCGCCGCTCAAACTCCACAAATCACCGTAAGAATCACCGTGAGCGAGACCCCCGCTTCTCCCGCACGCGGACGTTGACGCGGATCGGGCTGCCTTCGAAGCCGAACGTCTCGCGCAGCCGTCGCTCCAGGAACCGCCGGTACCCGGCCTCGAGGAACCCGGATGTGAACAGCACGAACGTCGGCGGTCGGGCGGTCGCCTGGGTGGCGAACAGGATTCGCGGCTGCTTGCCGCCGCGGACCGGCGGTGGGTGCGCCGCGACGACCTCCTTGAGGAACGTGTTCAGCCGCCCCGTCGGCACCCGGGTGTCCCACGACTCCAGGGACTTCTCCAGCGCGGGCACCAGTTTCTGCACCGCCCGCCCCGTCTTGGCCGAGATGTTGACCCGCGGCGCCCACTGCAGTTGTACGAGTTCGCGGTCGATCTCGCGGTCCAGTAGGTAGCGACGGTCCTCGTCGACGAGATCCCACTTGTTGAAGGCCAGCACCAGTGCCCGGCCCGCCTCGATCACCATCGACAACACCCGCTGGTCCTGCTCGGTCAGCGGCTGCGACGCGTCGATCAACACGATCGCCACCTCGGCGGCATCGATCGCGCCGTGCGTTCGCACCGACGCGTAGAACTCATGCCCGCTGGCTTGGCCGACCTTGCGGCGCAATCCCGCGGTGTCGACGAACCGCCAGAGCTTGCCTTCCATTTCGATCAGCGAGTCGACCGGATCGACCGTGGTGCCAGCGACGTCGTGGACTACCGACCGCTCGTCGCCGGCGAGCCGGTTCAGCAGCGAGCTCTTGCCCACATTCGGCTTGCCCACCAACGCAACTCGGCGCGGGCCACCCCCGCCTGCGGCCATCTCCGAGACCGCCGGCAGCGAGTCGACCACACTGTCGAGCAGGTCGGCCACCCCGCGGCCGTGCATCGCGCTGATCGGATGCGGCTCTCCGAGTCCCAACGACCACAGCGCAGCGGCGTCGGCCTCGCCCCGTTCACTGTCGACTTTGTTGGCCGCGAGGAACACCGGCTTACCCGAGCGTTGCAGCAGTTTGGCGGCCGCCTCGTCGGCGGTGGTCGCGCCGACCACCGCGTCGACCACAAAGATGATCGCGTCGGCGGTACGCATCGCAACCGACGCCTGCTCGGCCACCAACTGCTGCAGGCCTTTCGCGTCGGGCTCCCAGCCTCCGGTGTCCTGCAAGACGAAGCGTCGGCCCGACCACAGCGCGTCATAGGACACCCGATCCCGGGTAACCCCCGGCACGTCCTGCACGACGGCCTCGCGACGGCCCAGGATCCGGTTCACCAACGTCGACTTGCCGACGTTCGGCCGCCCGACGACGGCGACCACCGGCGGCGGTGCAGCAGCCTCTTCGATGGCTTCGGCGATGTCTTGTTCTGAATCCTGCGCCCAACGCTCCCAATCGGTTTCGTCGGACCAGGTGCCGTCCTCACTCATCGCTGCGCTCCCGCTCGCTCCAACACGAGCCGCTTCAAGTGCTCGATCACCTCAGGTTGCGTCATCGTGCTGGTGTCGACCACCACCGCATCGTCGGCGGGTCGCAGCGGTGACACCGCCCGCGTCGAATCCAGATGGTCCCGCCGCTTGACGTCGGCCAGCACCGCCTCGTAGTCGTCGGCCAGGCCGGCCACTTTGTTCTGCTCGTTGCGCCGCCGCGCGCGCTCTTCTGCCGACGCGGTCAGGAAAATCTTGACGTCCGCATCCGGCAGCACCACCGTGCCGATGTCGCGGCCCTCGACCACCACGCTGCCCTCACCTGCGGCCAGCGCACGCTGCACATCGACAAGCCGGGTGCGCACCGCGGGCACCGCGGAAACCGCCGAGACGGCCTTCGTCACCGCGTCGCCGCGGATCTCCGTCGAAACGTCTTCTCCGTCAAGGTAAGAACAGTCCTCATCGGGGTCGTACCCGACAGCCAGCTCGGCGGCCGCGGCGGTCGCGGCGACCGCATCAGCGTCCACCACGTCGACGCCCGCGCGCAGCACCGCCAGCGTGACGATCCGGTACATCGCGCCGGTGTCGAGGAAACGCGCGTGCAACGCACGCGCCAATCCCCGTGACACCGTTGACTTTCCGGTTCCGGCCGGCCCGTCGACGGCGACCACCAGATCCGTCACAGGCCGACCGCCTTGTACAACTCGCCGAGCTCCTTTTGCGTCAGTACCCGGATGCTGCCCGGCCGCTGATCGCCCAACGCGACCGTGCCGATCTCGGTCCGCACCAGCTCCTGCACCGGATAGCCGACCGCCGCGAGCATCCGTCGCACGATCCGCTTGCGACCCTCGTGCAAGGTCACCCGGACCAGCGTCTTGCCGGGAACCTTGTCGACCACCGCGAAATCGTCGACGCGGGCGGGACCGTCGTCGAGTTCGACACCGTTTCGCAGCTCGCGGCCCAACCCGCGCGGCACCGTGCCCAGCACGGTGGCCAGGTACGTCTTGGGCACCTCGAACGACGGGTGCATCAGCCGGTGAGCCAGCTCGCCGTCGTTGGTCAGCAACATCAACCCCTCGGTGTCGGCATCGAGCCGGCCGACGTGAAACAGCTTCTTGTTTCCCCGGACCCGGTGCTCGACCAGATCGCCGATGCACGGCCTGCCCCGGTCGTCGGACATCGTCGAATGCATGCCCTTGGGTTTGTTGATCGCCAGGTGCACCAGCGTGTCGTCGAGCGTCACCCGCGCCCCGTCGACCCGGATCACCGACACCGCCGGATCGACGCGGGTGCCCAGCTCGGTGACGACGCGGTCGTCGACCTCGACGCGGCCGTCCCTGATCATCTTCTCGGCCACCCGGCGCGACGCTATTCCGGCCTGCGACAACACTTTCTGCAGCCGCACGCCGTCGGATTCAGCCATTCGTATCGGTGTCCACATCGAAGGACAGCGGCTGCTCGGGCGCCGGGGCACCGCTGAGTTTGACGAAACGCGGGTCCTCGTCGAGGGTTTCACTGAGGTCGTCGATCACGTCGACGTCGGGCAACAGCGGTGCGATGTCGGGCAGATCGGCCAGCGACGACAGCCCCAGCCGCTCGAGGAACAACTCGGTCGTCGCGAACGTCACTGCGCCGGAGTCGGGATCGGTGCCCGCCTCGGTGATCAGGCCGCGCGCCATCAGCGTGCGCATCACCGCGTCGACGTTGACGCCCCGCACCGCGCTCACCCGGGCGCGGGTCACCGGCTGCCGATAGGCGACCACGGCCAGCGTCTCCAGCGCCGCCCGGGTCAGCTTGGAGCGGGCCCCGTCGAGCAGCAGTCGCTCCACGTACGGCGCGTAGCGCGACCGCGTGTACATGCGCCAGCCACCGCCTGCCTCGCGCAGGTCGATGCCACTGCCGCGGTCGGCGAACTCCTGCGCCATCGCGGACAGCTTGGCCGCCACCCGGTACGGCGGCTGCTCGACCACCGAGGCGAGTTGCTCGACGGTCGCCGGGGTGTCGACCACCAGCAGCAGCGCCTCGAGCACCGCGCCCAGTTCCGAGTCCTCCATCTCGGGCGGCTCGGCGACGTCGATGCCCAGGCCGGAATCGGTCACGATGCCCTCGTGGTCGAGGTCCGTCGTGGCCTCGTGGAGGTTGTCGGGGTCTTCCCTATCCATACTGTTCTTCTTCCACCGCCAGATGCTGGTGCGTCGGCCGCTCACCGGTCCACGAAATCTGCAGCACACCAAGCGGTTCAGGTTGTTCGAATGCTACCGCCCGGGCGCGGTAGAGCTCGAGCAGCGCCAGAAACCGCCCGACGATCTCGATCGGCGCCTCACAGTCGGCCACCAGATCCCGGAAGGACGCCCACCGGCCGATCCCGCGGCTCTCCAGCAGTGCCATTAGGTTACCGATCTGCTCTGGCACCGACACCGCCGCGTGATGCAGATGGTCGGTGCTCACTGTCGGCACCGGCCTGGGCGTGAACGCGGTCGCGGCAATCTGCGCGAAGGCCTGTGCGTCGACGCCGATCATCACCTCAGGCAACAGTTCGGAGTAGCGGTCATCCAACGCGACTGAGCGCGGATAGCTGCGCAGCGCCGCGGCCTCCAACTCGGCGAACATCTCCGCCACGTGCTTGAAGGCGCGGTATTGCAGCAGCCGGGCGAACAGCAGGTCGCGCACCTCGAGCAGGGCGAGGTCCTCTTCGTCGTGCACCTCGCCGGCGGGCAGCAGCCGGGCGGCTTTCAAATCGAGCAGCGTCGCCGCGATCACCAGGAACGCGGTCGTCTCGTCGAGTTCCAACTGGGGGCCGATGGCCTTGGTATAGGCGATGAAGTCGTCGGTCACCCGGTGCAACGCCACCTCGGTGACGTCGAGGCGGTGCGCGAAGATCAACTGCAGCAGCAGGTCGAACGGACCCTCGAAATTGCTGAGCCGAACCTGGAATCCGGACGGCGAAGACTCGACGGAATCCGGGTTTGCCGCTGGTCCGGTCTCCGTCACCGGGTCATTCACGCGCCGAACCGGTCGATGACCTCGCGAGCCAACGATCGATACCCCTGCGCCCCAGCGGATTTCGGTGCCCAGGTGGTGATCGGTTCACCGGCGACGCTGGTCTCGGGGAAGCGTACGGTGCGGGTGATGACGGTATCGAACACCAAGTCGCCGAAGCGCTCCACAACTCGGGCCATCACTTCCCGGGAGTTTACGGTGCGCGGGTCGTAGCGGGTGATCAGGATGCCGCTGATGGACAGCTTCGGGTTCAGCCTGTCGTGCACCTTGTCGACGGTGTCGGTGAGCAGCGCCAGCCCGCGCAGCGAGAAGAACTCGCACTCGGTCGGGATGATCACACCGTCGCTGCACGCCAGGCCGTTCACGGTGAGCAGCCCCAGCGAGGGCTGGCAATCGATCAGCACGTAGTCGTAGCGGTCCAGCACCGGGTACAGCGCGCGGGCCAGCGACTGCTCGCGGCCGACCTCGTTGACCAACTGGATCTCCGCTGCCGACAGGTCGATGTTGCTCGGCACCAGATCCAAGTTCTTGACCCGGGTCTTGATCAGCACGTCGTCGATCGACACCCGCGGTTCGACCAGCAGGTTGTGCACCGTGTGCTCGAGTTCGTAGTGCGGCACCCCCAGCCCCGCCGACAGCGCGCCCTGCGGGTCGAGGTCCACCAGCAGCACCCGGCGGCCGTACTCGGCGAGGCTGGCGCCCAGGTTGATCGTCGACGTGGTCTTGCCGACCCCGCCCTTCTGGTTGCACATCGCGATGACCTTGGCCGGACCATGGGCGGTCTTCGGCTGCGGTTCGGGAATGTCCCGCGGGGGACGGCCGGTCAAGCTGGGTGTTTCGGGCGTGCCGCCCTGCGTTCCGTCGTCGCTCATGCCCGACCGTCGCTGGTCAGGCAATTCAGAGACATGGCGGACATCCGGGCAAGTTTAACGGGAGGAACGTGCCAGGTCAGCCAGACCCGCGGGCAACTTCGGAGCCGATCGGGCCGCCTCGCGGCTTAAGGTGACGCCATGGGTCTCAAGCAACGCATGCCGCTGCTGCGGTGGTCGGTCCTGCGGATGGCAGTGGGCGCCCGCAACATCCTCACCAGCGGCCAGATCGGCGACGGCCGGGAAGCGGCAGCTCGCGACTATGTGCTGGCCAACGCGAGGCAGGGCGACATCGACGACGTCATCGCCAAGATCGACCAGTACGCCTACGAGAAGTCGTTCCTGATCAACGTCGGCGACGAGAAAGGCGCGATCCTCGACGCTGCGGTCCGGCGCGCGGACCCGCGCCTGGTGCTCGAGCTCGGTACCTACTGCGGATACGGCGCGCTACGGCTGGCCCGGGCGGCGCCCTCGGCGCGGGTCTTCTCGGTCGAACTTGCCGAAGCCAACGCCGAGATCGCCCGCGGCATCTGGGCCCACGCCGGGGTAGCCGACCGCATCACCTGCGTGGTCGGCACCATCGGCGACGGCGGCCGCACCCTCGACGCGCTGGCCGCCGAGCACGGCTTCGGTCCGGGCAAGCTCGACGTGCTGTTCCTCGACCACGACAAGGACGCCTACCTCCCCGACCTGCAGAGCATGCTCGACCGGGACTGGCTGCACCGCGGCTCGATCGTGGTGGCCGACAACGTGAAGATCCCGGGGGCGCCGAAGTATCGGGAGTACATGCGCCGGCAGCAGGGCAAGCTGTTCGACACCGTCGAGCACAAGACGCACGCCGAGTACCAGACGCTGCTGGCCGATCTGGTGCTCGAGTCGGTTTTCCGAGGCGAGCAGACGTAAATTGCCCCGAAATACGCCATTTTCGAGGCAGTTTGCGTCTGCTCCCGCTGACTACCGCGCCCGGGGGTGGGCGCCGGCCCAGACCTCGCGCAGCGCGTTGACCGTCACCATGGTGTAGATCTGCGTGGTCGTGACCGACGCATGGCCGAGCAGCTCCTGCACGACGCGGACGTCGGCGCCGCCGTCGAGCAAATGCGTCGCGAAGGAGTGGCGCAACACGTGCGGCGACACTGCGGCGCTGATGCCGGCCCGCTCGGCGGCGTCCTGCAAGACCTGCCACGCGCTCTGCCGTGACAGCCGTCCGCCCCTGGCGTTGAGAAAGATCGCGGGCGTACCCCGGCCACGGCGCGCCAGATCGGGACGCCCCCGCACGAAAAAGGCATCCAGCGCGGTGACGGCGGGTCTGCCGACCGGGACCAGCCGATGTTTGCCGCCCTTGCCGCGCAGCAGCACCGACCGCGCGTGGGTGTCGACGTCGTCGATGTCGAGTCCGACCGCCTCGGAGATCCTGGCCCCCGTCGAGTACAGCAGTTCCAGCAGCGCCCGGTTGCGCAGCGTCAGCGGGTTGTCGGCCTCGCTGTCACCGCCCGCACCCTCGAGCAGCGCCAGCACCTCGTCGACAGTCAGGCTCTTGGGCAGCCGCCTGCTCGGCGTCGGAGGTTTGACCGCCGACGCGACGTTGAGATCGGTGAGCCCTTCAGCGGCCGCGAAGCGGTGTAGTCCCCGCACCGCGATCAGCGCGCGCGCCGCCGAAACCGCCGACAGCGGTGCGGTGCCAGCCCCGGCGTCGCCGCGCCGCAGCGCGACCAGGAACTCGCTGACATCGGTCTCGGCGACATTGGTCAGGTCGTCGATACCGCGCGCGGTCAGGTGTTCGGTGTAGCGGCGCAGGTCGCGACGGTAGGAACTCAACGTGTTTGCGGCCACGCCGCGTTCGATGGTCAGGTGGTCAAGGTAACCCTGCACCTGACCGTCGAGCGCGGTCGCAAAGGTGGTCACGGATGCCCTTTCCGGCGGCCGAACGCCGTCGGCCGATCGGGCCACGGCGCGTCGACGGGCCGCAGCGCCGCCCGATCATTGATGGCGTGCGCGGCCAAAAGACCGCCCACCGCAAGCGAATTGACTATCTCCCCGGCCAGCACCATGCGGACCGCGTCATCGAGCGGATACCACCGCACCGTCAGATCCGCTTCCTCATCTCGGCCGTCGGGGCGCCCGACGTCGGTGAGGCCGGTGGCCAGATACACCCGCACACTTTCGTCGCTGAAGCCCGGCGCGGAAATCAGGTCGACGAGCACGCACCAGTCGGTGGCCGACAGACCGGCCTCTTCCTCGAGTTCCCGCGCGGCGGTGAGGTGGGGCGGTTCACCGCCGAGGTCGAGCAGGCCGGCGGGCAGTTCCCACAACCGCCGCCCCAGCGGGTGCCGGTACTGGTGGACCAGCGCGATGTTGCGGTCGTCGTCCATCGCGAGAACGGCGACGGCGCCGTAGTGTTCGACCACCTCACGGCGGGCGGTGTGGCCGCCGGGCATGCGGACCTCGTCCGCGCGCAACGCGAAGATGTTTCCGACGTACAGGGTTTCGGAGGAGACGGTCTCGAAGTCGTGGTCAGCCACGGGTCGCGGGCTCTTGCAGCAGGGCCCCGACTTCGTCGGCATGTTCGACGCCGTTGGGCCGCTTCCCGGAGATGTCCATGCCGGGAAGTCGCTCCTCCGCCTTGTAGTCGAGCGCTGCCCCCACGAACGCGACGAACAACGGATGCGGTCGGGTGGGTCTGCTTTTCAGTTCGGGGTGCGCCTGGGTGCCGACGATGAACGGATGCACATCGGCCGAGTACTCCACGAACTCGACGAGGTGACCGTCCGGCGACGTACCGGAGAACCGCAGGCCGCTCTCGGCGATGCGGTCGCGGTATTGATTGTTCACCTCGTAGCGGTGACGATGCCGTTCGGACACCTCGGTAGCGTCGTATGCCCGCGCCACGATCGAATCCGGCTGCAGCACAGCGGGATACGCACCGAGACGCATGGTGCCGCCGAGATCCGCGTCGCCTGCGACGGCGTCGCGTTGATCAGCCATGGTGGAGATCACCGGGTCGGGGGTCGCCGGGTCGAACTCTGCGGAGTTGGCCTCGCTGATACCGACCGAGCGGGCCGCCTCGATCACGATGCACTGCAATCCCAAGCACAGTCCCAGCACCGGCAGGCCGCGCTTACGGGCGTACTGGATCGCGCCGATCTTGCCTTCGATGCCCCGGATGCCGAAGCCGCCGGGGATCAGCACACCGTGCACGTCGGCGAGGGCGGCGGCCGCATCGCCGTCGATCTCGCAGTCGTCGGAGGCGACCCAGCGCATCTCGACCTTGGCCCGGTGCTTGAATCCGCCCGCACGCAACGCCTCGGCCACCGACAGGTAGGCATCCGACAAGTCGATGTACTTGCCCACCAACGCGATTCGCACGGTTTCATGCGGTTCGTGCACCCGCTGGAGAAGATCGTTCCACTGGGTCCAATCGACGTCGCGGAACGGCAGGTTCAGCCGGCGCACCACGTACGCGTCGAGTTCCTCGCGGTGCAGCACCTTGGGGATGTCATAGATCGACGGCGCGTCGGGGGTTGAGATGACGCCGTCGACGTCGACGTCACACATCAGCGCGATCTTGTTCTTCAGCGGTTCGGGTACATCACGGTCGCAGCGCAGGATCAACGCGTCCGGCGTGATACCGATGCTGCGCAGCGCCGCCACCGAATGTTGCGTCGGCTTGGTCTTCAGTTCGCCCGACGGCGCCATGTACGGCACCAGCGAGCAGTGCAGAAAAAAACAGTTCTCCCGCCCGACCTCGTGACGAACCTGCCGCGCGGCCTCCAGGAACGGCAGCGATTCGATGTCGCCGACCGTGCCGCCGATCTCGGTGATCACGATGTCGGGCCGTCGACCACTCTCGTCGGGCGCCGCCATCGCGAGGATGCGGGCCTTGATCTCGTCGGTGATGTGCGGGATCACCTGCACGGTGTCGCCGAGGTATTCGCCACGGCGTTCTTTGGCGATGACCGACGAATACACCTGTCCGGTCGTGACGTTCGCCGACCCGGACAGATTGCGGTCGAGGAAACGTTCGTAGTGCCCGACATCCAGATCGGTCTCGGCGCCGTCCTCGGTGACGAACACCTCGCCGTGCTGGAACGGGTTCATGGTGCCGGGATCGACGTTGAGGTAGGGGTCGAGCTTTTGCATCGTCACCTGCAAGCCACGCGCGGTCAACAGCTGCCCGAGACTCGAAGCGGTCAGCCCCTTGCCGAGTGAGGAAACGACGCCGCCCGTGACGAAGAGGTGCTTGGTGGCCGTTTGCGGGTGCTTGCGTAGCGGCTTCACTTGACCGGGCAAGAGCAACCTCCGTGACGACGGGCAGGGCTTACATTTCTGGGCTGATTCCCAGTTTGGGGCCTGCCGACCCACGGAACCCCACCCTAACACCGACACCGACAAGCCGTCGCTGGCGCGCCGTGCGCGCGGAGGGAGCGTCGCAGAGACGCGACATCATTGCGGGACGGTGACCGATGTCGACCCCGGGCCGATGCCGTACTGGCCGGGTCGGCCGCCGTTGACCAGGTCGGCCAGCGCCAGCACCGCGGTGATGCGGCCGGACGCACTGTCGACGTCATCGACGGTGCTCACTGCGGAGCTCAACGCGGAGTCCGAGCGGGCCACGGCGACCGCCGCGGTGCCCGCCGCCGAGCCGTCGCGACCCACCAGCACCGTGCCCGATCCGTGCGGCGCCAGCCCACCGGCGAATCGGGCGACGGTGGCGCCCCGGTTACCGGCGTCGTCGCCCAGTGCCCCGCCGGTCACGACGAGCGCCGTGTTCGCCGCGCCGACTTGCTGGTCGCCGTAGGTGATGAAGCCGGTATCGCGCAGGCTCGCGAGCACTGTGGCGCGCTGGGTGTCGTCGACGGCCGCCACCTTCGGGTCTCGGTTGATCAGCAGCGCGATGCCCAGCAGGTCGCCGGCCTGCGAACCCTGGTCCACCGACGCGGTGCTCAACTGCCTTCCGGCCGGCACGATCGGCGAGTTGACCACCGACAACAGCTTCTCGGCGGCGTTGGCGTCGACGAACTGCTGGGTCAGCGCCACGGTGCCGGTGACGGTCCCTCCCGCCTGGCCGACGAGCCGCGTCACCGCGTCGATGTCGTTGTCGGCGGCATCGGGGGTACGGAACAACACGACCGACTTGTCGACCAGTGCCTCGCGCACGATGCGCGGGGACATCATCGCATCGAATTCATCAGCGGCGCTGAGCTTTTCGTTGAGCCTGTTCTTCTCCTCGGTGAGCGTGTTGATCTGCTCCTGCAGTCCCCGCTTGTCGTCGCGCAGACCCGACAGCACGGTGTTCGACAGCAAGCCGGACCCCAGCGCAACGCCGATTGCAAGGGCGAGAAACACCGCCGCGAGCGAAATCGCGTGTGTGCGTAGCGAAATCATCCTAGGTGACCCAGCCCTGGACCCATAGCGAGAAGCGGTTCCAGTAATCGACGATCCAGTCCAGCAGCGCAGCGTCGACGCGCGCCACCCACAGTGCGACGATCACCGCGACCAGCATGGCGAGCACCAGCATTGCGATCGCGCCGCCTGACACCCGACTGCGGTACAGCGTGGCAACGGCTTTGGCGTCGACGAGTTTCTCGCCCACCTTCAAACGCGTCAGAAAAGTCGACGGATTGCTCTGCTGGCGGGCGCGGTCGAAAAACTCCTCGATGCTGGCGGTGTGGCCGGCGGTGACGATCAGCGACGCGCCGTGATGGTCGCACAGCAGCAACGCCAGGTCGGCCGCCGAGCCCGCCGCGGGGAACGTCATCGCTCCGACACCGAGGTCCTGGATCCGCTCCAACCCGGCGGCGTGCCCGTCGGCGTCGGCGGGAAGCACCACCTGCGCCCCGCACCGCAGCACCTCTGCACTCATCTTGTCCGGGTCGCCGACGATGAGTTCCGGGCGATAGCCGGCCTTGCGCACCACGTCGGCGCCGGTGCCGACGCCGACTAGCACGGGTTGGTACTCCTTGATGAAGGGTTTGAGTGCCTTGAGGTCGACGGCGGCGTCGACGTCCTCGGCGACGATCACCACGTGACGCCGGTTGAGGTCGACGTCGACGTCGGGAATTCCGATGCCGTCGATCAGCAGCGGGCTCTCACTGCGAATGAACTCGATGGTGTTGCCTGCGAACGCCTCGAGGTGCGCCACCAGGCCGCTCTTGGCCTCGTGCATCAACTCATGGATCTCGTGATCGGTCCGCTCGGCCCCCGCCACCAGGCGACGATCGCCGCTGTACACGCCGCCTTCGTGCAACCGCACCCGCGCGCCGTCCTTGACCTTCTTAAAGACCTCCTGCCCGGTGTCGTCGATCAGCGTGATGCCGTTGGCCACCAGCACCTCGGGTCCCAGATTCGGGTACCGCCCTGAGATCGACGGGGAGGCGTTGACCACCCCGGTGACACCCGCTTCGACCAGCGCGTCCGCGGTGATCCGGTCCAGATCCAGCGCGTCGATCACGACGATGTCGCCCGGCGTGACGCGTCGCAGCAGCCGGTCGATGTCGCGGTCGACGCGGGCCGTGCCGGTGATGCCCGGCCGTGAGCTGGCATTGCGAGATAGCAGCGCTGACATCTTCATGCGCCGATTTTGTCGAGATCAGCGCCCTATCTGTCGGAGGCGCGCCGTATCATCTGTCCCTTTTGTCACATCAGTAACAGCGTCACGAGTAGGCCTCGAAGAGCTCGACGAGGTTGCCCGACGGGTCTCGCACCAGCGCCTGGCGGCCTCCTCGCCCGGTGATGACCTCACCGCGCAGCTCGACGCCGGCATCGCGCAGGGAAGCGACGGTGTCGTCAAGATGGTTGACCGGCAGCTGAATCCGGTTCCAGCCG
Organism: Mycobacterium sp. IS-1556; assembly: GCF_001499985.1. NCBI lineage: Bacteria > Bacillati > Actinomycetota > Actinomycetes > Mycobacteriales > Mycobacteriaceae > Mycobacterium > Mycobacterium sp. IS-1556. The sequence continues at coordinate 188,215 of NZ_LQIM01000003.1, forward strand.
CCGGGTGCCGGTTGGCTGCCGTCTTCGAGGGTCTGACCCGCACCCCCTCCGCCGCCCGGGGAGTTCAGCAGTAGCCGCAACGCCCCGCGGCGCAGCATGGCGAATCCCGGGCCTGGCCGCATGCCGACCTCGAACTGGAACTGCGATGTGTAGAAGTCCACTGCAGCATCGACATCGTCGACGATGTAGCGAACGCTTACGTTAGACATCAGTGCACCTCCTGAGCGTTATGATACATCTATGTCCCAGAAAAGTCACCGGGATCCGCGGGCTGAGCACTCCCGCCGCGTGATCTGTCGCGCCGCCCTCGACGAGTTCGCCGACGCTGGATACGCGGGCTTTCGAATGGAGTCGGTCGCGGCCCGCGCCGGGGTCGGCCGCAGCACGCTCTACCGCCATTGGCCCGACAAAGCCGCCCTGATCGCCGATGCGCTCGACACGCTCAACGTGCAACCCAACCCGGGAGGCGATGAGCCGGCGGCGACGGCGCGGCGGCGCGTCGAGGTACTGCTGCGCCACCTTGCCGCCGCGTTGACCGACTCGGCAGTGTCGGCCTGCGTTCCCGCCCTCGTCCATGCCGCCCAAAGCGAGCCCGCGGTGCGGGACTTCTTCTATGAGTACTCGGCACACCGCCGTCAGCGCTTGACCGATACGGTTGCCGTCGGTGTGGCGGGCGGCGAATTCCCGGGCCGTGTCGATCCGGAGGCAGCGGCGACGGCGTTGTCGGGTGCCCTGTTCTACCGGCGACTGGCGACATCCGATGTGGCGGATGACGACTTCGTCAGCCGCCTGGTCGACACGGTGCTGGGGCGTTAACCGGCCTCGGCACGGTCCGTCTGCGCGGCCTCGAGCAGCTCTCGCGCATGGGCACGGCCGCTGTCCGACTCCCCCAGGCCGGCCAGCATTCGCGCCAACTCAGCGACTCGGTCCTCCTCGTTGAGGCGGCGCACCTCGCTGGCGTGGTTCTTGCCGCCATTCCTCCCGCCACTGTCGACCACGAGGTGGACGTCGGCGTAGGCGGCGACCTGGGGCAGGTGGGTGACGACGATGACCTGGTGGGTGCGGGCCAGCCGGGCCAGCCGGCGGCCGATCTGCACCGCCGCGCGGCCGCCGACCCCAGCGTCGACCTCGTCGAACACCATCGTGGTGCCCTCGGCGGAGGAGGCCAGCACCACTTCGAGGGCCAACATCACCCGGGAGAGCTCACCGCCCGACGCGCTCTTGTTCAGGGGCAACACGTCGGTGCCGCGGTGCGCCGCGAATCCGAACTCGACGTTGTCGACGCCGTCGCGGCCTGCGTGCACGATGTCCCCGGACGGCAGGGTCATCGGCGCGGAGTCGTCGGCCTTGGCTGACAGCGCGCTCACCGTCACCGTGAAGTCGGCGTCGGCCATCGCCAAGCCCGCCAGTTCGGCCGTCACCGCCTTCGCCAAACCCTTCGCCGCTTTCGTTCTGGCCCTGGTCAGTTCGGCCGCCGACGAGACGACCTTGCTGCGCAGCTCCTCGACGCGGGCGTCCAGTGCGGCCAGCGCCTCCTCCGAGACGTCGAGTTGTGCCAGCCGATCTCGCGACTCATTGGCCCAGTCGAGCACGCCATCGATGTCGGCGGCATATTTCCGGGTGAGCGTGCGCAGCTCGGCCTGGCGGGCCAGCTTGGCCTCCAAGGCGCTGGCGTCGATGGGCAGTCCGGACAGAAAGGTGCTCAACTCGCTACTGACGCTGGCGATCACGGCCAGCGCCTCGGAGAGTTGTTCGGCGAGCGCCGTCAGCGCGGTGTCGCCGGTCGCCTCCAACGCCGACTTCGCCTGTGCGGCACCATGAGTCGCCGAGATGATGTCGGGTGACGGGTCGTCCGGCCCGGCTAGTGCCGCTCGTGCGACATGGGCCGCCTCACGCAGCGCGTCGAGTTCGGAGAGCCGCCGAATGTCGTCGACGAGTGCGGCATCCTCGCCGGGTTGCGGTGCGACCGCGTCGATTTCATTGAGCCCGAACTTGAGCCGGTCGGCCTCCTGCGCCAACTCCCGTGCCCGCTGTCTGCGGTCGAGGAGATCTCGACGCGCGGCCAGCCAGTCGTCGCGCGCCCTGCGGTACCGCTTCAGCGGCGTATCGACGTCGGCGAACCGGTCCAGCGCCGCGCGCTGTTCGTCGGGCCGCATCAGTCGCAGCTGATCGTTCTGCCCGTGCAGCGTGAGCAGTTCGGTGGTGAAGCTGCTCAGCGACTTCGCCGGCACGCTGCGTCCGCCGAGGTAGGCGCGCGACGGGCCGTCGCGGCTGACCGAGCGGGCGGCGATCACGCTGCCGTCGTCGTCGCGTTCAGCACCCGAGGAGTCGAGGATCTCGTCGACCAGTGACTGGATGCCATCACCGAGTTCTGTTGTCGTGAAACGACCTTCGACAACCGCGCGGTTGGCGCCGGACCGCACCCGGGTGGCGTCGGCGCGCGCGCCGCCCAGTAGATGCAGGCCGGTGACCACCATCGTCTTGCCCGTGCCGGTCTCGCCGGTCAACACCGTCAGACCGCGGTCGAACTCGGCGGTCGCCGTGCTGATCGCACCCAGTGACTCGATACGGATCTCGGAAAGCACTACTGTCCGCGCCACCCCGTGACCGGCAACCGGAACTTGCGCACAAGGCGGTCAGTGAACGGCGCGCTGTCGAGCCGAACCCACTTCACCGGGGTTCCGCACCGGGTGACCTCGACCCGCCCCCCGGCGGGCACGACCATCTCGCGGCGGCCGTCGCAGAACACCAACGCGGCATGGCCCCTCGCCTCGACCTCGATGGCGATGGCTGCGTCGGGGCTGGTGACCATCGGCCGGGCGAACAGCGCGTGGGCGTTGTTGGGCACCACCAGGATCGCCTCGAGATCGGGCCACACAATCGGGCCGCCCGCCGAGAACGCCCAGGCCGTCGATCCGGTCGGTGTCGCCACCAGCACACCGTCGCAGCCGAACGACGACACCGGCCGGCCGTCGACCTCGAGGACGGCTCCCAAGACGCCCAGCCGGGGTCCCTTTTCGAGGCTGGCCTCGTTGAGCGCCCACCCCCGGTCGACGATCTTGCCCTCCACGCGCACCACGACATCGAGCGTCATGCGCTCCTCGACGCGGTAGTCGCGGTTGACGACGTGGTCGAGCACTGTGTCGATGGAGTCGGCCTCTGCCTCTGCCAGAAAGCCGATGCGCCCGAGATTGACTCCCAGCACCGGGATTTCGACGTTACGGGCCAGCTCCGCGGCGCGCAGGAACGTGCCGTCACCGCCGAGGACGAGGACGAGTTCGCAGCCTTCGGCGGCACGTTCCTCGGCGTCGACCACTTCGATCCCCGGCCCGAGCGCGCGCTTGTCGTCGGGCGACAGGTGAACCGGGCCGCGGTCGACGGCTTCCGCTGACAGTACTTTGAGCCCGATCCCGTTGTCGCCGAGCACCTTCTGCACTCGCCGGGCCACGTCGCTGGCTTCGTCGCGACCGGTGTGCACCACCATCAGGATGGTGCGCTCAACGTTCATTGCGGACCCTCCGCGACCGCGGTGCGCACGGCGCGCAGAAGCTCCTGCCCTTGGAGCCCGCCGTCGGCGCCGTAACGCAGGTGCAAGAAGTATTCGACGTTGCCGGACGGGCCGGGCAGCGGGCTCGCTTTCACTGCGACCGTGTGCCAGCGCAGTTCGGCGGCGCGGCCCGCCACCGCGAGCACGGCGTCCGCGCGCAGGTCCGGATCGGAGACGACGCCTCCCGCTCCGACGCGCTCCTTACCGACCTCGAACTGCGGTTTCACCATGGGAACGATATCGGCGTCGGGTGATGCGCACGACGTCAGCGCCGGCAGCACTGTGGACAGCGAGATAAAGGACAGGTCGGCGACCACCAGGTCGACGGGCCCGCCGATCGCGTCGGCGCCCAATTCGCGCACGTTCGTGCGTTCCATCACCGTCACCCGGGGATCGGTGCGCAGCATCCAGGCCAGCTGACCATAGCCCACGTCGGCGGCGATCACCTGGCGCGCGCCGCGGTCGAGCAGCACCTCGGTGAAACCTCCGGTCGATGCGCCGGCGTCCAGGCAGCGGCGGCCATCGACCACTACGTCGAAGGCGGCCAGCGCGCCCATCAGCTTGTACGCACCGCGTGACACCCAGGCGCGTTCGTCAGCGCCCTCCACGGTGAGGCTGGCCGTGACCGCGACCGCGGTCGCGGGTTTGGCGGCCGGCATGCCGTCGATGCTCACCCGTCCCGCACCGATCAGTTCGGCTGCCTGCTGGCGGGACCGGGCCAGGCCACGTCGCACCAGCTCGGCGTCGACTCGCGCGCGCCGCGTCACGGCGGTCAGCCTTTCTCGACCGACTCGAGCGCCTGCACGAGCATGTCGTGCGCCTCTTCCAGCCGTGCCGCGAGGACCTCGATGTCGGTGTCGGCCAGGTCCGCAAAACCCGAGCCTTCTTGCGCGGGGTCGGGCAGGTCGGCCAGCAACTCCACGATCCGTGCGCGGATCTGTTCGGGATCGGTACTCATGTCGGGTTTCACGCTAGTCGATTCGGCTCGGCAAGCAGGGACCAGCGCCGCAGGGCCTGCTGTGCGGCGTCGTCACCGGCGGCCACGGTCACCGAGCGGCCGTCGAGGCGGGCCTTCCACACCGCGTCGGCGGTGGCGCGCACCACCGACAGTGGGTCGGCGGTTTCGCGGCCGGTGAAGTACACCGTCGCCGCAGACGTGTCGATGTCGATGCGCCAGGCCGGGTGCGGCCCGATGCGCAGCGTGTCCGCCGGCGCATCGAGCGACCGTAGATCGGCGGCGACATAGGTCGGCCGCTGCGATGCCTCCGCTCGGACGAGGTCGCCGGCGGTGCTGACACCGGTGAGCACCAGCAGGCTGAGCAGTCCGGCCGCGTTGGCACCGGCGATGTCGGTGTCGAGGCGGTCGCCCACCACGAGCGGCGTGTGAAATGTGCCGCGGGCCAACGCGTCGGTGAGCAGGGTGGGCTGGGGCTTACCGGCCACCTGCGGGTCGCGATCGGTGGCCGCGCGGAGGGCCGCGACCATGGCGCCGTTGCCGGGCAGCAGGCCCCGCTCGGACGGCAGGGTCAGGTCGGCGTTGGCCGCCACCCACAGCGCGCCGGCCCGGATCGCCAAGGATGCTTCGGCCAGGTCGGGCCAACCGGTCATCGGTGAGTGGCCTTGAACGACGGCGACCGGTCCATCCGACCACTGCCGAACGGGCTTGAGGCCGACGCGGCTGATCTCGGCGGCCAACGCGTCGGTGCCGACGACGAGAACGATTGCGCCGGGCGGCAATTGGCCGGCCAGAAGTTTCGCGGCACTTTGTGCGCTGGTGACGACGTCCTCGGGCGTGGCGGCGAAACCCAGCGCGTGCAGGTGCTGGGCGACTTCGGCCGGTTCCCGCGACGCGTTGTTGGTGACGTAGAGAGTGCGCGCGGTGACGGTGGCCAGTGTCTCGACCGCGCCCACGGTGGCCTCGTGACCGCGGAACACGGTGCCGTCGAGATCCATTAGGAGGCAGTCATGTTCGCGCGCGAGAGTGCTCACGTCAGGACAGCTCCGTGATGCGCTCTTCGGCATCGGTGACGCCGTCGACATCGGCGGCGGCAGCCTTGATGAACCACTGCAGCGCATCCTCGTTGCGCCCCAAGGCGAGAAGGGTTTCGGCGTAGACGTAGAACAGGCGGGCCGCGGTTTGTCCGGTGCGCGCCGGATCCAGTTGCGGTGTCGAAAGGAGCGCCAAAGCTTGCTCGTGCTGGCCGAGATCCGACCGGGCGCCGGCCACGACGATCCGCAACTCGTCGGCATCGTCACCGGTGAGTTGTGCGGCCTCAGGACTGCGGGCCAGTTCGATCGCCCGCTCCGGGCGTCCGACGCCGCGTTCGCAGTCGGCGATCATTGCCAGCAGTGAAGACCTGCTGCCCATACGCCGTGCGGCACGAAGTTCGGCGAGTGCTTGGGCCCAGTCGCCGCAGTGGTAGGCGGCGATTCCGACGGCTTCGCGCACTGCGGGGATGCGGGCGGCACGGGACCGGGCGGCGCGGGCATGCTCGAGCGCCGCCTGCGGGTCCTCGTCGATGAGCTGGCCGACGGCCACCAGGTGGCGGGCCACGAAGTCGGCGGTGGGACGGTCCAAGGTGGTGAGCTCGCCGCGGACATCGGGTGCCAGTTGTCTGGCTTCGATGCCTTCGGGTATCGGCGGGCCCGCGGGCTGACGCGACTCGCCGTCGGGTCTGGGCTGCGACCGCCGTGCCCGATTCGGGCCCGAACTGCGCGGGGCCGAACGTTGCGGACGGCGCCCATTGTCGCCGCCTCTCCTGTCCTCAGCCACGTATGCCTTTCTACCCGATGGACGATACCGCGAGAATACGTATTCGATTGTCGTGAAATAGAATTACCCCCCACGCAATCGTGGGGGGTAATCCTAATTTGTGTTCGGCGGTGTCCTACTTTTCCGCCCGGGTTGGGCAGTATCATTGGCGCTGGCAGGCTTAGCTTCCGG
>NZ_LQIM01000004.1:0-190882 GCF_001499985.1 Mycobacterium sp. IS-1556
GGTCCCCCCCCCCCCCCCCCCACGCAGGCGCCGACGGCGGTCACCACGCCCCCGCCGGTCACGTCCCCACCGGCCACCACGCCACCGACGACTCCACCAACCACCGCGCCGCCCACCACGGCCCCGCCGACGACGACACCGCCTTCAACAGCTCCGCCCGAGCCGCCTCCGGCATCCGAACCCCCGCCCATCGACCCGGGTCCGGGCGACGGCGGAGCGGACGGCGGATCGACGCCCGAGAACCCCGCACCGAGCGACGAGGGAACCGGCGACGACCCCGCGCCCGTCACACCGGAACCGGGCGACGGCGCGTAGTTAGGTCAACCTTCGTAGCGGCGCATCCCCGCAAGGTGTAACTATGAGCCCCGGGCTTGAGCAGGCCCTGAGCTAAAGTTACCGACGGGTAACATGCATTAAGTTACTCTTGGGTAACTTAGAAACGGGAGGCGCGCGGTGGACACCCAGATGCTGATCAGACTCGTCGTCGGCCTCGGGCTGACGGCACTCGTACTGGTCTTCGCCGCGAAACGCGTGCTCTGGCTGACGAATCTGATCCGTTCCGGGGCGCCGACCAGCTCGGAGAACAACCGCAAAGACAACCTCGCCACGCGGATCACCACGCAGATCAAAGAGGTGTTCGGGCAAACCCGGCTCTTGAAGTGGTCGATCCCCGGCATCGCGCACTTCTTCACGATGTGGGGCTTCTTCATCCTTGCGTCGGTCTATCTCGAGGCGTACGGGCTGCTCTTCGACCACGACTTCCACATCCCGTTCATCGGCCGCTGGGACGCGCTGGGATTCCTGCAGGACTTCTTCGCCGTCGCCGTGCTGGTCGGCATCATCATCTTCGCGATCATCCGGTTGCGCACCGAGCCCAAGGAACACGGGCGCGACTCACGCTTCTACGGATCGCACACCGGCGGCGCCTGGCTGATCCTGTTCATGATCTTCAACGTCATCTGGACCTACGCCCTGGTGCGTGGCGCCGCGGTGAACACCGATGCCCTGCCGTACGGCAACGGCGCGTTCTTCTCGCAGTTCATGGGTTGGGTGCTGAACCCGCTGGGCCACACCGCCAACGAGTGGATAGAGACCATCGCGCTGCTGCTGCACATCGCGGTGATGCTGGTGTTCCTGCTGATCGTGCTGCACTCCAAGCACCTGCACATCGGCCTGGCCCCGATCAACGTCACGTTCAAGCGGCTGCCCGACGGCCTGGGTCCGCTGCTTCCGGTGGAGTACGACGGGAAGCCGATCGACTTCGAGGATCCGCCCGAGGATGCCGTGCTGGGCCGCGGCAAGATCGAGGACTTCACATGGAAGGCCTACCTCGACATGACCACGTGCACCGAGTGCGGCCGCTGCCAGTCGCAGTGCCCGGCGTGGAACACCGGCAAGCCGCTGTCGCCCAAGCTCGTGATCATGAACCTGCGCGATCACCTGTTCGCCAAGGCGCCCTATGTCCTCGGCGACAAGGAGTCGCCGCTCGAGAACACCCCCGAGGGCGGTCTCGGCGAGGAAGTTCGCGGCGAGAAGCACTCCGAGGAGCATTCGCACGACCACGTTCCCGAGTCCGGCTTCGAGCGGATCATGGGTTCGGGGCCCGAGCAGGCCACCCGCCCGCTGGTCGGCACCGAGGAACAGGGCGGCGTCATCGATCCCGACGTGCTGTGGTCCTGTACGACCTGCGGGGCGTGCGTCGAGCAGTGCCCGGTCGACATCGAGCACATCGACCACATTGTCGACATGCGGCGCTACCAGGTGATGATGGAGTCGGAGTTCCCCGGAGAGCTCGGCGTGCTGTTCAAGAACCTGGAGACCAAGGGCAACCCGTGGGGCCAGAACGCCAAGGACCGCACGAACTGGATCGACGAGGTCGATTTCGACGTGCCGGTGTACGGCAAGGACGTCGAGTCGTTCGACGGCTACGAATACCTGTTCTGGGTGGGGTGTGCCGGCGCATACGAGGACCGCGCGAAGAAGACCACCAAGGCCGTCGCCGAGCTGCTCGCCGCCGCGGGCGTGAAGTACCTGGTGCTCGGCGAGGGGGAAACCTGCAACGGCGACTCGGCCCGCCGCTCGGGCAACGAGTTCCTGTTCCAGCAGCTGGCCGCGCAGAACGTCGAGACGCTCAACGATCTCTTCGAGGGCGTCGAGCGGGTGGACCGCAAGATCGTGGTCACCTGCCCGCACTGCTTCAACACCCTGGGTCGCGAATACCCGCAGCTCGGCGGGAACTTCACGGTGCTGCACCACACGCAGCTGTTGAACCGGCTGGTCCGCGACAAGAAGCTGATTCCGGTCACCCCTGCCGACGGCGGGATGGACATCACCTATCACGACCCGTGCTACCTGGGCCGGCACAACAAGGAGTACTCGGCGCCGCGTGAGCTGATCGGCGCGTCGGGCGCGAAGCTGACCGAGATGCCCCGGCACGCCGATCGTGGCCTGTGCTGCGGTGCGGGCGGCGCGAGGATGTGGATGGAAGAGCACATCGGCAAGCGCGTCAACGTGGAACGCACCGAAGAGGCCATGGACACCGCCTCGACGATCGCGACCGGCTGCCCGTTCTGCCGCGTGATGATCACCGACGGTGTCGACGACGTCGCCGCCTCCCGCAACGTGGAGAAGGCCGAGGTGCTCGACGTCGCGCAGCTGCTGCTGGGCTCCCTCGACAAGACCGCGATCACGCTGCCCGAGAAGGGCACGGCGGCCAAGGAGGCCGAGGAACGCGCCGCCGAGCTGGCCGCGCGGGCGCCGGCGGTCGAGGAGGCGCCGGCCGAGGCGGAGGCCACGCCAGAGCCCGCCGCGCAGACCGCGACCGAATCGCCGGCTCAGCCGGCGGGGTCCAAGCCGGTCACCGGCCTCGGTATCGCGGGTGGCGCCAAGCGGCCCGGGGCGAAGAAGGCCGCCGCCGCCGCGGAAAAGCCGGCCGCTGACGACAAGCCCGCTGCCGCAGCGGCACCCGCGAAGGGGCTCGGTATCGCGGCTGGGGCCAAGCGACCCGGCGCCAAGAAGGCCGCACCGGCCGCTCAGGCCGCTCAGACACCGGCCGCTGAGGCACCCGAGGCAACGGCCAAGCCGGAGCCCGAGGTGAAGGGCCTGGGCATCGCGGCGGGCGCCAAGAGGCCGGGCGCGAAGAAGGCCGCCAAGACCCCCAACGCGGGCGAAGCGACCGTCACCCAGCCGCCGAACGTCGACCCGGACAAGGCGGTGCCGGGCGCCAAGACCGATACCGCGGATTCTGACCGAGGTTTGGATGGCAAGCCCGAGCCCGAGGTCAAGGGCCTGGGCATCGCGCCGGGTGCCCGCCGGCCGGGCGCCAAGAAGGCAGCTCCGGCAGCGCAGCCGACTGCTGCCCCGAAACCCGCTGCGGCACAAGAGGAGTCGGCGACCGATGGCGAAACCGCCGCTGCCGCTGAGCCTTCCGTCGCTGATGACAACGAAGACAAGCCGGCGCCGCCACCGGTGAAGGGTCTCGGAATCGCCAAGGGCGCACGCCCGCCGGGCAAGCGCTGACCCATTTGAGCAGCTTTTTCGTTAATCGCTGGACAGCAGTGAGACTATGGAGGGCGTGACCACGCACCAGGTGCCGATCCATGCCACGGGGCACAGCCCGCGGCATCGCACGTTCACGCAGTCTTCCAAGCTGCAGGACGTTCTCTACGAGATCCGCGGTCCGGTGCACGAGCACGCTTCGCGCCTCGAGGCCGAGGGCCACCGCATCCTCAAGCTCAACATCGGCAATCCGGCGCCATTCGGGTTCGAGGCGCCCGATGTGATCATGCGCGACATCATCCAGGCGCTGCCGTATGCGCAGGGGTACTCCGACTCCAAGGGAATCATGCCGGCCCGGCGCGCGGTGTTCACCCGCTACGAACTCGTGGAGGGGTTCCCGAAATTCGACGTCGACGACGTCTATCTCGGCAACGGCGCTTCGGAGCTGATCCAGATGACGCTGCAGGCGCTTTTGGACAACGGCGACCAGGTGTTGATCCCAGCGCCGGACTATCCGCTGTGGACCGCCTGCACCTCGTTGGCCGGTGGCACCCCGGTGCACTACCTGTGCGACGAGACGCAGGGCTGGATGCCCGACATCGCCGACCTGGAATCCAAGATCACCGACCGCACGAAGGCGATCGTCGTGATCAATCCGAACAACCCGACCGGCGCGGTATACCGCCGCGAAACCCTTGAGCAGATCGCTGAATTGGCGCGTGAGCACCAACTGCTGCTGCTCGCTGACGAGATCTACGACAAGATTCTCTACGACGACGCCGAGCACATCGCGATGGCGTCGGTGGCCCCCGATGTGCTGACGCTGACCTTCAACGGGCTGTCGAAGGCCTACCGGGTGGCCGGGTATCGGTCCGGATGGCTGGTGATCACCGGGCCGAAGGAGAACGCCGGCAGCTTCATCGAGGGCATCAGCCTGCTCGCGAACATGCGGTTGTGCCCGAATGTGCCTGCGCAGCATGCGATTCAGGTCGCCCTCGGCGGACATCAAAGCATCGAGGACCTGGTGTTGCCGGGCGGCCGGCTGCGCGAGCAGCGCGACGTGGCCTGGCAGATGCTCAACGAGATTCCCGGCGTGTCCTGCGTGAAACCCCAAGGCGCGCTTTACGCATTCCCGCGCCTGGACCCCGAGGTCTACGACATCGTCGACGACGAGCAGCTGGTTCTGGATCTGCTGCTGCAAGAGAAGATCCTCGTCACACAGGGCACCGGTTTCAACTGGCCGACACCGGATCACCTGCGCATCGTGACGCTGCCGTGGGCCCGTGATCTGGCCAACGCCATCGAGCGGCTGGGTAACTTCCTCGTCAGCTACCGGCAGTAGCGGCCTTCTCTACGCTGTAGTCCGTGACGCACTCGCACGGACACTCGCACTCCCTGCAGGGTCCAGCGCCGCTCGGGCCCATCGCAGCGAAGGTCGTCGTCGGCCTGTTGATCGCGATCGGGTTGGCCGTCTTGGTCGGCGCCACCTGGCTGTGGCCAAGCCAGCAGAAGACCGACATCCCGCTGCCGTTCCAGAACGCCGAAGGCGGAGCGGTCACCACCGAGGCCGGCCACGTGGTGTCCAGCAGCGCAGCCGTCTGCGGCGGGCCGTCCGTGGGAGCGGTGCTGACGACCGAACCGGTACCGGCGGAGGGCGGCAACGCCAATTGCGTGCACTCGCTCATCGCGATCGACTCCGGCCCGAACCGGGGTGCCCACACCCTGCTGCAGTTCAGCGGCGGGCCGGGGCAGCCCCAACTCGCGGTCGGTGACCAGATCCGGATCACCCGCCAGGTCGACCCGACCGGTACGACGACCTACTCCTTCTACGACTACGAACGGGCGTGGCCGTTGACCGGGCTGGCCGCGGCGTTCGCAGTGGTGGTTGTCGCGGTCGCCGGATGGCGCGGGTTGCGTGCGCTCGTCGGCATCCTCGTCGCATTCGCGGTGCTCGTCGTGTTCATGCTGCCGGCCCTACGGGACGGAGCCGCCGCCATTCCCGTCGCATTGGTGGCATCGGCGCTGATCCTTTACGCGGTGATCTACCTTGCACACGGCGTGAGTTTGCGCACCAGCGCGGCGCTGCTGGGCACACTGACATCCCTGCTCCTCGCAGCGGTATTATCTTGGGCCGCAATAGAATTTGCTCACCTCACCGGCCTGTCCGAGGAGGAGAACAATGCGGTCGCGACTTACCTCGGCAATGTGTCGATCACCGGGCTGCTGCTGGCCGGATTCATCATCGGGTCACTGGGCGTACTCAACGACGTCACGGTCACGCAGGCATCCACCGTGTTCGAGCTTGCCCAACTCGAGGGGGCTACGCGGCGGGCGATCTTCGTGGCTGCCATGCGGGTTGGTCGCGACCACATCGCGAGCACGGTCTACACCCTGGTGCTGGCCTATGCGGGCAGTGCGCTGCCGTTGCTGCTGCTGTTCAGCGTCGCCAACCGGGCCCTCGGCGACGTGCTCACCAGCGAGAGTGTGGCCATCGAGATCGCCCGTTCGGCGGTCGGCGGTATCGCGTTGGCATTGTCGGTTCCGCTGACGACGGGTATCGCCGCGGTGCTGGCGACGCCTACCGGCCGACGATCGGCACCTGTGTCGCCTCACAATGCGCCAGACTGAGATGATGGCGGCCACCGACAGGGCGCAGGACGCCTTTGAACACCGGGCGTGGCCCGAGGTTTACGACACCCTGATCCAGGCCAGCGCGCAGCGCGATCTCGATGCGAACGATCTCGAACGCCTCGCCATTGCCACCTACCTGCTGGGAAGGGACGAGGAAAGTACTCGAGCCTGGGAACAGGCCTACTCCGCGCACTTGGCGCGCGACGACCCCGGCCGCGCCGCAGAGTGCGGGTTCTGGCTGGCGCTCACACAGCTGCTTGCAGGCAACGGCGCACGCGGCGGCGGATGGCTCGCGCGGGTGGGCCGGCTCGTGGAGGACCGCGAGCTGGACTGCGCCGCCCGCGGTTACCTACTCGTATCCGCCGGCCTTCAGTTGTGGACGAGTGGGGACTCGGCCGAATCGTTTGCGATGTTCGCCGAGGCCGGCAGGATCGCGGCACGGTTCGCCGACCCGGACCTGGCGGCCCTCGCTCGGTTGGGGCAAGGTCAGGCGTCGGTCACCGGCGGTGAGACGGCGCGGGGTGTGGCGCTGCTCGATGAAGCGATGGTGAGCGTCACCGCGGGCGAAGTGTCGCCCATCCCGGCCGGCATCGTTTACTGCGCCGTCATCGAGACGTGTATGGGCGCGTTCGACCTGCGGCGAGCAACCGAGTGGACCGTGGCACTGAGCGAGTGGTGTGACGCCCAGCCCGGCCTCGTCCCCTACCGCGGCCAATGCCTCGTGCATCGCGCGCAGATTTTGCAGATCCACGGCGAGTGGTCCAAGGCGACGACCGCGGCCCGTCAGGCTTGCGAACACCTGTCACACCCGACGCCACACCCTACTTTCGGGCTGGCCGCCTACCAGCGAGCGGAGCTGCACCGGCTGCGCGGGGAATTCGACGACGCTGAGGCCGCATACCGGCAGGCCCACCAATCTGGACGAGAGCCGTTGCCCGGCTTGGCCTTACTCCGAATGGCCGAGGGAAAACTCGACGCAGCGACGACCGCCATCCGCCGCGCGGTGGACGAAAGCTCAGATCCCTTCGGCCGGCCGGCCGCATTGGCGGCTCACGTCGAGATCATGCTCACGAGCGGCGACGTCGCGGCAGCGCGGACGAGCGCCGACGAACTCTCCGGGCTCGCCGAAACCATCGACGCTCCGTTCCTGCGCGCGGTCGCCGCTCACGCCGACGGGTCGACGCTGCTGGCCGAGGGCGACGCCGCCGGGGCGCTTGCCGCCTTGCACCGCGCATCGGCCGGGTGGCGGGACCTGGCAATGCCTTACGAAGCCGCTCGAACTCGGGTCCAGTGCGGGCTGGCGTGCCGGGCGCTTGGCGACTTCGACTCCGCAGCAATGGAATTCGACGCGGCACGTGACGGCTTTGACCGGCTCGGCGCCAAGCCAGACATGCGACGCTTGGCCGAACTCGTCGGGAGTCCGCAGGGGCCGAAGGGCATGCTGACCGCACGCGAATGCGAGGTGTTACGGCTTGTCGCCGCCGGCAAGACCAACCGAGAGATCGGCGCGAGCCTCGTGCTCAGCGAGCACACCGTCGCGCGCCATCTGCAGAACATCTTCACGAAGCTCGGCTTGTCGTCCCGGTCGGCGGCCACCGCCTACGCCTACGAGCAACACCTCGTCTGAGGGACGAGTGGTCAGAACTGACCACGGCTATCGCAGCGAAATGGTCGATTCGGTCGACGCGACGAGAGCGTTGCCGTTTGTACCGTCTCACCATGTCTCAACAAGTTGATTATCGTGACCTCCGGCGAACCGAAGCCGAGAATTACGCGACCAATTTCGTCCCGCTCATTCCCGCGCCGTTGGCCGACGATCTCATCGAGGCGGCCGCACCCGAGTCGGGTGAATACGTCGTCGACATCGCGTGCGGAACCGGCGTCGTCACCCGTCTGGCCGCCGAGCGGGTGGGACCCACCGGGAAAGTCGTCGGAGTGGATCTCACCCCTGAAATGCTGGAGGTTGCCCGCGCAAGCGCCGCACCGTCCGGTGCCGTAATTGAGTGGCGGCAGGGAAGCGCCGAAGCTCTCCCGCTTGCCGATGAGTCCTACGACTTGGCGTCGTGTCAGCTCGGGCTGATGTTCTTTCCCGACCGAGCCGCGGCAGTGAGCGAGATGTGGCGGGTGCTGTCGCCGGGTGGCCGCGTCGCCGTCAACGTGCCGGGAGCGATGCCGCGACTGTTCGAGATCATGGCTGATGCTCTTGGCCGCCACATCAATCCTGATCTCCCCGGTTTCCTACGGGCGGTCTTCTCAGTGAGCGAAACTGAACTTCGCCGGCTGTTGGACGGCGCTCACTTCCAAGACGTGACCGTCAAGACCATGACGAAGACGTTGCGACTCCCGCCACCGGCCGAATTCCTTTGGGAATACCTCGAAGTCACACCTATAGCGGGCCTCGTCTTAGGGGCGGATGACGGCCACCGACGAAGACTCGAAGATGACGTCGTCGCGCGTTGGCAAGACTTCGTCCACGACGACGAACTGGTTCTCGAGCTGTCAGTCGCTATAGCCACGGCCCGAAAGTAGCTGGCATTCATGACATTCCTGGCAGCATTCCGCGCCGCCGCGGTACTAGCGTCCACGCTCATCTTGGGAATCACAACAAGCACACTCGAAGGCCCCGCCACTGCATGCGCCAAACGCACGGGGTTCGATTGGGACCGTTATGAAGTGTGCGTACGCACCGCTTATCTGTAACGTCTCACGTGGATTGCGTTGTTTAACCTGATCTTTGCGTCAGTGTCATGTGTAAGACGTTGCCCTAAAACGGGTCTCGTGGCCTACATTTAACCGGCGATCAGGCTTCGTGCGTGGACGGCTGCCCTGCGCCGGTTCCTGGCGGGCTTGGCCAGCCGATACTCAGCCCAGGTGCGCGGTAAGCAGGAGGGGCGGCAGAGACTTTCGACCGTTGGGTTCATCCCTGAGGTCGCGCATCGGGAACAGGTTCTCGATGCCCTCGGGAAAGACGGCGTGGATGGTTCGGTGTCGGCGCCTGCGGCGATCGGGGGGACCGTGTTATTTCAGGGTCGCTGACCGGACGCGGAGACCATGTTGCCCCCATGATCGGAAGCCACCCGATGGCCTTCGCTGCGTGAAGTCCACAGTCGGTAGATCAGGACCGGGCCGATGATCCAGTAAGCGAGTGACGTCCAGAAGCCGGGGAAGCCCAGGTCACCGGTGATAAAGCAGTACAACGTGTGGCTGATGGCGTTGCCCATGACGCCCATGACCGCGAAGAACCAGACGATCAGCATGGGCACACGGCGCGGCAGCCTCAGGTACATGGCCAAGCCGGCGAGGGCGAAAACTGCGTAGCTCGCCATGTTGCCCCAGACGAAGAACTCGGTGGACATGCTGCGGGCGCCGAAGATGTCCTCGGGCCAGCGTCGGTAGAACCCTCCCTGGAATTCGTCGGCGAAGTGCAGAAACTGCCAGGCCAGCGCGATGAGGTAGATCGGGAGTATGCGAGCGGGGTCGGCGGTGTGCCGGGCCGTGCTTGCCAGGTGGCAGCAGTAGGCGATGACCATGCACGGGATGAAGGTCCACCACATCGTCACCGGGGAGGGGTGGAGGTTGAAGCCGATGATCGCGGCGCAAGCCGCCACTGTGGCGGCGATGAATTCTTTGGAGTACGTGGAGATCATCGCGTGGTGCTCCTTTCCGTGGTGTCGGTGATCGTGCAGGCGAGGAAGTAGTCGAGGTGCTCGGCGGCCATCTGCCGCGCGCGGTCAACTTCGTCGGGACGCGAGTTGTGGCCGAGATACAGGAAGCGGATCACGTTGAGGGGGGCAATGAGCTCCCAAACAATCTGTCGCGCCGGCAAATCGGTGCGGAGTTGTCCGGCTTCCTGCCACCGGGCGAACACCGGAGTAAGGGCCTCGCGTGCCGCTTCGATCGCTCCGGCTACGTGGATGGCCGTCGACGCGCGGCTCTCTTCGCGAAGCAGAACCGCGGAGAACATCCGAATGTCGGGCTGACTCCAGTAGGCCAGCAGCCGATCGACCGCTGCAGAAATGGCCACCCGCGGCCCGGCCTCGACCGCATCGGACGCATCGAAGCCCAGCAATTCGGGCGTCGGTGGCCCCATCGATTCGATGAGCCGGTTCAAGATCGCCTGCTTGCTGGGGAAGTGCGAATACAGCGCGGCGTCGGTTACCCCTACAGCGGCGGCGATCTGGCGCACCGATGTGCCGGCGAAACCCTGCTCGGCGAACAACCGAAGCGCAGCCGCCAAGATCCGCTCGCCCGTCGGTTCCGCATCGGAAGCCGGCGGTCGTCCGATCCTGCGGCGGCTTACCTGAGCCATGTCCATAAACTAAGTTAGTGCTAGTTTAGTTGTCAAGCACACCGTTTCGCAGCGTGTGAGTGTGCGCAAAATGCGGCTGCTTACTCTCCTGACTAACGCATCTGCAGCAGCCACTGAACTAGTCGCGAATCTCGTTGTGAGTCAGGAGAAACCTGAGATGACACTTAACCAATCGGCGTTAAAGCCTTCAGTTTCAATGCGATTCTGCTTGCAACAGCCGCTAGCGCTTTAGCGTGTCAAATTGGTCATGGCCGAGAAGGTACGCCGTCAGAACGACGTCCGCTCCAGCCACCCGTCCCAGACAGCGGCATCACCCAGCACTTCGACGCCGAGGTCGCCTGCCGCGCGCCGGCGGGTGATCGCCAGCAGCAGATCGGTGGCGGGGCCACGCAGAGCGGTGTCGGCCTTGGTGTGGTTGTGCGACCACCAGACACCTTCCTCGTCGTGGACGATGGTCCACTCACCGGTCGGCCCGAGGCCGTCGTCGGTCGCGTGCATGTGAATGCTGCGGCCGCGGTCGAGCGCGGGTTGCGTCGTATTGCTCGCTATCAACTCGACCCATTCGCTGATCGCGTCGGCGGCGAGGTCGGGCGGCGGGTCGTACTCGACGCCGAGGGCCAGCGCCGCATCCGCATGGTGAACTGTGACCTCATGCAACCGTCGACGGATCCACCAGCCCGCCGGGCGGGGACCGCGAAACGTCCACACCCGAGTGGCGGGGCCGACCCGCTCGACCGCGTCGACGATCAGCCGCGCCCCCTGGTTGAGCCAGTCGGTCGCGCCGTCGGGGTCGTCGGGTGGCCTGCCGTCGCGGACATCGCGCGGATCGAGCGTAGCCATCCGGCGTTCGGCGATGATCTGTGCGGCCCAACGGTTTCCGCGGCCGACGTGGCGGAACAGTTGCTTGAGCGTCCAGCCGGGGCAGGTCGGCACGGGCGTTGACGGGTCTGCACTGCGGATCAGTTCCCCGAAGGCCCGGGTCTGGTCGAGCAGCGCGGCTCGGAAATCCACGCTCCGAACGTACTCAATACTCGATGCGGAAACCGCCGATCGCGTCAGGACGGCGCACCGATACGTGCGCGAGCTGTGCCCAGCGCGATCGGCAGCGACGCCCATCCACGCAGCACCCGGGTCTCGCGCCGGTTGCCGGCACCGGCCAACCGCGCATCGGGGAACCGCTCGAAGAATGTGCGCAGCCCCACCTCGCCCTCCGCGCGCGCCAGCGCCGCTCCCAGGCAGAAGTGCCTGCCACCGGAGAACGACAGATGCCTGCCGGCGTTCTCACGTTCGAGGTCGAAGCGATGCGGGTCGGCGAACACGTTCGGGTCGCGGTTGGCGCCCGCGATGTAGAGGATCACGCCCTTGCCGGGCCGGACCCGCGTGCCCGCGATCTCGGTGTCCTTCTTCGCCACCCGCGCGGTGAGCTGCACCGGGGGGTCGAGGCGCAAGATCTCCTCGACCGCGGTGGGCCACAATTCCGGACGCTCCGACAGCGTGTCCAGGTGCCACGGATGGTCGAGCAGCATCCGAATTCCGTTGCCCAGTAGATTGACGGTCGTTTCGAAACCGGCCGCGAGTACCAGTCCCGCGGTGGCCATCAGCTCACTTTGGTCGAGCCGCGCGCCTTCGTCGGACGCCGCGATCAGCTGGCTCATCAAGTCGTCACCCGGATGGCGGCGCAGCTCTTCGAGGTGCTCGGAGAGCCAGTCGTTGAAGCCTTCGACACCCCGGTAGACGTTGCGGTACTGCGCCCAGGTCAGGCCGATGTCGAGGCTCGGCGCACCGAGCTCGCCGAACTCCAGGATGCGGGGTCTGGCCTCGTCGGGAACACCGAGGATGTCGCCGATCACGGCGACCGGCAGCTGCGAGCAGTACCGATCGACCACATCGACGGTTCCGGCGCCGGCGAGGTCGTCGAGCAGCGAATCGGCGGTGGCCTGCACCCGGTCCTTCAGTGTGGCAACGGCTCTGGTGGTGAACACCGAGGACACCAGTTTGCGGTAGCGGGTGTGCTCGGGCGGTTCCACCGACAGCATCGACGGCGGTTCCAGCGGATACAGCAGCCCGGTCTTGGTGTGGTTCGCGACCCATTGCAAGGGTTTGGGCAGGTTCGACCCGATCGGCAGGACGTGGTAGTCGTCGGACCGCAGCAGATCGCTGGCGATCGCGTGGTCGACGGTGATGTGCATGACGCGGCCCTTGACCATCGGCCCTCGCGCGCGCAGTTCCTCGGTGAACGCCACCGGGTCGACGCGCACGGCCGGGTCCGCGATCAGCCTGCCCTGCACGTCGCCGCGAAGGGCGAGCAGTTTCGAGGCGCCACGCACGAACCCGTGTACGGCCAGCCATCGAATCCGGTGGCGGATGGGTCCGGCCCGCCGAGCGTGACGAATCGGTTCCACGTGGCCTCCCTTGACCCGATTGGCGGTTCGGTCAGGTGGCCCCAGCCTACCGAGCGGGCAAGCTCGCACCCCTGCCGAGGCAGTGCACCTGCCAGCCGGCTTGCGTCCACCGGCCGACGTCGAGGCAATTGCGGCCGTCGACAATCACTTTCGCGTGCACGACGTCGGCCAGGTCGGCGGGGTCCAGCTCGACGAACTCGCGCCATTCGGTGAGCACAAGCACGGCGTCGGCGCGTGCGCAGGCTTCGGTGACAGACGTCGCGTAGGTCAGCGTCGGAAACACCCGGCGGGAGTTCTCCATCGCCTTCGGGTCGTACACGCTGACCGTGGCGCCGTTGAGTTGCAGCATGCCCGCGACGTTGAGCGCGGGTGAGTCGCGCACGTCGTCGGACTCGGGCTTGAACGCGGCGCCGAGCACGGCGATGTTCGCGCCGAGCAGCGAACCGCCGCAGGCGGCGGTCGTCAGTTCGACCATCCGGGTGCGCCGACGCATGTTGATGCTGTCCACCTCGCGCAGGAACGTCAGTGCGTGGTTGGCGCCCAGTTCGCCGGCACGCGCCATGAACGCGCGGATGTCCTTGGGCAGGCAACCTCCGCCGAAACCCAGGCCGGCGTTCAAGAACCGGCGACCGATCCGTGAGTCGTAGCCCAGCGCGTCGGCGAGGAGCGTGACATCGGCGTCGACGGCCTCGCAGACCTCGGAGATCGCGTTGATGAACGAGATCTTGGTGGCCAGGAACGCGTTTGCGGACACCTTGGCCAACTCGGCGGTCTGCAGGTCGGTGACCAGAAGTGGCACCTGCTGCGCCAGCAGCGGCGCGTACAACTCGCGGATCGCCGGCTCGGCCGACGTCGAGTTCCGTTGCACCCCAAGGACGATGCGGTCGGGGTGCAGGGTGTCGTGTACGGCGAAGCCCTCGCGAAGGAACTCCGGGTTCCAGGCGATCTCGACGTCGACCCCGGCCGGCGCGAGTGCGCGCGCCCGGTCGCCGAGTTCGGCGGCGGTGCCCACCGGCACCGTCGACTTGCCGACGATGACGGCCGACCGTCGCAGCCGCGGCACCAGCGTGTCGATCACCGCGTGCACGTGGCGCAGGTCGGCGCCGTACTCGCCCTTCTTCTGCGGCGTGCCGACACCGAGGAAGTGCACGTCGGCGAATTCGGCCGCGGCGTCGTAGTCGGTGGTGAACGTCAGCCGACCGGCTGTGAGATTGTCCCGCAACATGTTTCGCAGGCCCGGCTCGTAGAACGGAATCTCTCCGGATGCGAGCTTGGCGACCTTGCCCGCATCGACGTCGACGCCGATCACCTCGTGGCCCAGCTCGGCCATGCCGGCCGCGTGGGTGGCTCCGAGATAACCCGTGCCGAAGACGGTGCACCGCATACGGCATTGATATGCGGCCGGTGTGAGCTAACCGCGACGCGACACTGAGCGGCAGGCCAACGTCAGGTTACGAGTGTGCCTATCCGCAGAAGATCAGGAAGCAGTTCGACCCGCCACCACCGGACGAGCCGCCCGAGCGTCGGGGCCCGTCGTCACCGGATCCGCTGCCGGGGTACCGCCCGGAGCCGCTGCCGGAGTTACCGCCGGACCCGGACCCGGGGTAGTTGCCCGAACCGGGATAGCCGCCGGACCCGTTGCCGGACCCGTTCTGCCACGGCGGCGTCTCGAGGTCGGGCCACTCCGGCTCTTCCGGTTCGTCCTGCCACGGCGGGGTCCACGGCGGCGACTTCGGCGGAGTCCACGTCGGCCGCGGCGACCACGGCGGACTCCACGGGTTCTGGGGCCGCGGGTAAAGGTAGGGCGGCGCCACCGCCGGCGGCACGTACGCCGGAACTGGTGCGGGCGCCACCGGGGCCGGGGCCGGCGGGGGTGCGGCCGGAGCGGGCGGCGGAGCCGCCGGTGCGGGAGCGGGGGCGGGCGCTTGCGGTGCCGGGGCAGGCGCCTCGACGTAGACGGTCCGCGGCGACTGCGGCGCGGGCTGCTCCTGGACCACGGGTACCGGCGCCTTGATGGTCTCAGCCGGCGGCGGTGGCGCCTGGACCGGCTGCGCCTGCTCCACCGGCGGAGGCGGCGGCGCGGGCGCGACGGAACTGGGCACGATAGCGCTCTGGCCGGGACTGGGTCGCTGGTCGGCGGTCGGGCGGATGCTGACGGCCAGCGAGATCACCAGCGCCACAACGCCGACGACGAAGATCGACGTCAAAGCGCTGCCGACGAGCAGGAACGGCTTGCGGTCGTCGTTGGAGGCGGGTGACAGGTCGGTTTGCGGCTCGTCGGTGTCGAGGTAGGCGCCGTCACCCCCGGCGGGGGCGAGCTGCGTCTGGGCGCCAGCCAGCCCGGCATACACCGAGCCCGCTGTGGTGCCGTCGGGGTCCTGCGAGTAGGCGAGTCCGACCGTCGAGGCTTCGAACGCGGGCGCGTTGGCCGCCGCCAGCGCGGCGCCGCGGGCCAACGCCATCTCGGGCTCGTCGGGGGCATGAACCGGCAGGCTCACCAGGTTCGCGAGGTGGCTCTTCACCGAGCTGACGTCGACGCCCGAACCGACGACGAACATGCCCTGCGGACGCGTGTCCTGGGCGTCGACGGCGGCGGCCATGTCGGCGAGCACGGCCATCGCGTCGTGGCTGTGCAGGGTGCGGCCCAGCACCTTGACCACCGACCCGTCGTCGGTCTGCACGACCGAGAGCGTGGCGGTGTCGCGGTCGATGAACAACAGCGCGGTGGTGTCGTAGCCGACCGCCCGGCCGACGGCCTGCGCGAGCGCGGCAGCGGCGTGGCCGTCGGAGACGAGCATGACGTCGTCGATGCCGCGGGCGGCCAGCAGGTCGCGCAGTTGCGCCGCCTCGGCGTGGTCGCTCCACGTGACGCCGATGGCCTTGAGTTCGTGGCCGCCGGCCTCGGCGCTCTCCTTGGTGCCGAGCACCGCATCCACCACCTGGGCGGCCGCGCCCGACGTTGCCGAACCCTCACTTTCGCTCACATCGAAGACGTCGTGATCGACGGTCGCCCCGTCGGCTTTCTCGCCTTCGACCAGCACGATGCGGACCGTCGCAGGTGTCATCGACACACCCAGTACGATGTCCACTGCCCCTCCATGAGTATTTGCTACGTTGCCTGGATCGTCGACCGGTGTCTCGTTCCGCACAAGCCGCCGACTAGTGCCTTATCGTCCTGAGCAGCGCGGGCGTTACACCCGAACCCGCATTTGCTAGGGACGATCAGCCACGGCCGGCGTGTGGACGGCACGGGTACGGCCGACTCCGGTATCTAGACCCTACTCGTGTCAACGACCGAAAGCGCCCGGCGGTTCAACTCTCTTCGGCGGTTTCCGCCGGCTGTGGTGTTCCGGGTGTTTCGAGGGCCCCGAGTCCACCCAACCCAGGGCGCCTCGTCGGCACATGGCCGTGCACACCCTCCGCGTAGGCGGTCTCGGCGTGCTGGGTGAAGTCGACCCCGGTGGTCTCGTCCTCGGGGCTGACCCGGAAGCCCATCCCCCGGTCGATCATCTTGGCGATCACGTAAGAGGCGGTGAACGCATAGGCGGCGACGACCACGACCGCCAGTGACTGCTTGCCGAGTTGGGTCAGTCCGCCGCCGTAGAACAGGCCCGACGGACCGGCGGTCATCACCTCGGTGGCGATCAGGCCGATCAGCAGCACACCGACGACCCCGCCGACGAAGTGCACGCCGACCACGTCGAGCGAGTCGTCATAACCCCATCGGAACTTCAGCCCCACCGCGAACGAGCAGACCACTCCGGCGGCAGCGCCGACGATGAACGCGCCGAGCGTGTTGACCGTCCCGCACGACGGTGTGATCGCTACCAGGCCGGCGACCACACCCGAGGCGGCGCCGAAGGTGGTCGGCTTGCCGTCGCGGAGCCGCTCGACGGTGATCCAGCCGAGCATGCCGAGGCAGCCGGCCACCAGCGTGTTGAGGAACACCGCGGCCGCGGTGCCGTTGGCGGCCAGCGCCGACCCGGCGTTGAACCCGAACCAGCCGAACCACAGCAACCCGGCACCGAGCAACACGAACGGCAGGTTGTGCGGGCGCATGGCGTCCTTCTTGAAGCCGATCCGCGGGCCGAGCACCAGGGCGAGCGCCAAAGCGGAAGCGCCAGAGACGATCTCGACGACCAGACCGCCGGCATAGTCGAGCACGCCGAACTCGAAGAGCCAGCCGCCAGGCCCCCACACCCAGTGCGCGACGACGGCGTACACCGCGACCGTCCACACCGGAACGAACACCATCCAGGCCGCGAACCGGGCCCGGTCGGCGATCGCACCGCTGATGAGCGCGGCGGTGACGATCGCGAAGGTGAGCTGGAAGGTCGCGAACAGCAGTTCGGGAACTTCGCCGCGCAGCGTGGTCGGATCGATGCCGAGCATCCCGAAGTGGCTCAGGTTGCCGATCAACCCGCCGCCGGCGTCGTCGGAGAACGCCACGCTGTAGCCGGCGAGCAACCACGCGACCGTGCACAACGGGATCGAGATGAAGCACATCATGATCATGTTGAGCACGCCGGTGGTGCGGACCATGCCGCCGTAGAAGATCGCCAGACCAGGCGTCATCAACAGCACCATCGCCGTCGCCGCCAGCAGCCAGGCCGTCGCGGCCGGATCGATCGCGTCCATGGGGCTCCTCCCGGTCGGGGACGAGCATTTCGGCTTCAGATTTCGGTCGCGGGGCGCGCGTGTTTCCGGATTGTTTCGTGTTTCTGTGCGGTTACCGCGTGCTCACCATGCGTCGACGTTCAGCTGGACTTGATGAAGTTCTGATACGAGCGCGACGGTGTCGGGCCCCGCTGGCCCTGGTACTTCGACCCGGCCTTGGCGCTGCCGTAGGGATGCTCGGCGGGGCTGGTCAGTCGCAGCAGGCACAGCTGGCCGATCTTCATGCCCGGCCACAACGTGATCGGGAGGTTGGCGACGTTGGACAGCTCGAGGGTGATGTGGCCGGAGAACCCCGGATCGATGAAGCCCGCGGTGGAATGCGTCAGCAGTCCTAAGCGGCCCAGCGAGGACTTTCCTTCCAGGCGGCCGGCCAAGTCGTCGGGCAGCGTGCACAGCTCCAGCGTCGAGCCCAGCACGAACTCGCCGGGATGCAGCACGAACGGCTCGCCGGGTTCGGGCTGCACCAGGCTGGTGAGCTCGTCCTGCTGCTTGGCCGGATCGATGTGGGTGTAGCGCGTGTTGTTGAAGACGCGGAACAAGCTGTCGAGGCGGACGTCGATGCTCGACGGCTGGACCAGAGTGTCGTCGAACGGGTCGAGACTCAGTCGCTCGGCGGCGATCTCGGCGCGGATGTCGCGGTCGGAGAGCAGCACCCGACGAGCGTAGCCGCTCGGATGCTAGCCTTCGTGCTCAAACCAGCCGGTGTAGTTCAATGGCAGAACATCAGCTTCCCAAGCTGAGAACGCGGGTTCGATTCCCGTCACCGGCTCCACTGCGGCGGCCGCCACAACGGCGAGCGCCCACAGCCGACGGTGACATGGCATCTTTCGTTCCGGGCCACCGTTGCCTTGCGTTCAGTCAGGGAATCGTCAGTACCTGGCCGGGATGGATCAGATCAGGATTCGAAATCCCGCTGGCGTCCGCGATCACTTGATACTTGTTGCCATCGCCGTAGAAACGCTCCGCGATGGCCCACAACGTGTCACCGGAGACCACCGTGTAGGTCCGCGGCGCTGGCGGTGGCGGTGGCGGCGGCGGTGGCGGTGGCGGGGCAGCGGGAGCGGGTGCCGCTTTGGGCTCGGCCGCCGGGGCCGGCTCCTCGACTGCCGCGGGAGCCACCTCTTCTGGTGCCGTCTCAGGCGCGGCCGGTGGCGCTTCCTTGGTGTCGGTCTTCGTCGACCAGGCCGGCCCGTCGGCGGCGTACAGCACCAGGTTGCGGTCGTCCTGCAGGACGAGCTTGACGTCCTTCTTGCCCTTGGTGTCGGTGTGCCACACCGGCTTATCTGACGTGTAGAGCACGAAGTTGCCGTCGGTCTGGACTTCAGCGCGCACCACGTTCTGGCCGTTTGTGCCTGTGGCCCACACCGCTTCTCCCCGTGCCGCCAGCACGAGGTTGCCATCGTCCTGCAACGTCAACGTGTACGCCCCGTTGTTGGAGGTGAGCGATCCCCCCCTCTCGAGTTTCTGTCCTTCAGAGAGTGTGTCTGCCATGGCCTTACCTCTTTCTCCAAGGTTGCACTGCTGACCCTAGTGACCCACGTTGGGGCTGTATGGCGTTCTGCTCGACGCAATTCAAACGTTTGGCGAACGCTGGGGTCGACGGCAAGGTCACGGAGCCGACGAACTGATGAGTCAGTTTTCTGCACAATCCACGACGCCGCCCCCGCACCGGCAATAGTCTCGACTTTGCCTCGCAGGTGAGCGCATGACCGCTGCGTGCTTTCTTGTCGAGACGCTGGAACAGGAGGTGTGAGATGTTCGATCTGCCAAGGCCTGTCCGCAGACTTGCCGGTGCAGCCGTCCTCGGTGTCGCGCTCGCTGCGGGTCCCGCCGTCGCCGCACTGACCGATACACATCCGCAGTCGGTCGCGGAACCAGCATGCACCGGAAGCGAATCCGTTGTCGACGGCAAACCGACCTGTGTGCCCGCCCCTACCGCGCCGGATGCGTCCAACCCGGTGACCGGTCCGGTGGATAGCCGGGAGCACGACGGCGGGCATCACTGAGACCCGTTCAGTCGAGTCAACGCGTCAGCGGAGGTAGACCTCGTCACCGTCGGGAAAGCCGCCGCCCGTCGTGGTGATGTGCACGTGGTCGAAGTGTCCGTAGCCACCGCTCTGGGCACCGTCGGGGGTGTAATACACGCCGCGCCAGATCGCATCCTGCAACCCGAACCGCTTCGCGTTCCGCAGTGCGTACCAGACGATTTCGTTGCCTAGTGCGATCCCTTCCGCACTAGTGGGGTTGGGGATCATCACGTCGAGCGCCAGGCCGTTGGGGTGCCATCTGAGCGAGTCCGGTCGTACTCCGCCGATGTTGCTGATCTCGGGGAACGCATCGCTGATCGCACGCGACGCCAGGATGGTCTTCACCTGGAGTCCGCGTTCGGGCGCCATTCCGACCGGTAGCGAACGGTCGACGGTGCGGTACCGGGCCGCCGCCACCATGGCGTCGGGCATCGCGCTCAAGGCGACCTGACCGACCGACGGGGCCGCAGTCCGCGTCGCCGGTGCCGCCGCCACGATTTCAACGCAACACGGCGTGGCGTCCTCGACGACGGGTTGGGCTTCGGGCGCCGGGCGGGCGGAAAGGTGGACGTCTCCTCCCACCGCGAAGAAGAGCGCTGCCGGGGCGATGGCTGCAGCCACGCCCATCGGTGGCGTGCGCCGCTTCTTGGCTACGGAGTGCCGTCCCACGGGGGGTTGTATATCAAATCGTTACCTTGACCGCAATTCTTGCGGATCCGTCGAATGAGCTGCTGCTCGATGCTCTCGTTCGGCACCGCATCGGTCGGGAGGTAACCTCAGAACCTGATTCACCGCAAGAACGGGGACACGAATATGGACCTCGTGCTCGGCCTGTCGATGACGTCCAGCACGGTTCGGTGGGTGCTCGTCGAGGGCACGACCGGCGAGGGCGGCACCGTCGACCGCGGATCGTTCGACTTCGACGCCCAGGTCGATCCCGATGATCTGCTCAACGTGGTGCTTGCCGACGTCGTCGACAGCCCCATCCATGCGATCGGGGTCACCTGGACCAACGAAGCCGAAGAGGTCGCGTCCGGTGTGCTCACGGCGCTCACCGCCCGGGGATACGACAACGCGATCGCGATCTCCGAACTCGAGGCCGGCGACGTGCTGGCGGCGGGCATCGCCGACCTCGCCGACTACGACGACGTCGCGGTGTGCATCGTGGAACCCGACGCCGCGGTGGTCGCCATGGTCACCGGCGACGGCGTGACCGTCGACCGCATCGCCCGACCGCTCGACGGCGCCGACGTCATCGAGCTGCCGAGCAGCGTGATCGCGATGCTCGAGCTCAATGAATGGCAGCCGGCGGCGATCTTCGTGGTGGGGTCGGCTCCTGATCTCGATCTGATCACCTCGACGCTCGGCGATGTCACGCAATCACCGGTGTTCTCCGCGGCCGAGGCCGACCTCGCGATGGCACGCGGCGCGGCGTTGGCGTCGGCGCGTGCGGTGAACGCTCTGGACGCGACGGGTTCCCGCCAGCCCACGACGGTGGGCGCGCTGGCGTCGGTGCTCGTCGCCGCGGTGGTGACGTTCGTGGTGTCGGTCTCGGCGGCGGTCGGCCTCAGCCTCACCGGTGACGACGATCCCGCACCCGCGGCCGCCGGCGCCGACGACGAGTCCGTTGCCGTCGCCGAAGAGGCGCCCCCGGCCGTGCAGAGGGTGACCACGCCTGCCGAGGCGATACCCGTGGTCGCGCAGACCATCGCCGTGGCCGCGCCGCCACCTCCGGCCGCACCCGCTGCCGAGCCGGTCTACGAACCACCTGCCTATGTGCCGCCCGCGCCCGAGTACACGCCGCCCGCGCCCGCCCCGGCGTACACACCGCCGGCACCCGTGTACGCACCGCCACCGCCGGCGCCCGCCTATGTGCCTCCGCCGCAGCCGCGCCTGCGCGACCGCATCATCGAGCGGATCCCGATCATCAACCGGTTCCACGAACCGGATTACTCGTACGGGCGTTAAGCCCTACGGGCAGGCGGCCGGGGCGTCGTCCCGAACCGGCCGGCCGGCAGGCAGCGTGTAGGTGACCGTCGCCTCCGCGTGCTCAAAGCCCTTGTTGGACACCACATGCGGCACGCCAGCCGGGATGAAGATGGCCTGTCCCGCAGCGAAGGCGACCGGCGCACAACCGGTCGCGGTTTGCAGCGTCACTGTGCCGGCGTTGATCACCGAGTGCTCGGGGCCGGGGTGCGTGTGCCAACCGCTGCTCGACGCCGGAGACAGCACGAGGTTCTGCACGTACAGGGTCGTCGGCTGCCCCACTGTGACGATCGCGATCGGCGTATCGGTGGTGCCCTTCGCCAGATCGGTGCGCTCGATGTCGCCCTCGGCCGGCGTGCCCGCCGCCGGCGGTGACACCGTCATCCCCGCGAACACAACCGCAACCGCCGACGCAACGGCCCTCCCCGCCCGGTTCATCACCGCATTATCCGACACCTGGACCTACGGGACCGGCTGGTACGGATTCTGCGGGACCTGGATCGGGATCGGAACGGGCACGAACGGCACCGTCAGATAGGTGGTTGTCATCGGCGTCGTCGTCGGGGTGGTGGTGGTGGTCGTCGTGGGCGGAGTGGTCGTCGTTGTTGTTGTCGTTGTCGTCGTGGTGGTTGTCGTTGTCGTTGTGGTTGTTGTCGTGGTGGTCGTCGTTGTTGTGGTGGTGGTTGGGTCCGTCGTGGTGACGACGGTGGTCACCGGTGGGGGCGGCGCCTCGCTGGTCATCGTCGGTGGCGGCGGCGCGCTGGTGACCGTGACGGACTCCACGGGTGGTGGCGGCGCTTCGCTGGTCGCGGGGGGCGGCGCGGACGGCGGCGGAGCCGGCGAGGTGCGTGGTGCCTCGGTCACACCGGTGTTGCCCGTCGCGCTCGTCAACGCGATCGCCACTCCGCCGACGGCGACCACCGCGACGGCCGCGGCCACGCCGAACACCATCCCCGGCAACCGCTGCCAGATTCGCGGTTCGTCGATCGGACCGGTCGGGGCCACGTACCGCACCGGTGGCCGCATCGACCCGGTGTCGTAGGGAGCCTCGTACGGTTCCAGCCCGGTGTACGGCACGGGTTCGCCGGCCGAGTCGTCGTCCTGCGACCACGCCAGCGCCCGGAACGTCGCCGACCCCGGCGAGTCGACGTCCGCCGGCGGCACCGGAGCCAACCCGGTCTGCGCTTCAGCGGCCGAGGTATAGGCCCCGATCAGCGCGGCGCCCACCGAGGCGGCGACCGAAGGTTGCGGTGTCGTGATCACCGGCACGCCGGAGTGCTCGGCAAGGCGTCGCCGGATCAGCGGAATGTTGGCGCCGCCGCCGACCGCGACGACAGCGGCAACATCAGAGCGGTCAATTGCGTTGCGCTGCAACGTGTTGTCCATCGCTTGCAGAGCATCGGCGAGTGGCGTGGCGATCAACGCATCCAGCTCGTCGCGGGTCAGCCGGATCGCCGCCCGGTGGCCGGGCAGCTCCGCGTCGACGTCGGTCGCCTCCTCCGCCGACAGCCGTTCCTTGGCGCGGCGGCACTCCTCTCGCAGGCGGGTCAGCGATCCCACCGCGGCGGTACTCGCGGGATCGACCCGCCCCGACGTCGCGAGCTCGTCGAGAATGTGACTCAGCAGCGCCTGGTCCACCCAGTCGCCGGAGAACTCCGCGTGCCGGACGGTTTCGGCGATCGGCTCGAGTGCCGCGCCCGCGTCCGCCAGCGTGATGCTGGTTCCGCCGCCGCCGAAGTCCAACAGGACCACCACGCCCTGCGTCGGGAGACCGGGATTGGCCTGCAGCGCCCTCAGCGACGCTGCGGCGTCGGAAACCAATCGAGCGGGCTCGCCGTCAGCGCCGAGGGCCGAGTTTGCGCGCATCGCGGTGCGCAACGTCTGCAGCGTCGCGGGTCCCCAATGCGCGGGGACCGCGACGGTGACATCGGCCGACGGCGTACCACCGATGCTGTCGACCAGCTCGGCAAGCGCCGCGACCAGCAGCCGGTCGGCCGAATGCAGCGATCCGTCCGGGGCGACCAGCGGCACCGAGTCGCCGACGCGCTCGACTAGGCCGGTCATCACGACGCCGTCCGGCAGGGTGAACACCGGGCGCCTGGTCACTGGTTGATTGGCTTGATTGTCGATACGTACCGCGACCAAGTTCGTCGTCCCGATCGACAACCCCAACGGGTCGCTCATAACGGACCACACGATAGCCGTCCGACCACGCGGAAACCGTCAGACACTCCGTGCGAACCCCGTTCGGCCGCCGTCGTTTTGGGCCGCCCCAAACGGGTATCTGCAAGGCCATGACATCTCTCTGGCTGGCAAACCGCGTCGAGCAGCCGACACCACCCGACCCGCTGGGCGAATCGGATCGTTCGGCCGACATCGTGGTCGTGGGTGCCGGGATAACGGGCCTCATCACCGCGGTGCTGTTGGCGCGGGCAGGCAAAGACGTGCTGGTGCTGGAAGCGCAACGGGTTGGCGCGGGCGCCACCGGCAACACCACCGCGAAGATCAGCCTGCTGCAGAGCACCAAGCTGTCGAAGATCGTCGACAAGCACGGTGCGAAGACGGCCGGCCAGTACGTCCAGGGCAATCGCGAGGGTCAGGAGTGGCTGATCCAGCACTGCGAGGCGCACGGGCTGGCTGTCCAGCGGGAGGACGCCTACACCTATGCGCAATCGGACAAAGGTGTCTCGTCGGTCCGCCAGGAACTGCAGGCCTGCGAGGCCGCGGGGCTCGACGCCCAGTGGGTGGATGAAGCCGACGTACCGTTCCCGTTCCATGGCGCGGTCCGGCTGGCCGACCAGGCGCAGTTCGACCCGATGCCGTTGCTGGACAGCCTGGTCGTCGAACTCGAGGAGCGCGGCGGCCGGTTGGCGCAAGGCGTTCGGGTGCAGAAGGTCTCGACCGAGGGCGACGGACTCACCTTGGCCGTCCGCACCAGCGCCGGTGACGAATTCGACGTCCGCACCAAGCAAACCGTTCTCGCGACAGGTATTCCGATCTTGGACCGCGGCGGCTTCTTCGCCCGTCTCAAGCCGCAACGCTCTTACTGCATGGGGTACAAGGTGCCGGGCAACATCACGCGCGGGATGTACATCTCCGCCGACTCCCCCACCCGGTCGATCCGATATGCGCCGACGCCCGACGGCGACTTCCTGATCGCCGGTGGCGCAGGACATCCGGTCGGTCACCAGAAGAGCCCGGCGTCCTCGGTGCAGGAACTCGACCAGTGGACGAAGTTGCACTACCCCGGCGCGATGCAGACGCATTACTGGTCCGCGCAGGACTATTCGCCGATCGACGAACTGCCCTACGTCGGCCCGATCCTGCCGGGCAACGACAAGATCTTCGTGGCAACAGGTTTCGACAAGTGGGGAATGACCAATGGAACCGCCGCGGCGCTAGCGCTGTCGAGTCGCATCCTTGGCGGGCGGATGGACTGGGCGGAGGCGTTCGCCAGTTGGAGTCCGCACGAACTGTCCGGGATCCCGAAGGCGCTGCAGACCAACGCGCAGGTCGCTCTGTATCTGGCGCGAGGGTGGATCACACCGGTCACCCGAATCGCCAACCGCACGCCCGACGAGGGTGGTGTGGTCAGCGGACCGCCGTGGGACCTCGAGGCCCGCAGCGTGGTCGACGGCCGCGAGTACCGGGTGTCGCCGGTGTGCCCGCATCTGGGCGGCATCGTCAATTGGAACGACGCCGACGAGTCATGGGAGTGCCCGCTGCACGGATCGCGCTTCGCGCCCGACGGCACGCTTCTCGAGGGCCCGGCCACCCGCAATCTGACATCCGCGCGGTAGCCCCCACCCGCGTGTGCTGCAATGTCCGCCATGGGTGACATCGACGAGATCCAACAAGTGAAGTTCCGGTACCTGCGTGCCCTCGACACCAAGCATTGGGACGAGTTCGCCGAAACCCTCACCGAGGACGTGATCGGCAAGTACGGCGAGTCGATCGGCGAGGAGCACCACTTCACCAACCGCGAGGAACTGGTGAAGTTCATGCGGGACTCGCTGGGGCCCGAGATCATCACCGAACACCGCGTCACCCATCCCGAGATCACCGTCGACGGCGACGAGGCGACGGGCACCTGGTATCTGCAGGACCGGGTGATCGCGCCCGACTTCAACTTCATGTTGATCGGCGCGGGTTTCTACCACGACCGCTACCGGCGCACCAGCGACGGGTGGCGGATCAGTGAGACGGGATACGACCGCACCTACGACGCGTCGATGTCGCTCGAGGCGCTCAATTTCAAGGTGAAACCCGGTCGGGCACTGAACATCTGACTCACTGCGCGATCGCGATCAACGCCCCTGGCCGCAGCCACCGCATGATCTCTACCAGCTTGTCGTCGGCGATCGCCACGCATCCCGCGGTCGGGCCGCCGTCGGTGGCGTGCAGGAAGAATGCGCCGCCGTTTCCGGGCACCCGGGCCTTGTTGACCCCCATCACGACCGCGTGCACGTACTGCGGGATGTCGAGATTCTCGGTCCCACTGGCCGGATCGGTGTCGAACGGGCACTGGGCCTTCTTGCAGACCTGCATGGTGTTGTAGGTGGGGCTTTTCATGTCGCCGTCCCACCAGTGGTCGGGCCCGACCTGGACATACGGCAGGCCCCCGCCGGGGTTGGGTGCGGTGCCGAACGCGAAGTCGAGGGTGAATACGCCCATGGGCGTTTTCATTTCGCCGTCATGGGTCTGCGGCGACATGCCGTTGGCCCCTATCCAGGCCGGGATGCCCGCCGCGACCGGTTGCCAACCGGCCGCAGTCCGCTGATAGACGTCCATTTTCGCCTTGGACCCGCCGGTGCCCACGACCGAAATCACCTGGGTGGCCGAACCGACCGACTGGGCGAACCACGGTACGGTCTGCGCTTGGCCGACGGGCGCTAGCGCCAGAGTCATCGCGACCGCACACAGCAGGGTCAGCAGTCGGCGCACTCGGTCATGCTATGGCCCGGCGCTGCGCGCGTCGGGTAAGCCACGCTTGGCGCTGCCAGGGTTAGTTGTTGCGGAGTGTGGATACGTTGGGGAGATGAACTTGCTGTCCCGCAGTCGCCACCGCGGTGTCCGACAGATCGGCCGGGGCCTCGGCACGCTCGACCGCGAGGTGTTCGAAGCGATCGCGGAATCGCCGAGTCCGCTGCTCGACGCGGTGATGCCCCGGCTGACCCGGGCGGCCGATCACTCGAAGCTGTGGTTCGCCCTTGCGGCGGCGTTGGCGGCGTCCGGGGGCGCGTCGGCAAAGCGCGGTGCGATCCGCGGTGTCCTCACCCTGGCGGTCACCAGCCTGATCACCAACCAGGGAGCCAAACGGGTGTGGCTGCGACAGCGGCCCAACCGCCTCCTGGTACCGCTGGCGCGCCAGGCCCGTCGGACGCCGACGTCGAACTCGCTACCGTCGGGGCACTCGGCCAGCGCGGCGGCATTCGCCGTCGGCGTCGGCCTGGAGAGCCCGCCGCTGGGCCTCGCGCTCGCGCTGTTGGCGGGGCTGGTCGGCATGTCGAGGATTGCCACCGGTGCGCACTATCCCGGTGACGTGCTCGCCGGATTCGGCATCGGCGCCGGGGTCGCGGTGCTGGGCGGACGGGTGGTGCCCGCGGTGGTCCCGC
The DNA here is from genome assembly GCF_001499985.1 of Mycobacterium sp. IS-1556. Taxonomy (NCBI): domain Bacteria; kingdom Bacillati; phylum Actinomycetota; class Actinomycetes; order Mycobacteriales; family Mycobacteriaceae; genus Mycobacterium; species Mycobacterium sp. IS-1556. The sequence goes on from NZ_LQIM01000004.1 coordinate 27,146, forward strand.
CGAGGATCCCAACCGCCGACCCGCTTCGGGTGGAGACCCCGCCGCGCCCGGACGGAGCCGGGGTGGTGCTGGTCGTCAACCCGACATCCGGCAGCGGCACAGGTGCGCGCATCGTCGAGCAGGTCCGAAACGCATTGCCCCGCACTGATATCACTGAGCTCAACGATGACGACGACATCGAAAGCGTGCTGCGTTCGGCGGCGCAGCGCGCAGAGGTACTCGCCATCGGCGGTGGGGACGGCACGGTGTCGTCCGCCGCGGCGGCCGCTCTCGAAGCGGGCATCCCGCTGGCGGTTTTCCCGGGCGGCACATTCAACCACTTCGCCAAGGACATCGGTTGCGAGACAGTGGACAAGACGATCGAGGCGATCCGGCAGGGCAGCGCCGCGTGTGTCGATCTGGTCTGCATGAACGAGAATCAGATGGTGGTCAACACCGCCAGCATCGGCGCGTACCCGGCATTTGTCCGGACCCGCGAGAAGTACGAGCACAAAGTCGGTAAGCCGCTGGCCGGCCTGTACGCGATGTTCCACACTTTGCGCCACGAGAAGCCGGTACGCATCTGTTACGACAACAAGACGTTGCAGACGTTCCTGTTCTTCCTTGGCAATTCGGCTTATCTGCCATCAGGATTCGCGCCGTCGCGGCGAACCCGTATGGACGACGGCCTGATGGACATCCGGATTCTCGAGACCGGCCGCCGGTTCAGCCGGCTGCGCATCCTCGTCGACGCCGCCCTCGGCCGGCTCGTGCGCAGCCCGTTCTATCACGAGATGCGGGTTCCGCAGTTCGAGTTCACGGCGGTGGACGGGCCCACCATGCTGGCCCTCGACGGCGAAGTCGGAACCGAATGCACCACGGCCAGTTTCAGCGTGCAGTATCGGGCGCTACCGGTGTTTCGTCCGCTTCCGTGATCGGTCGCGACGGCGGCACCGCCAGCAGGCAGAACACGAAATACGCGTAGCCCAACGCCCATCCGGCCGCCACGTCGGACGGGTGATGCACATTGAGCACCACCCGACCGAGACCGATCACGACGACGACAACCGCACCGAACGCGATCAGCCAACCTCGCGCAGGAGCCCGCACGATCGGCAGTCCCACGGTCAACAGCGCGAGTACGGCGACCAGCACGCCGAGCGCGTGGCCGGAGGGGAACGACGTGCCGAGCGCGAAGACGAACGCGGTGTCCGGACGGGGGCGATCGGCCGCCGCCTTGGCGGCCTCGGTGACGAGGCCGGAGAGCTCCACGCTGATCAGGAGGAACATCGCGATCCGGACGTTGCGCCGCGCCAGCGCCACGATGATCAGCACGACGGTGATCAACCGGAAGGCGTTAGGCCCCAGGACGGTGCACAGGACGTCCCATCCGAGCACCCAGCCCGGACGCCCTTCGCCCCGCCGATAGAACGAGTCGAGCGCGCTGGAGTCGACGGCCGTCAACCACATCCACTGCTGCGCATATCCCACCCACAGCACGGCATACACCGCGATCGCGCCAACGGCCGTTGCCGTCAGCCAGCGCTTGTGTGATGCCACCGCTTCACCTCTACCACGTGAATCACTGTGCCGTTAGGGTGACAGCCCATGGCCGTGTTCCTGCGTAAGCTGCTCCGAATCGGCGGTCTGCCCGACGACATGCGGACCGAGGTGGAGGCCGAAGGCGTTATCTTCCTCGCCGAGTACATCGCGGTGACCCGGCGGTTCAGCGGCAAAATCCCGGGCCGGCGCGCGAACGTCAACGTCACCAGCTACGTCGGCTCGCTGGCGCTGACCAACGAGCGGGTTCTCGGCACGCTGTCGACGGTTCCGAAGTTGGCGGCCCGAACCATCGACCAACGCTGGGACGCCGCGCAGTCGGGCACCGTCAGCGCCGAACTCTCGGCTACCGGCATGCTGATCGACGTCGACATCGCTGGGATCGATTCGCGCTTCAGCGGCCAACTTTCGATGCACTACAAGGTCACCATCCCCGAGGACGTGCTGATGCGCCTGCCCCGGCGACAGTTGTCGTTCGACGCACCGCCCGAGTACGTGTTCCGCGCGGTGGGCGTGCCCTATCACCCTTGACCGCCGGTTGACGCACCCATCGGGGCTTTCAGAACGGTGGTGGCTCGTTGCGAGCCAAAGGGTTGCCCGCCCGTGCCGCCTACGTTTCAGTGGGCACGACAGCGACGAGAGGACTGGCAGTGAGCGACCCGGGGCCCTACAACGTGCTGTTCGTGCACTGGCACGACCTCGGTCGCCATCTCGGCGCGTACGGCCACCAGGATGTGTCGAGTCCGCGCCTCGACGCACTCGCCGCCGAGGGGATTCTGTTCACCCGCGCGCACGCCACGGCGCCGCTCTGCTCGCCGTCGCGCGGTTCGCTGTTCACCGGCCGCTACCCGCAGAGCAACGGGCTGGTCGGGCTGGCCCACCACGGATGGGAATACCGGACGGGCGTGCGCACCCTGCCCGACTTGTTGTCCGAATCCGGCTGGCACACTGCGCTGTTCGGCATGCAGCACGAAACGTCGTATCCGGCGCGGCTCGGTTTCGACGAGTTCGACGTCTCCAACTCCTACTGCGAGTACGTCGTCGAACAGGCCACTCGTTGGCTGGCCGACCCGCCCGCGCAGCCGTTCCTGCTCACCGCGGGCTTCTTCGAGACCCACCGACCGTATCCCCGCGACAGGTACGAACCCGCCGATGCGACCGATGTCGTCGTACCCGACTATCTGCCCGACACCCCGGAAGTCCGCCAGGATCTCGCCGCGTTCTACGGATCGATATCGGTCGCCGATGCCGCGGTCGGCCAGCTGCTCGACGCGCTGTCGACGACGGGCCTCGACCGCACCACCTGGGTGGTGTTCACGACCGATCACGGCCCGGCGCTACCCCGCGCCAAATCGACCTTGTACGACGCCGGCACGGGCATCGCGATGATCCTGCGCCCACCACGCCACGCGGACATCGCGCCGAAGGTCTACGACGAGTTGTTCAGCGGCGTGGATCTGCTTCCCACGCTTCTCGAGCTTCTCGGCGTCGACATCCCCGCCGACGTCGAGGGCCTGTCGCATGCGGCCGGTCTGCTGACCGCGGCGGCGCCGCCACGCACCGAGGTCTACACCACGAAGACGTACCACGACTCCTTCGATCCGATCCGCGCGGTCCGGACGAAGGAGTACAGCTACATCGAGAACTACGCCGCGCGGCCGCTGCTCGATCTGCCCTTGGACATCGCCGACAGCGCTCCCGGCCGCACCGTGGCACCGCTGGTGCAAGCCCAACGCCCGCAACGCGAACTCTATGACCTCCGAACCGATCCCACCGAATCACGCAATCTGCTCGGGCCGGACGCGACGGGCAGCGCCGAGGCCGTCGCCGACGACATGGCACTGCTGCTCAACGACTGGCGCACCAAGACCAACGACGTGATCCCGTCGGAGTTCGCGGGCACCCGCATATCCGAGCGCTACACCCAGACTTACCTACGCCTGCACGGTCCGAGCGTCACCAGCCGGTCGGCGATCGCCTCGGACCGCGGTGTCGAAGGGCACCTCAGCAGCTGAGTTTCGCTCATCATGATCGAAAACCTCCGCCGCGCACGATCTTTGAAGTCCCGTTATGCTCTCGCGCATGTCAGCGCACGCGACGGCGTATCTCGTTCTGGCGTCCCAGCGCAGCGGTAGCACGCTGCTGGTCGAGTCTCTGCGCGCGACGGGTGTCGCCGGCGAGCCCGCAGAGTTCTTCCAGTACCTGCCGACCACCAGTCAGGCGCCCCAGCCGCGTCAGTGGTTCGCGGCGGCCACCGACGAATCGATCCTGCGCCTCCTCGATCCCCTCGACGACGGCAAGCCCGACCTGGCGCCGCCGGAGATCTGGCGCGACTACATCCGTACGGCGGGCCGCACCCCCAACGGCATCTGGGGCGGCAAGCTGATGTGGAACCAGACCCCGCTGTTGCTCGAGCGCGCCGGCGAGCTGCCGGACCGCTCGGGCACCGGCCTGCTGTCGGCCATCCGCGACGTCATCGGCAGTGACCCATTACTAGTTCACGTCCATCGTCCCGACGTTGTGTCGCAGGCTGTTTCGTTCTGGCGCGCGGTGCAGACCCGGGTCTGGCGCGGCCGCCCGGACCCGTCGCGCGATGCGCGCGCTGAATACCACGCAGGCGCGATCGCCCACGTCGTCACGATGCTGCGGGCCCAGCAGGAAGGTTGGCGGAGCTGGTTCGCCCAGGAGGGCGTGTCCCCCATCGAGGTGTCCTATCCGGTGTTGTGGCGCAACCTCACCCAGGTCGTCGGCGACATTCTGGAGGCGCTCGGGCAGGACCGCCGGCTTGCGCCGGAGCCGGTGCTGCAGCGGCAGGCCGACCAGCGCTCCGACGACTGGGTCGACAGGTACCGGGCCGACGCCGAGCGGGACGGCTTGCCCACCTGAGTCAGCCGATCTGCGCGGCCACGAAGATGCGGCGAAACGGGAAGAACGTCTTACCGTCCGCCCTCGTCGGATACGCGGCGTTTAGCAGCGGAATCAGGTCCGCCCGGAACTCGTCCCACTCGGGACCGGTGAGCCGACTCCGTACCGGCCGCAACGCGGTGCCCGTGAGCCACTGCAGCACCGGATTCTCGCCGGTCAACACGTGCACATAAGTTGTCTCCCAGGCATCGACCGTGCAACCGGCGTCGGTGAGCAGATCCGCGTAACCGGCCGCATCGGAGACTTGGCCCTCCCGGAACGGAAAGTCCCGCAAGGGTTCTGCCCAGCGATCCCGTCGCGCGAGCTGGCGCACCGCACGGTGCGACGGCGCGTCGAAGTTTCCCGGCACCTGGATCGCGAGCCAGGCCCCGGCAGGCAGTTGTCCGGCCCAGCCGACGAGCAGCTGTGAATGGCCGGGCACCCACTGCAGCGCGGCGTTGCTGATCACGACGTCGGTGTCGGCTTTCGGCACCCAGTCGCGAAGGTCGCCGACGTGCGCATCGATTCCCCGCTCCCGCGCCGCCGCGACCATCTCCGGTGAGCTGTCCAACGCGTCGATCGCCGCTCGCGGCCAGCGCTGTGCCAGGCCGACAGTGAGATTGCCCGGCCCACAGCCCAGATCCGCCACCCGCCGCGGCGCGTCGGCGCCGACCCGCGACAGCAGGTCGAAGAACGGCCGCCCGCGCTGGTCGGCGAAGGCCAGATACACCTCGGCGTTCCACACGTCGTCAGTCTGGCACCGCCGGCGCCGGTTACCATGCGGACGTGAGCCAATCGGACGCCAACCCGGTGGATCCCCCCATTCCCGTTCCCGACGTACCCGGCGCGGACGCCACTACCGGCGGACTTCCCCGCCGTGCCGATCTCACCTTGCGCCAGCGGCTCATCGTCGACACGTCGGCCGTCGCCGACATCGCGCTGCGGACCGCGATCGCCTCGCTGCTCGCGACCACCATGCTGCCGACCCTGGCGGATGGGCTGCGCCGGTCGCAGTCGCGCGCCGAGCGCGAGCAGTTGCAGTTCTACGCCGAACTGGCCGCGGCGAACGATTCCGCGCAGTCGTTCCCGGCGCCGGCATCGCGTCCCCGGGTCACCTCGCGCACCGCAAACCCGTTCGCTGAGTGGATAGCGAAGGGTCGCGTCGAGAACATCCGGTTCAACAGCAGCTTCGAGGCGATCAACCCGGCGTTGCGCACACAGTGCCGAGGATTCGAGCGCAACAACGTCGTGCACGCCCAGCACTGGCGGCACGACGACGGTCCGCACCCGACGCTGTGTCTGATCCATGGGTTCATGGGTTCGCCCTATCTGTTCAACGGGCTGTTCTTCTCCCTGCCGTGGTTCTTCCGATCCGGTTACGACGTCCTGCTCTACACCATGCCCTTTCACGGTCCCCGCGCCGAGAAGGGCTCGCCCTTCAGCGGTTACGGGTTCTTCGCCAACGGGTTCTCCGGTTTCGCCGAAGCGATGGCGCAGTCGGTGCATGACTTCCGCTCGATCATGGACTATCTCGAGTTCACCGGCGTCGATCGCATCGCCTTGACCGGGATGTCGCTCGGCGGGTATACGGCGGCGCTGATCGCGGGCATCGACGATCGCATCCAGGCCGTCATCCCCAACGTCCCGGTGGTGGCGCCCGATCAGACCGTCGACGAATGGTTCCCCGCCAACAAGGTGGTGGCGTTGCGTAACCTGCTGTCGGGCACCGATGCCGAGCTCACCAGCGCTGCGACCCGGTTCTCGTCGCCGCTGAATTACGCGCCGTTGGTGCCGAAGGACCGGAGGTTGATCATCACCGGTCTCGGTGACCGGTTGGCGCCGCCGGAGCAGGCCGAGATGCTATGGGAGCACTGGGACCGCTGCGCGTTCCACTGGTTTCCCGGCAACCACATCCTGCACGTCAGCCAGCCCGACTACCTGCGCCGGATGACGCGGTTCATGCAGGGCTTCATGTTCGACTGAACTCCGGCCGCGTTCCCGCCGGCCAGGCGATGCGCTCCAACTGCTCACGCGATACCGGCTTGCCCGAAACACCTAGATGGCCAACGGCTTTGGGGTCCAGTGCGGTCAGCAACGGCCTTTGGAGTCCGCGGTGGGCGGTCAACCCGGGCAAGGGTGCCTTGCGCACCACGTCGGGAGTGCGGAAGGCGCACGCCGCGGCGACGACCGGTTGCGCCGCGGTGCCGCTGAACTCGAGGGCGGTCCACGTCTCACCCTGCTGCGACCACACCTCGGCGAGGCGCTCAGCCAACCGCTCATCGACCGGAATCTTGTAGACAGAGATGAATCCGCGGTCATCGCATACCCCCGACCACTTCTCGCGCCGCGCTGCGCCCAACGGCGCGTCGGTGTCTTCGACGATCGCGGCGTCGAGACCCGCCTCCCGCAGATGGTCGGCGAGCCGCCGGCCGGCGATCTCAGCGGTGTCGTGTAGCGGAAGTTCCGGAGAACGTGCCTGCAGGGCAACCAGATTCGCCTTCGCGTCCAGGGTCAGGCTGATCCAGGTGGTGCGGACACCGTCCTGATCGAGGTTGGTGACCCGAACCTTCTCGCTGCGGACCCCGAACCGCTCGACGTATCCGGCCAGCAACGGCAGCGACACATCGACGCCTGCCGGGCCGTCGACACGCAGCACCACGGTTGCCTGATCCGGCCTCTGCGCCTTCGGCTTCGAGTGGTTGCGTCGCCACACCGCCACCCTGCGGCCGATCATGGTCGTCACGAACTGTCCACGCCACCAAGCGAACACCACCACGACGACGGCGGCCGCGATTCCCAGGATCCACCAGTCGGTGGTGGACTCCCACGGGTACGCCATGGCCGCCAACACCACGGCCAACGACGCCAACGCAATTCGAACGGTCACGATGCCTCCGGTTGATTGTCGAGTTTCCTTCGCCGGTGCACCGCCACCGCCGCCGTCACGGCCGCGATCAACGCCAGCGCCCCGGTACCCGCGAACGCGACGACTTTCGGGGTGGAATCGGGCGCCTGCGGCGCCGGCGGCGCGGCGACCGGCCGGGGTTCCGGGTCACCGTCGTCGTCGATGGCCGCCGTCACATCCCACGTCAGTGAGGCGACGGGGTCGACGAGCCCGAACCCGGTCAGGTTCGACGGCGCCCGGGCCGCCCCCTGGGCCCCCGCAGTCAGGCGATCCCTGACCTGTTCGGCGGTCAACTCGGGGAACCGGCTGCGCACCAACGCCGCGACACCGGACACATAGGCCGCCGCGAAACTCGAACTGTTCAGCGGGAACAGCCGGCCCTGGCTGTCGGGCAACGCGTTGGCGAGCCCCCCGCCGTCGCCGTTGCCCACCGACGCGATGTCCTGCCCCGGCGCCGCGATGTCCACCCATGGTCCGGCCATCGTGAAATCCGCCGGCCGGCCCGCAGAGGTCAGCGCCCCGACCGAGAGCACGAACGGCTGCCAGGACGACGGGATCGACACCGACGTGACGCCCGACCAGTTGCGGGGGTCCTCCGGGCGAGCGGGATCCGACAACGGGTTCGACGGGCACGCCGAACCGGGGTTGAGACCCGCTTTGTTGTTCCCGGCCGCGGCGACGATCACCGCATCCTTCTCGACGGCGGCGTACCGCAGGGCCGCGCCGAGCTGACTCTGGTCGACGGTCTCGGTGGCGGGCAGGCAGGTGACCGCGGAGATGTTGATCACGCGCGCACCCAGGTCCGCGGCGCGCACGACAGCGCGGGCCAGCGTCGCGACGTCGAGCGCGACACGCGCCACGGCCTGGTTCTCCACCGACTCGGTCGGTGAGAACCGCGCCGAGGTGGATCGGATCGACAACACCCGGGCTCCGGGCGCGACGCCGGAGAACCCGTCGGGCCCCGGCTGGCCGGCGATCAGCCCGGCCACCAGCGTTCCGTGCCCGTCGCAGTCGGTCAGCCCATCGGTGTCCGCGACGAAGTCCCCGCCTGGATCGACGTTCGGCAGCCGCGGGCCCGGCCGCACACCGGTGTCGATGACGGCCACGACCTGTCCGTCCCCGCGGCTGTACTCCCAGGCGCCCTCGAGGTTGAGCAGCTCGCGGTTCGGGCCGGGCGCACCGGGATCGGTGCCCGGCAGCACACCGGCGCTGACGCACGGGCCGCGCTGAGACATCGGTTGCACCGGGCCGGGGGCACCCGACGGCGGTGGCACCGCGGGATCCACTTGCGGCGGTGTGATCGCCTGCGCCATCGGGCAACTCATGCTCAGGACGGTCAGTGCCACCGCCGTGGCGGCGAATACGGTGCGCAGTCCGTCGCGCATCACCGATGCCTCATCGGTTCAGCACCCAGGTGAACAGTCCGACCAGGTACGCCAGCACCGGGATGAGCGACGCGTCGACGGCAGACGCCAGGAAACCGACCAGGCGGCGCATGGGCAGCGAGTAGGTGTCGGGCGACGCCACCCGCGGGAACAGTGCCGCGATCACCCACACCGCCGTCAAGCCCGCGAGCGCCGCCAGCGCCCACCACGCGGCGGTGTAGCGGTCGTCGACACTGAACACGACGAGGAACGAGATCGCCAGCAGGAACGGCAGACTCAGCAGCCACGCCTTGCACGGCGCGGAGTCCCACACCCGCGCCCGCAGCACAGAACCCAGCGCGACCGCGGCCACGACGTACCACGCCCAGCTCGAAACGCCTTGCGGGGCCGCCAATGTCAGTGCGCCCGCGGTGCTCAGCAGCACTCCTCCGGCGATGAAGCCGGTCTGGTGGGAGTCGCTGATCCTGACCCGCCGCGGCAGATCCGCGAGCACCTTGAGCGACGGCGCCGACGGCGTCGGGTCACCGGGGGCGGGAATCACCGGAACCGGCAGTCGCGACCACACCGCGGAGAGTTGGGCGGCTTGGACCGTGACCACCAGCGCCAGCACAACCAGCACGGATCCGACGACGAGGTGGTCCAGCGTCCAGATCGTGGCAGCGCCCGCGGTGATCAGGGCGCCGGCGCCGACGACCGTTGCCGCCGTGAAGATCGCGATGGCGCGCTGGGCGACGACGATGCTCATGATCGACCAGGCCGTCACGCCCGCGGCGGCCAGCAGCACGTGCGACGGCCCGAACTCGCCGGGTACCGCGAGCGCGAGGGCCACGGCGATCGGCGCCAACGCCGTCACGGCCAGCGCCGTGCCGAGCCGAGGTGACCGGCCCCAGGTGAGGAGCGCGGCCAGCACCGTGAGCACCGCGATCCCGCTGGCCGCCATGAGGCCGGCGAAACCGCCGACGACCTCACTGTGCACAGCGGCGAACGTCGTGGCAACCAGGATCAGCGCGACGACGGCCGCTGCCGCGCCGCGGGCGATGTGCGCTGCACCCCAAGGCTTTTCGCGGGCAGCCGAGAAGATGACCGCCGCATCGCCGATGTCCTCGACGATTCGCGGTGCCGCGGGCCCGGCGGGTAGCGGCTGCAGCGCAAGAAGGTCGCCGTCGACGACGCCGACGGTGTTCAGGGTCGCGTCGAGGCTGAACGGCGCGCCGCCGACCGGGGCGAGCGACAGCACGACCGGTGCGGCGTCGTCGTATTCCTCGTCGGCGGGCATCGCCATCCGGCGTACCGCGGGCAGGATCTCGCGCAGGGGAAGTTCGGTAGGCAACGCCATGTCCGTGACCCGGCCGCCGGCCTCGCCCGCGGCGAGCACGGCGACCCGAACGATCGGCATCGACGGCGCGGACGCCTCGGTCCTCTCCGACGGCCCCGACGGCCCTGGCGGCCCTGGCGGCATGGTTGCCAGGGAAGAGGTGCCGGTCATCGGATGGTCTGCCATTGCGGTTCCGTTCTTTGGTTTGAATCGAAGTCTCGGGTGAGTTGCAGGTCGGGGAACCACGCCCCGTCGGGCAGCGTTGCGGTGAGCCGCTCGACCGCGGTCGCGATCGCCAGCGGTGTGCCGGGGGCGAAGGTCGACACCCATTCGCCGTCGAACGCCTTCGACGGATGGACGAGGACCCTGCCTTCCCGGGTGTCGACGACGCTGACGCCGACGTCGGTGCTGACACGGTGACCGTCGCGGTGATCGCCCGCGACAATCTCCACATAACTGCGGTCCGGCGCGTACGCGGCTTCCACCACGGCGCGCGCGCTCGGCGGGATGCCGAGGAACTCGACGACGTCGTCCAGCGTCGCGCCGTTGCGCAGCTGCTCGTCGGCGCGCGCCCCGATCCGGGCGGGGATGGCGAACTCGTCGAAGCCGGCCGGCGGCCGGCCCGACAACCCGGCCGTCAGGATGGGCACGAGTGCCTGCGGGTGGTCCACGTCCAACGCGGTGAGCGTGACGAGGCCGCCGGCGCGCAGCGCGACGACGGTGTGCTCGCCACGGCGCGCGACGTGCCCGCGCAGCATGCTGCCGGAGCCGCGGACGAATCTGAGTTCGAGCCACCGCCGGGGCCGGCACGTCGTCGTAACCCATTGCCGGACATAGGGATCGACGGTCCGGTCGGCGGTCATCACGCCCAGCTCCACCAGTTCGGCCGACAGCCTGGACTCGACTGCCGCCCGCTCAGCGTGGTCGCTGTACGGCGGGGTGATGGCCAGCACCCAGGGATAGTTCCCTGCGCCCGACGCATCGGCGACGAACCAGGCCTGCTCCGCGGTCAGCTCGACTGCGTTAACTGCCACCGCCGATCAGCCACCCCATTTGGCGCCTTCGGCCTGGTCACGGGCGCTCATCGACATGGTGTTCTGTTCGTGCGTGGCAGCCATCGCGCGGTATGCGCGCACCAGTTCCTCGAGGCTGGCGTTCCACTGCGACTGCCACGCCTGGTACGTCATGCCGGTGTCGCCCTGCCAGGCGCCGGCCAATGCCGCCTGCTCGCTGGCGATGTCGGCGCCGACGGCGTGCAGAGCGCCCGCGTAACCGGACATCTCGCCCGCGTGGGCCAGCATCGCCGGGTAGTTGTACATGATCTGAGACATCAGGTTCTCCCTCTAGGTCAGTTCGAAGTTCAGATACCGGTGTAGGTGCTGGCCGCCGCGGCGTCCTCGGCGACATAGGTGCCCGCGGCGTCGCCGAGATTGACCTGGGCGATGTCGAGCAGCGAGTTGATCTTCGCGGAGACCTCGATGAAGCGGGCGTGGGACGCCTGGAAGGCGGCCGACGACTCGCCCATGTGGAACGCCTGCGCCGACTGGGCAGCCTGTTCGGCCTGCGCCATGGTGCTGCGCATCAGGGCGGCCTTCGCGGAGAACGCGGCCTCGGATGACACGAGTTGCGGGATGTGAGCGTCCAAGAGGCTCATGGTTTTTCCTTTCGGATCGTGGTTCGGCGGTTCGGGTTTCGCTCAGCTCTGTTCAGTCGCGCTCTCCCCCCTTGTGGTCCCAGTCGCTGGGCAGCATGGGTTCGGTGGGTCCGCCGCCGAAGGAGTCGCCGGCGAGCTCGGTCAGCCCGGCGGCCTGCTCGGTGTCGGACTTGGTCGCTGCACCGGTGAAACCCACTGCGCCTGCGCCCTTTTCCGATGCGCTCACGTGCGGACGCCGCACCGTTTCGGGCGGCGGCGTCTCGTCTTCCGGCTCGTAGTCCATGTAGGCGTCGGCGTACTGGCGTTGGTGGATCGGCTGCGGGCGCTTGCGGCGAGCCTTCCGTTTGGCCAACGACGATGCCGCGGCGGCCGCAGCCGCGGATGCCGCGATGTCGGACGCCGGCGCCTTGGCGCTGATGCCGTCCCGGAACGTCGGGGAGACACCCTCGTCCGGGTCGGGGCCGGCGATCGCGTACGGCACCGCAGTTGCCGCCGCCGGGGCGGGCGGCGCGCCCGCTGGGGCCGACCCGGCACCGACCGACGTCGTCGGAGCGGCGGTTCCAGTGGGAACGGTCGGCGCCACCGCGGTGACGGGTGGCATACTCTCGGCCCGCGTCACCGGGACCGGCTGGGCCGGGACAGGGGCGACGGCAGGCGCTGGCGCGGGTGCGGGCACAGCCATTGGCGGGGGGTTCAGCGCCTGGACGATGAGGCCGATCATTATCGGCAGCAATATCGGAGCACTGAAGATCAGCGACCACGTGGTCCATCCGAGTGGCTGGGTGATCGCCTGATAGAGGACGAATAAGAGCACCACTCCCGACCCCGGGTTGAAGAGCCACGCGAAGAAGTTGCCCATGAAGTCATTGAGAGAATCGAACAAGTCCTCGAAGAACTTCTGAAGCTCCTCCAGAAATCGCGCGATGGAGTCGGCGAGATTCCGCGCCGAACCGGAGTCGGCGGCGGTGGCCATCGCCGAGGCGTGCTGTGCGTCGGCGGCGGCCGAACCGGCCTCTCCCACACCGGGAGCCAACAGCATCGGTGCCGGTGTCGTCATGGGGGTGGCCGCCACCGCCGCTCCCGACACCGCCTGGTAGGTGCTCATCGTCGTCGCGGCCTGGATCCACATCCGCACGTAGTCGGCTTCGTTCAACGCGATCGGGATCGTGTTGATACCCAAGAAGTTCGTCGCCGTCAGCACCGCGTGCGTGGCGTGGTTGAGCGCCAACTCGGGCAGCGTCGGCATCATCGCCAACGCCGTCGTATACGCCGCCGCGGCGGCCTCGTGCTGAACCGCCGACGCCGCGCTGTTGGCGCTGGCCTGCGCCAACCACGCGAGATATGGCGCATGCGCAGCGACATACTGCTCGGCGCTCGGCCCTTCCCAGGCGCCGCCCTGCACCGCCCCCAGCACGGCGGTCAACTCCGCTGCGGCGGAGGAGTATTCGGCGGCCAGCGACTGCCACGCACCCGCGGCCGCCAACAGCGAACCCGGCCCGGGCCCGCTGCTCAGCATGGTCGAGTGCACCTCCGGAGGCAGCGCCATCCAGATCGGAGCCGTCATGATCAGCTACCGGCGACCAGGTACGTCGAAGCGGCCATGGCGTCACCGGTGGCGTAACTGGTGGCGGACTGCCCGACGCCGACGCCGGAGCGGCCCAGCTCCTCGACGCCGTGCGCGGCCACCGTGTTGTGCTGCGTGCCGTGCGCACTCAGCCCCGCGGCGGTCTGCAGCGACACCGCGTCGACGGCCGGCGGCACCACCGTGCTGACCAATGGCGCGGCGGCGGCGTGCGCGGCCGCCAATCGGGCCGTCAACGCCTCGACGGCGGAACCCGCCGCGGCCAGACCCTCGGGAACGACGCGAAGAGTCATCAGTTGAACTCCCTTCCACTAGTGCCGTTGTTGCCGGTGCTCTCTGCGACCGCGTCGGCGAACGGGTTGACGAGTTGCAGGAACGTCGGGCCATCGCCATCGTCCAGCAACATCGCGCGGCCCGCAGGCAGACGGCGGAACCGGTGGCCCCGGATCTTGCCGCTGTCCTGCGGGTTGCCCGACAGCATGAGGATGGCCGCCTGCAACTCGTTGAGCCGGCGCAGCAGCGGTGCCGTCATCAAAGCGTGCGCCGAACCGGTGGCCCGCGCGGTCACGATGACGCGCAGACCCAGTTCACTTGCCTGCGACAGCAAACCGATGATCCCGGTCCACGGCCGTTGCCCGACGAACGGACCGCTGACCGCGGGGGCGTCCGGGATCTGGTCGACGTCGTCGATGATCAGGTAGTGGGTGTGGCCGTCCTCACCGGATTGGTAGGTCCACCTGCTCAGTTCCTGCGGGGACAGCCCGGCCGGCGGGCGGCGCCTCTCCAGCAGTGCGCTGAGCCCCAGCATCGCAGGGGTGATCCGGTCGATGTTCGGCGTGTACTCGTTGTCCGGGAACAACGGTTCGTCGACCAGATGCAGGCGACGGTCGATCACCGTGAACGCGACCCGGTCCGACGTGGAGTGCTCCCGCACCGTGCGGATCACGTGACGCAGCAGCGTCGTCTTGCCCGACTTGGCATCGCCGAACACCATCAGCAGCGGGTTCTGGTCGAACGCCATCGTCACGGCCGCGAGGTCCTCCTCGCGCTGGCCGATGACGACGCGCTCCGGCGCCGGATACAACGGCGCCACCGCGGCCGGCGCCAGATCGCGCGGCAGCAGCCGCACCGGCGGCGCGGTGACACCCCGATGGCGGGCGTTGATCACCCCGATGTCGCGCAGTGACGGCTCGGCGAACAGGAAGTGCTCGGCGGCCATGGTCAAACCGCGGCCCGGCTGATCGGCCGGTACCGCTTCGGCGGGCCGGCGCAATGCACCGGTGATCCGCACGTTGCTGTCACGCGCGTCGGACAGCTTCAACTCGAGACGCAGACCGAGGCCGTCGCGCATCGCCAGCGGCACCTCGAGCCAGTTCGGCGTGGTGATCACGACGTGGATGCCGTAGGACATCCCGGTGTTCACCAACTCGGTCACTTTCGCCAACAACGGATTCCGGGTGTTGAAGGTGTCGGTGTTGTCGCGGCTGAACGCGTACAGGTTGTCGATGACCAGGAAAACTTCGCCGTAGTCGTCGCGCTGACCGTTACCCGAGTGGCCATGTGCCTGGCGGGCGCGCAGCAGCTGTTCGAGCTCGCCGAACGTGCGCCGGATGCGCTCGGGTTCCAGCGGCGAAGCGACGCTGCCGACGTGCGCCAGGTCTGCCAGCGGACGCAACTGGCCCCCGCCGTAGTCCAGGCAGTAGAACGACACGTCGCGCGGTGAGTGCAGCGCCGCGGCGGACAGGATGAACGTCTGCAGCGCCGTGGTCTTACCGGACTTCGGGCCGCCGTGAATCAACATGTTGGCCGCAGCGGACCTGGCGTTGAAGATCAGCGGATCGCGGCGCATCGCGAACGGGCGGTCGATCTCGCCGAGCGGCCAACGCCACTGGCGTTCGGCCACGTCGGCGCGCGCGAGCAACTCGTCGAGCGGAATCGGCTCGTCCAGCGGCGGCAACCACAGCTGTGGCGCCTTCGGACCGTAGTTCGCGAGCTGATCGCCGATGGTGGCGACGAGCTTGCGCGGCGGACGGTCCTCGTGCGCAGCCGGATCGGAGACGACGACGGTGTCGGCGGGCGCCTCGACGTGACCGGCAGTGAATTGTTGCGGTACCGGAACCGCCTGCACGACAACAGACTTCTCGATCCGCGGCGGGTCGTAGATGCCGTCGACGTAGGTGCTGCGGAACTTGACCGGCATCGCACCGGGCGTCGGCACCAGAAAACCCTCGCCCTTGTGCTCGGGGCCGGCCTCGATGTGGAACGCGTCTTCGACACCGATGATCTGGCGGCTGACGGCCGGACTGGCCACCTTGAGCCCGATGCGATAGGAGGTGTTCTTGTCGATGTCCTTGATCCGGCCCACGTCCAGCGTCTGCGACGCGAACAGGATGTGGATGCGGAACGAACGGCCCTTGCGCGCGACGTAGTCGAACAGCTCGGCGTATTCCGGGTGGTCGGACAGCATCAGCGAGAACTCGTCGGCGACGACGAGCAGCGTGGGCAACGGCGGCAGGTCGTGACCCGCCGCTATGGCGGCCTCGTACTCGAGCACCGAGTTGAACGCGCTGCCCTGAACCCGACGCCCGGCCTCCATCAGCAGTTGCTCCCGGCGCGCCACCTCACCGCGCAGTGTGTCGGCGAATCGGTCGGCCAGCGAACGCTTTTCGGCCATGTTCGAGATGACCGCGACCACCTGCGGGAAGTCCCGGAAGATGTCCGCCCCGGCCTCGCCCTTGAAGTCGGCGTAGATCACGATTAGCCGATCTGCGGAGTGAGTCGTCAACAGCGACAGCAGGATCGACATCAAGGTCTGCGACTTGCCCGAACCCGTCATGCCGATCATCAGGCCGTGCGGGCCCATGCCGCCCTCCGCCTCGTCCTTGAGGTCGAAGATGAGCGGCTCGCCCGTCGCGGTCACCCCGATGGGCACCCGCAGTTCGTCGGCGCGCGCCCGCGGAGCCCACAGGCTCGCCACGTCCAGCGCCGCGGCGTCGGGAATGCCGAGCAGCGTCGAGAACGTGGCGACGCCGGCGCTGGCGGTCCGCGCGTGGCTCGGGTTCGAGTCCCACCTCGACAGCCGGCGTGCGATGTGCCGCGCGGTGGCGACGTCGAGTTGGTCGGCGGCGTCGACGTATGGCTGCCACCCGCCGGTCTGCCAGCGCCGCAGCTGCCCGTCGCTCACCTGCAGGATCGGCCGCTCCGGGTCGGGGTACTGCTCGCGGTGCGGCGGTTCGGCGATCCGCTGCACCAGCGTCACACCGGCCAGTCCGCCCCGCGGGACCAACGCGCCGGGATCCACGTCGGGATCGTCGACGACGATGAGCAGGTGCTTGGCACCCGTTTCGTCGGCGTCGCCGAACGGCGGCCGGTCGTCGAGCGCAGGCGCGAGCAGCGAGCGCAGCTCAGCGACATCGGACGCCAGGTAACGCGCCGGCCCGGCGCCATCCACCGACCCGGGAATGTCGTTGTGCGGCAGCCACTTCAGCCAGGACCAGTCGTCGCTCTCGATGTCCGGCGCGAGCAGCGCGACACCCAGCACCGCCGGGTCGTGCCAGGTGACCGCCTGGGTGATCCAGCCGCGCAGTGCCCCGCGGACGTCGTCCGGCTCGCCGAGCACCGTGATGCGGGAGACCTTGCCCAGGTCGATGCCCGTCGGCACCGCGCGCACCGTGCGCTGCACGTCGAGCAGTCCCCGTAACGCGCTGTGCGACACCGGTTCCAGGTCGACCTCGTCCGCGCTGTCCTTCACCCGCAGCGTCGCGTTGAGCGGGGCATCGTGCAGTCCGGTGCGCACCACCAGGAAGTCCGGGTCGTGCGGATCGCGCTCCCACTGCCTGCGCGTACCGGGCACGTCGATGAGCAGCCCCGGATCCGGGTGCGACCACTCGAGCGCGGCGCGCTGCTCGGCGGCGTGTGCGCGCACGTTGTCGCGAACCACCGACAGGTAACGCAGATAGTCGGCGCGCTCGGCGTCGACCTCCTCGGTGCGCATCTTGTTGTCGGTGCCGCGGTAGAGCGCAGTGGCGGCCAGCAGCAGGACGAACGGAAAGAACAGCGTCGTCGGCGAGATCAGCCGCATGCCGGTGGCCACCAGCGCCACGATCATGCCGACGATCAGGATGACGATCAGGTACGGCAGCACCCGCCGCAGCAGCGACGGCGGCACGACCCGCGGCAGTTCCGGCGGCGGCTCGATGGTGATGGTGCCCTTGCGCGTCGTCGGCACCGGGATGCGGCGACGCGCCTCGAAAATGAGCCGACTCACGCGCCGGCCTCGCAGGCTCGCCCGGCGTGTTCTGTGCTGATGGTTCGCTTGCAAGCTGCGCTCACGGCTTCTCCCTCACGACGGCGGGGCGGGGGTCGGCGGCGAGCGCGTCATGGGCCAACAGCGCGTCGGCGCGCGACAACGTCGGACCTGGCGCGAACTGGCTCAGCATCGACCATGGAATCGGTACCGCGGGCGGGGTCAGCCCGAGCGCGTCGATGGCTTTCTGGTCACCGTTCTCGTCGAGGCCGTAGCGGACCCCGACGTCGCTGAGCCAGAAGGATGCGCCGCCGACGGGTGGGGTCGACGCGCCCCCGCCGTCCTGGCCGACGGTCTGGACCAGGTAGCCGCGACCAGGCGTCATCACCACGCGGTTCGCGGTGGTGCCCGAACCGGCTCCGACCAGTGGGACGGCGCGCAATTCTTCGGACACCGGCAGTGTGACCCCGGAACGGAGGTCCAGCGTCGCGCTGGTGGCGTCGGCGGGCCGCGTCCACCGGGCGCATGTCAACGGCGCGTCCGCGGCGTCGACGAGCGTGAGCGGTTCATTCGGATAGGCGTCGGTGTCGATGACATTCGCGACGGGTAGACGCGCGATGTCATCGGCGCCCAACCTCGGCGGCTGGTCGAGCCCGAACGAATTCGCGTTGCGCATGATCGACGCGATGACCGGTGAAATCGGTTGCAGCCCTTCGCTGAGCACCGCGTAATGGCGCAGCGTGTTGTCGGCGGCGAAGGCGGCCACCACCGCGCCGACCGGTGCGGGCACCGGCAGCGGATAACGCGGCGGTTCGCCTGCGCCCGGGATCGCCGGCGGGCTCAGCGCGGGTGCTTCGGGCACCGCGTTGAACAGCCCGGGCGCGATCGGTCGGGCGACGGCGGGCTCGGTGCCGAAGCCCAGCGCGCTGGTGACGGCGCGGTCGTTCATGTCGATCGGGCTGCGACGGCCGTCCCACAGCAACCAGGTGCCGGCGTTGGGGCCACTCGGATTGGACACCAGAATCGCTTGGTCGTCGGCCAACGGCGCAGCGCGCTCGCCACCGTCGGCCAACGGGCCCGCGATCATCGTGACACCGACGGCGGGTCCCGAAACCCCGTCGCACACCGTCCAGTCGGCGTCACGGGTCGTGTTCTGCACCGTGCGATCCGGCGCGCCGGGGATGCCGAGCAGATTGCCGCGGGGGAACTGATCGATCTCGCTTGTCTTGACCTGCGACGGGTTGTCCGGGCGACCCGCGATCAGGCGTGCAGACGTCAGGTTCAGCACCGGGTGCAGCTGCTCGCCGAGGCGGACGTAGAGCGCCGAGGTGGTGCGGTCGGCCAGGATCGCGTCGTTGCCCGCCACCCCGCCGGGCCGGATCCACGAGAACACGACACACCCGGCCAGCCCGGTGATCAGCACCAGCGCGCCGACGAGCACCGAGCGGGTCTGGGTGCGAAGCGGGTCGACGAGCATGCGGGTGTCGTGCAGGGCGACGCCGGATGCGATGCGCCGCATGATGAACCGCCATCCGGTGACCTGATGGCGGGTGACGAACCCGCGGCGGTACACGACCCGGTCGGGGTTCTCGTTGGCCGGTGTCCGCGAGGCGAACGCGCGACGATTCGAGTTGTCGGGAGTGCTCATTCGGGCACCGCCAGGCCGAGGCCACGCAGCAGCGGAATGGCGGATTTGGTGACGTCTTCGTCGGTGATGGTCATCAGCTCGTCATCGGTGAAGTCTTCGGAATCGGAGTGGTCGAGTCGGTATTCGCGCTCCTCCTCGGAACGCTCGACCAGGTTGCGGACGAACCGGCCGTTACCGGCGATGTCCAGGTTGCGCCGCTCGATCCCGGTGGCGTCCGGCGTGGTGGCCGCGGCCAACTGGCCGAACAACGCTTCCATGTGGGCGAGCGCGGCCGGCTCGAAGACACTGTCGCGCTTCTCGGCCATCCGCATCGCGATCTCGACCAGTTCGTGTGGTGAGTACGACGGGAATTCGATGCTGCGCGTGAAGCGGGACCGCAGACCCTCGTTGGTGTCCAGGAATGCGTCGAGGTCCTTGCGGTAACCGGCGACGATGACGACCAACCGCTCGCGATCGTTCTCCATGCGTGCCAGCAGCGTGTCGATGGCGACCAGACCGAAGTCGTTCTTGGCGCCGGTCGACACCAACGCATAGGCCTCATCGAGGAACAGCACGCCGTCGAGCGCGCTGTCGATGATCGCGTTGGTCTTGGCCTCGGTCTCGCCGATGTGCTGACCGATCAGGTCGGCGCGGTGCACCTCGCGGACCGTCTCCTTCTTGAGAATGCCCAGCCCGCAATAGATCTTGGCGACGACGCGCGCGATCGTGGTCTTACCGGTACCGGGCGGGCCCGCGAACACCAGGTGGTTGGTGCGCTGGGCCACCGTCAGCCCGCGCTCCTGGCGGCGGATCGCCATCGCGACCGAACTCTTCAGGCGCGCAACCTGATACTTGACCTCTTCCAGGCCGATGAACTCGGCGAGCTCCGCCTCGGCTTCGACCAGTAGGTGCGCCTTACGCTCCTTGGCGCCGGGGTCGACGAACTCGGCCTCGGTCGGTTCGGTGGCGGGATCCCAGGGATCGGAGCGGCCCTCGATGCGCGCAGCCGTGGTGGTCACGATGCCGTAGGAGGTGTCCGACAGGGCGAGCTCGATCTGCTCGTTCTCGGGGTTGGCGGCGTAGAGCTCGGCGAGCACGTCGGCGGCGTCGAGCTCTTCACCCTGGGCACGCAGGCACAGCGCCTTGACGAGCGTGCCGTCCGTCGTCGCGACGTCTACCGGTCCCGCCGGGTCCTCCAAATATGACAGCGCCGGGGCGAACATGCCGAGGCGGGCCAGTGAAATGCCGAGCGTCACGCGCACGGCGTGTGCCGACGTCTCGTCGAGCTTCTTGTCGTTGACGATCGGGGTGAGCAGCCGCACCACGTCGGACCAGCGCTCGGCCCGGTAGTACATCGCGACCCGCACCCACCGCGCCTCGAACCAGCCGGGGCGCCTGGTGATCAGCGGCTCCACCAGTTCGTCGGCGGCGGAATAGTCGCCGGCGTCGCACAGCGTGACGGCGTAGGCCAGCTGGAAGTCGTCGGGAGCCGACGCCGAGAACTTGAGGTAGAGCCCGGCGTCATAGGTGAACGCCAGATCGCCCTCGGTGAGTTGCACGTGGCGCTGCAGCACCCCCGCCGTGGCGACGGTGCGCCAGATGGCTTCGACGACCTTCGCGCTGGTGTCGCCCGCCGCGGCGAGCCCGGTCCAGGCATCGCACTGCTCGCGGGCGATGCGGGTGAGTTCGGCGAAACCGGCGCGGGCAGCGGCGGGATCGGGCGGACGGCGGCGGTCGTGCACGGAGAGCCCCAGGGCTCGGCAACACGTGGCGAACCGACTCACCACGTCGTGATCGACGCGCGAAGTCGCAGCAAAATCGGTTGGTAGCGGCACGCGCCGTGATCTCCCCGTAGTCATCGCAGGCTAACTTTCCGCCCGAAGTTAGCATTGACTAAGCTAACTTGTACAGACGCACCTATTTTGCTTCAGCCGGTGAGCCGTTTCCCCTCTTTGACGGCGCTGACCAGGCTGATCGTGCTGACCATCACGGCGGCCTCGGAATCGTCCGCCGGCACCGGCCGACCGTTCCCGCGCAGCCAGTCCGGCAGTGGGGTGGCTTCGGCGCGCCACCCGCGGGCGCCGAACCAGCTCGCGGCGGGCTCGTGCTGTTCGTTGTAGACCAGGTTGAAGAACGTGTCGTCCCCGCCCGTGGCCCGCTCTTCGGCCCTCTTGGCCTCGAACGCGGCGGCGTCCATCGGCGCCGCTTCCTCCACGGCGGCGTGACTACCGGGTGCGGCCAGGGCGTCGATACCGGTGAACAGCTGCCGTTGAGCGGCGGCGGGCAGATAGATCAGCAGTCCCTCGGCGATCCAGGCGGACGGCTTGGCCGCGTCGAACCCGTGGCCCCTCAGCGCTTGCGGCCAGTCGTTGCGCAGGTCGACCGCGATCTCCCGGCGTTCGGCCCGCGGGCTGTGCCCGGCGAGCGTTTGCCGCTTGAATTCGAGCACCTGCGGCTGGTCCAACTCGAAAAGCAGGGTGCCGTCGGGCCAGTCGAGTCGGTACCCGCGCGAGTCAAGCCCGGCGGCCAGAAGGACGATCTGCCGAACGCCCGCTGCGGCAGCGGCGCGGAAGTAGTCGTCGAAGTACTTGGTGCGCACCGCCTGAAAGTTGACGAAGTCCACGCCGAACTCCGTGTTGAGCGCATGCTCGGGTGCCCGGCCGTCGAGCAGGTCCGCCCACTCGCCGCCTACCGCGCGACAAAAGACCTCGGCGAACGGATCGACCGCGACGGGGTCGGGCTTCTGCGCCTCCAGCGCACGGGCGGCGGCGACGAACAACGCCGTCGAGCCGACGCTTGTGGTGATGTCCCAGGTGTCGTCATCAGTACGCATGCAGTTGTTTCTACGCCGAGATTCCGACAGTGGGCTCGCTACACCAGGGGGCGGCCGGTGCGGACGCGCCAGTCCAGATCCTTGAGCAGCACGTTGAACGGAAACTGCCGGACGAAGCGCGGCATCACATTGTTGACCCGGCCCAGCGTCCGCATCACCCGGTTGAACCGGCGCTGTTTGGCCGCATCCCACGGCAACCCCATCTCGTCGCGGAAGCGCTGGGGCAGAAAGCCGGTCGTCATGAAGAGGTTGACGGCGTCGGTCCGCCGCTGCAGCCACGCCGGCGCCTTGACGTCGCCGAGCCTGCCCGCCGCGATCGGCCACAGGTACTCGCGCACCGCGGCGTCGATGTGCACCTTGTCCAGCGACTCCTGCCAGTACTCATCGAACGCCTTGCGGTCCGCGGGCCACATCTCGGCGGGCACCTGCAGCGTCGTGCCGAGCGCGGCGGCGTCCCGGTAGTGGCGGTCCGCGGACTCATCGTCCATCTCGCCGACGAAGATCCGGAACACGTCGACGAACCCCTTGTACAGGCAGGCGGCCACCCAGAGCTGGAGGTCCTTGTTGAACGCGTTGTATTCGACCGGGCTGTCCGGCAGCGAGTACACCTCGGCGTGCGACCGGTTGACCGCGCGACGGTACACCGCCTTCTGTTCGTCACTACCCGCGAGCGCCACGGCCAGGTACGTGAACGTGGTCCGCGCCCGCTTGATCGGGTGCCTGTCCGCGCGGCCACTTTCGACACGGCTGTCCTTCACGCCGTATCCGACCCCCGGCCGCGCGAGTTCCATGATCACGTTCGCGGCCCCGGACAGCAGCCCGATGCCCAGCATCGCGTCCTCGGGCCCGACGTTGCGCCGCAACGGGCGCCCGGGCAGGGGCGCGTCGTTGACCGCACGTCCGACGTGGTCGATCGGCTCGGAAACCATCTGCACCCCTATCGCACAAAAGTGAGAACACTTGTTTCCTGATATTGCTCCTGCTCGGCCCGGGTGTCAAGATGGCGACATGGCACAGGTCCGCCCGTACCGCGGCGTCGACGCGGCCGAGCGCCTCGCCCGGCGCCGTCGCCGCCTGCTCGAAGCGGGCCTCGACCTGCTCGGAGCCGGGGGGAACGACCCCGCCGAGCTGACGGTGCGGGCGATCTGCGGCGCGGCGGGCCTCGGCGTCCGCTACTTCTACGAGAGCTTCACCGACAAGGACGACTTCGTCGCCGCGGTGTTCGACAGCGTGGTCGCCGACATCGCCGCCACCACCCAGGCCGCTGTCGCGTCGGCACCGTCGCAGGAGCAGTCGCGGGCGGGCATGGCCAATGTGGTGCGCGCGATCGCCGCCGACGCGCGCGTCGGTCGCCTGCTGTTCAGTGTCGAGTTGTCCAACACGGTGATTGTGCGTAAGCGCGCCGAGTCCACGGCCCTGTTCGCGATGCTGCTGCTGCAGCACGCCGGCACGCTCGGCGCGCAAGACAGCGAACTCACCAGAGCAACCGCGCATTTCGCGGTCGGCGGCGTAGGCCAGACCCTCAGCGCGTGGCTGGCCGGCAACCTCGAAATCGACAGTGACCAACTCGTCGACCGGCTGGCGGTGACTCTCGACGTGTTGTCGGGTCTGTCGGGTGCCGAGACCTGACCGTCAGGCGGTGACCTTCGGGCGGCGGTCGGCGGCCGTCTTGGGCGTCGCTTGTGCGTCGCTATCGGTGAATTCCTTGGTCCAGCAGGCGAATTCGAGCGTGATGCCGTCGGGATCGTGGAAGTAGAACGAACGGACGTAGACACCGGGGTGCACGGTGGGTGAGACCTGCGCCTCGCTCTCGTCGTGATTGAGCACCGGACCGACCCGCACGCCCTTGTCCTTGAGGCGCTGCCGGTACTCGTCGAACTTCTCGGCGGGCACGTGGAAAGCCAGGTGATTCATGGTGCTGACCGCGCTGACGATGTCGCCGATACCGGGGATGGCCTCGGGCGAGGAGATGCCGGGCACCCGGTCCGGCGCGTCGGCGAACCAGAAGAACGCGACGCAGTCGCCGTTGCCCGCATCGAAGAAGAAGTGCTGGCCCATGCCGCCCGGCAGGTCGAGCGACTTGATCAACGGCATGCCGAGGATGTTGCTGTAGAAGTCGACGGTCTTCGCCATGTCCGAGCACACCAGCGCCACATGGTTGATGCCGCCGAGTTCGAATTCGGAGTTCGGATTGTCGGGCCTGATCATCTGGCGCCTCCTCGGGCGAATCTCTGGCCAGAAACGCAAACTGAATTTAGCATCAGGTTCAAGCTCGATCAATGACGAACGGACCGGCACTGCCATGACGATCGCCCCGCGCGTCCCGCCGCCGTTCATGTCGGTCACGCGCACGGTCGAACACGTTCACCACCATGGCTTTTGGGTGGGCGACAGGGTGCTTTCGGCGACCGTATCCCGTCGTACGACGTACCCCTTGGGGGCCGCATGAGCAGAACCTCCTCGAGCGCCGGAACGCCGGGCGTCATGCGCGAGTTCATCGGCCTCGACTCCCCCACTGCCCGCCGCGCCGGCGCCGGCGGACACCCGTGCCAAGGTCTCTATCACCGCGGAGTGGGCCGCAAGCCGAAGGTCGCGATGATCACAACGCACTACCAGATCGACTTCTCCGAGCACTATCTCGCCGACTACATGGCCACTCGCGGCATCGGCTTCCTGGGATGGAACACGCGGTATCGCGGGTTCGAGAGCAGCTTCCTGCTCGACCACGCGCTCGTCGACATCGGCGTGGGGGTGCGCTGGCTGCGCGAGGTCCAGGGCGTGGAAACCGTTGTACTGCTTGGCAACTCCGGCGGCGGGTCGTTGATGGCGGCATACCAGGCGCAGGCCGTCGACCCGCATGTGACACCGCTCGCCGGCATGCGCCCGGCGGCCGGACTCACCGACCTGCCGCCCGCCGACGGCTACGTCTCGACCGCCGCACACCCCGGCCGTCCCGACGTGCTCACCGCATGGATGGACGGCGCCGTCATCGACGAAACCGACCCGGTGGCAAGCGATCCCGAGCTCGACCTGTTCGACGGACACAACGGCCCGCCGTACTCCGCGGATTTCGTCGAGCGGTATCGGGCCGCACAGGTCGCGCGCAACGACGCGATCACCGACTGGGCCGAGGCAGAGCTCGAGCGCGTGCAGGCTGCGGGTTTCTCCGACCGCCCGTTCACGGTGCTGCGCACGTGGGCCGACCCACGCATGGTGGATCCCACCCTGGAACCGACGAAGCGACCCCCGAACATGTGTTACGCCGGAGTGCCGGTGCAGGCCAACCGATCCGCGCGCGGCATCGCGGCGGCGTGCACGCTGCGCAACTGGATCGGCATGTGGAGCCTGAGGCATGCGCAGACGCGTGCCGAACCACACCTCAACCGGATCACCTGCCCTGCGCTGGTCATCAACGCCGATCAGGACACCGGCGTGTACCCGTCGGATGCACAGCGCATCTTCGACGCACTGGCCAGCGCCGACAAGGCGCAATGCTCGATCGACAGCGACCACTACTTCACCACTCCCGGGGCCCGCAGTGAGCAGGCCGATACCATCGCCAAGTGGATCGCCAAGCGGTGGCGCTAGCCGTCGACGACTCGCGCGAGCGCGCAACGCTGCGAGTCCTCGCCCATTTCAACCCTGGTCCGAAGGTGTTCGATTTCGTTGCTCCGGAGGCTGATTGGCTCGACATCCGCTACTGCGCAGACGATGACGACGCCACCTTCTACCGGGAGTTGCCCGAGGCCGAGGTGATCTGGCACGTCTTGCGGCCGATCTCCGGCGAGGACCTGGCCAAGGCCGGTCGCTGCCTGCTGGTGCACAAGATGGGCGCGGGGGTCAACACTGTCGACGTGGACTTCGCGGCGGGCCACGGGATCGCGGTAGCGAACATGCCCGGCGCGAACGCCCCCTCGGTCGCCGAAGGGACCGTGCTGCTGATGCTGGCCACGCTGCGCCGGTTGACCGAACTGGACGCCGCCACCCGCGCGGGCCGGGGCTGGCCGTCCGACCCGAGCCTGGGCGAAACCGTCCGTGACATCGGCGGCTGCACCGTCGGTTTGATCGGCTACGGCAACATCGCCAAGCGGGTGGAGCGAATCGTGCTGGCCATGGGCACCCCGCCCGATCGGATTCTGCACACCAGTACCCGCGAGGACGGTCATCCCGGTTGGCGTGCGCTACCCGACCTGCTGGCCGCCAGCGACATCGTCTCGCTGCATCTTCCGCTGACCGACCGCACCGCGGGCATGCTCGACCGTGCGGCGCTGTCACTGATGAAGCCCGACGCCGTGCTGGTCAACACCAGCCGCGGCGCCATCGTCGACGAGGCGGCCCTGGTCGAGGCGCTGCGTGCGGGCCACCTGGCCGGCGCGGGCCTCGACGTCTTCGCGACCGAGCCGGTCGCGGCCGACAATCCGCTGTTGAAACTCGACAATGTGGTGCTGACCCCGCACGTCAGCTGGTACACCGCCGACACGATGCGGCGGTACCTGGAATTCGCGGTGGACAACTGCCGCCGCCTGCGGGACGGCCGCGAGCTGACCAACGTCGTGAACGGTATCGTGTTTCCCAACCGACCGGTTAATAGGGAATGACCCGTCCCAGCCCAGTCACAAAGAGGTGTAGGTATGCCCATCGCCATCAACCCTGAGCACAACGACCTGGCCGATTCGGTACGGTCCTTCGTCGCCCGGGTGGCGCCGTCGGAGGTGCTGCACGAAGCGCTGGAGACGCCGATCCCGAATCCGCCGCCCTACTGGAAGGGCGCCGCCGAGCAGGGCCTGCAGGGCGTGCACCTGTCGGAAGGCGTTGGCGGACAAGGCTTCGGCATCCTCGAGTTGGCGATCGTCGTCGCGGAGTTCGGCTACGGCGCGATGCCGGGCCCGTTCGTGCCGTCGGCGATCGCCAGCGCGCTGATCGCCGCGCACGACCCCGAGGCCGCGCTCCTGAACGACCTGGCCTCCGGTGCGACGATCGCGTCCTACGCCATCGATTCCGGCCTGACCGCCACCCGCCACGGTGACGACGATGCCGCGGGTCTGGTCATCCGCGGCGAGGTGCGCGCCGTGCCCGCCGCCGAGCAGGCCTCGGTGCTGGTGCTGCCGGTCGCCGGGTTGGAAGAAGGAACCAGCGGTCACAAATGGGTGGTCCTGGAGGCCGGGGAACTGGAGATCGAACCGGTCAAGAGCCTGGACCCGCTGCGGCCGGTGGCCCACGTGCGCGTGAACGCCGTCGAGGTCGGCGACGACCGGGTGCTGAGCAACCTGAGCCGCCCGCTGGCGCGCGCACTGATCTCGACGTTGCTGTCCGCTGAATGCATCGGCGTCGCCCGGTGGGCCACCGACACCGCGGCCGAGTACGCCAAGATCCGCGAGCAGTTCGGCAGGCCCATCGGCCAGTTCCAAGCGATCAAGCACAAATGCGCTGGCATGATCGCCGACACCGAGCGGGCCACCGCCGCCGTCTGGGACGCGGCCCGGGCCATCGACGAGTTCCGCGAAACCGGTGCGGCCGAAGCGGGTTTCGAGTTCGCCGCGGCGGTCGCGGCCACTCTGGCGCCCGAGGCCGCCCAGCACTGCGCCCAGGACTGCATCCAGGTGCACGGCGGTATCGGCTTCACCTGGGAGCACGACGCCAACGTCTACTACCGCCGCGCGCTGGTGCTGGCGGCCGGTTTCGGGCGGCACGCCGACTACCCGCAGCACGTCGTCGACGTCGCGACCAGCACCGGCATGCGCAAGCTCAACATCGACCTCGATCCGGAGACAGAGAAGCTGCGCGACGAGATCCGCGCGGAAGTCGCTGCGCTGAAAGACATTCCACGCGAGGAACGCACGGTCGCGATCGCCGAGGGCGGCTGGGTGCAGCCGCATCTGCCCAAGCCATGGGGCCGGGCGGCGGGTCCCGTCGAGCAGATCATCATCGCCCAGGAGTTCGAGGCCGGCCGGGTCAAACGCCCGCAGATGGGCATCGCGGCCTGGATCATCCCCTCGATCGTCGCGTTCGGCACCGAAGAACAGCAGCAGCGCTTCCTGCCGCCGACGTTCCGCGGCGAAATGATCTGGTGCCAGCTGTTTTCCGAGCCCGGCGCGGGTTCGGACCTGGCCAGCCTGACCACCAAGGCGACCAAGGTCGACGGCGGCTGGCGAATCACCGGACAGAAGATCTGGACCACCGGCGCGCAGTACTCGCAATGGGGCGCACTGCTCGCGCGCACCGACCCGAGTGCCCCGAAACACAATGGCATCACGTACTTCCTGCTCGACATGGCCACCGACGGCATCGAGGTCAAGCCGTTGCGCGAGCTCACCGGCAACGCGATGTTCAACACGGTGTTCATCGACGACGTGTTCGTCCCCGACGAACTGGTGCTCGGCGAGGTGAACCGGGGCTGGGAAGTCAGCCGTAACACGCTCACCAACGAACGGGTGTCGATCGGCAGCAGCGAGCCGCCGTTCCTGGCCAACCTCAACGGGTTCGTCGAGTTTCTCCAAGACGGACAGTTCGACCAGATCGAGCAGAACCACGCGGGCAGGCTCATCGCCGAGGGTCATGCGGCCAAGGTGCTCAACATGCGGTCGACGCTGCTGACGCTCGCCGGCGGCGATCCGATGCCGGCCGCGGCGATCTCCAAGCTGCTGTCGATGAAGACCGGTCAGGGTTATGCGGAATTCGCGGTGTCGACATTCGGCACCGACGGCGCCGTCGCCGACCCGAAAGAGTTGCCGGGCGTGTGGTCGGAGTACCTGCTCGGCAGCCGGGCCACCACGATCTACGGCGGCACCACCGAAGTGCAGCTCAACATCATCGCCGAACGCCTGCTGGGACTGCCCCGCGACCCGTAACGGCGCTCGGCGGTTGTCGGCCCGGACTCCCACGGCGCCTGCCGCACGTTTAACAACCCGGCCGAAGGCAACCCGGCTGTCATGACCAACGACGTCGAGAAGCGCTGGGACAAGCCGGGCGCATTCCGCGCCGCCGCCACCTATGTGGCCGTGGTGGTCGCGGTGGCGGCCGTCGCGTTCGTCATCTACGCAGTCGTGTCGAAGACTTCGGTGGTCGCCGCGTCGACCGTGCCGGCGATCCTGTTGCTCGGCGGGCTGGGCGCGTTCGTCAAGACCTACCGTGAGTGGAGGGCACAGGACCAGTGGGTGCAGTGGCAGGGGGCCGGCTGGTTCCTGCTCTTGCTGATGCTGGTGTGCCTGTCGATTCCCGGCGCGGCCGCGATGGCCGACTAGGGCCGCCTACTCCTCCACTTCCATTTCCCGGAGCTCACGCTTGAGGATCTTGCCGGTCGGGTTGCGCGGCAACTCGTCGAGGAAGACCACTTCGCGCGGCACCTTGTACCGGGCCAGGTGCTCGCGGACGTAATGCTTGATGTCGTCCTCGCCGATCGAGGCGCCATCGGCCTTGACCACGAAGGCGCGCAGCCGGTGTCCCCACTCCTTGTCCTCCACGCCAAGGGCGGTGGCCTCGACGACCTCGGGGTGACCGCTGATGAGGTCCTCGACCTCGGCGGGGAACACGTTCTCACCGCCGGACACGATCATCTCGTCGTCACGGCCGCTGACGTAGAGCAGGCCGTCCTCGTCGAAATAGCCGACGTCACCGGACGACATCAGCCCGTCGATGATCTCCTTGTGCCCGCCGCCGGTGTAGCCCTCGAACGGGAAGAAGTTGCCGACGAAGATGCGCCCCACCTCGCCCTGCGGCAGTTCCTTGCCGTTGTCGTCGAGGATCTTGACCTTCACACCCTTCACGATGGGGCCGACTGTGGCCGGATTCTTCTCCAGATCCTGGGGCCGCGCGATGGTGGCGAACGCGATCTCGGTCGACCCGTACAGGTTGTAGATGACGGGACCGAGCATCTTGAGTGCGCGCTGTGCCATCTCCGCGCCCAACTGCGATCCCGACACGAACACGATTCGCAGCGACGACAGGTCCGGCTTGCGCTCCATGCCCTCGAGCGCATCGAGCATCCGCGACAGCATCACCGGCACCACCACCACGGCGGTCACCTTGTGCTTCTCGATGTCCTCGAGCACGGTCGCGGGCTTGAAACGCCTGCGCAGCACCAACGTCGTGCCCAACATCATCGCGATCGTCGCGTGCAGAAAGCCCAGCGCATGAAACATCGGAGCGGGCAGCGACGTGACCTCGCCACCCTTGAACGGCACGTGCGAGAGCACACCGCCGATCGGGGCCAGGGTCGGCGGCGTACTTCTGTTGGCGCCCTTGGGAGTTCCCGTCGTACCGCTGGTCAGGATGATCACCGACGAGTGCTTGGTCGCCTTCGGCGCGGGCTTACCCGTATGACGGGAGACGAAGTCCTCGAGGGTCTCATCGGTGCTGTCGGACGGCTCGTCCTTGTCGGGGTTCACCCCGAGCGCGCGTAGCTTGCCCAGCGGCGGATCGGCCTTGGAAACCGCCTGGCAGTACTCGTCGTCGTAGATGATCAGCTTGGCGCCCTCGCGTTCGGACACCTCCTTGACCTGCGGACCCGAGAACTCGCTGTTGAGCAGGATGATGCGCGCACCGGTGCGGGCGGCGCCGTAGAGCGCGACGAGGAACCACCGGTGGTTGCGGGCCAGGATCGCAACGCCGTCACCGCCCTTGACGCCCTTCTCCAGCAGGCCGTTGGCCACCGAGTGCGCGGCGTCGTCGAGCTCCTTGAACGTCATCTCGCCGAAGTCGTCGATGATCGCGGTGCTGTTGGGCGTGCGACGCGCATTGAGGGCGGGGATCATCCCGAACTCGCCCCAGCGCCGGATGTCGGCGAGCATCCCGGCGATGTTCTGCGGCGGTTCGATCTTGAACGCGCCGGCGCCGAACATCTTGCTGGCGTAGTGCAGCTCGGCCGACCCCCGCTCGACGAGCTGTTGAGCCTTGGCGACTGCTTGCAACGGGAGATCGGAGAGTCTGGCCATGGACCCACAATATGTGACCGGCGTCGCACTTCGGCCGGGAAACTAGCATGACGATATGGCCTCTCGGCGGCAGGAAGCCCGGTACCTGGAGGTCGACGGTCTGCGGGTGCCCATCACCAACCCCGACAAAGTCGTCTTCCCCGAGATCGGGGTGACCAAGTCCGATCTGATGCACTACTACATCGGCGTCGCCGACGGCGCCCTGCGCGGCGTGCAGGACCGGCCGATGATCCTCAAGCGATTCGTCAAGGGCATCACCGAGGAGGCGGTGTTCCAGAAGCGGGCGCCGCAGAAGCGGCCGGATTTCGTCGACGTCGCTGAGCTGAAATACGCGTCCGGGACCTCGGCCGCCGAAGCGGTGATCCGCGATCGGGCCGGCTTGGTCTGGGCGGTGAACCTCGGCTGCGTCGACCTCAACCCCCATCCGGTGCGGTCGGACGATCTGGCCCATCCCGACGAGCTGCGTGTCGACCTCGACCCGATGCCCGGGGTCGCGTGGCCACAGATCATCGACGTGGCGATGGTCGCCCGGGAGGTGCTCGAGGACCACGGGTTGACGGCGTGGCCGAAGACGTCGGGGTCACGGGGTTTTCACATCTACGCCCGGATTCAGCGGCGGTGGCCGTTCAAGTTCGTTCGGCTCACCGCGCAGGCGGTCGCCCGTGAAATAGAGCGCCGCGCGCCCGACATCGCGACGGCGCGCTGGTGGAAGGAGGAACGCGAGGGCGTCTTCGTCGATTTCAACCAGAACGCGTTCGACCGGACCGTCGCCTCGGCCTACTCGGTGCGGGCGACGCCGGATGCCCGGGTGTCCACGCCCCTGCGCTGGAGCGAAGTGCCCGGCTGCCGACCGGAGGCGTTCACGATCGCGACGGTGCCGGAGCGGTTCGCCGAAACCGGCGATCCGTGGGAGGGCATCGACGACTCGGCGGGTTCGCTGGACGCGTTGCTCGATCTCGCCGACCGGCTCGGCCCGGCAGAAAAGGCGCCGCGCGGGGCGAAGCGTTCGGGCGGTGGAGACGCGCGTCGCAGCGCGGGCCGCACATCGTCGAAGCCGCTGATCGAGATCGCCCGCACGAAGACAAAGGACGAGGCGATGGCCGCTCTCGAACAATGGCGGCGACGTTACCCGTCGGTAGCCGAAAAACTCGAGCCCGCAGATGTTCTCGTCGACGGAATGCGGGGACCCAGTTCGATCTGGTATCGGATCCGGATCAACCTGCAGCATGTGCCCGAAAATCAGCGCCCCCCACAGGAAGAGCTGCTTGCCGACTACAGCCCCTGGGAGAACTACTCCGGTCCCCAGTGGTTGCGCCGCGGCTGACGGGTTTGCTGGTCGACGCGAATGCGGCTTCTTACCAAAGTATTAGCCGCCGCTCCCGGTTGCCTTAAATTGGCCGCTTAGCTTGGGTTCCAAGGTCAAGTTGAGGTGCAGGAGGCGGGGATGCCCGGAAAAATGTACGGCAATCCGACCTTCGACTGCGCCGGCGCGCAGCTTCACGCGGTGTGCCGCCAGCTGGCGACGGTCGTGACGGTCGACGGAGTCATCGACGATACGAACATCGAGCGGATCACCGCGTTCGCGCACCGGTTCGTGCTCGCCGAGAAGCCGTTCGTTCTCGACCTCAGCGGCGTCACTTCGTGTGCGGGCCAGATCGTTTCACTGATGTACGACGTCGATGAGTGCTGCTTCCACGCCGGTGTGGAGTGGTCGGTCATCGCCAGCGATGCTGTGCAGCGCGTGCTGCGCGGTACCGGAGTGAGCTTCCCGGTGGCCGAGTCGGTGCCGGACGCGCTTCACCACTTCGCCGACAGCATCGATCAACGGCGCCGCCTGCTGCCGCTGTTGACCAAGAAGACCGCATAGCGGAAGGCGACACACGTGCTACTCGACATTCGTTGGCTCGGTTACCTGCTTGGCCGTCGGCATCCGGCGGCCAAGCAGACCGGCCACGCCGCTCACTGAACCGACGCCCTCGACTGACGCCCGCACCGACGGATGCGCTGGATCGTCGACGGGATGAACGTGATCGGATCGCGCCCCGACGGTTGGTGGCGCGACCGGCACCGCGCGATGGTCGCCCTGGTCGAGCGCCTGGAACGGTGGCGACCCACCGGTGACGACGTCACGGTGGTGTTCGAACGGCCGCCGAAGCCACCGATCGTCTCGTCGACCATCACCGTCGCGCACGCGCCGCAGCCGGCCGTCAACTCGGCCGACGACGAGATCGTGCGACTGGTGAACGCCGACACCCGACCGGCCGACATTCGCGTTGCGACGTCGGATCGAACGCTCGCCGAGCGAGTGCGAGCCGCCGGCGCATCCGTATGTCCGGCGGACCGACTGCGCGATCTCATCGACCCACGGTGACGCCTTCCGCCCGCCAGTCGGGTGAGCGGCCGAGGTGGCGCAGCAGCCGATCGAGGTCGCTCGCGCCCGCTTCCGTGGGGACGGCGTGGGCGAACGGCGAGTTGTCCATGTCGCGGATCTCGCCGTCCGGAACCGCCAATGCCAGCGGTAGGACGGCCTCGATCACCTCGGCCGGCAGCGAGAACGGCACCCCGAGGCTGCGGGCGACGTCCCAGCCGTGGACGACATAGTCCACGAAGTGGAAGCCGATCGCCATCGATCCCGGGACGGCGGCGTCCTTCCCGAACTCGGGTAGCGCGAACGTCGCATCCGGCACGCCGTCGGCGGAGAACGCCTCGAGCACGTTGGCGGCGGCCGCGGCGTAGGTGCCGCCGGGGTCCGCGCGGACCGCGTCGGCGACGGTCGCGGGATCCCACATCGCAAGGTCTGCACCCGACCCGCGCGCGGCGGCGGCAAACCCGTTGTGCTGCACGGTCATATGGGTCAGCAGATCGCCGAGGTCCCAGCCGGCACACGGGGTCGGTGAAGCGAGGTCGCCGAGGGTGACGTCCGCGACGATGTCGACCGACGCGGCGACGGCGATCCGGTGGAGCGGTCGAAGGTCATTATTGATATGCATGTGCATACGATATGCGTCTACTTATCATTGGTCAATGCTTAACATTCGCCCATGCCGCCGAAGTCGAGACGACCGGACCTCGCGGCGATGCTCGCCCCGCTGCTGCGCCGGCTGATCGCCCTCGAAACCCCGATCCTGGCGTCGCACGACGTGTCGATGTGGGGATACAGCGTGCTGGTGGCGCTCGATGAGTCGCCGGTGCGCACCCAGGCCGCACTCGCCGAGGCGATCGGCGCCGACAAGACCCGGATCATTCCCACGCTGGACGAGTTGCAGGCCAAGGGCTACATCGAGCGCCGGCCCGATCCGGCCGACCGGCGTGCGCGGCTACTGGCCATCACCGACGAGGGCCGTGCCCTCAAGGACGCGGTGCAAGCGGAGATTCAGCGCGGAGAGGAGCGGTGGCTGTCGGTGTTGCCGGCCGCCGAGCGGCGGGCGTTCCTGCGGGCTCTGCACGAGATGACGCGCGTCGAGCCCAACCCATAGGGTTCGGAGAGTGACTCGCCTCGTCGACCGCTTCTTCGAGATCTCGGCGCGCGGTACGACGGTCGGCGCCGAGGTCCGCGGCGGACTGGTCACGTTCATCGCGATGGCCTACATCATCGTGTTGAACCCGATCATCCTGTCGAGCTCCGAGGACGTCGCCGGCGAGAGGCTCCAATTCGCCGAAGTTTCGGCGGTGACCGCGCTGACGGCGGGCGTGATGACGATCCTGTTCGGCGTCATCGCGCGGTTGCCGTTCGCGTTCGCCGCGGGCCTGGGCATCAACTCGTTCGTCGCGACCACGCTCGTCGGCTCCCTCACGTGGGCCGAAGCCATGGGCCTGGTGGTGATCAACGGGCTCGTCATCGTCGTGCTGGCCGCGACCGGATTGCGGCGGCTGGTATTCGACGCCGTGCCGATGCAGCTCAAGCTCGCGATCACGGCAGGCATCGGGCTGTTCATCCTGTTCGTCGGTCTGGTGGACGCCGGCTTCATCGGCAGCACCGGGGAGCCGTCACCGCCGGTCGGCCTGGGCCGTCTCGGCGACGGCTCGATCGGCACCGTGCCCACCGTCGTCTTCGTGTTCACGCTGCTGCTGACCGGAACCTTGGTGGCCCGAAAAGTGCGGGGCGGCATCCTCATCGGGCTCATCACCGGCACGGCCGTCGCGGTCGTCATCGAGGCGATCTGGCACCTCGGCCCGGCGGCTGACAAGCCCGGCGGGTGGAGCCTGTCGGTGCCGACGCTGTCGGGATCGCCGTTCGCGATCCCGGACCTCTCGCTGGTCGGCGCATTCAGCTTGGACAGTTTCGGTCCCGTCGGAATGATCGCAGCGATCATGTTCGTGTTCACGCTCGTGTTCGCGAACTTCTTCGACGCGATGGGGGTGTTCACCGGGCTGTCCCGCGAGGCGGGCCTGGCCGACGCGCAGGGCACCTTCCCGCGGCTGCGTTCGGCGCTGATCGTGGAGGGCGCCGGCGCGGTGGTCGGCGGCGCATCGTCGGCGTCGTCGAACACGGTGTTCCTCGAATCGGGCGCGGGCATCGGCGAGGGCGCCAGGACCGGCCTGGCGAACCTGGTGACCGGCGGGCTGTTCCTCGCGGCGATGTTCATCTCGCCACTGGCCAACGTCGTGCCCACCGAGGTGGCCGCCGCAGCACTCGTCGTCGTCGGCGTGATGATGGTGTCGCACCTGCGCCACATCGACATCTCCGAATTCTCGGTCGCCCTGCCGGTGGTGCTGACCGTGGCGACGATGCCGTTCTCGTACTCGATCGCCAACGGCATCGGCGTCGGCTTCATCGCCTGGGTGGTGTTGCGATCGGCGGTCGGCAAGGCGCGCGAGATCAGCCCGCTGCTGTGGGTCGTCGCCGCGGGGTTCCTGCTCTATTTCGGCCGCGGCTGGATCGAGTCGCTGATCGGGATGTAGCGCGGGTCAGCGGTCGGCTTGCCGCGTCTCCTTCTCCGTTTCGGCGAGATCCTCGATCCTGTCCGCCTGCGCCTGCGTCACCGTGGCATCGACGCGCTTTTCCGCAGCGTCGTCGAGCTTGGCGGCTGCGGTCGCTGCGACGCTGCGCTCGGCCGCATCGATCTGCGCCTCTTCGCGACGCTTGGCGGTCTCGACGTTCCTCTTGCGTTGGGTGGCGATCTGGTCGGCCTGCTTCTTGTTCGCGGCGATGCGCTTCTCGGCGTTCTCGATCGCCGCCCGCTTACGCTGCTGGGCCTCCTTGCGGGCCTCTCGGGCTTCGCGTTCGGTCTCCTCGAAGGCATCCTGCTTGTCCTGCAAGGCCTTCTCGCGCGTCACCTCCAACTCGGCATCGGCCTGCTTGGCGTTCTCGTCGGCGGCCGCGTCCAGTTCGGCCGCGCGGCGCAGCGCATCGCTGCGCTCGACGAGCGCGGCCCCCCGCTTACGCAGTTCGGGATCGCCGAGCGCGACGCCGACCGCGGTGTCCAACATGCCCAGCGAACGCTCGTAGAAGAGCCGGGCGGGCGCCTCGGAGTCCATTTGCGCGACGAACCGGTCGTCGATCAACTGCAGTGGCATGCGGGCCAGCTGGTACTGGATCCTCAGCACCGCCCTCGGGATAGCGGTGAGACTCATGGTCAAGCTCCTTTGTGCCCTGGTCAGGCGTCGTTGTTGAGGTTCTCGGCCTGCCGCCTGATGCGGGCGGCCTCCGCGTGCGCGCTGGCCGACTCCGCAACGGCTTCGCGATGTTCTTCGAGCGCGTCGGCGAGTTGGCTGTCGGCGTCGTGGATCTCGGCGCGCTGTTCGGCTTTCGCTTCGCGCGCCTTGCGCTCCGCATCCCGATCGGCCTGGCTGCGCTCTTCGTCGAGCTGCCGGTGGGCGGCCTGCTCGGCGGCCCGCTTCTGCGCGGCTTCCTGATTGTCCACCGCGGCCTGCTCGGCGGCCGTTTCGGCGTTCAGCGCGGCGCGTTCTCCGGCGCTTTCGCGGTTGGCCTCGGCCACATCGGCCCGGGCCTCCCGAGCCTCGGCGTCGGCGAGCGCCCGCGCCTTGTTTGCCTCTTTGCGCTGCTCGGCCTCGGCCTGCTGAAGCTGCCCTTCAGCGGTCAGCGAGTCGTTTCCGGTGACCGCGCCGAACACCTCTTTGGCCTTGCCCTTCACCGAGTCGATCAAGCTCTCGCGTGCCTGGCCGGCCTTGTCTTGGTCCGTCATTCGGGCCTCCTCTCGGGGGCTTAGGTTCCACATCCGACGGGGTCCGAAACACGGCTGTGGGCCAATCGCTGACATCATGTGTGCCGTGGTGGCCCGCGTCCTGCAGCCGACGGTTCCCGTCATTGCGCTCACCGGCTATCTCGGCGCCGGCAAGACGACCCTGCTCAACCATGTGCTGCGCGCACCGGGGGCCCGCATCGGCGTGGTGATCAACGACTTCGGCGAGCTCAACGTGGACGCCGCCCTGGTGAGCGGACAGGTCGACGAACCGGCCTCGATCGCAGGCGGCTGCATCTGCTGCCTGCCCGACGACGACGGACTCGACGAGGCGCTGGCCAAGCTCGCCGACCCGAAGCTGGCACTGGACGCGATCATCGTCGAAGCGAGCGGCCTGGCCGACCCGATCGCGATCTCGCGCATCATCCGGTTCAGCGGCGTGGACCGTATCCGGCCCGGCGGCATCGTCGACGTCATCGACGCCAAGGCACATTTCGGCACCGTCGACCCGCACGCCACCCCGCCGGCCCGGTACGCCGCGGCCTCTCTGGTGGTGGTGAACAAACTCGACCAGATACCGCACGACGACCGCGACGGCGTGCTCGCCCGCATCACCGACCGGGTGCGTGAACGCAATCCGGACGTCCACCTGGTCGGCGCCGTCGCGGGACGCGTCGATCCCGCGCTGCTGTACGACGTGTCCGAGGCGTCCACCGAGGACGGCCAGTTGTCGCTGCGCGAACTGCTGGTCGACGCCGAGCTCGACCAGCATCCGCACGTGCACGCCGACTCCGTCACCGTGACCAGCGACGGATGCGTCGACCCGGACGCGCTGTTCGACCTGCTCGAGCAGCCGCCCGACGGCGTGTACCGGCTCAAGGGCATCGTCGCGGTGCGCTACCGCGACCGCGTCCGCAGCTACGTCGTCAACGTGGTCGGGACGTCGGTGCACATCGCGGCCGCGCCGTCGTCGGCCCGGGCCAACAGCCTCGTGGCCATCGGCACGCACATCGATGCCGATGACGTCCGCGCTCGCGTCGAGGCCGCGCTGCGCCCGCACGACGGCGCCCCGTCCGCCGCCGGCGTGCGGCGCCTGCAGCGCTATCGCCGGCTGAGCGTGTGACGCTGCTTAAGGTGGGCTCATGAGCGTCGCCGAGGAGCGCGCCGGGGTTCGGCTGACAAACCTCGACCAGCCGTTGAGCGAGGATTCCGGGGCGACCAAGCGCGATCTCGTCGACTACCTCGACGCGGTGGCCGAACGAATTCTGCCGGGTCTGGCGGGGCGTCCGCTGACCGTGCTGCGAGTACTGCGCGGCCAGGCGCCGTTCATGCAGAAGAACGTCCCGAAGTACACCCCGGAGTGGGTGAAGACGGTGTCGATGTGGGCGGAGTCCTCGCACCGCGAGGTGCGCTACGCCCTGTGCGACGACCGCCGCACGCTGCTGTGGCTGGCCAACCAGCGCGCCGTCGAATACCACCCGACGCTGGGGCTGGCCGACGACATCTACCGCCCGACGCATCTGGTGCTCGACCTCGACCCGCCGCCCGGCAGCGCCTTCGACGCAGTGGTGGCCACGGCTGCGCTTGTGCGGCAGGCGCTTTCGGACTGCGGCCTGACGGGCGTGGTGAAGACCAGTGGCGCCAAGGGGCTACACGTGTTCGTGCCGGTCGACGACAGTGCCTCGGTCGACGACGTCGCGGCGGCCACCCGCGCCCTCGCGGCGCGTGCGGAGCAACTCGATCCCGCCCGCGCGACAACGGCTTTCATCGTCGAGGACCGCGAAGGCAAGGTCTTCATCGACTCCACCCGTGCCGGCGGTGCGACCGTCGTCGCCGCCTACAGTCCCCGACTGCGCGCCGGCACCCCCGTGTCGTTCCCGGTGGACTGGTCGGACCTGGACCGCATCACACCGGCCGACTTCTCGGTGCACACCGCGCTCGGTGTACTCGGCGACCGCGATCCGTGGGCCGAGCTGATGCCCGCCCCGCAGCCGCTGCCATCAGATCTGATCGAGCACGGCAGGACCATCCCCGTGGCGCGGGTGGCCGCGATGCACGAGGGCAAGCGCCGGGCGCGGGCGCGCCGCGCGCAGGACATCAAGGCGTCAGATTTGCCAGGGCGGTAAACGGGTATCGACCAGCGCATCAGCGAGGCCCGGGTAAGGGGGTCGGTGAGATGGTGGGCTGGCTGGACAGGCTGCAGCGACGTCACCGCCGCATCGGCTTCCTCATCGCGGTCATCTACAAGTACGTCGATGACCAGGGCGGCTACCTGGCCGCGCTGATCACGTACTACGCGTTCGTATCGCTGTTCCCGCTGCTGCTGTTGATGACGACGGCGTTGGGCGTGGTGCTCGCCGGACACCCGGACCTGCAGCAGCAGGTGCTGCAGTCCACGCTCAGCCAGTTCCCGGTCATCGGCAGCCAGTTGCAACGGCCGGAGCAACTCAGCGGCGGCGCCACGGGTGTCGTCGTCGGCATCGCCGGTGCGTTGTACGGCGGCCTGGGCGTGGGGCAGGCCGTGCAGAACGCGATGGACTCGGTGTGGGCGGTGCCGCGCAACAACCGGCCCGACCCGTTCCGGTCGCGGTTGCGCAGCCTGCTGCTGCTGTTCGTGCTGGGGTCCGCGGCCATCGCCACGACCGTGCTCTCGGCGGTCGGCCACGCGACCGCCGGCCTCGGGTGGCTCGGCAAGGTCGGCGTCACCGTCGTCACGGTGGGCATCAACGCGCTCATCTGCCTGGTGGCGTTCCGCGTCACCACAGTGCGGCGCCTCTCCTACCGCGACGTGCTGCCCGGCGCGCTGACCGCGGCGGTGATCTGGCAACTGCTGCAGTGGTTCGGCGCCAGCTATGTCACCCACGCGGTCAAGTCGACGAGCGCCACCAACAGCGTGTTCGCACTCGTGCTGGGGTTACTGGCATTCCTGTTCCTGGTGTCGGTGACGCTGGTGATGTGTGCGGAGATCAACGTGGTCCGGCTCGACCAGCTGCATCCCCGGGCACTGTTGACACCTTTCACCGACGACGTCGACCTCACCTCCGCCGACCGCCGCACCTACACGCGCAGGGCGAAAGCCGAACGGGCCAAAGGCTTTCAGCGCGTCAGCGTGCGCTTCGACGGTTCTCGCGAGCCTCCGTAGCGCCGGCTTGTACGGTCGGTACATGAGACGGATCCGAGATCGGATGACGGACAAGGTCGGACGCGTCGCCTCGCTGCGTCGCTATCCCGTGAAGTCGATGCTCGGGGAGCAGTGCGACTCCATCGAGCTCAGTCCGCTGGGCGGGGCCGGAGATCGGCGGTATGCGGTCATCGACGACGCCACCGGGCACGTCGCAACCGCCAAGCACCCCCGACTTTGGAGCGCGCTGCTGCAGTGTTCGTCGGCGACCGGACCCGACGGCGTCGCGGTGACGCTGCCCGACGGCCGCACGGTGCCGGTCGCCGAGGCGGCCGCGCCGCTGTCGGATCTGCTCGGCCGCACGGTGCACCTCGCCGACGAGCGAGCGGTCGGGGCCGTGCTCGAACGGTCCGATCCCGTCGACGTGCTCACCCACGGCATCGACGCGGAGATCGACCCCGTGCTGCTCGAACTCGCACAGGGCACGCCGGGCGGAGCGTTCGTCGACCATTCTCCTGTGCACCTGATCTGCACCGCCACGCTCGACGCCGTCGGGGTCGACCTGGCCGAGGCGATCCGGTACCGGCCGAACATCGTCGTCGAGACCCGCGGGTCTTCGCCCTTCGTCGAGAACGACTGGGTCGGTGCGCAGATCCAGCTCGGCGAGGTCCTGTTGCGGGGGACGCGGCCGACGCCGCGTTGCGCCGTGCCGACCCTGAAACACGGCCGCTCCGAACGCCTTCCGGGAGCCGTCCGGCACCTGCTCGAGCACAATCGCGTCGAGGTGCCCGGTTCCGGTGCGCTCCCCTGCGCCGGTCTGTACGCGGAGGTCATCACCGCCGGCACCGTCGGCATCGGTGACGAGGTCCGCATCATGGGCGACATCGACGTCGTCGATGCGGGTATGAAGATCTGATGACGCAACCCCCGCCACCACGCAAGTCCGTCTTCATCACCGGTGCTGCCGCCGGGATCGGCCGCGCCACCGCGCTGACGTTCGCCCGTAACGGCTTCGTCGTCGGCGGCTACGACATCGACGAGGTCGGTCTCAAGAGCCTGGCCGACGACATCGACGGGCTGGGCGCCACCGCTGTCGTCGGGCACCTCGACGTCACCGATCCCGACGAGATGGCGCAGCGCGTGCGCGAGTTCGCCGAAGCCGCCGGCGGCCGCCTCGACGTCATGATCAACAACGCGGGCATTCTGCGTGCGGGCCGGTTCGAGGAGATGGACATCCGCGGCCATCTCAAGGAGATCGACATCAACGCCAAGGGCGTCGTCAACGGCCTGTACGCGGCGTTCCCCTATCTGAGGGCGACGCCGAACTCGGTCGTCGTCAACCTCTCCTCCGCTTCGGCGATCTACGGCCAGGCCGAACTGGCGAACTACAGCGCCACGAAGTTCTTCGTCCGCGGGATCACCGAGGCGCTCGACATCGAGTGGAGCCGGTACGGCATCCGGGTCATCGCGATGTGGCCGCTGTACGTGCAGACCGCGATGACCGAGAGCATCAAGACCGGCACGACGGATTCGCTCGGCATCCGGCTGACGGCTCAGGACATCGCCGACGCGATCGTCAAGGCCACCGACCCGTCGTGGTTGCGGCGGGCCATCCACCAGGTGCACTTCCCGGTCGGATCCCAGACCAAGGTGCTGGCCGCGGGTTCCCGGTTCTCCCCTGGATGGCTGACCCGGCTGGTGAACAAGAAGCTGGCGCACTCCTGACGTGGTCTGACCGTTCGGTTGGCTAGGCTCGCCGAGTGGCCACACGGCTGACTCGGCGAGGCTTCCTGACGGTGACCGCGGGCGCGGCGCTCGTCGTCGCGGGATGCGGCTCGGACAAACCCGGCACCGTCGCCAAAGATGGCTCGGTCACCGTCAAGCATGTCTTCGGCGAGACCAAGATCCCGGCGCCGCCCACCCGGGTGGTCAGCGCGGGGCTCACCGAACAGGACGACCTGTTGGCGGTCGGGGTGGTGCCGATCGCGGTCACCGACTGGTTCGGTGGCGAACCGTTCGCAGTATGGCCGTGGGCGCAGCCGAAACTCGGCGGCGCCCAACCCACGGTGCTCAGCCTCGCCGACGGGATTCAGGTCGCCCAGATCGCGTCGCTGAACCCCGATCTGATCGTCGCCGTCAACGCCGGCCTGGACTCCGACACCTACACGAAACTGTCCGAGATCGCGCCGACGGTCGCACAGTCCGGGCACGCCGCGTTCTTCGAGCCGTGGAAGGACCAGGCGGGCACGGTCGGTCAGGCGGTCTTCAAGCACGACGAGATGCAAGCCCTGATCGCGGATGTCGACCAGAAGTTCACCGCGGTAGGTGAGAGCAACACCGCGTGGGCCGGCAGGAGTGCGGCACTGTTGCACGGCCGGCTGGACGATGGGGAGCCGCGGGCCCTGACCCCCGATTGGCGCGCCGAGTTCCTCACCCAGATGGGTCTTCGCGTCGTCGAGAATCCCGACACGGCCGACGTGCTGATCTGGGCCACCGAGAGCGACGAGGAACAGGCCGCGCTGCTGGCCGACCCGGCCGTCGCGAAGCGCGGTAAGGCCAACGTGTTCACGGGCAAGGAACTCGCCGGGGCGATCGCGTTCGCCTCACCGCTGTCGTATCCGGTGGTGGCCGACCGACTGCCGTCGCGCATCGCCCAAGCACTGAGTTGAGAAGATGACCCGGTGACGGTCACCCCGGACGCCCA
The DNA here is from genome assembly GCF_001499985.1 of Mycobacterium sp. IS-1556. Taxonomy (NCBI): domain Bacteria; kingdom Bacillati; phylum Actinomycetota; class Actinomycetes; order Mycobacteriales; family Mycobacteriaceae; genus Mycobacterium; species Mycobacterium sp. IS-1556. The sequence goes on from NZ_LQIM01000004.1 coordinate 70,034, forward strand.
GCAGACCGAGCACCGCGGCTTCGCCACCACGGGGTCGGCCTACTATCCGACGCTCGTCGCGGTGTTCACCGGCCTGGTGCTGATCTCGAACGTGGCGGCGACCAAGGGCATCGCGTTCGGCCCCATCATCGGCGACTGGTCGCTGATCACCGACGGCGGCTTCGTCGTGTTCCCGTTGACCTACGTGATCGGCGACGTGTTGTCGGAGGTGTACGGCTTTGCGGCCACCCGGCGCGCGATCTACATCGCGTTCGTGATGGAGGCGCTCGCGGCGTTCACGTTCTGGCTCACCGCCGTGCTGCCCGCCGCCGACTTCTACACCAATCAAGCGGCGTTCGAGGCCGTGGTGAAGCCGTTCACGCAGTTGATCATCGCGGGGCTGGCGGGCTTCATCGTGGGGCAGACGCTCAACGCCTGGGTCGTGGTGAAGGTCAAGACCCGGGTCGGCGAGAAGCATCTGTGGGCCCGGTTGATCGGCTCGACGGTCATCGGCGAGTTCGCCGACACGCTCGTGTTCTGCAGCATCGCCGCGGCCGCCATCGGGATCGACACCTGGGGTGACTTCCTCACGTACGTGGCGCTGGGGTGGGTGTACAAGACCGCGGTGGAGGTGGTCGTGCTGCCGGTGACCTACCGCGTCATCGCGTTCATCAAGCGCCGCGAACCGACCTATCGGCCCGCCTCCTGAGGCTTCGTTAAAACTCCTCTGGCAAGGCTCACAGAGCACGGGATTTGGTAGCTACTCGCGGGTAAGTTCGGGTCATGAGCGTGACAGCCGAAATGGACCGTGGCGTACGGGGCGCCGGCGCCATTCCCATCCGCGACTACGGGGAGCGGGCGCTCCTGCTCGAGTTCGACAGCACCGCCGCAGTATTGGCCTGGACCGAGGCGATCCGGCAGGCCGACCTGCCCGGCGTGCTCGACATCGTGCCGGCTTCGCGCACGGTGTTGATCAAGCTCGCTGGGCACCGGTACCAGGCGCCCACGCGGCAACGCCTGCGCAGCCTGCGTGTCGACGCCGACTTCGATGCGGAGTTGACACCGCCGGCAGACCGCCGCGCCGACGTCACGATCGACGTTGTCTACGACGGTCCGGATCTCGACGAGGTGGCCCGACTGACGGGCCTGACGCCCGAGCAGGTGGTCGCCGCGCACACCGGCAGCCTCTGGCGGGTCGGGTTCGGCGGCTTCGCACCGGGTTTCGCCTATCTCATCGGCGGTGATCCCCGCCTGGAGGTGCCGCGACGGTCCGAACCGCGAACCAAGGTGCCGGCCGGGGCCGTCGGTCTGGCGGGCGAGTTCAGCGGCGTCTATCCGCGTGAGTCCCCGGGCGGCTGGCAGTTGATCGGCCACACCTCTGCGGTGCTCTGGGACGTCGACCGTGAGAAGCCGGCGCTGCTGACATCGGGCATGTGGGTGCAGTTCCGGGATGTCGGATAGGACGTCAAATAGGACGTCAAATAGGACGTCAAATAGGACGTCAAATAGGACTGGGTAGGAGGGGCCATGACCACGCTTGAGATCCTGCGCTCCGGGCCGCTGGCGCTGATCGAGGACATGGGCCGCCCCGGGCTGGCGCACATGGGCGTCGGCCGATCCGGTGCCGCCGACCGCCGGTCGCACACGCTGGCCAACCGGCTGGTGGCCAACCCCGGCGATCGGGCCACCATCGAGGTGACGTTCGGCGGGCTGGCGGCGCGCGTGCGTGGTGGCGATATCGCCATCGCCGTCACCGGCGCCGACACCGACCCGGCTGTCAACGGAATACCGTTCGGCACCAACAGCATCCACTTCGCTCGCGACGGCGAGGTGATCACGCTCGGTGCACCGCACTCCGGCCTGCGGACCTATCTGGCGGTGCGCGGCGGTATCGACGTCGAGCCGGTCCTGGGGTCGCGGTCATACGACGTGATGTCCGCCATCGGACCGCAGCCGCTGCAGCCGGGTGATGTGCTGCCGGTCGGCGAGCACACCGAGGAGTTCCCCGAACTCGATCAGGCGCCGGTCGCGGCGATCGAGGACGACGCGCTCGAGCTGATGGTGGTGCCCGGTCCGCGCGACGACTGGTTCGTCGACCCGGATGTGTTGATCCGCACCAACTGGCTGGCGACCAACAAGAGCGACCGCGTGGGCATGCGGCTGGTCGGGATGCCGCTGGAGTACCGCCGTCCGGATCGGCAACTCCCCAGCGAAGGGGCCACCCGCGGCGCAATTCAAGTGCCGCCGAACGGTTTTCCGGTCATCTTGGGGCCGGACCATCCGGTCACCGGCGGCTACCCGGTGATCGGCGTCGTCGCCGACGAGGACATCGACAAGGTGGCTCAGGTGCGGCCCGGGCAAACGGTACGGATGCACTGGTCGCGGCCGCGCCGGCCATTCGAAGACGACTAGACAGACAACGAGCGCACCGCGCTGGTAGAAAAGCAGTGTGCATGTTCAGGAGTCCCATGTTCCCGTCGTGCGCATCCACACCGCGCGACTGATCCACACTTCCGACCTCGACCCCGAGACGCGCGAGGACGCCAAACGGATGGTGATCGAGGCGTTCGGCGGGGATTTCACCGAGGTCGACTGGGAACACTCCCTCGGCGGCATGCACGCGATGATCTTCGACCACGGCGCGCTGATCGCCCACGCGGCGGTGGTGCAGCGGCGGTTGCTGTATCGCAGGACGGCGCTGCGCTGCGGCTACGTGGAGGCGGTCGCGGTGCGCGAGGACTGGCGCGGGCAGGGCTTGGCGCGAGCCGTGATGGATGCCGTGGAGCAGGTGCTGCGCGGGGCGTATCAGCTCGGCGCGCTGAGCGCCTCGGAGGCGGGCAGGCACATCTACACCGCCCGCGGCTGGCTGCCGTGGCAGGGACCGACCTCGGTGCTCGCACCGGCCGGACTGACCCGCACTCCCGACGACGACCATGCGTTGTTCGTGTTGCCGGTGAGCCTGCCGGACGGCATGGCGCTGGACACCAGCGCCGAGATCACCTGCGACTGGCGCGACGGCGACGTCTGGTGAGATTCAGGTCATAACGCCCGCTTGACCTGGGATTTGTGGGCCGCCCGGACTGCCGACACGACTCCGCAACGGTCAATTAATCGCTCGGAAACATGCAGTGCATACACATGTCGCATGACCGAGCCCGACTGGGCGCCGCTCACCGGCTTCCGGGTGGCGGTGACCTCCGCCCGGCGTGCCGACGAGTTGAGTGCGCTGCTGCGCCGCCGCGGTGCGACGGTGACCAGCGCGCCGGCGATCCAGATGGTGCCGCTGCCCGACGACGACGTGTTGCGCGCGCACACTCGAGTTCTGATCGACGCACCACCGGACATCGTGATTGCCACCACCGGCATCGGCTTCCGCGGCTGGATCGCCGCCGCAGACGGCTGGGGCGTCGCCAACGACCTGATCGACGCGCTTGCCAAGGCGCGCATCCTCTCCCGTGGGCCAAAGGCGACGGGTGCCCTGCGCGCGGCCGGCCTGCCCGAGGAGTGGTCCCCAGACTCGGAGTCGTCGCGCGAGTTGGTGCATTACCTCGTCGCGGGCGGGATCGCCGGTCAGCGCGTCGCGGTCCAGATGCACGGCGCGACCGATGAGTGGGACCCGTTCCCCGAGTTTCTCGACGAGTTGCGTGCCGCCGGCGCCGAGGTCGTGCCGATCCTGGTGTACCGGTGGTATCCCGCGCCGCACAACGGAGACTTCGACCAACTGGTGGCCGGCATCGCCGAGGAGAAGTTCGACGCGGTCAGCTTCACCTCGGCGCCCGCGGTCGCGTCGGTTCTGCTGCGGGCCAAGGAAATGGGCCTGGAGAGCCGGGTGCTCGCGGCGTTTCGCGGTGACGTGCACGCGATGTGCGTCGGGCCCGTGACCGCCCGGCCGCTGGCCCGACTCGGGGTGCCGACGTCGGCGCCTGACCGAATGCGGTTGGGCGCGTTGGTCCGTCACATCACCGACGAGCTTCCGCTGTTGTGCGCGAGGACGGTTCGCGTGGCCGGGCATCTGCTCGAGATCCGCGGCACCTGCGTGCTGGTCGACGGCGTCGTCAAGCCGGTGTCGCCGGCCGGGATGGCGACGATCCGCGCGCTGGCCCACCGGCCCGGCGCCGTGGTGTCGCGCGCCGACCTGCTCCGGGCGCTGCCCGGCAACGGAACCGACACCCACGCGGTGGAAACCGCAGTGCTGCGGCTGCGAACGGCGTTGGGCGACAAGAATATCGTGTCGACGGTCGTCAAGCGGGGTTACCGACTGGCCGTCGAGGACAGTCTGGCGGTCGCACCATGAGTTTTCTGCTGGTGGCGCACGGCACCCGCAAACAGAGCGGGGTGTCGCTGATCGGGAACCTCGCAGATCGGGTGTCGACCGCGCTGGGCGCCCGCGTCCATGTCGCGTTCGTCGACGTGCTGGGCCCGACACCGAGCGAGGTGTTGCAAAGCCTGCCCGATCGCACGATCCTGGTGCCGGCGTTCCTGTCCCGCGGATATCACGTCAACACCGACATTCCCGCGCACGTCGCGGCCAGCGGACACCCCGGCGTGACAATCGCCGACGCGCTCGGTCCCAGCCCGCAGCTTACCCGCGTGCTGACCGATCGGCTGATCGAATCCGGTTGGCGGCCGGGCGATTCCGTGGTGCTGGCGGCGGCGGGCACCTCCGATACGGGTGCGTTGTCAGATCTGCGACGCATGTCGGCGCTGCTGTCGGCGGTGATCGGCGACCGGGTCGAGCTGGCGTATGCCGCCACCGGCGAGCCGCGGGTGGCCGACGCGGTGGCGAGTTTGCGCCGCAACGGCGCGCGGCGGGTCGTGGTCGCCTCATATCTTCTGGCCGAGGGTCTGTTCCAGGACCGGCTGCGCGCTAGTGGGGCCGACGCGGTGGCCGATCCGTTGGGTGGCCACCCCGCGATGGTCCGGTTGATCGCCAACCGGTTCCGCCGCGCCCGGCTGCCGTTGGCGGCCTAAGAGGTCTTTTGGCGAGCAGACGGAAATTGCCCCGAATGGCTGAAAATGGGGCACTTTGCGACTGCTCGCGAGGAAGGCTAGCCGCCGACTTCGACGTGACCGTCGGCAGTGAGCCGCGTCGGGTAGACCGGTAGCGAAACCTCGGGGTCGTCGAGGCACACACCGTCGTCAAGCGCGAACGCCTGCTTCTTGATCGGCGACTGCACGGTCGGACGTCCGCCGCGGTCACCCACGATGCCGCGCGACATCACCGCCGCCCCGGAGAACGGGTCGATGTTGCCGATCGCGTGCAGTGATCCGTCGTCGAGGCGGAACAGCGCCGCCTGACCACCGTCAGCGAGTAGCACGCCGACGCCGCGGTTGGGGATCAGGAAGTCATAGCGACAGGCCGACGTCCATACCTGGGTATCGTTGAGCACGGTCATCTTTGCGGCACCTTCGGCATCGCGAGCGGGACCTTGCGCCCCGAACTCTCGGTGAACTCGACAGTGGGATCGTCGACATCCGGGGCGTTCACGAACGACACGAACCGCGACAGTTTCTGCGGGTCCTCCAGCACGCCCTTCCATTCGCAGGCATAGCCGGCGACGTGGCGCTCCATGGCGTCTTCGAATTCGGTGGCCAGGCCGAGCGAGTCGTTGCAGACCACATCGCGCAGATGCTCCATGCCTGACTTACCCGGGAAGTCCATCGCTTCCAGCCACGGCGCCGTGCGCTGCAACCGGTCGGCGGTTCGGATGTAGAACATCAGGAACCGGTCGATGTAGCGGATCAGCGTCTCGTCGTCGAGGTCGCCGGCCAGCAGCTGTGCGTGCCGGGGCGTCATTCCGCCGTTGCCGCAGACGTAGAGATTCCACCCCTGTTCGGTGGCGATGACGCCGACGTCCTTGCTCTGCGCCTCCGCGCATTCGCGGGCGCAGCCGGAGACGGCCATCTTGATCTTGTGCGGGGCGCGCAGCCCGCGGTAGCGATTCTCGATCCTGACCGCCATGTCGACCGAATCCTGTTGACCGTAGCGGCACCAGGTGCTGCCCACACAGCTCTTCACCGTGCGCAGCGCCTTGCCGTAGGCGTGGCCGGATTCCATGCCACCGTCGACCAGCCGACGCCAGATCTCCGGCAGTTGATCGACCCGCGCGCCGAACATGTCGATGCGCTGGCCGCCGGTGATCTTGGTGTAAAGGTTGAAGTCCCTGGCGATCTCGCCGATCAGGATCAGCTGCTCCGGGGTGATCTCCCCGCCGGGCGACCGCGGCACCACCGAGTAGCTGCCGTTCTTCTGGATGTTGGCCAGGAAGTGGTCGTTGGAGTCCTGCAGCGAGGCCTGCTCACCGTCGAGGATGTGCTCCGAACTGGTCGACGCGAGGATCGACGCGACGACGGGTTTGCAGATGTCGCAACCTTTTCCGGTGCCGAACCGTTCGATCAGCCCGGAGAAGGTGCGGATCTCGGTTGCGCTGATGATCTCGAACAACTCGGCCCGCGACTGGCTGAAGTGCTCGCACAGCGCCTTGGACTGTTCGACACCCTCGGCCTCGAGCAGCTGCTTGAGCAGCGGCACGCACGAGCCGCACGACGTGCCGGCCAGCGTGCACTTCTTCAGGCTCGGCACGTCGCAGCAGCCGCCGGCGATGGCGCCGGTCAGGTCTCCCTTGGTGACGTTGTTGCACGAGCAGATCTGCGCGATATCCGGTAGCGCACCGACTCCCAGGCCCGGCGCGCTACCGTCGGAGACCGGCGCGATCAAGGACAGCGGATCGCCGGGCAGCTCGCTGGCGACCATCGGACGCAGCACACCGTAGGCCGACGCGTCACCGACCAGGATGCCGCCCAACAGGATCTTGGCGTCATCGGAGAGCACCAGCTTGGCGTAGGTCTGCTTGACCGGGTCGTTGACCACGACCTCCAGGCAGTTCGGCGTGCGGCCTTGGGCATCGCCGAAGCTGGCCACATCGACGCCGAGCAGCTTGAGCTTGGTCGACATGTCGGCTTCACCGAACTCGGCGGCACCGCCGAGCAGCCGGTCGGCCACCACCTCCGCGCTGGTGTACCCGGGGCCGACCAGCCCGTAGCAGCGGCCCTCGATCGCGGCCACTTCGCCGATGGCGTAGACGTCGGGATCGCTTGTGACACAGGAAAGGTCGGTGAGCACGCCGCCGCGCTGCGCGACATCCAGGCCGGCTTGACGGGCCAGTTCGTCGCGCGGGCGCACCCCGGCGGCGAACACGACCACGCCGGTGTCGATATGGCTGCCGTCGTTGAGCGACAACCGGACCGAATCGTCTCGGTCAGATTTGCGCAGCGGCTCATTGCGCTGCACCGGCACGATGCTCTCGGTGCCGACGCCGGTGTGCACCTCGATGCCGAGGCCCTTGATCATCCGGCTCAGCAGCGCACCGCCCGCCTCGTCGAGCTGCGCCGCCATCAGATGCGGTGCCATCTCGACGACGTGGGTCTTCAAGCCGAAGGTGCGCAACGCATTTGCCGCCTCCAGGCCGAGCAGGCCGCCGCCGATCACCACGCCGACCGGCGTTTTGGAACCGCGCGCGGCGTTCGCACCGGCCCGGATGGCGTCCAGATCATCGAGGGTCCGGTAGACGTGGCACACGGGCAGGTCACGGCCCGGGACCGGCGGAACGAAGGCATATGATCCGGTCGCCAACACCAGTGCGTCATACGGCACGCGCCGGCCGTCGGCGGTGAGCACCTCCTTCGCGGTCCGGTCGATTCCGGTCACCCGCGTGGCCAACCGCAGATCGACCAGATCGTCGCCCCGGTAGTCATTGCCCGGTAGCGCCAGCAGGTTGCGGTCCCAATGGTCGGTGTAACCGGTGAGCCCGACGCGGTCGTAGGCGGCGTCGGCCTCTTCGGCAAGAACGGTGACACGCCAGTCGCCGTCGGCGTCCCGGGAGCGAAGCGCCTCGACGAACCGGTGACCGACCATGCCGTGGCCGACAACCACCACGTTTCTTCTTGACCGCATGCCGCCGACGTTAAGCAGCCGATATTGCCGCAATGTCGCCTCGTGTGAAGCGCCGATCACGGTGTGCTCACAGGGTTCGACGCGCGATGTGAGCCCGGTTTTGAGCTCTGCGGTGTGGCTTCGCTCACAGCGAAAGCAGGCCGGTGAAACCGACCGGGATACCGGCTTTGTCGCCTCAGTCGCCGGTCGTCTCCGTCGTCGTCTCATACCAATCCGACGTCGTCGTCTCATACGGATCCGTCGTCGTGGTCTCATACGGATCGGTCGTCGTGGTCGCCGTGGTCGGGCTGGTGGTGGTGGTCGTCGGGGGCGGCTCCGGCGCCCTGACTTCCGTGGTCTGCACGCTCGGGGTGGTGTAGCTGGTGGTCGTCGTCGGCGAGGTGGTGTACACCGACGGAGTCGACGAAGGTGCGGGCGGCGGAATTGTTTCCGGTACGCGGGCGGCGTCCGCGGTACGGATCACCGCATAGATCAGGATCGCCACCAGCACCACCGCCGCCACACCGGCGGCGATGACCAGCGGCTGCTGGTCCTCCCAGTTCCGATCGTCGTCAGCCACCGCCGCCCCCTAAGCCCACCGCTGCAACAACTCCTTGGCCCGCGTCGACAACGCGGCCTGCAGGAACGGTCCGAAGCTGACGCGTGCCACCCCCAACGGCCCGAACAACGCCGGGTCGTCCTGATCGGGCACACCGATCGCGTTCACCGGTAGCGGCAACTCGGATGTCAAGCGGCGCAAGGTGTCCGGATCATGCCGGCCCACCGGGTAGAGCACGTCGGCGCCGGCGGCAGCCGCCTCGGTCAGCCTGGCCACCGCGCGGTCGACACGGTCGGCGTCATCACCGTCCTTGCGCAGGAACAGGTCCGTGCGCGCATTGATCACCACGTGCACGCCGGTGCCGTCGGCCGCCTCCCGCAACGCGCCGACCAACTCCGCGTGCTCGGTGGACGACCGCAACCTGCCGTTCTCGCTGTGCACGGTGTCCTCGATGTTCAGCCCGACAGCGCCCGCCTCCAGCAGTCCGTCGATCAGGCGCCCCGGGGACTGGGCGTAGCCGGATTCCAGATCGACCGAGACCGGCACATCGACCGCCGCAGTGATCTGCTTGACGCGCGTGACCACGTCGTCGAACGCCATGCCCTCCTGGTCGGGTTTACCGACCGAGTCCGCCATCGGGTGACTGCCGACGGTCAGCGCAGCAAACCCCTCGCCTACCGCGAGCCGCGCCGACCAGGCGTCCCAGACGGTCGGCAGAATGACCGGGTTTCCGGGCTGGTGCAACGCCAGCAGGGCCTCGGCACGCTCTTTGAGTACCTGGTCGGGCATCGAGCCGTCTCCTTCGGTTTGACGTGATCTGTCTCACGGTGGACTGCATGATGTAGCTAGCATCGGGTGTCGTACTGTGATGCCTGACACCCTTCAGCCCAAGGAGGTCAATTGTCCAGCACTACCGAACTTGCCGAGCTGCATGAGCTAATCGGAAGCCTGCGGCGGTGCGTGACATCGCTGGCGTCGAGGTACGGGGATTCCCCGGCGACGCGTCGCATCGTCAATGATGCCGAACGCATCCTCAACGACATCGACCGTCTCGACATTGACGCCGAAGAGCTGGAGCTGGCCCGCGGCGTGGTGCACCACCACGCCGGCGACCGCATCCCGATCCCGGACACCCAGTACGACACCGATTTCTGGCGCGGTGTCGATGACGAGGGACTCGGCGGCGTCCGCTGACGCGGAGGTCCGTCAGGATCCGGGACAACTCGACATCGAAAGGCAACAGTGAGCGCACCCACCGCCGACCGCAAAGCGACCGGCGTCTTCTCAGCGAGCCGTGCAGAGATTCCGCAGCGCACCCTGCGCACCGACCGGTGGTGGCAGTCGCCGCTGATCGTCAATCTCGGCTTCGCCGCTTTCCTGATCTACGCGACGGTGCGGGCGTTCATGCAGAAGTGGTACTACGTTGCCGAGTACCACTACCTGACGCCGTTCTACTCGCCGTGTGTCGTGAAGTGGTCCGAGGCCGAGCAGTCCGGCTGCATCCCTGAGGCCAGCCACTTCGGTCAGTTCCTGCCCGATGTGTGGTGGCTGCCCTACGCGGCGGTGTCCCTGCCGTTCCTGCTGCTGTTCCGCCTCACCTGCTACTACTACCGCGGGGCCTACTACCGGTCGGTGTGGCAGGCGCCCACCGCGTGCGCGGTGGCCGAACCCCATGCGACCTACACCGGTGAGACGCGGTTGCCGCTGATCATCCAGAACACACACCGCTACTTCTTTTACATCGCCGTGCTGATCTCGCTGATCAACACCTACGACGCGATCGTGGCGTTCCATTCGCCGTCGGGCTTCGGATTCGGTTTGGGCAACGTCATTCTCGTCGTCAACGTGATCCTGTTGTGGACGTATACGGTGTCGTGCCACTCCTGCCGTCACGTCGTCGGCGGGCGCCTCAAACACTTCTCCAAACACCCGATCCGGTACTGGTTGTGGTCACAGGTCAGCAGGCTCAACACCAGGCACAAGGCCTACGCCTGGATCACGCTTGGCACGCTGATGCTCACCGACTTCTACATCATGTTGGTGGCCAGCGGTGCCATCCCTGACCTGAGATTCATTGGCTGACAGCTTTATTCAATTGGTAGTGAGGTTTATTTAATGGCGGAATCCGAGGCTCTCAGCGCAACCGGCTCACCTCAGGTGGAACGGCACTCATACGACGTACTCGTCATCGGTGCCGGCGGCGCGGGTTTGCGTGCGGTCATCGAGGCACGCGAGCGCGGTCAGAAGGTTGCGGTCATCACGAAGTCGCTCTTCGGTAAGGCGCACACCGTGATGGCCGAAGGCGGCTGCGCGGCCGCGATGGGCAATGCCAACCCGAAGGACAACTGGCAGGTCCACTTTCGCGACACCATGCGCGGCGGAAAGTTCCTCAACAACTGGCGGATGGCCGAGTTGCACGCCAAGGAGGCACCCGACCGGGTCTGGGAGCTCGAGACCTACGGCGCGCTGTTCGACCGCACCAAGGATGGCCGCATCAGCCAGCGCAACTTCGGCGGCCACACCTACGCGCGGCTGGCGCACGTCGGTGACCGCACCGGCCTGGAGATCATCCGCACGTTGCAACAGAAGATCGTCTCGCTGCAGCAGGAAGACAAGGCCGAGTTCGGCGACTACGAGGCGCGGATCCGGGTCTTTCACGAATGCACGGTCACCGACCTGATCTTGGACGAGACCGGCGGTGAAAAAAGAGTGGCCGGCGCCTTCGGGTACTGGCGCGAGACCGGCAACTTCGTCTTGTTCGAGGCACCCGCGGTGGTGCTGGCCACCGGCGGAATCGGCAAGTCCTACAAGGTGACGTCGAACTCCTGGGAGTACACCGGCGACGGGCACGCGTTGGCCCTGCGCGCCGGCGCGACGCTGATCAACATGGAGTTCGTCCAGTTCCACCCGACCGGCATGGTCTGGCCGCCCAGCGTCAAGGGCATTCTCGTCACCGAGGGCGTGCGCGGCGACGGCGGTGTGCTGAAGAACTCCGAGGGCACCCGGTTCATGTTCGACTACATCCCGCCCGTGTTCAAAGGCCAGTACGCCGAGAGCGTCGATGAGGCCGATCAGTGGCTGAAGGACAACGACTCCGCGCGCCGGACGCCGGACCTGCTGCCGCGTGACGAGGTGGCCCGCGCGATCAACTCCGAAGTGAAGGCCGGCCGCAACTCGCCGCACGGCGGAGTGTTCCTCGACATCGCGTCGCGGCTGCCCGCCGAGGAGATCAAGCGACGCCTGCCGTCGATGTACCACCAGTTCATGGAGTTGGCCGAGGTCGACATCACCAAGGAACCGATGGAAGTCGGTCCGACCTGCCACTACGTGATGGGCGGTATCGAGGTCGATCCTGACACGGCCGCGGCGACCACGCCGGGACTGTTCGCGGCCGGTGAGTGTGCGGGTGGCATGCACGGCTCCAACCGACTCGGCGGTAACTCCCTGTCGGACCTGCTGGTGTTCGGCCGCCGCGCGGGGCTCGGCGCCGCCGACTACGCGCGGGCGCTGACCGATCGGCCTGCGGTGTCCGAGCGGGCGGTGCAAGACGCGATCAAGCGGGCGCTGCTGCCGTTCGAGAGCGCGACGAACGGAGATACCCCGGAGAACCCCTACACCCTGCAACTCGATCTGCAGGACACGATGAACAGCCTGGTCGGGATCATCCGCAAGGCCGACGAGATCAGCGAGGCGCTCGACAGGCTGGCCGAGCTGCGCGAGCGGTACAAGCGGGTGCGCATCGACGGGGACCGGCCGTTCAACCCCGGCTGGCACCTGGCCATCGACCTGCGCAACATGATGCTGGTCAGCGAATGCATCGCCAAGGCGGCGCTGCAGCGCACGGAGAGCCGCGGCGGCCATACCCGCGACGACCACCCGTCGATGGAGTCGGATTGGCGCAAGACCCTGCTGGTCTGCCGCGTCGAAAGCGATGACACCGAGTTGGTGCCCGACGTCAGCGTCACCAGACAAGACCAGATTCCGGTCCGGCAGGACCTGCTCGACCTGTTCGAGCTCTCCGAGCTGGAGAAGTACTTCACCGACCAGGAACTGGCCCAGCATCCAGAACGGAGCAACTGATGGCCTATCAAGCGACCATGCGGGTGTGGCGGGGCGACCTCGCGGGCGGCGGGCTGCACGACTACTCCGTCGAGGTCAACGAGGGTGAGGTGGTGCTCGACATCATCCACCGCCTGCAGCAGACGCAGACGCCGGACCTTGCGGTGCGGTGGAACTGCAAGGCGGGCAAGTGCGGATCGTGTTCAGCGGAGGTCAATGGCCGGCCGCGGCTGATGTGCATGACGCGGATGTCGACGTTCGACCCCGACGAGGTCGTCACCGTCACGCCGATCCGCACGTTCCCGGTCATCCGCGACCTCGTCACCGACGTGTCGTTCAACTACGAGAAAGCCCGCGAGATACCGGCTTTCACCCCACCGAAGGATCTCCAACCGGGCGAGTACCGGATGGCGCAGGAGGATGTGAACCGGTCGCAGGAGTTCCGTAAGTGCATCGAGTGCTTCCTGTGCCAGAACGTCTGCCACGTGGTGCGTGACCACGAGGAGAACAAGGAGGCGTTCGCCGGTCCGCGGTACCTGATGCGCCAGGCCGAGCTGGACATGCATCCCCTCGACGTGCACGAGCGACGCGCCGAGGACGCCCAGGAGGTACACGGGCTGGGCTACTGCAACATCACCAAGTGCTGCACCGAGGTCTGCCCCGAACACATCAAGATCACCGACAATGCGCTGATCCCGATGAAAGAGCGCGCCGCCGACCGCAAGTACGACCCGGTGGTATGGCTCGGCGACAAGCTTTTCCGGCGCCGGTAGCAGCGCCGAACACGAAGCTCGAGCCGACGACGGTATGAGCCGGTTCGTCGTGGGTAGTCTGCAGTCAGCGGCCAATCAACGACGAAAGGCGGCACTGTGACTGCTCACAAGCCGGATCAGAGACCACACAGCATCAACGACATTCGCACTGCGATCCGCGAGCTTTCCGCCCGCGCCGAGTTGGCGCGCAAGGAGGGCCGCGCCGCCGACGCCGACGAGCTGGAGCGCCGCGTGGCCGGCTACCGCGAGGAGCTCAGCGCTCGCCCCTGACGATCACCCGCCGCCGAGGCGACGAAACGTGCTGCGGTGAAACACGATCGGGGCTACATCGGCGTGCACGGTGATGTCGCAGACCCGCAGGATCACGATCGTGTGGTCGCCGGCGGGGATCAGCTGCTCGATCGCGCTCTCCAGCCACACCGCGGTCCCGTCGACGAACACCGCCCCCGACTCGCGCGACACCGTCTGCAGGCCGGCGAACCGGTCGCCGGTCTTGGCGGCGAGCGTGCGCGCGGCCTCGTCATGCGCTTCGCCGAGCACACTGATCCCCAGGCTGGGCAGGTCCTTGAGCTTGGGCCACGTCTCCGAGGTGTTCTGCACGCAGAATGACACCAACGGCGGGTCCAGCGAGACCGGCACGAAGGTGCTCGCCGCCAGGCCGACGCGGGTGCCGTCCACCTCCGCCGCGATCGCGATGACGCCGGACGGGAAGTGCCCGAACGCCTCGCGCAGTGTCGCCGGGCTGAGATCGGTCGCGCTCATATCCTGTCCATCTTCACACGTGGCCGTGCGCGGCGGCCATGTCCGGGTACGCCGATCCCGCTGAGCGGTAGCCTGACCTCGACATGTGGATCACGCTCCTGATGATGGCCGTTGCGGTCAGCCTGGAGCCGTTCCGGATCGGCATGACGGTGCTGATGATCAACCGGCCACAGCCGGTTCTGCAGCTACTCACCTTCCTCACAGGCGGTTTCGTGATGGGGCTTTCGGTGGGCGTGATCGGGCTGTTCGTGCTGCGGCCGGCTCTTGGGTCTGCGCATTTCACGCTGCCCCGGGTACAGATCGTGGTCGGCGCGCTCTTGCTGGTCAACGCCGTATTGGTGGCCAGCGGTGTGCTTGGCGGTGGCCGGGACGACGGCGCGCCCGGCCGCGCGAACCGGATCGTGGGACCGCTTGCGACCCGCACCCGGCAATTGGCCAGCGGACGTTCGCTGTGGACCGCCGGCGTCGCGGGCCTCGGCATCGCGTTGCCGTCCGTCGACTATCTCGCCGCGCTGGCGCTCATCGTCGCCTCGGGCGCCGCGGCCGCCACCCAGTTCGGCGCCCTGATGCTGTTCAACGTGGTGGCGTTCGCGCTCGTGGAGATCCCGCTGCTGTGCTATCTGGTGGCCCCGGACCGCACCCGCGCCACACTGTCCGCACTGTATGAGTGGCTGCGGTCGCAAGGCCGTCGCGGGGTGTGCGTGCTCTTGGCCGGGGTCGGCAGCGTGCTGCTCGGGGCGGGGCTGGCCGGACTGTAGCGGCTCAGGGCTTGGGTTGGTTGTTCAGCACGTACTGAAGCCCGGACAGCAGCTGCGACACCGGGTCGGCGCCGCCGCCGAAGGCGGCCTGGGTGGCCGGGGCGGTGACCTCCGCCGGGTCATAGCCGTTCACCGGATCGACTGTGATCGGCGCGGTCAACGGGTTGTCGTGCCGGGAGTAACCCGCATCCACGTACGGCTTGAGCACCGCGTCGAGCTTGATCAGCGTCTCCTTGTCCACTCCGAGATACTTGAACGGCATCACCAGCGGAAGGTGCTCCTCGGGAATCATGAACGTCGTCGTCTTCGCGCCCCGGGAGTTGACGGTCGTGCGAATGTTCTGCGGTGGCACCATGCTCGGCTCGGTGAACGCGACCGCGGTGTGACCGGTCGCGAGGCCCACGATCGCATTGGCGACCGATATCCAATTGTCCGGCCGGTCGGGCCAGTCGGCGATGCTGTCGTAGGCAGAGACGAACTGGTAGGTGTCGTATTGGCTCTCGACCGGCGGCGGAATCCGGTAGTCGAGCGAGGGCACCACGCTGCCGACCGGAAACATCTGCGTCAGGAAGCTCTCACCGAAAGCGTGCCGTGCTACCGGATCGCCGTACATCGCGAAGCTCAACTCGTCCGGAGGTGGGGCGGCCGGGTCGTACGCCAGTCGTGCCTGTACCTCGTTGAGCACCATCGCACCCTCGGACAGACCGATGGCGGTGCCGGGCCCGCCCTCGCGGATCGCATTGATCAGATTCGGCGCTCCGACGTCGACCGACTCGCCGACGCTGGGACCGTCGACGCCCAATCCCGGGAATGAGTCGTCCAGCTTGCCGATGCCCGGAAACAGCCGCTCCAGGGTGTGGCCCTGAACCTGCCCGGCGGGATAGTCGACGATCTGCCGGTCCAGTCCCGGAAACCAGTCCGCGCCCGTACGCATGATGTATTCGTCATAGGGGATGCCCAGGACGTGGGCCCCGCCCAACGCGTACGCCCGACCGGGTGTACCCAGCGGGGGCGGTCCGTCGGTGGGGCTGGGTGGGCTTGGCGGCACGACCGGTGACTCTTCGGCTCCCGCGACGCCTAATCCGAAACACCCTGCGACGCCGATGGTTGTCAGTGAGGTGCAGAGTGCGAGAAGTCGTTTCATGCGTTTCGCAACCTTACTCCGTATCGGCCTGGGACTCAGGCGTCCAACCGAATGAAATGGTCTCGCCGATACCGCTCGACACACGCCGCGCGCCGGATCTTTCCGCTCGTCGTCGTCGGTATCGACCCGGGCGCTACCAGCACGAGATCTTCGACACTCAGTCCGTGCGCATTCGCTATCGCGGCCGTGACATCGCTTTTCACCGCGCTGAACCGGCGCGCCGCGTCGTCGTCAAAGTCAGTCGGCTTCTTGAGTTCGATGATGACGACCAGCTTTTCGCTACTGTCCACCGGCACCGCTATCGCCGCGACCCGACCGCGGGTGAGCTCTTGCACCGTCGCCTCGATGTCTTCCGGATAGTGGTTGCGCCCCCGGATGATCAGCAGATCCTTGATACGGCCGACGATGAACAGTTCGCCACCATGGACGAAACCGAGGTCGCCGGTGCGCAACCACGGCCCTTCCGGTGTGCCGGGTGATGGGTCGACAAGTGTGGCGCCGAAGCAGCTCTGCATCTCTGGCGGCTTACGCCAATAACCGTCGGCGACGTTCTCGCCGTGCACCCAGATCTCCCCGATCGACTCCGGCGGACACTCGCGATGCGTCTCGCTGTCGACGATCCGCAGCAAAGGAGACTGCGGCACTTTGTATTTCACGAGCGCAGTGCCTTTGCCGGCTGCGCAGGGCCGAACCCGGCCCGCGCCCAGTTCCTCGGCATCGAAGTGAGCAGCCGGCGACGATTCGCTCCAGGTGCCCGACGCGACGAAGACCGTGGCCTCCGCCAGGCCGTATGACGGGCGCATCATGTGGTCTCGGAAATTGAAGTGCGCGAACCGATCGACGAAGCGACGCAACGTGGCCGGCTCCACGCGTTCGGCACCGCTGATGATGCCCACCACGCCACCGAGGTCGAGCCCGTTCAGATCTTCGTCTGTGGTTTTGCGGGCGGCGAGGTCGAACGCGAAGTTGGGTGCCGACGACCACGCGCGCGGGTTCTCTGCCAGCGCGCGCATCCACCGGGCCGGTCGCTCCAAGAAGGACACGGGGCTCATCAGCGCGGCGGGACGGCCGGTCAGAATGGGTGCGCAGACTCCCAGCACCAAGCCCATGTCGTGGTAGAACGGCAACCACGACACGAGCGTGGTGTCCGGCGGAAACGGGGACTCCGCGAAAAAGCTTCGCATCAGCTGATCGAAATTCGCTGTGAGGTTGCGGTGCGAGAGCACCGCTCCGGTCGGCAGCCGGGTGGACCCCGAGCTGTATTGCAGATACGCGGTTTTCGGCAGATCAGCGGGCTCCAGGCCGGCACATTCGGCGTCCAGATTCAGCGAGTCGACCTCGACGAGCTTCGGCGCCGTGTCCACTCGTGACTGACCGACGAAATCGCCGACGTCGTCCGCGGCCGCCGATGTCGTGAGGACAACCGAGGGCTCCGTATCGGCAAGGACCGCACTCACCCGCTCATGGCTGGAACCGCGATGGGGCAACGGCAGCGGAACCGCCACGAGCCCGGCCTGCATGGCTCCCAGGAATGCCAGGATGTACTCCAGACCCTGTGGGGCCAGGATCGTCGCCCTGTCACCGGTCGACCCGTATGACCGAATCTCGCGTGCCACATTCATCGTTCGCCGTGCCAGCTGCGACCACGTCAGTCTCTCCGAGATGCCGGCTGGGTCGTGGTCGTAGGCGGTGAAGGTGAACGCGACCTCGTCGGGACGCAGGCTGGCGCGTCCATGCAGCATCGACAGAATCGATGACTCAGGCGTTGTCATTCCACTCCTGTCCGCTCGGCTGGCGCCCGCGACATCGGCCGGCGCGGACCGATCCGTGACGGCCACCAGTTCGCCCGGCCGATCAGCGCAGCGATGGCAGGCACCGTGATGGTGCGGACGACGAACGTATCGAGAAGGATCCCGACCCCGATCACGAAACCGCCTTGGACCACGATGCCGATACTCGAGAACAACAGGCCCGCCATCGACGCGGCGAAGATCAGGCCCGCGGCGGTGATCACGCCGCCCGTCGAGCCCAGGGTTCGGATAACGCCGTAACGCACGCTGTGCGGCGACTCGTCCCGAAGTCGCGACACGAAAAGCATGTTGTAGTCGGCGCCCACGGCAACCAACACCACGAACGCCAATGGTGGCACGCTCCAATGCAATTCCTGCCCGAGGATCAGCTGGAACGTCAGGACACCGAGACCGACGGCCGCGAAGTACGAGATCACCACGGACCCGACGAGGTAAAGCGGCGCGACGACCGTGCGCAGCAGCACCATCAAGGTCAACAGCACCACGATGAGCGTCGCGGCGATGATGAATCGGATGTCCTGCTGGTAGTAGTCACGCGTGTCCCGCAGTGCGGCGGGGTATCCGCCCATCGATATCGTCGCGTCGGCCAACGCGGTGTTCGGCTGCGCGCCCCGCGCGACGTCCTGGATCTCGTTGACCTGATCCATCGCCTCCGGGCTGAACGGGTTGAGCTCAGTTTGGACCAGGTACCGCACCGAGCGACCGTCCGGCGAGATGTAGGCCGTGGCGGCTTTCTGGAAGTCCGGCAAATTCAGGACCTGGGCGGGAATGTTGAAACCGGCCTGCGACGGGTCAGCAGCGTTGCTCCTCATCGTCAGCAGAAAGGTCGACGCCTCGTTCAGTCCGGCGGCGATCACCTTGACCTGTTTGACGAGTTCATCCACCCCGCCTGCCACCTCCCGGCTCCCGGCGGCCAGGCGGTTCGCGCCCTGCTGCAGCTCGGTCAAGCCTTGCTGTGGACCACCGGGTTGGTCCAATCCCATGGCGTCGACCGCCTTGGCGACATTCGCCATGGCGGCGTTGAGCTTGGTCACCGCCTCGTTGAGGGTCTGCCTGTCCTCGACGCCCTGAAGCTGGTGCGCGAGATCGTTGATCTCGTCGAGGCCTCCTTCGTCGCGCGCGGCAACGAGCCGCTGAAACTGCCGGCGAGTGTCGACGCAGGAGGGGTTGGCGTCGCAGACCGCGTTGCCCTGAAGCGCTGTGAGGACCGGGCCGATCCAGGCGAAGATGTCCTTGACCGCGCGGAAGTTCACGCCCATGGAGTTGCCGAGCGCGTTGACGCTGGCGACGAGCTTGGCCGCAACTTCGACGTCACGCACCAGCGCATCGCCGCCGTACTCGGTCCGCACCGAGGAGAACGTGTCGACCAGGTCCTGGATGCTGGGCGCGATCGTGTTGATCTGACCACGTACGTCGGCCAGTGTGTCGGCCAGCGTGTCGGCTCCGGCGGTGAGGCGGTTGAGGTCGCCGGCGCGTTGACCGATCTGCTCGGAGCCGTCGGCCAGCCGGTCGCCGACGATGCCGGCCTGATAGGTGGCCCGGAACTCCCGTGGCACTTCGCCGAGGGGTCGGGTGATGCCACTGACCAAGCCGACGTTCGGCAATTGCGCCACCCGCGAGGCCATCTGCTCCAGGTCGGCAAGGGCCCGCGGGTTGCGCAGGTCATGCGGCGACTGGACGAGGATGTACTCGGGAATGGACTGGCTGATCGGGAAATGGCGTTCCAGCGCGGCGTATCCGATCGAACTCGGCGCCGACGCCGAGACAACCTTGCGATCGTCATAGTTGTAGCGCGCGAACACTGCCAGACCGGCCAGCAGCGCCAACACGAGCACACTGCCGACCAGATGCGCCACGGGCCGGCGCACGATGCGGATACCTGAACGCCTCCAGAACCGGGCGGTCAGCTCCCGCCGCGGCTTGACCCAACCACGCGGTCCGGCGAGCACGAGTATCGCCGGGAGCAGTGTCAACCCGGCGAGGAAGGCGATGCCGATCCCGATCGCCGCGGACACCCCGACAGTTTTGAACACACCCATCTGCGCGAAGCTCAGCAGAAGGAATGTGAGCCCCACCGTGACGGCGGATGCGGTGATCACCTTCCCAATGGAGATCATCGCCGTCTTGACCGCCTGATCGAAGTCCTCACCCAACCGCAGATAGTCGTGATAGCGGCTGATGAGAAAGACCGCGTAGTCCGTTCCGGCGCCGGCCATGATCGCACTCAGGAACACGATGGACTGGTTGGAGACGCCGGAACCGGTCAGGTGGGAGTACCCGGCCACCACGGCCTGCGCGATCACCAGCGACGATCCGATGGTCACCAACGGCAGCAGCATCGTGACCGCGCTGCGGTACACCAGCAACAGCACGCCGAGAACCAAGACCGCGATCGCGATCTCGATCGGAAGGCGATCCTGTTCGCCGGCGACGGTGAGGTCCGCGACGGTCGCCGCGGGGCCGGTCAGATGGACGTCGACCGAACTGCCGGCAACGTTGAGCTTGACGAGGTCGGCCACCCGGTTGAATGAGTCGAACGCCCGCGGTGTGCCCAATTCCCCCTCGAGGTTGACCGGGAGCACCCAGGTCGTCTTGTCCTCGCTGGTGAGGAACGGCCGAAGTTGGGGCGTGCTGACGAAGTCCTGCACCGACACCACATCGGTGACGTTGTCCCGCAGCGCGTCCACGAGCTTTCGGTACGTGGCCTCGTCTGCGGGGGTCAGACCGTTCTCGTTGACCAACGCGATCACCAAGAGGTCGTCGTTGCCCGATTCGCCGAACGCCTCGGCCATTTTCTGGGCCGTGACGCTCGACGGCGCATCGCTGGGCAGGATGTCGAGCGGGTGCTTCTCGGCCATTTCGCCGAGGGACGGAACCGCCAGGGGTAGGGCGATCGCCATCGCGACCCAGACCCCGATGACCACCAGGGGCCACCGCACCACGAGATCGGCTAGCCGTCGCATATCGCCCTCATCATCGTCGCGTCACGCTATGCGACGCGCCCCCACTGCCCGCTGTCGGCGACCAGCGCGCACACGGACTTCATCGTGTTCATGTAGCGGGTAACGGATTTCCTGGCGACCGCATTGTCGGGATGCATGATCGCCATCACCGTGCCCTCGCCGTATCGGAATATGTAAATGGTGAGCTGGTAGGAGAATCGGCCGTCGGGGTAGATCCCGATGTTGTCGGCAAGGCCGAGATCGGCGGCGGCGAGCACAGCGTTGAGCGGAGCGGCACCGGCATGGAAGAAATTCGACACGGGGAAATTCGGCCGAGGCCAACTCAACCAGGGTGCCAATTCCAGTACGCGGTAATACGGCACCTTTGCCATGTTCAGATTCGAGTCGAACGAATTCTGCGCCGCCCACGCGGCATCGGCGAATGAGGCCGCGCCGATCGGCACCGTGATCGGAATCAGGCCGGTGAACCAACCCTGCGTCATGAAATTGTCCGTGGCCGAACGCGAATCCCGGGGCGTGAGCCCGTAATAGGTGAGCGCACCGGTCAGTTCGTGTTCGACCTGGGCGAGGCAGGCGAACAAGCCGCCGACGAAGCGGGCGCCGACCGCCGCGCAGGCCGCTTCGAAGCGCTCGGTCTGTGCGGGGTCCATCAGGACTTCCGAAGTCATGTCGCTGCTGGTGGAGTCGAGCGGGTTGCCCAGCGGAAGCGGGAATTCCGGAAAGCCGCCTTCGTTGCTTTCGGCGAATTCGATCCATGCCCGCACGTCGGGCGAATCCACGGTCAATTCCGACGTCCGTTCTCGCTCGCGGACACAGAAGTCGTCGAAGCTACCGGCTTCGGGAAGCGCGAGGGCCGCGCCGCCGCCACTCAACGCCGAATACATTCCGTTCGCTTCCAGCATTGTGGTGCCGATCAATGTCGCGTCGCCGTGGACGTGATCCATGGCCGCGAAGAAAGTGAACTGGTCTTCGCCTTGGATGATTCCGAACGTGAAGCAGCCCCACTCCAACGGATTCGGTATGCCGACGACATGAGCGCGTATCTCTTCGATCGTCATGCCGCCGTGAGCGATCGGCGCGAATTCGATGTCGGCCGGATCGTCGATGGCGTGCCGAATGAACTCTCCATCGCCGCTGTGCTCGAACCAGCTGCGGAACGTGTCGTGCCGGCGCAGGTAGGCATTCACGGCATGGTCCATTGCCGCGATGTCACACTGGCCAGCAACCTCGCAGCTGGCGATGATCTGCCGGGAGAAATTTCGGCCCGCGGCCGTCAACTCGCAATAGTTCCGCAAATGCTGGCGCTGCATGTAGCTGATCGGCACCGGACTGACGGGGGCTCGCCGGGCCGCCTCGGCCGCCTCGGCCGTCGGATGCCAGGAGGTGACCGAGCCGGGAGTCAGCGACCATTCATCGAGTGCGCCCACCGTGATCTTGCCTATGCGCAATGCTTGGTCCTCTCCTGGACTCCCAGCTAATGCCGGCCTTCAAGGCCGGCATCACTCATGGCGGGGTCAACCCACCCGCGGCCCGACCGTAGTCGCCCGGCGCCGACGGTACCCCGGGAGTGAGACCCCGCACGAGATAGTTGCACGTGCAATAGTGTTCCTCGGAGTCGCTCGCTCTTCGGCGCTACAAGTGTCGCGCAGAGTGTAAATGTGACCGTCGATGCAGGGAGGACGGCATGGGACCCGCCGAAAAGCAGATCGAGCCGGCGCCCCGTTTTGCAATCGTCGGCTACGCTGCGCGTTTTCCGGGCGCTGCGGACGCCGACGAGTTCTGGAATGTGCTGCGTGAGGGCCGCGACGCGGTATCGGAAGTGCCCAGGGACCGCTGGGACGCCGACGAGTTCTTCGACCCGGAACCCGGCGCACCCGGCAAGGTGGTGACCCGTCGCGCGGGGTTCGTCGATGACGTGACGGGGTTCGACGCGCCGTTTTTCGGGATGTCGACGCGCGAGGTCAACTCGATGGACCCGCAGCATCGGCTCCTGCTGGAGACGACGTGGCGCGCGGTGGAGCATGCGGGCATCGCTCCGACGGCGCTGGCCAACACCAGCACCGGCGTGTTCGTGGGTCTGGCCACTCACGACTACCTCGGAATGGCATCCGACGAGCTGACCTATCCGGAGATCGAGGCCTACATGGCCATCGGGACGTCCAATGCCGCGGCGGCGGGACGGATCAGCTACCGGTTGGGGCTGCAGGGGCCCGCGGTCGCGGTCGACACGGCGTGCAGCTCGTCGCTGGTGGCGATCCATCAGGCGTGCCAAGCGCTGCGGTTGGGTGAATGCGACCTTGCGCTGGCCGGTGGCGCGAACGTCCTGCTCACACCGGCGACCATGATCACGTTTTCCAACGCGCACATGCTCGCGCCCGATGGCCGGTGCAAGACCTTCGACGCGGCCGCGGACGGCTATGTGCGCGGCGAAGGTTGCGGTGTCCTGGTCATCAAGCGGCTCGAGGACGCGGTCCGCGACGACGACCGGATCAGGGCCGTGATCCGCGGCAGCGCGATCAACCAGGACGGCGCGTCGGGCGGCCTGACAGTACCGAACGGCGTTGCACAGCAACTAGTTATCGCCGAAGCGCTGAAGCGTGCCGGCGTCGAGCCCAGCGATGTCGGATATCTGGAAGCCCACGGCACCGGCACGTCGCTGGGCGATCCGATCGAGGTACAGGCCGCAGGCGAGGTGCTCGGCGCCGGGCGCGGACCCGGGCAGCCGCTGTTGGTGGGCTCGGTGAAGACGAACATCGGGCATCTGGAAGCGGCCGCGGGCGTCGCCGGTGTAATCAAGGTCATCCTGTCGCTCGAGCACGAGTTGCTGCCGCAGCACCTGAACTTTCAGAACCCGTCGCCCCACATTCCCTGGGACCGGCTCGCGGTGCAGGTGGTCAAGGAGGCCACCGCGTGGGAGCGCAACGGCCGCCCCCGCATCGCAGGAATCAGCTCGTTCGGATTCGCCGGGACAAACGCGCACGTCATCCTCGAGGAAGCGCCCGAGGTGGCCGCGCCGGCACCGGAGCCGGTCGGGGCGACCCCGCGGTTCGGCCTTCTTCCGCTCTCGGCCAAGACGCCCTCCGCGCTGGCGCAGATAGCCGACCGGTATCGCACATGGTTGACCGCGCATCCGGAGGTCAGCCTGGCGGACGTGTGCTTCACCGCCGGGACGGCACGGGCCCACCTGGAGCACCGGGCCGCGCTGGTGGTCAATTCAAGGGAATCCGCCGTCGAGCTACTCGGCGCGCTCGCCGACGACCGCCCGGCACCGGGGTTGGTGCGCGGAGAATCCCACGACACTCCGAAGACGGCGTGGCTGTTCACGGGTCAGGGCAGCCAATACCCGGGCATGGCGCGAGAGTTGTTCGACACCGAGCCGGTGTTCGCCCAGACGCTGCAGCGATGCGCGGCGGCCGTCGCCGATATTCTCGAAAAGCCCTTGCTGGACGTAATTTTCGACGTCGGCCAGCCGGATGGTAGCGACGGCACAGAGACGCTGCGGCAGACCTCCTACGCGCAGCCCGCACTGTTCGCGGTCGAGATGGGCCTGGCCCGCCTCTGGCAGTCCTGGGGTTTCGAGCCCGACGTGGTGCTGGGTCACAGCGTCGGCCAATACTCCGCGGCCTGCGTCGCGGGCGTCTTCAGTCTCGAGGACGGCGCTGTGCTGATGGCCGAACGCGGCCGCCTCTTCGGCAGCCTGCCCGCGGGCGGTCGAATGGTCGCGGTGTTCGCCCCCGCCGAGCGCGTCGAGGGCCTGACCGATCGGTTCACCACGCTGTCGGTCGCCGCCTACAACGGTGCCAACACCGTATTATCCGGTCCCGCAGTCGATCTGGAGAAGGCCGTAACCGCGTTGGTGGCCGACGGTGTCCGGTGCGACTGGCTGGACACCAGCCACGCGTTCCACTCGGCGTTGTTGGACGCCATCCTCGACGACTTCGAGTCGTACGCACAACGGTTCGATTACGCTCCGCCACAGCGGATCTTGATCGACAACCGCACCGGCGACGCACTCGGCAGGAGCGTGAAACTCGATGGCGCCTACTGGCGTCGGCACGCGCGCCAGCCGGTGGAGTTCGCCAAGAGCGTGCGCACCCTTGCCGATCTGAATTGCAAGGTACTGCTCGAGATCGGCCCGCAACCGGTGCTCACCGCCGCCGCCCTGCGGGCCTGGCCCGACCCGGCAACCGCGCCCCGGGCGATCGCTTCCCTGCGTCGAAACACCGCCGACCACCGGCAGATCACCGAAGCCGTCGCCGACGCCTATGTTCTGGGCCACCAACCCGAATTCGACGCCTTCCGACAGGCGCACGCGCGAAAGCTCGACCTACCCGTCTACCCGTTCGAACATCGCCAGTACTGGTTCCGCGACAACCACCAGCGACCCGCCGCACAACAACACGATGGCCGACCGCGTACCGAAACCGTCCGTCTCCTGGAGGACGGCCGGATCGAGGAACTCGCGACCCTCCTCGACGGGGCCGACGACGATCAGCAGACCCTGGCCGTGCTGACCAAGCTCGCCACCCGACACAACCAACAACGGACCACCCAATCCGTCGCAGACGACCGCTACGAGTTCCGCTGGGAGGAATGCACCGCCGCCGTCTCCGGCGCGGGAGCCGACGAAGGTTCCGAGTGGATCCTGGTCGCCGACGACACCCACACAGTCAAGCCTCTGGTCGACGTGCTGACTGCCCGCGGCCACCGGTACCGGATCGTCGGGCTGCCAGCCTCCGACAAGGACGAGGAAATGCTCGCAGGCGCGTTGCGCGCTGCGGCAGAAGACAATCCGGTGCTTCGCATCGTGCATGTCGCAGCCCTCGACGGGGACCCGAACTCGCGGACCGCACCGACGATGCGGTCGCTGTTGCGGATGCAGCACCGGACCCTCGGCGGAACGCGGCGGCTCTTCCGTGCCGCGATGACCGCCGAGCTACGCAGCCCCATCTGGCTGGTCACCCGCGGCGCGCAACGAGTGACTGACACCGATTCGGTGTCGCCGGATCAGAGCTGCCTGTGGGGATTCGGCCGCGCCACAGCGCTGGAGCTTCCCCAGGTGTGGGGCGGACTGGCGGATCTGGCTGACGGCACGGCCGGCGAATGGTGCGGCCTCGTCGACCGAGTCACGATGCCGCGCGACTCCGACAGGGAAGATCAGATCGCGCTGCGCGACCGCGTCGTCTACGTTCCCCGGCTGGTGCGGCGGAGTCGGCGGCCGAGCGGATCGCCGATGCGATTGCGGGGTGACGCAACATATTTGGTCACCGGCGGGCTCGGGGCGGTAGGACTGGAGATCGCCGGTCACCTGGCCGCCCGCGGCGCCCGGCGTCTGGTGCTGACCAGTCGACGTCCACCCGGCGATGCGGTGCAACAGCGCATCGATGCCCTCGGAGAACAGCACGGCTGCGAAATACAGGTGGTCGCCGCGGACGTTGCGGATGCCCACGATGTGGCACGGCTGCTGGCCACTGTGCAGGCCGAGCTGCCCCCGCTGGCCGGCATCGTCCATGCCGCGGGTGAGGTCGGCACCACCCCGCTGACCACCCTGGACGACGCCGAACTCGATCGCGTTTTCGCCGGGAAGGTCTGGGGCGCCTGGCATTTGAGCGAGGCAGCCGCTGATCTGCAACTGGACTTCTTCCTCAGCACCTCGTCGATTGCCTCGGTATGGGGCGGATTCGGCCAGACCGCGTACGGCGCGGCCAACGCCTTCCTCGACGGGCTGGCCTGGCACCTGCGCGAACGGCACATCCCCGGAATCAGCATCAATTTCGGTCCGTGGGCGGCCGGCATGGCCGACGCCGATTCCCGTGCGCGACTGGATCAGCGCGGGGTACGGACGTTGTCCCCCGCCGACGCCCTGGCGGGCCTGGTCGATGTCGTGGCGGCTTCCTCGGACCACGGTGCCGTACAAGGGGTTGTCGCCCGGATCGACTGGTCGCGCTTCCTGCCGCTCTATCAGCAGGCCGGCAGGCGGGCGTTCCTGGCGGAGTTGGAGCGCGAGGTGCCGGCCCACCTCGCGACGCCGGCGGTGACGGCGTCCGGAAAGACCCGGCTGGTCGAGCAGCTCACGAACGCTCCTGTGCAGCAGCGCAAGAGACTTCTGACCGGTTACCTGCGCGACGCGGTCGCGGAGGTGACGCGTGTTGACACCGCGGAGATCCGAGAAGACGCCGGGTTCTTCGACCTCGGCATGGACTCGCTGATGGCGGTCGAGCTGCGCCGCCGGATCGAACAAGGCGTGGGCACGGAGATTCCCGTTACCCTGGTGATGGATCACCCCCGTTTGTCCGACGTGGCCGACTATCTGCTCGGCGACGTCCTCGGGCTCGGCTCGCTGGCCAGTCCCGAGCCTCGAGTGACGCCGGCGGTCACATCGCGCCCGGACGAACCGGTCGCGATCGTCGCGGTGTCGTGCCGCTTCCCCGGCGCACCGAACCCGGAGGCCTTCTGGGAGCTGCTGTTCGACGGTGTCGACGCCATCCGGGAGGTCCCCGAGGACCGCTTCGACATCGACGAGTTCTACGACCCGGATCCAGCGACCGCGGGTAAGACCTACACGCGCTTCGGCGGATTCCTCGACAGCATCGACGGATTCGATCCCGAGTTCTTCGGCATCTCCCCGCGCGAGGCCGTCTGGATCGAGCCGCAGCAGCGGCTGATGCTCGAGACCGTCTGGGAGGGTTTGGAACGGGCTGGTTACGCGCCATCCGCGTTGCGCGGCACCCGGACCGGCATCTTCGCCGGGGTCGCTGCCAACGAGTACGCGCACCTGTTGTCCTCCGAGTCGGTCGACAAGATCGAGCCCTACTTCATCACCGGCAATGCGCTCAACGCCATCGCCGGTCGGGTGGCCTTCGCGCTCGGACTCGAAGGGCCCGCTGTGGCGGTCGACACCGCATGCAGTTCGGCGTTGGTGGCCGTCCATCAGGCCTGCCTGGCACTGCGCTCCGGTGACTGCGACATGGCCTTGGCCGGCGGTGTGAACGTCCTGCTGAGTCCGGTGACGGTGATCGCCGCCTCGCGCGCGCGGATGCTGTCCCCCGTCGGCCGATGCAAGACCTTCGACGCCTCCGCCGACGGCTACGTGCGCAGTGAAGGTTGCGGCATTCTGGTGCTCAAGCGGCTGAGCGACGCGGTCAGCGACAACGATCGGATCTGCGCGGTGATACCCAGCAGCGCGGTCAATCAAGACGGCGCCTCGAGTGGTCTGACGGTGCCCAATGGTGGTGCACAGCAACGGCTTATCGGCGCGGCGCTGACCCGGGCCGGCCTGACCGGCGGGGATGTCGACTACCTCGAGGCACACGGGACCGGCACCCCGCTGGGTGATCCGATCGAGGTCCAGGCCGCCGCGGCCGCTTACGGCGCTTCCCGCGATCCGGACCGGCCGTTGCTCATGGGGTCGGTGAAGACCAACATCGGCCACCTCGAATCGGCCTCGGGGGCGGCGGGCTTGATCAAGGTCGTGATGTCGCTGCAGCATGAGATGCTGCCGCGAAGCCTGCATTTCGAGAACCCGTCGCCGCACATCCCGTGGGACTCGCTGCCCGTGCGGGTCGTGGACCAGGCGAAGCCGTGGCAAGCCAACGGCAAGCCGCGGCGCGCCGGTGTGAGTTCGTTTGGGTTCACCGGGACGAACGCCCATGTGCTCATCGAAGAGGCACCGCCGTCGGCGACCGCGGACGAATACGCGCCCGGCGACACTGCGGCGGAACCGGATGCCGGAAAACATCCGCTCAATGTGCTGACACTGTCGGCGCGGTCACCAGAGGCACTGGTCGCATCGGCACAGCGATTCGGCGACTGGCTGGACGCGAATCCGAAGGTGGACATCGCCGATGTCTGCTACACGGCCGGAGTCGGTCGTTCGCATTTCGAGCATCGGGGAGCTCTGGTCGTCGATTCGGTGCAAGGTGCGCGCGAACTGTTGGCCGAGTTGGCCGAGAACCGGCTGCGGCCGGGCGTGGTGCGCGGTGAGTGCATCGGCGCACCGACGACGGCGTGGCTGTTCACGGGTCAGGGCAGCCAGTACCCGGGAATGGCGCGCGAATTGTTCTTCACCGAGCCGGTTTTCGCCGAGACCGTGAAGCGCTGCGCGGAAGCGGTCGACGGGATGTTGCCGCGTCCGTTACTGGAAGTGCTGTTCGCCACCGACCGGGAGACCGGAGAAACCCTCCGGCACACGTCGTTCGCGCAGCCGGCGCTCTTCGCCGTCGAGATGGGACTGGCCCGACTGTGGCAGTCGTGGGGGATCGAACCCGATGTGGTGCTGGGGCACAGTGTGGGCCAGTACGCGGCGGCCTGTGTGGCCGGGGTCTTCAACCTCGAGGACGGCGCCCGGCTGATCGCCGAGCGCGGCAGGTTGTTCGGAAGTCTTCCTGAAGGTGGGCGAATGGCGGCGGTGTTCGCCGACGCCAAGCACGTCGAAGAGGCCACCGGAGAATTCCCGCGGGTGTCGGTCGCCGCCTACAACGGTCCCAACACGGTGGTCTCGGGACCCGGCGAGGATGTGGAACAGATCGTCGCCCGTTTCAGCGACGACGGCATCCGCTGCACCAGCTTGGAGACCAGCCACGCTTTCCACTCGGAACTGCTGGATCCGGTGCTCGACGAATTCGAGTCGTACGCAGCGCAATTGCAGTTCGCTGCCCCGACGATACCGCTGATCTGCAACCGCACCGGCGCCGTACTCACGACGCACACCTCACTCGACGCCGCGTACTGGCGGCGGCATTCCCGCCAGCCGGTGCAGTTCGCCGAAAGCGTGCGCACCGTGGCGGCGCTGGGCTGCTCCGTGTTGATGGAGATAGGACCGCAACCGGTGCTGACCGGCGCCGCGGTGCAGGTCTGGCCGGAGCATCTGGCTTCCCCGCGGGCGATCGTGTCCCTGCGGAAGGGTGTCGATGACCGGCGCCAGATCGCTGATGCGCTGGCCGCGTCCTACGTCGGCGGCCTCCGGCCGAATTTCGCGGCGCTGCATCGCGAGCCACGTCGCAGACTGGAAATGCCCACCTATCCGTTCCAGCGCCGCCGGTTCTGGCCCAGGACGGGAGGGATCGTCACAGAGGGAGGTGCCGGCCCCGCGGTATCCGGAATCCTCGGTTACGCGAAGGACCTCGCCTCGGGTGACACCGTCTACACCAGCAGGCTGTCGGTCAAGTCGCAGCCGTGGCTGTCCGACCACGTCATCTACGGCACCGTCGTCGTTCCCGGGGCGACGTACGCGGCGATGGCCCTGGCCGCGGTCGGTTCACCTGCCCGCGTGACGGACGTCTTCTTCTACGAGCCGATCATCCTGCCGGAGAAGAGTTCGCGCGAAGTGCAGCTGACACTGCATCCGGGGTCGGACGGCAGTGAGCGGCGCTTCCAGGTGCACAGCCGCCCATACGGTGATCGTGATGCCGACTGGTCGCTCAACGCCGACGGCACTGTCCTCGTCGGTGTCCCCGACATCGCCGACGAGCCGGAGCCCGAGCACGCGGATCCGGTCGACGCGGCCATCGAGCGGATGGAGCGCATGCGCCCGCAGGATCTGTTCGACACCTTCGCCGACATGGAACTCGCATGGGGACCCAACTGGTCCGGTTCGCTGAAGTCGGTGTGGCTCGGTGAGGGTGAGGCGATCGGCGATATCGCCGTCGGCGAAGAACTCGCCGAACACCTCGGCGCCGAGCCCATGCATCCGGTCCTGATGGACCTGTGCACCGGCGTCGCATTCCCAGCGTTCCCGGCGCTTCTGGCCGCCGAACAGGGAGTCAACGATCTGTTCCTACCGTTGCGGTACGGGCAGGTGATGTTGCGGGAGAAGATGCCTCGGCGGTTCTATTGCCGCGCGCGGTGGCACAACAGCGGGCTCGACAGCGAGACCCAGGTTTTCGATCTCGATTTCGTCGACCGAGACGGCCGACAGCTGGGCGGGATTCGCGAGTTCACGGTCAAGCGCGCGCCCCGGGAGGCGTTGTTGCGTGGGCTCGGCGGCGACGCCACCCGGCTGCTGTACACCCTCGGCTGGCACGAGGTGCCGCCGTCGGCATCAACCGAGAATGCTGGAAGGCCGGACGGCACCTTGCTTATCGCCGGATTCGACGAGCTGGCGGCCAACGTACCGGGCGGCATCCCGTTCGACCGGACCACCAATCCTGAGCCGTTGGGTCAGCTGTTGGACCACGCTCAGCAGCGCGGGATGCCGTTCTCAGGCGTCGTCTGGCGTAGCTCCGGTCCGGAAAGCGGGGCCAAACGGATCGAAACCGAGATCGCCCAGCTGCTCAGCGTTGTGCACGCCGTGCAGGGTGGGGCGGTGAAATTGCCTGGTGGACTGTGGATTGTCACCGAGCGGGCCGTCGCCACCGAGTCCGGTGAGCCGGTCGATCCGGCGCAGGCGGCGCTGTGGGGATTCGGGCGCACCGCGATCGCCGAGGAACCGGCGCTGCGCTGCAAACTGGTCGACAGTGACGGATCGCCGGAGGCCGTGCGCGCACTGGCCGGCCTGCTGGCCGCACCCATCGATGAACCGGAAATCGCGCTGCGGCAAGGAAAGCTGCTGGCGACGCGGTTATTGCCATGGGCGCGCAGCGGTCATCTCACGGTCCCACGCTCGACCGATTACGCCCTGGCGCCCACCGAACGCGGCGCGATCGACAATCTGCGGCTCACCGAGGCGGACGTGCCACCGCCAGATGAGGGTTATGTGCAGGTGCGGGTGGAGGCAGCGGGCCTCAACTTCCGGGACGTGCTCAACGTACTGGGCCTCTACCCCGGCGACCCGGGGCCGATCGGCGGTGACTTCGCCGGTGTCGTCACACAATTGGGTACCGGCGTCGGTTCGGGGCGAGCGGAGCGACGGGATGGGTTCCAGCTCGAGGTCGGCCAGCGGGTCTACGGTTTCATGCAGGGCGCGTTCGCCAGCCGGTTCAACGTGCCGGCGCAGTTGGTGGCGCCCGTACCCGACGGCCTGAGCGCGACCGCGGCCGCGACCATTCCCGCGGCCGCACTCACGGCCCGGCTCGCCTTCGACTGGGCGCAGTTGCGGCCCGGGGACCGGGTGCTCGTTCACGCGGCCAGCGGCGGCGTCGGACTGGCCGCCATCCAGATGGCACAGCAGCACGGCGCCGTCGTGTTCGCGACCGCCAGCACCTACAAGCGCGCGACGCTGCGCAAGATGGGTGTGCAATACGTCTACGACTCGCGTACTACGGATTTCGCCGATCAGATCCTCGCGGACACCGACGGCGCCGGCGTCGACGTGGTGCTCAACAGCCTCACCAACGCGGGGTTCATCGAAGCGACCGTTCGGGCCACCGCCCACAACGGCCGGTTCGCCGAGATCGCCAAGCGCGACATCTGGACGCATGAGCAGATGGCCGCGGCACGCCCCGATATCGCTTACGAGATCGTTGCGCTGGACACGGTGACTTTCCAAGAGCCCGAGCGAATTCGAGGCTTGCTGACCGAGGTGTCGGACGGGCTGGCCAGTGGCGAGTGGACACCACTGCCCGCCGAGATTTATCCGCTGACCGAGGCGCGGGCCGCGTTCCGCCGCATGCAGCAAGCCCGGCACATCGGGAAAATCGTGCTGCAGATACCGAATCCGCTGCAGCCGCGGCCCGATCGCAGCTATCTGATCACCGGCGGACTCGGAGCGATCGGAATGCACACGGCGTCGTATCTGGCCCAACTCGGCGCCGGGGACATCGTGCTGACCAGCCGGCGTGAACCCGACGCACACGCCCAGCACGCGATCGGCGAGATCACCGAGCGCTACAAGTGCCGCGTCCACGTCTTCGCGGCCGACGTCGGCGACGATTCCGAGGTCGCGAATCTGCTGAAGCGGATCCGCACCGAGCTGCCGCCCCTTGCCGGAGTGGTGCATCTGGCCGGTGTGCTCGACGATGCGCTGCTGTCGGAGCAGACCCTGGAGCGCTTCCGGACGACGTTGGCGCCCAAGGCGTTCGGCGCCTGCCATCTGGACCGGCTGACGAAAGATGACGATCTGGACTTCTTCATCGTGTCCTCATCGGTCTCCAGCGTGTTCGGTTCACCCGGCCAGGCCAACTACGCGACCGCCAACGCGCTGCTCGACGGCCTCGTCGCGCAGAGAAAGGCGCAGGGGCTGCCGGCCACGGGAATCAACTTCGGGCCATGGGCCAAGGGCGGCATGGCCACTTCCGAAGCCGCGCACAACAATCTCAGCGCAACGGGACTGGTGCCACTG
Source organism: Mycobacterium sp. IS-1556 (assembly GCF_001499985.1). NCBI lineage: Bacteria > Bacillati > Actinomycetota > Actinomycetes > Mycobacteriales > Mycobacteriaceae > Mycobacterium > Mycobacterium sp. IS-1556. The sequence continues at coordinate 102,992 of NZ_LQIM01000004.1, forward strand.
GAGCCCGCCGCCGCACTGAGCGCGCTCGCCGAGGTCGTCGCGAACGGCACCGGGCAGGCCACCGTCGTCAAAGCCAACTGGCAGCGGGCTGCGAAGTTGTTGGGCGCTTCCCGGCCACCGATTCTCGAGCTGGTGTTGCCTCGCCCCGAAGGTGAGGTGACCGGTGACAGCGAGCTGCTTCGGCAGTTGCAGGAGATTCCGGTACCGCAGCGCGCGAGCTTCGTCACCGAATTCCTGCAGCGCGAGGTGCAGAACTTCCTGCGATTGGCACAACCGCCCGCCGCCACCAGTCGGTTCCTGGACCTGGGAACGGATTCGCTGATGGCGATCGAACTCCGAAACCGGTTGCACAGTCAGTTCGGCGGCGCGTTCACGATCAATGCGACCGCGGTATTCGACTATCCGACCATCGGCGGGCTGGCCGAGTATCTCGTCGGTCAATTGCCGGATGCGGAGTCGCCCGCGCAGGAGGAGGCGGAATCAACAGAGAAGCAGGTGGTTTCAGAGGGCGACTGATCTCGCCGAGACTGCGGGCAGATCGCCGATCTGGCGAAAATCGCGATCTGTGAGCAGTTTCGGCGAAGCACGAGTTAGGCCCAGCGCTGAGCTTGCACCTCGGGCGGCAGCGCCGTCTGCAGCGGCACGTCGAGCCCGTCGTAGATGCCGGGCTTCTGATTCGACAGCCAGTCGAGCGCACCGAGCAATCGATTGGCCGCGGTGGTGTTGCCGCCGTCGGCACGGGTGCCGCCCGGCACGTCGGCGCGCGTCGTGATCGTCAGCTGCGGATCTCCGTCGATGATCACGCGGTGATCGCCGACGCCCTCGTCGGGATACGGCCAGTCGGGCGCACATGACGCGTGGATACGGGTGATGTGGTCGATGACGATGCGTTCGCGCCCACCCGACTTTCCGATGACCTTGAGCCAGAACGCGCCCTGCGTGCCCTTCTCGAAGGTCCCCATCACCGTCTCGACGGACTCCTCCAGCGGTCGCCGCTCGACCTCCTCGGTGATCTCGTCGATCTCCATGCCGAGACCTCGCCCGACTAGTCGGATGTTGCCGCCCCACACCATCGTGGGGATGGTGGGCAGCAGCATCATCGGGGTCTCGTCCATGGACCCGCCAAACCCGCACGACACCTTGACGGCGAACGGCTGGTTGTAGGTGGAGTAGTCGAAGATCTCCTGGCAGCGGATGGTCTTGATCCTCGTGCACAACCCGGCGGCGAGGACCGCGAGCGCGTCGTTGCCCCAACCGGGGTCGACGCCGCTGACCAGCAGCGCGGAGTTGCCCTCCTCCGCTGCCCGGGTCAGCCGGTCGACCCAGTCCGGAGGCGCCGAACGCGGATCGTAGAGCGAGTACAGCGACGGCGTCACCACGTGACTGCCCGCGCGTAGGCAGCGTTCGATGTCGGCGACGGCCTCGTCGGGGCGGATGTCGCCGGACGCCATGTAGGCGACGGCATCGCATTGCGCGAGGACGGCGCCGATATCCCTGTCGTCGGTGGTGGCGCTGACGCCGGTCGGCGCGTCGAGCCCGGCGAACGTCGCGGCATCGCGGCCGGCCTTGTCCGGTGAGGACGTGATGACGCCGGCGAGCTGCAGACCGGGAAACGCCACCGTCGAACGGATGGCGCAGGCGCCCATGTTTCCTGTCCCCCAGACCGCGACGCTAAGCATCGCAACACCCTATCGGCAGGCCGGGTGATGATTCTCACAGCGGGTCGAGGCGGTCGGCCAAGCGCCTGTCAACTGGGGTTTTGGCCGCCCGACCAACCGGGCGGTTAGTTAGGCTGCGGAAATTGTTCCGTGGTGGCTTGAGTTGAAGTTACTGATGGGTATAGTTCGAGGCAGTTACTGGTGGGTAACTTAGCCAGAAGTACCCAACCGTTGAGTGGCTATCTCACCGAGGAGGAACCGTGAGCCACTATAAGAGCAACGTTCGTGACCAGGTCTTCAACCTGTTCGAGGTCTTCGGCGTTGACAAGGCGCTCGGCGACGGTGGCTTCGCCGACCTGGACATCGACACCGCCCGCGAGATGCTCGGCGAGGTCGCCCGGTTGGCTGAGGGCCCGATCGCCGAGTCGTTCGCCGAAGGCGACCGCAATCCGCCGGTGTTCGATCCGAACGCCCACTCGGTGACGCTGCCCGAGCCGTTCAAGAAGTCGATGCGCGCCCTGTTTGACGGCGGCTGGGACAAGATCGGCCTCGACGAGAAACTCGGCGGCATGCCGATGCCTCGCGCCCTGCAGTGGGCCCTCATCGAGCACATTCTCGGCGCCAACCCGGCCGCGTACATGTACGCGATGGGCCCGGGCATGGCGCAGATCATGTACAACCTCGGCACCGAAGAGCAGAAGAAGTGGGCCGTGCTGGCCTCCGACCGCGGGTGGGGCGCCACGATGGTCCTCACCGAACCCGACGCGGGCTCCGACGTCGGCGCGGGCCGCACCAAGGCAGTCCAGCAGGACGACGGCTCCTGGCACATCGATGGCGTGAAGCGCTTCATCACCTCGGCCGACTCCGATGACCTGTTCGAGAACATCTTCCACTTGGTGCTGGCTCGCCCCGAGGGCGCAGGACCGGGCACCAAGGGTCTGTCGCTGTTCTTCGTACCGAAGTTCCTGTTCGATCCGGAGACCGGCGAGCCCGGTGAGCGCAACGGCGTGTTCGTCACCAACGTCGAGCACAAGATGGGCCTCAAGGTTTCCGCTACCTGTGAGCTGACCTTCGGCCAGCACGGCGTTCCCGCCAAGGGCTGGCTCGTCGGCGAGGTGCACGAGGGCATCGCGCAGATGTTCGAGGTCATCGAGCAGGCCCGGATGATGGTGGGCACCAAGGCGATTGCCACGCTGTCCACCGGTTACCTCAACGCGCTCGAGTACGCCAAGGAGCGTGTGCAGGGCGCGGACATGACGCAGATGACCGACAAGACCGCGCCGCGGGTGACCATCACGCACCACCCGGACGTCCGCCGGTCGCTGATGACCCAGAAGGCCTACGCCGAGGGTCTGCGTGCGCTGTACCTGTTCACCGCGACGTTCCAGGACACCGCGGTCGCCAAGGCGCTGCACGACGTCGACGCCGAGCTGGCGGTCAAGGTCAACGACCTGATGCTGCCGGTCGTCAAGGGCGTCGGCTCCGAGCAGGCCTACGCCAAGCTGACCGAGAGCCTGCAGACCTTCGGTGGTTCGGGCTTCCTGCAGGACTATCCGATCGAGCAGTACATCCGCGACGCCAAGATCGACTCGCTCTACGAGGGCACCACCGCCATCCAGGCGCAGGACTTCTTCTTCCGCAAGATCGTGCGGGACAAGGGCCAGGCGCTGGCGTACGTGGCCGGCCAGATCGAGCAGTTCGTCAAGAACGAGTCGGGCAACGGCCGGCTGAAGGCCGAGCGCGCGCTGCTGGCCACCGCGCTGGAGGACGTCCAGGGCATGGCCGCCACGCTCACCGGCTACCTGATGGCCGCGCAGGAGAACCCGGCCGAGCTGTACAAGGTCGGCCTGGGCTCGGTGCGCTTCCTGATGAGCGTCGGCGACCTGGTCATCGGTTGGCTGCTGGCCCAGCACGCCGCGGTGGCGATCGACAAGCTCGATGCAGGAGCCAGCGGTGACGAGCGCGCCTTCTACGAGGGCAAGGTTGCGGTGGCGTCGTTCTTCGCGAAGAACTTCCTGCCGCTGCTCACCAGCACGCGCCAGATCATCGAGAACCTCGACAACGAGGTGATGGAGCTCGACGAAGCGGCTTTCTAAAGCCACTCGTCGCCTCCGACAAGACCGCCCCCGGACTCTTCCCGGGGGCGGTTTTGGTTGTGTTGGCGGCCTTCCGAGGGCCGGCACGACGACGCGGCGTCAGGAGTTGAGATAGGTGACCACCGCCAACACGCGGCGGTGATGCGCTTGCGACGGCGCCAGGTCGAGCTTGGTGAAGATCGCCGACACATGCTTCTCGACGGCACGTTCGGTGATCGAGAGATGGTGCGCCAGCCCGCTGTTGGAATGACCTTCGGCCATCAGGCCCAGCACCTCGCGCTCGCGGGGAGTCAACCGGTCGACTGCCGTCGCGCGCCGGCCGCCGATCAACTGGCGCACCACCTCGGGGTCGAGGGCGGTACCGCCCGACGCCACCCGTCGCAGTGCGGCATCGAACTCGCCGATGTCGGTCACCCGGTCCTTGAGCAGATAGCCCACACCGTCGGGGCTGGCCGCGAGAAGCTCATTCGCGTAGCGGGTTTCCACCCACTGTGAGAACACCAGCACGCCGACGCCGGGGTGTGTCCGCCGTAGGGACACGGCCGCGACGAGACCCTCATCGGTGAATGACGGCGGCATGCGGACGTCAATGATCGCGGCGTCGGGCGTGAGATCGTCGACGACACCGAGCAACTCATCCGCGGTGCCGACCCTGGCCGCCACGTCATACCCACGCTCGCGGAGTAGCTGCGCCAGGCCGTCACGCAGGATCGCGTTGTCCTCGGCGATGACCACGCGCGTCATTTCTGGGCTCCTGGCGGCACCACCACGGTGACGACGGTCGGGCCGCCGTCCGGACTGTCGACAACCAGGTCGCCGTCGAGCATCGCCAGCCGTTCCCGCAGGCCCGTCAGCCCGGATCCCGTGCCGACCTGCACACCACCGGAGCCGTTGTCCTGCACGGTGATTCGTAGTTCACGCGGATCACTACGAATCGTCACCGTGGCGTGGTCGGCGCCGGAGTGCTTGGAGACGTTGGCCAGCAACTCGGCAACGCAGAAGTACGCCATGGTTTCCACGCCTATCGACGGGCGCACCGGCAGATCGACCGTGACGTCGACGGGCAGCGGGTTGCGCGCCGCAAGGGTCTGCACCGCCGCTTCGAGGCCCAGATCCAGTGCGGGCGGGCGGATCCCGCGCACCAGATCGCGCAGTTCGGTCAACGTGTCCTTGGTGTTGGCCAACGCGTCGGAGACCAGTTCGCGGGCGCGGCCCACATCCGAGGACGCGAAGTTCTCCTCGGCGCGGGCAAGCGCCATCGCGACGGTGATGAGCCGCGCCTGGGTGCCGTCGTGCAGGTCGCGTTCCACCCGCTGCAGCGTGGCGGCCGACTCGTCGACCACGTCGGCGCGGGCCCGCTCCAACTGGCCCACCCGCCGGTCGCGCTCAGTCGCGCCGAGCAGGGTACGCGCCAGCATCACGTCGACGCGACCGACGCCGATCATCACCCAGCCCAGTGCGTACAGACCGGCGAGGCCGCCGATCGACAGCAACAGGTATGCGGGCAGCGAGTCCACCGGTTCGCCGATCGTCATGAAGGGGTGGCCCACCGCGACGTACACGAGCGGGGAGGCGACGGAGATCGCGCACACCGCGATGCCCACGATCACGAAATAGCCGACGGGGGTCATGACGACGGAGTGCAGCGTGACGAAGCCAAGACTGCGCCAACCGACGCCATCGGTGAGTGCTGCCGTGATTGTTTGCAGCCGTCCGCCCGGCCGCTCGAACGGTGGCGGCGCATCGATCTCGACACCGGTCAGTCGGGCCAGCGCCCGGTACAGCCGGTTCCACGCCCGCCCGCTCATCACCACCAGTGCCAGAAGCGGAATGCCGATCAACGTCGCAAGCAGCAATCCGGACGCCAAACTCGCGACGAACAGGAACGCCACCCCGGCGACCGCCAGCACGCTGACGAGCACGAAGTAGAGGTAGCGGCGCCAGGACTCGGGCTGCAGCGGCAGCAGAAGCGTTCGCGCCCAATCCGACCGGGAGGAGATGACGGTTGTTGTGGTCACGGCACCTATCGTCGCCTGCGACGCTCAGCGCGAGCCATCGTGCTGTCCGGCCAATCGTCGGTGTGGCCAGCCGTACCGAACGGCAAAAAAGGCGGGTTCGGGAGGGCAAATAGGTGCGTCACGTCAGTCTCGCGCGGTCGGCTTTCAACCCTTGCCGACTCTTCGGAATAGCCACTCCCGAACCCGTCGTGCGATCGATCGTACGCCCGGGATCTAGATCACACCAGGGGCAATTGCGGGCGATCAATTGTCCTTCGATCGCAGCAGCGCACGGGTGCGGGCACGCGTCTCGGCATCGGCGTCGAACAGGCTCGCGACGAACTCGTCGACACCGGATGCGGCCAGTTCGTCGAGCCGCTGCGCCACGGTTTCCTCGTCGCCGATGATGGCGGCGTCCTCCGGTCCGGCATAGCCTTCGCGGTCCAGCATCGCGCGGTACGACGGCAACTGCCCGTAGATCGCGAACTCCTCGGCGGCTCGGGCCCGGGCGCCTGCGACGTCGTCGGTGACGCTCACCGGCAGCGACGCCACCACCCGCACCGACGTCTCCGACCGGCCGGCTTCCGCGGCCGCGGTGCGCAGCGCCGGGACGACGTGATCGGCCAGTGTCTTGGGTCCGGTCATCCACGTCATGGTGCCGGCGCTGCGGCGGCCGGCGAGACGCAGCATCTGCGGTCCCAGGGCAGCGAGGTACACATCCGGCGCCGGGGCGCCCGGCACCTTGAGCGAACCGTGTGTGGTCCAGAATTCGCCCGCGGTGTCGGCGGGCTCACCGGCCAGCAGCGGCAGCAGCGCGTCGAGGTATTCGCGCATCTGGCGCACGGGCTTGTCGTACGAGATGCCCCACACGCCTTCGGTCACCATGCGATGGCTCAGGCCGATGCCCAGGCTGAACCGCCCGCCGGCGATCGTGTTGAGGGTCAGCGCGCGCTGGGCGAGCTGGGTCGGATGTTGAACCTGGATCGGCACCACGCCCGAGGCCACCTCGATGGTGTCGATCTCGCGGAACGCGACGGCCAGGATGGTCAACAGGTCGGGGTCGTAGGGCAGCTGGGCCATCCAGACCCGGCGGAACCCTTCGTCACGCAACGCGGCGAGCTTGCCGAGAGTGGCGTCGAGCGGCGACCGCCCTTCGGCGTCGGTGAGGAGTCCCACGAGGGACATGCTGATCTGCATGCCCACCATCGAAGCATCCGCCGCCAAAAGTTAAGAGCCCCGTACTGCCGTCGGGTCGGGGGGTCAGACGGCAGTACGGAGCTATCTGTCTATCGACATGGCCCAAACCGGCGTTACAACCGTCGACACAACTTTTTTTCGAGGCTTTCTCGGGGCTTTCTACGCCTCGAGGATCGCCGCGACGCCCTGCCCGCCGGCCGCGCAGATCGAGATCAGCCCGCGGACCGGTTGACCGGTCTGCTTCTTCTTCTCGGCCAGCTGCTTGGCCAACTGCGCGACGATGCGCCCACCGGTCGCGGCGAACGGATGGCCCGCGGCCAGCGACGATCCGTTGACGTTGAGCTTCGACCGGTCGATCGAGCCAAGCGCAGCGTCGAGGCCGAGCCGCTCCTTGCAGTACTCCTCGGACTCCCACGCCTGCAGGTGTGCGAGCACCACCGACGCGAACGCCTCGTGGACCTCATAGAAGTCGAAATCCTGCAGGCTCAACCCGTTGCGAGCGAGGAGGCGCGGCACCGCATACGTCGGCGCCATCAGCAGTCCGTCCTTGCCGTTGACGTAGTCCACCGCGGCGGTTTCCGCGTCGACGAAGTATGCGAGCGGTTCGACACCGTGCGCGGACGCCCACTCCTCGGTGGCCAGCAGCGACACCGAGGCGCCGTCGGTCAGCGGAGTGGAGTTGCCGGCGGTCATCGTCGCGTCACCGTTGCGGACCCCGAACACCGGCTTGAGCTTGGCGAGCTTCTCGGCCGACGAGTCCGCCCGCAGGTTGTTGTCGCGGTACACGCCGAGGAACGGCGTGACCAGGTCGTCGAAGAACCCGCGGTCGTAGGCGGCGGACATGTTCCGGTGGCTGGCGGCCGCCAATTCGTCCTGGTCGGTGCGCTTGATTCCCATCTCCTTGGCGGTGACGGCAGCGTGTTCGCCCATCGACATCCCGGTGCGCGGCTCGCTGTTGACGGGGATCTGGATGCCCAACGAGGCCGGCAGTTTGCCGACCAGCTTCAGCCGGTCGAGGTTCGACTTCGACCGGCGCAGCCCCAGCAGCGTGCGACGAAGGTCGTCGCCGAGTGCGATCGGCGCATCGGAGGCCGTGTCGACGCCGCCCGCCGCCGCCACCTCGTAGCGTCCGGCGGCGATGCCGTCGGCGGCGGAGATGGTCGCCTGCAGACCGGTGCCGCACGCCTGCTGGATGTCGAAAGCCGGCGTGTACGACGACAGCGCGCTGCCGAGCACACACTCGCGGATCAGGTTGAAGTCGCGGCTGTGCTTGAGCACCGCGCCGCCGATCACGGCGCCGAGGGTCTCGCCGGACAGGTTGAAGCGGTCGATGAGGCCGCCCAGGGCGGCGGTGAACATGTCCTGGTTCGACGCGCTGGCGTAGGCGCCGTCGGAGCGGGCGAACGGAATTCTGTTGCCGCCGAGGATGGCGACGCGTCGGCGGGTATCACTAGCCATGAACCCCATAGTACCCACCCTTCTTACTCAGGAGTAAGTTCGTCCCCATGGCTTCCGATCTGTACTCACAAATCGTCCATTCGACGCCGGGATCGTTCGTCGCCAAGCAACTCGGCATTCCGCAGCCCGAGACGCTGCGCCGCTACAAGCCCGGCGATCCGCCGCTGGCGGGCACGTTGCTGATCGGCGGTGAGGGCCGTGTCGTCGAGCCGCTGCGCACCGCGCTGGCCGAGGATTACGACGTCGTCTCGAACAACCTCGGCGGCCGCTGGGCGGACTCGTTCGGCGGGCTGGTGTACGACGCGACCGGCATCACCGAACCGGCCGGGCTCAAGGGCTTGTACAAGTTCTTCACCCCGCTGCTGCGCAATATCGGGCCGTCCGGCCGCGTCGTCGTCGTCGGCACCACCCCGGAGCAGGCGGGCAGTGAACACGAGCGCATCGCGCAGCGCGCGCTCGAGGGCTTCACCCGGTCGCTGGGCAAGGAGTTGCGCCGCGGCGCGACGGTGAACCTGGTGTACCTGTCCTCCGATGCCAAGCCCGCCGCGACGGGGCTGGAGTCGACGATGCGTTTCCTGCTCTCGGGTAAGTCGGCCTACGTGGACGGGCAGGTGTTCCGGATCGGTGCGGACGACTCGGCGCCGCCGGCCGACTGGGACCGGCCGCTGGACGGCAAGGTCGCGATCGTCACCGGCGCCGCCCGCGGGATCGGCGCGACGATCGCCGAGGTGTTCTCGCGCGACGGTGCGAAGGTGGTGTGTCTCGATGTCGAGGGCGCCAAGGACGCGCTCGGCGTGACGGCCACCAAGGTCGGCGGCACCGCGATCGCGCTGGATGTGACGGCGCCCGACGCGGTCGAGCGCATCACCGAACGCCTGAAGGAAAACCACGGCGGACGCGCCGACATCCTGGTCAACAACGCCGGCATCACCCGCGACAAGCTGCTCGCGAACATGGATGAGGCGCGTTGGGACTCCGTCGTCGCGGTGAATCTTCTTGCGCCGCTTGCCCTAGCCGAAGGGCTGGTCGGCAACGGCTCGATCGGTGAGGGCGGCCGGATCGTCGGGCTGTCGTCGATGGCGGGAATCGCGGGTAACCGCGGGCAGACCAACTACGCGACCACCAAGGCGGGCATGATCGGGTTGACCGACAGCTTGGCGGAGGCCTACGCCGACAAGGGCGTCACGGTCAACGCGGTGGCGCCCGGGTTCATCGAGACCAAGATGACCGAGGCCATCCCGCTGGCCACCCGCGAAGTCGGGCGACGGTTGAACTCGCTGTATCAGGGCGGCCAACCGGTCGACGTCGCCGAGACCATCGCCTACTTCGCGAGTCCCGCGTCCAACGCCGTGTCCGGCAACACGGTGCGGGTGTGTGGCCAGGCGTGGCTGGGGGCGTGACGTGACCCAACCGTCCGGGCTGATGAACCTGGTGCGCGCTGCGGCGGGCGCGCTGCCCTTCGTGCCGCGCGGGGAGACGCTGCCCGACCGCACACTGACCGTCGACGACCTGAGCATCGACCCCGACAACGTGGCGGCGTACGCGGACGTGACGGGTCTGCAGTTCGGCGACACCGTGCCGCTGACCTATCCGTTCGCGCTGACCTTTCCGACGCTGATGTCGTTGGTCACCGGCTTCGACTTTCCGTTCGCGGCAATGGGTTCGGTGCACATCGAGAACCACATCACGCAGTATCGGCCGATCGCGGTCACCGACACCGTGTCGGTGAAGGTGCACGCGGAGAACCTGCGCGAGCACCGGCGCGGCCTGCTGGTCGACCTCGTGACCGACGTCAACGTCGGCAACGAGCGGGCGTGGCACCAGGTGACGACGTTCCTGCACCAGCAGCGCACGAGCTTGTCCGACGAACCCAAGCCCCCACCGCAGAAGCCACCGAAGCTGGGCCCCCCGAACGCGCTGCTGCGCATCACGCCCGGCCAGATCCGGCACTACGCCTCGGTGGGCGGCGACCACAACCCGATCCACACCAATCCCGTCGCGGCCAAGCTGTTCGGCTTTCCGACGGTGATCGCCCACGGGATGTTCAGCGCAGCAGCGGTTCTCGCCAACATCGAGGGCCAACTGCCGGGTGCGGTGAAGTACTTGGTGAAGTTCGCCAAGCCGGTGGTGCTGCCTGCGAGCGCTGGACTGTATGTCGACCGCGTCTCCGATGGCTGGGATCTGACGTTGCGCGACATGAAGAAGCGCGAGCCGCACCTGTTCGGCACGGTGCGGTCGCTCTAGCGACAACTGGTTCGAGACTGCGCACAGATCGCGATCAAGCCTGGTTCGGCGATCTCGCCGCAGTCTCGAAGCCACCTTCGCGAACGCCTGCAGGAGACGGGGCATGGCAATCGAGCTGATCTTCGAAACGCATTCCTTGACCGTGGACAACGAAGCGGGCATTGCCACTGGATGGCTGCCCGGCGAGCTGTCGCCCCTAGGCCGCGAGCTTGCGCGTGAGCTCGGCGGGCGCCATCGCGACCGCCAACTCGCCGCTGTCTTCGTCTCCGATCTTGCCCGCGCCGTCGAGACTGCCGCGATTGCCTTCGCCGGCAGACATGTGCCCATCCGCACCGATTCCCGGCTACGCGAATGCAACTACGGGATGCTCAATGGCATGCCAGTTGCACGGCTCACCACCACCCGCCGTCAGCACATCACCGAGCCCTATCCGGGCGGGCAGAGCTATCAACAGGTCGTCGACCAGATGCGCTCATTCATAAGGAGTTTGGCCGCACAATACGACGATCGGACCGTGCTGGTCATCGCTCACTCGGCCAACAAGTGGGCACTTGACTACCTGCTGAAAGGGCGACGTCTCGCCGAATCGGTCGACGCGCCGTTCGACTGGCAGGAAGGCTGGACGTACCACGTGCCACCGGGGTGGACCGTCGAGACCACTAACCGCGGTTCGGCCTAGTTCGGCGATCTCCCCGCAGTCTCGACGGGGTGGTCGGCCACGGCGTGGTCGGCCGGTGTGCCCTTCAGGCCACGCCAGAACAGGTTGATCATCAGTTCGGCGGCCTCGTCGACACCGGCGTCGCCGGTACTGACGCGGCTGGCCACCGCCTCGCCCGCTCCGACGAGCGCGACGGCCATCATGTCGAAATCCGTGTCGGGCTCGGGGTTTCGGGTACCCGACCGCAGCAGCCTGCTCACGAGATCGATGATGCGTTCGCGGCCCTCACGCACGGTGTGGGCGAACGCCTGAGAGCTGGTGGCCTGACTGTAGAGCACCATCCACGAGGCCCGGTTGGCGTCGATGTAGTTCAGGAACGCCAGAACCGCGGTGCGCAGAAGGTCTTTCGGGCTCTGCTTGAAGTCGATCCGGCTGCGCACGTCGTCGACGAACCGGGCCAGCTCACGGTCCAGGCACGCGGCGAACAACTCCTCCTTGGAGCCGTAGTACAGATACAGCATCGGCTTGGAGATCTGCGCTTCGGCGGCGATCGCGTCCATGGACGTCTCGTGATAGCCGTTGACCGAGAAGATCTGCACCGCGGCGTCAAGCATCTGCTGCTCGCGCACGGCGCGCGGCAACCGCTTGGTCCCTCCGGCCATTACACAAGGGTAAGCAATCGGTGGACGCCAGGTGTCAACAGCGCGGGTTGGGCCCCTTCATCGCCGCCAGCCGCAGCACCGACGCGTCGACGCTGGACATCGACAGCTCACCGGCCGCCACCGCCTTCTCGAGCCGGTCGAGCACTGCGGGCACCTCACCGGTCGTCACCCACAACGCGTTGTCGGCGCCGGCCTGCAGGGCGCGCAGGGCGGCCTCGGCCACCCCGAACCGGTCGGAGATTGCCTGCATGGACGACAGGTCGTCGGTGAACACCGGACCGTTGAACGGCGGGCCGCCGTAATTGCCGGACCGCAGCAGCGCGTACGCGGCCGGGCTCAGGCTCGCCGGATCGCTTCCGGTCAGACCGGGCACCTGCATGTGGCCGACCATCACGCCGACGGGGGCCTGCGTGGTCAGCGTCCGATACGGCACCAGGTCGGTCGTCTGCAGTTCGGCGAGATCCGGCGTGGAGACGCTGCCGGTGTGCGAGTCGCCCGACCCGGAGCCGTGGCCCGGGAAGTGCTTGAGCACCGGGAGGACCCCCGCGTCGCGCAGCCCGCGAGCGTAGGCTCCGGCGAAGTCGGTGACGACGGTCGGGTCCGAACCAAAGGACCGGTCTCCGATGACACCGTCGGCGTTGGCTGAGTCGGTGACGTCGACGACCGGGGCGAAGTCGATGGTGATGCCCATCCCGCGCATCTGCTGGCCGCGCCGCAACGCGATGTCGTACACCTGCTCGGGGGTGTTGGTCTGCGCCAGCACCCGCGGGGAGGGCTGGGCACCGATCAGCGGGGCCAGCCGCGACACCCGGCCGCCCTCCTCGTCGACGCTGACCGCCAGCGGCAGCGGGTTCGCCGCACCCGCGATGTCGGCCAACGATCCGTCGGACAGCATCGACAGGTCCGTCCAGCTGCCGATCATGATGCCGCCCACATGATGGGTGTCGACGACCGCGCGGGCGTCGGCCGCGCCGGTGACCCCGACCATCAGCAATTGCGCGAGCTTGTCGCGGGTCGACAGGGCCGAGAGCAGCTGCTCGCCGGCTCCGCACGCCGGTGCCGCCGGCGCGTCCGGCGCCGGAGCGTTCGGCACGGCCGTGGCCGCCTTCGTCAGCGGAGCCTCGGAGACGGCGGACGGGGCTTCGGGTTGCTCGGTCGGCGAACAGGCCAGCACGAGCCCGGTCAGTGCCACCAGTGCGCAGAGCGTCCTGGTCCTCGATGTCTTCCTCGATGTCAAGGCCATGGGCCTCGACACTAACGGCACTGGACGCTCAGTTCTATCTCCTGGTCGGCGAGCCGGGTGGCTCGACCGCCGGAACGCACGTTCATCTGCGGACATCGGCCGCGTGCTACTTTTGCCCCCATGGATCGGTTCCTCGTGCCCGCTGCCGCCAGCATCGTGGTCGGCCTGCTGCTGGGCGCGGCAGCCGTATTCGGCGTGACGCTGATGGTGCAGCAGGACAACAGGCCTCCTCTGCAAGCGGGCGATCCGGCGTCCTCGGTGCTCAACAGGGTCGAGTACGGCGACCGAAGCTAAATCCCGGGTCGCGTCGCTCCTGCCCTCCGCCGCTGAGACCGTCCCGCTCTCGCGGCGTTGGCTGTGGGTGGCCGCTGCCGCGGCGCTGGTCCTGACATTCGCCCAGTCACCCGGCCAGATTTCGCCCGACACCAAGCTCGACCTGACCGCGAATCCGCTGCGGTTTCTCACGCGCGCGTTCAACCTCTGGAACAGCGAACTGCCGTTCGGGCAGGCCCAGAACCAGGCGTACGGCTATCTGTTCCCGCATGGCGCGTTCTTTCTGATCGGTGACGTCGCCGGGCTGCCCGGATGGGTGACTCAGCGGCTGTGGTGGGCGCTGCTGCTGGTCGTCGGGTTCTGGGGCGTGCTGCGGGTGGCCGAAGCGTTGAACATCGGCAGTCCGACGTCACGGGTGATCGCTGCGGTCGCCTATGCGCTGTCACCGCGGGTGCTGACCACGCTCGGCGCGATCTCCTCGGAGACGCTGCCGATGATGCTCGCGCCGTGGGTGCTGCTGCCGATGGTCCTCGCCCTGCGGGGTGGGCCCGGAGGGGTAGGAAACAGACAGGGCGATGCAAGGATCCGGGTGCTGGCCGCGAGGTCGGCGGTGGCGATCGCCTTGATGGGCGCGGTCAACGCGGTGGCCACCCTCACCGGCTGCCTGTGCGCGGCCATCTGGTTGGCATGTCACCGCCCCACCAGACTGTGGTGGCGATTCACCGCCTGGTGGGCGGTGGGTATCGCGCTGGCGGTGCTGTGGTGGGTGATCGCGCTGGTGCTGCTGGGCCGGATCAGCCCGCCGTTCCTCGACTTCATCGAATCCTCCGGTGTCACCACTCGCTGGATGTCGCTGACCGAGATGCTGCGCGGCACCGACGCCTGGACACCGTTCGTCGCACCGAACGCGACCGCCGGCGCGTCGCTGGTGACCGGTTCGGTCGCCGTGCTCGCCACCACCCTGGTCGCCGCCGCCGGCCTGGCCGGACTCGCCATGCGCACGATGCCGGCCCGCGGTCGGCTGATCACCATCCTGCTGACCGGTGTCACGCTGCTGGCGCTCGGTTACTCCGGTGGACTGGGATCGCCGGTGGCGCTCGAGGTTCAGGCATTCCTCGACGCGTCGGGAACACCGCTGCGCAATCTGCACAAGCTCGAACCGCTGCTGCGCCTGCCGCTGGCCCTGGGGTTGGCGCACCTGCTCGGCCGGATCCCGCTGCCGGGCAGCGCGCCGCGCTCGGAGTGGACGAGCGCGCTGGCTCACCCCGAACGCGACAAGCGGGTCGCCGTCGGAATCGTCGTGCTGGTCGCGCTGGCCGCCGGAACCTCGCTTGCGTGGTCCGGACGCCTCACTCCGCCAGGCGCTTTCGACGCCATCCCGCAGTACTGGCACGACACCGCCGACTGGCTCGACGAACACAACACCGAGGGCCGCGTCCTCGTTGCGCCCGGCGCGCCGTTCGCCACGCAGGTGTGGGGCAACAGCCACGACGAACCGCTGCAGGTGCTCGGCGACAGCCCGTGGGGCGTGCGCGACTCGATCCCGCTGACCCCGCCGCAGACCATCCGAGCGCTGGACTCCGTGCAGCGTCTGTTCGCGGCGGGACGGCCATCCGCCGGGCTGGCCGACACCCTTGCCCGCCAGGGTATTTCGTATGTGGTCGTGCGCAACGACCTCGACCCGGAGGCGTCGCGGTCGGCGCGGCCGCTGCTGGTGCACCGGGCCGTCGACGGCTCGCCCGGCCTGGAGAAGGTCGCCGAGTTCGGCGATCCGGTCGGGGGCGGCACCCTGGCCGGATTCGTCACCGACAGCGGCCTGCGCCCCCGCTACCCCGCCGTCGAGATCTACCGGGTGCACGCCGAAACGCCGGTGACGCCGTACCTTGTCGACACCGAGCGCATGGCGCGCGTGGACGGTGCGCCCGAGGCCCTGCTCCGACTCGACGAACGCCGACGACTCCTCGGTCAGCCGCCGCTGGGCCCCATGCTGTTGACGGCCGACGCCGAACGCGCGGGCGTGCCCGCCCCGCTCGTCACCGTCACCGACACCCCGGTCGCGCGCGAGACCGACTACGGCCGCGTCGACCACCACTCCTCGGCGATCCGCGCTCCCGACGATGCCCGGCATACCCACAACCGGGTCATCGACTATCCCTCTCCCGGCACCGATCTCGTCTACGGGCAGTGGAACGGCGGCCGGGTCTCGGTGTCGAGTTCGGCGGCCGATTCGACCGCGCTGCCCAACGTGACGCCCGCGGCGGGCCCGGCCGCGGCGATCGACGCCGACCCGTCGACGAGTTGGGTGTCCAACGCGTTGCAGTCGGCGATCGGGCAGTGGCTGCAGGTCGACTTCGATCATCCGGTGACCAACGCGACGATCACCGTCACGCCCAGCGCCACCGCGGTCGGCGCGCAGATCCGCCGCATCGAGATCTCGACCGTCAACGGCACCAGCACCCTGCGTTTCGACGAGGCCGGTAAACCGTTGACCACGGCGCTGCCCTACGGGGAGTCACCGTGGGTGCGGATCACCGCGGTCGCCACCGACGACGGATCGCCGGGTGTGCAATTCGGGCTCACCGACATCGCCGTCACCCAGTACGACGCGAACGGCTTCGCCCATCCCGTCAGCCTGCGCCACACCGTCGCGGTTCCCGGGCCTCCGCCGGGTTCGGCTGTGGCGCAATGGGATCTGGGTTCGGAGTTGCTCGGCCGAACGGGCTGCGCGCAAAGCCCAACGGGTACCAGGTGCGCGGCCGCGATGGCGCTGTCGCCCGAGGAGCCGGTGAACCTCAGCCGGACGCTGAGTGTGCCGTCGTCGATCGCGGTGACGCCGACGGTGTGGGTGCGGGCCCGCCAGGGGCCCAAGCTGGCGGACCTGGTCGCGGCGCCGGGCGCCGCCCGCGCGCTGGGCGACGCCGATCCGATCGACATTCTGGGCTCGGCCTACGCCGCGGCCGACGGCGATCCGGGCACCGCGTGGACCGCGCCACAACGCGTCGTGCAGCACCGGACGCCACCGACGCTGACGCTCAAGTTGCCGCGACGCAGCGAGGTCGCCGGACTGCGGGTGACCCCGAGTTCGGTTGAGCTGCCGGCACATCCGACTCTGCTGGCCGTCGACCTCGGTGACGGTCCGCAGATCCGTCGGGTGGCCGGGGACGCGGGCGCGCAGACCCTGAAGCTCAAGCCGCGGGTCACCGACACCGTCACGGTGTCCATCCTCGAGTGGGACGACGTCATCGACCGCACGGCGCTCGGCTTCGACCAACTCAAACCGCCGGGGCTGGCCGAGGTGACGGCGCTGGACACGCGGGGCGCACCCATCGCCGCTGCCGACGCGGCGCGCAACCGGGACCGCACAATCGAGCTCCCCTGCGGGCGTGGACCGGTCATCGGTATCGCCGGCCAGTTCATCCAGACCTCGCTCACCACGACCGTCGGCGCCCTGCTCGACGGTGCTCCCGTCGCCGCGCAACCGTGCCGGAGCGAACCGATCCTGCTGCCCGCGGGCCAGCAGGAGCTGGTGGTCAGCCCCGGTACCGCGTTCATCGTCGACGGCGCGCAGTTGTCCGGACCCCTGGCCCGCGAAATACGCCCGGCGCCAACCACACCCGCGCAGACCGGCGTATGGAGCCCAGACCACCGTGAGGTGAGCGTCGCGCCGTCTCCGGCGTCGCGGGTGCTGGTCGTGCCCGAGAGCATCAACCCCGGGTGGGTCGCACACGACGGCGGCGGGCGCGCATTGACGCCGATCACGGTGAACGGCTGGCAGCAGGGTTGGGTGCTGCCGCCGGGAACGTCGGGTCCGGTCACGCTGACCTTCCCGTCCAACGGGTCCTACCGCGTCGGCCTGATCGGCGGGTTGGCGCTGCTGCCGGTGCTCGCCCTGCTGGCGTTCCTTCCGGCGCGCAGGCGCCAACCGCCCCTTGACCCCGTGCCGGTGTGGCGTCCGCACGCGATCGCGGTGGCCGCCGCCACGCTCGCTGTCGGCGCGGCGATCTCCGGGTTGGCCGGTGTTGTGGTGGTCGGTTGCGCGCTGGGCGTTCGCCGCCTACTTCGCGACCGCGAAAAGCTCTGCGAGGCAACTACTGTCGGCCTATCGGCCGTTGGCCTGATTCTGGCCGGCGCGGTACTGAGCCAGAACCCGTGGCGATCGGTCGACGGCTACGTCGGGCATTCGTGGGGGGTGCAGCTGCTGGCGCTGGTGTCGGTCGCCGCCGTCGCCGCCTCCACCGTGCCGATGAGCACACGCAGGCCGGTCAGTTGACGGCGATCAGGTGCTCGAGCGTGGGCTGGCCGATGACGAACTTGTCGACCGCCTGCTCGACGAGCAGGTCCTGCCGGGTCTGACGGGTCATGTGCTGGTGCAGATGCTCGTCCCACGACCGCACGACGAACGCCTCGACGAACGTGTTGGCCGACTCACCGCTGCGGAACAGCCGCCACTGCACGGCACCGGTGCGCTGCCGCGAGCGCTTCACCCTGGCCATCGCCGCGACGAACGCCGCCTCGTCCTCCGTCGCGACGCGATAGGTCTTCAGCACCACGACCGGTCCGTCGGGCGGCGCGGGTTCGAACACCAGCGCCGGCTCCGGCCAGTGCGCTGACGGTTCCACGTCCAGATTGCCGGTGCCCCGGTGCAGCGGCCACCACAGCAGCGACACCGCGCAGGCGGCCAGCAGCCCCGCACTGATCAGCAGCGCCGTCACACTGCTCGTGGCGCCGGCCACCAGGCCCCACACCAGCGAGCCGATCGCCTGCCCGCCCATGAACACCAACTGGTAGACCGACAGCCCGCGTGCCCGCACCCAGGCCGGAAGGCTCAGCTGCATCGACGCATTCAGAGTCGACAAGGTGAGCAGCCAACACAACCCCCCGAGCAGCATCGCGACGACGACCACCGCCAACACCGGCACCAGAGCCAGCACCACGGTGGCGATCGCGAAACCGACGGCGCCGCCGGTGAGAAGCGCGTTGCGCCCGAACGCCGTCTGCAGCCGCGACAACAACGTCGCGCCGCACACCGCTCCGACCCCCAGCGCACCCAACAGCACGCCGTATCCCGCCGACGACAGGTTCAGTTGCCGACTGGCGATGACGGCGAGCAATCCCCACAGTGCGCTGGCCGGCGCGATGAACAACAGCGCGCGCAACAGAATGCGCCGCACCACCGGCGAGCTCCGGATGAACCGCCCGCCCGCGCTCAGCGCCGACAACGGCCTCTCGGTCGGCAGCAGCCGTTCCGCGGCCGGGCGGCGCCAGACCACCAGCGCCGCGACGATGCCGACGAACGAGACCGCGTTCAGCGCGAAAACCAGCGTGGGCCCCGACAGCGACACCAGCGCGCCCGCGATCGCCGGCCCGATCGCCCGGGCGCCGTTCATGGCCAAGCTCGTCAATGCCGCAGCGGCCGGGATCTGTTCGCGGGGAACGAGTTCGGGCTGGATCGCCTGCCACGCCGGCGCGGTCAGCGCCTGACCGCAGCCGATCAGGAACAGCAGGATCAGCAACACCGCCGGGGTCGCCAGGCCGACGCCCGTCAACGCCGCCAGCAGCGAGACGCCGGCCGCCATCGCCGCCTGGGTGGCGATCAGCAGCCGCCGCCGGTCGACGAGGTCGGCCAGCACACCGGAGGGTAGGGCCAGCAGCATCACCGGCAACGCCGTCGCCGTCTGCACCAGCGGCACCAGCACCGCCGCGCCGGGATCGGCGACCAGCATCCACTGCGCGCCGACCGTCTGCATCCAGGTACCGAGGTTCGACACGAACTGCGCGATCCACAGCGCACGGTAGATCGGTGAGGACAGCGGCGCCCACGCCGACGGCGCGGCGCGGACAGAGGACGATGCCGCCATGCGGTTGTGGCCTTTCTGTATGAACAGTTCTCAAGTACCCGATTGACCGATCGCTATCTCGTAGCATCGGCCGCGTGCCGCAACTGAACACCGCCGGCGGGGCGATCGACACCGGGGAGCTGGGCGTCACGCTCATGCACGAGCACGTCTTCATCCAGTCCCCCGACATCTCGGCCAACTATCCCGAAGTCTGGGGCGACGAGGGCAAACGCGAGGCCGACGCCGTCGTCCGCCTCAACGAGCTGAAGTCGCGCGGCGTCGACAGCATTGTCGACCTCACGGTGATCGGAATGGGCCGCTACATCCCGCGCATCGAACGCATCGCCGCGCAGACCGACATCAACATCATCGTGGCGACCGGCGTGTACACCTACAACGACGTGCCGATGTTCTTTCACTTCAGCGGTCCGGACACCCCGCTCGGTGAACCGATGGTCGACATGTTCGTCCGCGACATCACCACCGGCATCGCCGGCACCGGAATCAAGGCGGCAATCCTCAAGTGCGCGACCGATGAACCGGGTGTGACTCCGGGTGTCGAGCGGGTGCTGCGGGCGGTCGCGCAGGCCCACAGGGAGACCGGCGTGCCGATCTCGACGCACACCCACGCCGCGACGAAGCGGGGCCTGGATCAGCAGCGCATCTTCATCGAGGAAGGCATCGACCTCTCGCGCGTGGTGATCGGGCATTCGGGTGACACCACCGATCTCGACTATCTGGAAGAGCTCATCGGCAACGGCTCCTACATCGGCATGGACCGGTTCGGCGTGGACGTGTTCCTCGGCTTCGAAGACCGGGTCGACACCGTCGCAAAGATGTGCGAGCGCGGGCACGCCGACAAGATGGTGTTGTCCCACGACGCATCGTGTTTCATCGACTGGTTACCGGAAGCGCTTGTGCCGGCGACCATGCCGAACTGGCACTATCTGCACATCCACAACGACGTCATTCCCGCGCTCAAGGATCGTGGCGTCACCGACGAGCAGCTGACGACGATGCTCGTCGACAACCCGCGCCGAATCTTCGAGACACGGGGCGGCTACTGAGATGACCGGACCGATCCCGCCGATCGGGACGCAGGTGTCGCGGCTGGCGGCCGCCGCCCCCGACGCACCGGCGGCGACGTGCGAGGGTGTCACGGTCACACGCGGTGAACTCGACGAGTCGACCAACAGGCTGGCCCGCGCCTACGCCGAACTCGGTGTGCGACAGGGTGATTACGTCACCGTGGTGCTGGCGAACTCGATCGAATTCGTCCAGGCGGTGCTCGCGACGTGGAAGCTCGGCGCCGTTCCGCAGCCGCTCTCACCGCGGCTGCCCGACGCCGAACTCGCCGGGTTGCTCGAGCTCAAGCCGCGGGCCCTGGTGGTCGGCCGCGACGACCCGACCGGTCGAACACCAAGCGTGCCAACCGGTTACGCACCCGATCCGGGGCTGTCGGACGCACCGCTGCCGGAGGCGGTGTCGCCCATCTTCAAGGCGATGGCCTCCGGCGGGAGCACCGGCAAGCCGAAGCTGATCGAATCCGGTGGCGACGGCCGGTTTCCGCCGGCCGCCGGGTACCCGCTCGGCGCACAGGAGGGTGACGTCAACCTGCTGTCGGTGCCGCTGAGCCACAACACCGGGTTCACCACGTTCGCGATCGGCCTGGTGCAGGGCCATCATCTGGTGCTGATGCCGCGGTTCGAACCGCACGAGTTCCTGCGTCTGGTGACCGAACACCGGGTGACATTCCTGACGACGGTGCCGACGATCATGCAGCGGTTGCTGCCGGTCTACCGGGCCGACCCCGACGCCTACGACCTGTCCTCCATCCGGCGGTTCTGGCATGTGGCCGCGGTCTGCCCGCCGGCCGTCAAGCAGGCGTGGATCGACATCCTGGGTCCGGACACAGTGTGGGAACTGTACGGCGGCACCGAGTTACAGGCGTTGACGTTCATCTCCGGGGACCAGTGGCTGACGCACCCGGGTTCGGTCGGCGTCGTTGTCGCCGGGGAGATGAAGGTGCTCGACGACGACGGCAACGAGTGCCCGCCGCGAGTCGCAGGCGAGATCTACATGCGCCCGTCGCCGGGCAGCGCGCCGACCTACCGCTACGTCGGCGCGACCGCGAAGTCCCGCGACGGCTGGGACTCACTGGGCGATCTGGGCTATTTCGACGAGGACGGCTTCCTGTACCTCAACGACCGTCGCGTCGACATGTTCACCGTCGGCGGCCGCAATGTCTACCCCGCCGAGATCGAGTCGGCGCTGGCCGAACACCCGGCGGTGCTGTCGTGTCTGGTCGTCGGCGTGCCGGATTCGGATCTCGGCCAGGTCCCGCACGCGCTCGTGCAGGCCGACGGTGATCTCGACGAGGCGACCGTCATCGCATTCCTCTCGGAGCGCCTCGAGCGCCACAAGGTGCCGCGCACGGTCGAGTTCACCGATGCGCCGTTGCGCGACGACGCGGGCAAGGCGCGACGCTCCGCGGTGCGCGACGAGGTCATCTCGCGACGGGCTCAGGCACGCCGCTGACCGCCGAGTCCAGCGGCGGTATCGGGCGTTCGTGACGAAACTCCCATCGCCGCAATGCCGTCCGGCACGGCGACTCCACCAGCGCGTAACTGACCGCGGCGATCGCGAAGCCGAACACCACCGTCAGCACCAGCACCACCGGCATGTGCCCGCTGAACGCGAACTCGCCGATCACCGGGAACACCATCGCCAGCGCGGCGAGGTGCCAGATGAACAGCCCGTAGGACCACCGGCCCAACGTCACCATCGTCGTGTTGCCGAGTAGTCGGTGCGAGGTGTCGGGGCGGTCGAGCACCAGCGGGGCCACCAGCGCGGCGGCGACCACCGCGCCCATCGCGATCTTGACGACGAACTGGCTGACCGTGCCCGGGGTGAGTCCCTCGGGACCCGCGATCGGGGACGCCGCGACCAGGAAGGCGGCCGCCGCGATGACCGCCATCAGCACCCGCCGCCGGGCCAACCGGTGCGGCCATCCGACCGGTTCCACCGTCAACTCGGCAAGCAGCATGCCCGCGGCGAACCAGGAGAAAAAGGCTGGCGGCCAGTTCAGGTGGTTGACACCGGCGGAGGTGGCGATGGGCAGCACCGCCCACCCCAGGCTGGCGACCGCCGCGACCGCGATAACGGGTATCCGCGCACGCACCGGGACCCGTCGCACCAGCAGCGCGAGCAGCGGTAGCGCGAGGTAGAACGCCACCTCGACCGACAGGCTCCACATCTGCGTCAGCCCCGCGGTCAAGGTGAGCGGCACGTAGATCTGGGTCAGGGTGAGGTTGGCCAGCCACACGGTCAGGTCGGCTTTCGCATCGGGCAGCAGCGACAGGATCACCACCACCGCGACCAGGTAGCCGGGCATGATGCGGACGATCCGCGAGCGCAGGTAGTGGCCGGTCGACGGGGTCGGCCGCAACCCCCGCGCGGCCGCGGCATGCCCACGCCACAGCAGGAAGCCCGACAGCGCGAAGAACACCGCGACCGCGAGGTCGAAGCGGCCGAACAGCCGGCCGGTGATCCCGCCGGTGTGGCCGGTCTGAAAGGCCACGTGGGTAACGACGACCCCGACCGCCGCGCAGGCCCGCATGCCTTCGACGGCAGGCAGGAAGCCGCGAGTGCCGCCGACTTCCGCCACGTTTCCGATGCTGCCCACGGCAATCAGTGTGCCGGGAGGATCGAAACACGCTGAATACGGGTAGTCCCGGGGGCCGCGGGTGGATGCGCTCGGACTAAACGACGACCTTAAATTGTGCTGTTAGGGTCAAACGGGTTTTTGCGGGCGTACCACGGGACGACGAAGCCGCGGACGCGAGGAGCGGGATATGGGAGGCACGGTTTGAACCGCGCAGTGGCGCTGCGTATTGCGGCGTGCGGGATCTTGGGGCTGGGTGCCGCCCTGCTGATCGCCGCGCTGTTGCTGTCCACCTACACCCACAGCAAGATCGCCAAGATTCCGCTGGACCTCGATGCCACGCTGATCAGCGAGGGCACCGGGACCGCGTTCGACCCGGCATCGCTCAACTCGGCCAAGTTCGTCATCGACCGCGACGTGCCGATGGCGATGCAGGAGCAGATCTCGGTGGAGTCCCCGTCGAACGCCGACGTGGTGACCCTTCAGGTCGGCAGCTCACTGCGCCGAACCGACAAACAACAGGACACCGGCCTGCTGCTGGCGATGGTCGACACCGTGACCGTCGACCGCAGCACCGCCGAAGCGGTGTCCAGCGAGAGCAATCCGGGCGGCGCGGTGCAGAAGCCGCGCGCCATCGACGACGACAAGCCGCCGACGAACATCGCGCTGCCGCACGAGGGGCTGGCCTACCGGTTCCCGTTCGACACGGAGAAGAAGACCTATTCCGTGTTCGACCCGATCGCGCAGAAGGCGTTCGACGCCAATTACGACGGCGAGGAAGACGTCAACGGCATGACCACCTACCGGTTCAGCCAGAACGTCGGCTACGACGCGGACGGCAAGCTGGTCGAGCCGGTGAAGTACGCCTCGCTCTACGAAGACGACGCCGACAGCGAGGTAACCGCGCGCGCGGCGATGTGGGGAGTGCCCGGTGAGCCCGACGAGCCGATCACGATGTCGCGGTACTACGCCGCGCAACGCACCTTCTGGGTCGATCCGGTGTCCGGGACCATCGTCAAGAAGGACGAGCACGGCTACCACTACTACGCCCGCGAGCCGCTCAAGCCCGAGGTGACGTTCGTCGACTACAAGGTCTCGTACAACGAGGAGACCGTCGAATCCCAGGTCGCCAGCGCCAGCGACGAGCGCGACCGGGTCGCGCTGTGGGGCCGCATCCTGCCGATCACGTTCACCGCGATGGGCCTGGTGCTACTGGTCGGCGGCGCGCTGCTCGGCTCGTTCAGCCTGCGCGCGGAGTCAGCGCTGATCGATCCGGGGCTTGACGAGGCCGACCACGGGTTCTTCGACACCCAGGGCATCAAGGTGCCCGGCGCGGAAGCCAAGACCGAGAAGATTCCGACGTCCAGACCGCCCGACCTGCCCCCGGACAGACCGGTCTGATCACGCGTCTGACCGCGCCGTTGCGGGCGCAGTCGCTGGTGGCTCGCTTCGTGCCGCCCGCCCTCCCTCCGGCCTATGCGCTGGTGCTCGTCCTCGCCGTGACGGCGCCCCTGCTCGCACCGGGGTACCTGCTGTTGCGTGACGCGGTGTCGACGCCGCGTTCGTACGTGTCCGACGCCGCACTGGGGTTGTCCGAGGCGGCACCGCGTGCGCTGCCGCAGGACTTTTTCGTGGCGGTCGCGTCGTCGGTCGTCGACGGCGGAGTGGTGGTCAAATCGCTGCTGATCGCCGGGTTGTGGTTGGCGGGCTGGGGCGCGGCCCGGCTGGCCGCAGCGGTGGTACCCGAATCCGGGGTGGCCGGTCAGTGCGTGGCGACGACGATCGCCGTGTGGAACCCCTATGTCGCCGAACGCCTTCTGCAAGGCCACTGGAGCCTTCTCGTCGGCTACGGATGCCTGCCGTGGGTGGCCGCCGCGATGCTGGCGATACGGACTCGGCCGTCGTGGTCGGTGGCGGCAGGTCTGGTGTTCTGGATCGCGCTGGCCGGGCTGACTCCGACCGGGCTGATGCTGGCGGCGACCGTCGCGCTGGTCTGCGCTTTCGCGCCCGGCGACGGGTGGCCGCGGTGGCGGTGCGCGATTTTCGGGATGGGCGTGGCGGTCGTCGCGGCGCTGCCCTGGCTGGTCGCGGCGATGGTGGCGCGGTCGTTGGAGTCGTCGCAGGCCGACGGGGTCGCTGCGTTCGCGGCGCGGGCCGAACCCGGGCTCGGGACTCTGATCAGCCTGGCCGGGCTGGGCGGTATCTGGAACGCAGAAGCGGTACCCGCTTCGCGCACACCGCTTTTCGCCGTCGTAGGCACCGCGGTGTTGCTCGGTGTCGTGACGTTGGGTCTGCCGGTGGTGCTGCGCCGGCGGGCCGCGGTACCGCTGCTGGTGCTGGCCGCCGTCGCCCTGGTGGTGCCTGCGCTGATGGCCACCGGGCCCGGACTCGCCCTCGTCGAGGCGGCGATCCGCGCGCTGCCCGGCCTCGGAGTGATACGGGACGGGCAGAAATGGGTGGCGTTGGCGGTGCCCGGGTACGCGCTGGCCGGAGCGGCCGCGGTGCTCACGACGCGACGCTGGCTGCCCGCGGCGGCGACGGCAATGGTCTGTTGCGCGGCGCTCATCGCGACACTGCCGGATCTGGCGTGGGGCGCGGGCGGCAAGGTTGCGTCGGTGCAGTATCCGCCGGGGTGGGCGACGGTCGCCGAGATGATCAACGCCGACCCGCGCCCAGTGGCCGTGCTGGGGGTGGACAGCATGCGCCGATTCGACTGGGCGGGTGACGCGCCCGTACTCGACCCGTTGCCGCGGTGGGTTCGCGCCGAGGTGCTGAGCACCGGCGACCTCCAGATCGGCGACCGGATCGTCTACGGGGAGGGGCAACGCGCGCGCGAGGTGCAGGAGATCCTCGTCGAAAGCGCCGACCGCGACGCGTTGGCCGATGCCGGCGTCGGGTGGGTCGTCGTCGAATCCAGCGGCGCCGCAGAGCATTTGCCGTTGCCCGTGGCGTATACCGATGATGAGCTCACGCTGTACCGGATCGGTGGCTCGTCGCCGGGGGCGGACGGGCGCGGCGTCGTGCTGGCCGCGCACCTGGCGTGGCTGGCGATTCTTCTGGTCGGTGGGGGCGCCGCAGTCGTCACGGCAGTTCGAGGCCGTCGGGGCCGTTGAAGTCGCAGGCGATATCGCTTGCACCGCGGGCCGTACTACGGAAAATGAGCTCCAAGCGATCTGCCTGCAGATTAGCAGCAATACAGCTAAACTGCAGGGATGGTTGCCATCACCATCCGTGACATCCCCGACGACGTGCGCGACGAGTTGGCTGTCCGGGCGGCCAGGGCCGGAAAGTCGCTTCAGGAATACCTGCGCGGAATGCTTGTCGAAACCGCCGCCAAACCGACAGTGCAGGACACTCTCGCCCGGGCACGAGCGCGCGTTGCGACAACCGGAAGCCGACTCGACGCGGCGACGATCCTCGCCGACAAAGATGCGGATAAGCGTTGAGATTGCGCGTCGTCTGCGATGCCTCCACGATCCTGGCCGCTCTACTGGACTCCGGCGACGACGGTCGATGGGCGACCGCCAAGATCAGCGAGGGAGATCTCTACGCCCCGACACTTCTGCCGTTCGAGTGTGCCAACGTCATGCGACGACAAGAACTCGCCGGAACGATCACGCCCGACCAAGCCGCACAAGCGCATACCGACCTTCTCGACCTGGCGATCGAGTATTGGCCCTACGACTTGCTTGCCGATCGAATCTGGGAACTCCGGGAGAATCTGTCCAGCTACGACGCGGCATATGTCGCACTAGCCGAGACGCTGGACGCGACCGTCGTCACCCTGGACCGTCGTATCGGCGGTGCGCCGCGCCTGAGGTGCGAGATCGACACGCCGCCTCTGCCTAGACGACGCCGCTGAGGTACTGCCCGCGGTGCACCGACTCCAGCACGGCGCGCATGGCCGTCGCGCTCTGCTGCCAGGAGAACTCACCGCAGCGCACATGTGCCTTGGCTCCGAGTTGCTCGCGCAGCACCCGATCCGACAGCAGCTCACCCAGGCCGTCGACCAATTCGTCGAAGTCGTCGACCAACAGACCGGTCACCCCGTCGACGATCGAATCGGTCAGGCCGCCGGAGGCCCGGTAGCCGACCGTGGGCACCGAGTGCTGCCCCGCCTCGATGACCGCCAGCGCCCAACCCTCTTTCCGCGACGGCAACACATGCACCCAGGACTGCTGCAGCACACGATGTTTCGTCTCGTCATCGACGTGCCCGTGGAACGTCACCGCGTCGGAGATGCCGAGCAGCGCGGCGTGCTCGACGAGCCGCTGCTCCCACCAACCGCCGCCGACGACGTCGAGCGTCAGATCCGGAATGCGGCGCCGCAGCGCCGCGACGGCTTCGAGCGCGTCCTCAATCTGCTTGTGCGGCACCAACCGCGACAACACCGCGACCCGCGGTGTCGACGCGCGCGCCACGGTCAACGTCGACGCCGGCGCCTCGTCGAGCCCGTTGCGCACCACCGCGATCTGACCGGGCCGCACGCCCAACGCCGCCAGGTCTCGCGCCGACGGCAGCGACACGGTCACATACTGATTGCGCCGGTGCGCCCGCGGCGACAGCTTCGACTCGACAAACCAGCCGATCCGGCCGATGACCGCGCCTGCGACCGGCCACTGCTCGCGGTGGCAGTGGTGCACGAGCACAGCGGCTCGACGCCCGTAGGCGAGCCGGGCCATGAACGGGATGCCGTTCTGCGTGTCGATCACCACGTCGGGCCGCACGCGCCGCAACGGCCCGAGCCCGATGCGGGCCAACACCATCGCCAACCCCGCCCAGATGTAGACGGTGTAGCGCCCGCCGCCACGGCTGACCCGTACCCCGTCGACGACCTCGCGGCGCGGTGCCCCCGGATAGCGGGCGGTGCGCAGGGTGACCTCCACACCCGAAGCGACCAACTGGGCGCCGATGCGCTGCAGGTAGGCCTCGCTGCCGCCGCCCTGCGGGTGGCCGGTGTCGCGCCAGCACAGCAGCAACACCGATCGGAGGGGGCGGTCAGACATCCGCCCCAGCCTAATGGCTGCGTAGGGTCGCGCTGTGGTCACCGACCTGTTCGCTCGCCGCGCGACGCTGTCGCGGTCGCTGCGCCTGCTGAGCGAATTCCGCTTCGAGCAGCGTGACCCGGCCCGGTTCTACGGCGCGCTCGCCGAGGACACCGCCACGATGGTCGCCGACTTGTGGCATGGCGTGAACGGCTCATCACCGGCCGGCCGGACCGTGCTCGACGTCGGCGGCGGACCGGGCTACTACTCGGAATCGTTCAGCGGCAGGGGGCTTCGGTATATCGGCGTGGAACCCGATCCGGCGGAGATGCACGGTGGTCCCGCGACGACGACGGCCGCCACGTACGTGCGGGCATCCGGGATGGCGTTGCCGTTCGCCGACGCCAGCGTCGACATCTGCCTGTCGTCGAATGTCGCCGAGCACGTGCCACAGCCATGGCGGATGGGGCGCGAGATGCTTCGGGTGACCAGGCCCGGCGGGCTGGTGGTGCTGTCGTACACGGTGTGGCTGGGCCCGTTCGGCGGCCACGAGACCGGCCTGTGGCACTACCTCGGCGGCGCCCGCGCGGCGCGCAGATACGCCCGCAAGCATGGCCATCCGGCGAAGAACAACTACGGCTCGTCACTGTTCGCTGTGCATGCGCGCGACGGGCTGCAGTGGGCGGCGAGCACCGGATCCCTGGTCGCCGCTTTCCCCCGCTACCACCCGCGATGGGCGTGGTCGCTGACGAACGTCCCGGTGCTCAGAGAGTTCCTGGTGAGCAATCTGGTGCTGGTCTTGAGGCCGCCGACTGGAACAGGTTCTACTTTCGCCGGTTCGTAGGTAGTGTGACGGGCATGACACAGAGCACCGCGTTTCGGACCGAGTGGGACAAGCTGTTCATCGGCGGTAAGTGGGTCGAGCCGTCGTCGCCTGAGGTCATCGAGGTGCATTCGCCGGCGACCGGCGAGCTCGTCGGCAAGGTGCCGCTGGCCGAGGAGGCCGACGTCGACGCCGCTTGCACAGCCGCCCGCAAGGCGTTCGACGAGGGCCCGTGGCCGCAGATGTCGCCGCAGGAGCGCGCGGCCGTGATCGGCGCCGCCACCAAGCTGATGGAGGAGCGCGGCGACGAGCTGAAGTTCCTGCTGGCCGCCGAGACCGGCCAGCCGCAGACGATCGTCGACATGATGCAGTACGGCGCCGCGATGTCGGCATTCCAGTACTACGCGGGCGCCGCGGACAAGTTCGCCTGGAAAGAGATCCGCGACGGCATCTACGGCCAGACGCTGGTCGTGCGGGAGCCGATCGGTGTCGTCGGGGCCATCACCGCCTGGAACGTGCCGTTCTTCCTGGCGGCCAACAAGCTCGGGCCCGCGCTGCTCGCCGGCTGCACCGTCGTGCTCAAGCCCGCCGCCGAGACGCCGCTGTCGGTGTTCGCGATGGCCGAGATGTTCGCCGAGGCCGGCCTGCCCGAGGGCGTGCTGTCGATCGTGCCCGGCGCCGCCGAGACCGGCCGCGCGTTGACCGCCAACCCCGAAATCGACAAGTACACGTTCACCGGCAGCTCGGCGGTCGGCAAGGAGGTCGCCAAGATCGCCGCCGATCGGCTCAAGCCCTGCACACTGGAGCTGGGCGGCAAGTCGGCGGCCATCATCCTCGAAGACGCCGACCTCGACTCCACGCTGCCGATGCTCGGCTTCTCCGGCGTGATGAACAGCGGCCAGGCCTGCGTCGCGCAGACCCGCATCCTCGCGCCGCGGTCGCGTTACGACGAGGTGGTCGAGAAGATCGCCAACTTCATCTCGGCGATGCCGGTCGGACTGCCCGACGACCCGAACGCCGCGATCGGCCCGCTGATCAGCGAGAAGCAGCGCGAACGCGTCGAGAGCTACATCAAGAAGGGCGTCGACGAGGGCGCACGGCTGGTCACCGGCGGCGGGCGTCCCGACGGGCTGGACAGCGGCTGGTTCGTGCAGCCGACGGTGTTCGCCGACGTCGACAACGCGATGACGATCGCCCAGGAGGAGATCTTCGGTCCGGTACTCGCGGTGATTCCCTACGAGACCGAAGAAGACGCGATCCGCATCGCCAACGACTCGGTCTACGGGCTGGCCGGCAGCGTGTGGACCACCGACAACAAGAAGGCCCTCGAGGTCGCCTCGAAGATCCGCACCGGCACGTACGCGGTCAACATGTACGCGTTCGATCCGGGCGCGCCGTTCGGCGGCTACAAGAACTCCGGTATCGGCCGCGAGAACGGGCCCGAGGGCATCGAGGCCTATGTCGAGCACAAGAGCGTGCTGCTGCCGTTCGGCTACACCCCCGAGGACTGAGGCCTCTTAGCGCGTTCCTCTGACTTCGTCGTGGGCCCAGCTCGCCGAAGTTGGTCAGAAGGCCCCTTCGGGTAGGTCCATCACCTCGAGGCCGACCTTCTCGACGATGCCGCGCCGGGCGCGCAACGGCGGCAACATGTTCTCGGCGAAGAAATTCGCGGCGGCGACCTTGCCGGTGTAGAACGCGCGGTCGCTGTCGGAGACATCGCCGTCCATGGCCGCCAGCGCGATCTCGGCCTGGCGCAACAGCAGCCAGCCGATGAACAGGTCGCCGACCGCGAGCAGGAACGGCACCGACTCCAGGCCGACGCGGTACAACTCGCGCGGGTTCTCCTGCGCGGAGATCAGGTATCCGGTCAGCGTTGCCGTCATGGTCTGCACGTCCTGCAGTGCGGTGGCCAGCAGGGCGCGACCATCCGCGAGTTCGGGACGCGCGGTTTCGCTGGCGATGAACCGCTGGATCTGATCGGCCACGTGCGTGAGCGCCGCGCCTTGGTCGCGGGCGATCTTACGAAAGAAGAAGTCCTGCGCCTGGATTGCGGTGGTGCCCTCGTAGAGCGAGTCGATCTTGGCGTCGCGGATGTACTGCTCGATCGGATAGTCCTGAAGGAACCCCGAACCGCCCAGCGTCTGCAGCGATTCGGTCAGACACTGGTACGCGCGCTCGGAGCCAACGCCTTTGACGATCGGCAGCAGCAGATCGTTGACCCGGTCGGCCATCTCGCCGTCGGCACCGGAGACGATCTGCGCGACGACGCTGTCCTGATGGGCTGCTGTGTAGAGGTAGAGGGCACGTAGCCCCTCGGCATAGGACTTCTGCGTCAGCAGTGCACGGCGCACATCGGGGTGGTGCATGATCGTCACCCGGGGCGCGTTCTTGTCCGTCATCTGGGTCATGTCGGCGCCCTGCACCCGGGTCTTTGCGTAATCCAGCGCGTTGAGGTAGCCGGTCGACAGCGTGGCGATCGCCTTGGTGCCCACCATCATTCGGGCGTACTCGATCACTTTGAACATCTGGGCGATACCGTTGTGGGTGTCGTTGACCAGCCACCCCACCGCGGGCACGCCGTGTTGGCCGAAGGTCAGCTCGCAGGTCGCCGACACCTTCAGCCCCATCTTGTGCTCGAGACCGGTGACGAAGACTCCGTTGCGTTCGCCGATTTCACCGCTCTCGGGGTCGAAGTGGTACTTCGGCACCAAGAACAAGCTCAGCCCCTTGGTGCCCGGCCCCGCGCCTTCGGGCCGGGCCAACACCAGATGGAAGATGTTCTCGAACAGGTCGTCGGTGTCGCCGTTGGTGATGAACCGCTTCACCCCGTCGAGATGCCATGTGCCGTCGGGCTGTTGGGCGGCCTTGGTGCGGGCGGCGCCGACGTCGGATCCGGCGTCGGGCTCGGTGAGCACCATCGTCGCGGCCCAGTTGCGCTCGACCATCAACGCGGCCCAGTGGCGCTGTTCCTCGTTGCCGATGTCGTTGAGGATGTCGGCCATCGTCGATCCGGCGTGGTACATGAACACCGCCGGTTGGGCGCCCAACGGCAACTCGTTGATCGCCCACTCCACGACTGCCGGGGCAGGTACTCCGCCGATCTCCTCGGCCATGCCGACACGGAACCACTCGCCCTGATGCCAGGCCTGAAACGACTTCTTGAACGCTTCGGGCAGGGTCACCTCGTGGGTGGCCGGGTCGAACGTCGGCGGATGCCGGTCGCATTCGGCGAAGGACTCGGCGACCGGACCCTCGGCCAGGCGGGCCGCCTCGTCGAGCATCTGCCGCACCGACTCGCCGTCGAGGTCGCCGAACTCGCCGGTCGCCAGCGCCTTGTCGAGGTCCAGCACCTCGAAGAGATTGAACTCCAGATCGCGCACGTTGCTTCTGTAGTGGCTCATGACGAGCGCCTTTCCCTCTCCGCGTCGAGCCCGAGCGTAGCCGTCCGGTCATGCCCTGACCTGCACTTCGCGCGGAGAATCCGGGGCACGACGGGATTATGGCCTAGTCCATAATCGGCCGGTTCGACGTGCAGATGGCGTCCGGCCGCCGGTCGGCTACCTGCGTACCCACCGCGCACATGTGATGCGGAATACATCCATTGCCTCGGTGTGTTCCTGCTTTTATGCTGATTGTCATAGACAGGGAGGCGCCCGATGTGGGTCATTGAGGTCAACTTCGCCGGTTACCGCTTCACGCATCACGCGCATGACCGCCGTCGGCCGATCCTCCGGTTCAGCCCACGCGCCCACGGTTGGCGTTCGGCGCTGATGCGTCGCACACCCGCAGCCTGACCACTTCCCTGGAGGTTGTTCTGACATCCGCCACGACCAAAACCAACAACCGGGTTTCGACGCGCACCAAGATGTTGATCACCGCGGCCGAGGTGCTGCGGGAACGCGGTGCTGCCGGGGTCACCATCGACGAGGTGCTGGCCCGCAGCGGCGCACCGCGCGGGTCGGTCTACTACCACTTTCCGGCGGGCCGCAACCAGATCCTGACCGAGGCCCTTCAATACGCCGGTGAGGAGATCACCGAGGTCATCGACGAAGCCGCGGCCAAGGGCGGCATGTATCTGGTCCGCAAGTTCGTGGTGTTCTGGAAAGAACTGCTCGTGGAAAGCGATTTCGCCGCGGGCTGTCCGGTGGTGGCGGCGGCGATCGGGTCCGCCGACGACGAACCCCGGCTGACGACCGTCGCCGGAAGCATTTTCGGCCACTGGCGCGATGCGCTGACGCGCGCGTTCGTCGCCGACGGTTTCGACCAGGCGCAGGCGTCCTCACTCGCGATCACGTGCATCGCCGCGCTGGAGGGGGCGGTGGTGCTGTGCCGATCCACCCGCACGGTGGACCCGCTGCGCGACGTCGCAGAGCAAATCGAATTCCTCATCAGGTCAAGGGAATTCATCCGTCGCTATGGTGTTCCCGACCGGGGGTAGGCCGTCTTCCACCGGGCGCAGACGAACTCCCTGTTGACCGCCGCCTCGACCAGAACCCATTCCGAACGCACCGGCAGCACCGGTGAGCCCGCGCCGAGCGAACAGGGTGCGTAGCTGACGATCATCTCGTCGATCAGGCCCGCCGACACGAACTGCCCGGCTGTTTCACCTCCCCCGACGACCCAGACATCCTTACCCGCTGCGGCGTCGACCAATTCGGGGTGTAGTTCGGCGACGTCGCCGGCGAAGGTCCGTACCGGGTGCCCGCCCTCGACGATGTGCGGTCGTTGTGTCAGTACCCAGGAGGGCTGCTCGTACATCCAGTCGCCCGGATGGTTGCGCACGATCCATTCGTAGGTTGTCGAGCCCATCACCACGGCGCCGATCGTGGCGATGAACTCGTCGTAGTTGAATGGCCCGCTCGAATCGATGTCACGGGAGGTCAGCCAGTCCAGGCTGTCGCGGTCGTCGACGATGTAGCCGTCCATACTGGACGCGGTGTAGTAGACGGTCGCCAAATCAGTTGCCCCGCATCCATTCCAACGGGTCACCGCGGTGGGTATCGATGCCGTGGCGGCCCAGCATGGAGCGGGCCAGCCCGCGTCTGAGGGCTGCGTATTCGAGGACATGCGCGACGATGCCGCACAGCTGAAACGATTCGGGCGGATCACACAACGCATCGATGACGGTGTCGCCCATCCGACCGTCGGCCGCATACTCGGAAACCATTGCACTCCAGCGCTTCCCGATGTCGGCGTGGTGCCCGGCCAATTGCTCGGGCGAAGTAGATTCGGGCCGGGTCACCGCCCGGTCCGGAAAATCGTGGCCCGCGATCGTGGCCAGCCAAACCTGCTTCGTCCAAACGATGGCGCCGAGCACAGCGCCGACGCTGGGTTCGGAACCGTCCCAGTCCAGGATCACCTGACGCGGCGAGATCTCTTCTGTCCACTGGTGTTCCGTCAGATTGGTGGCCTGGTCGATGAGGTAGGCGGTGTCGGCGATGTCGTGCGCGACCATCAGTTGGGAGATGTCGGGCTCCTTCGTGTCACCGGCGTTGTCCAGCCACAGCGAATGCGGTGGATGGAAGTGCAGGCCGTTGGGCGCGCTGACCCGGAACGCCACGTCGGCCGCCTTGGACGGCGGCACGCCGAAGGTGCGCCGGAAGGCTCGTGAGAACACCTCGGCCGACGACCATCCTTCGTCGGCCGCGACGGCGGCCACTCGCTCACCGCGCTGCAGGCGCCAGGCAGCGCGCTCGAGCATGATCCGGCGCCGCATCGCGGCGGGCGATTCGCCGGTCAGCCGGCGAACCTCCCGTGAGAAGTGGAATTCCGAGGCGTGGCTGCTGCGGGCCATCTCCCCCACCCCGCTGTTGTCGGCGTCGACGACCGCGTCGAGCAGTTCGCGCAAGCGGTCACGGTGTGATGGCTGGCCCACGCTCACCGAGTATGGTCGCGCCGCGCGCGGAAAGACATGACAATTTTTGCTCCGTTTCCCGCTGCGTTCTAGCGGTCGAGGACTTCGTGGATGCGTGCCTCGACGTCGCGGTGCTCGCCGAGGTCGTGCAGATCGATTCCGAAACGGTCGGTGAGCGTGGTGAGGACGTCGGCGGCGGTGTCGAACCGAACTCGTTCGGTGCTCCCGCCGCTGTGGATTGCCAGGTTGCGTCCCCGCAGGTTCCACCGGGCGTCGTCGGTGATCAGCGCTGCCGACAGGCCGGTGACGAAGCCCGACTCGGGATGCGTTGACACGTACCAGCTTCCGACTTCGAGATCGATCTGAGGCTGCGGTCGGGTGTCGAACGTGTACAGCGGCTGCCGCGCGCCACGGATCTCGGCTTCCAGCAGGTAACCGTCGACGTGGTTACGCAACCGGTAGGGCTCATGGCGGGTGGTCTGCACGGGTCCGGCTTCCAGCCGGATCGGCGATGAAAGGGTCTGCCCGCCGAAGCCGACGTCGACCAACCACGGTTCGTCGTCTCCGGGAACACGTACCGAGAGCGCCTCGTGGGTCTGCGCCGGCAGTGCGTCGGACTGATTCATCCACACCACCCGGCCCGCAAGCCGTTGCACGCCGTAGCCAAGCTCGGCCAGCACGTATCCCATGAGCCCGTTCTGCTCGTAGCAGTACCCGCCGCGTCGGCGGGCCACGAGTTTGTCGGCGAGCGGACCCACGCTGAGGTCGGCGACCGGAATGCCGAGCAGGGGGTCGAGGTTCTCGAAGGGAATCGACCGGTTGTGCGCGGCGATCAGGCCGCGCAGCGTATCCAGCGTCGGCTGCGTCGATCCGGTGTATCCGATGCGGCCGAGGTAGGCCGCGATGTCGAGGCCCACGTCCAGGCCCGCCGGCGAAGATGTCATGCAGACAATCCTGCGACCTCAACGGCGGTTCAGGTCAACACCGGGCAAGGCCGACGGTGAAGACCTCAGGGCTTGCCGCGCGCCGGCGTCTGATTCGCGACGCCGTGCCGCAGCGGGGTGTTGGCCTCCGCGGCCGTCGACTCCTGCACCGGCGAACCGCCCGGCGTGGCGCTGACCCCGGGTGCGTTGGCCGGATCCCCCGGAGACGGCTCCGCGCCGTGGGTCAACTCGTTGAGCCGCGCGTGCAGCACCTCGAGCACCGGAATCCGGTTGCCGTGCTCGGTCTCGTGCTCGAACACCGCGCGCAGCGCCGGTTCGTCGAGCCCCCGGATGCGGTGCCGCAGCTCGGTGATCGGCAGCTGGTCGTAGTCGGCAATCGGCAGGTCGTGCGCCATGCGCTGTCTCCTTAGAGGTGGGGAAGGCCGTCGGTTGGCGATGGAACGGCGCTCGCCGGTCCGTCGGCGCGTCCGCGGTACCGCATGACCAGCGCCGCAACGGCGCCGATACCGGCGAGGGCCACTGTCGGCCACAGCGCGGCCTGCAACAACCACAGTCGCCGCTGTGCTCTGAAGATGCGCTTCTGCGCGTGCCGCGCCCGGGTCAACGTTTCCACGTCTACCCGGTTGCCCCGGGCGGCGGCCGGAGAAACCCGTCAGGTGCCCGTCCACTTCGGCGCCCGCTTCTCGGCGAACGCGATGGCGCCTTCCTTGGCATCGTTCGACATGAAGACAGGCGCGAAGATCTCGACCTGCTTCTTCCACATCTCCTGGGAGTTCCAGTCGCGGGATTCGACGATGATCCGCTTGGTCGCCGCCACCGCCAGCGGTCCGTTCGCGGTGATCTTCTCCGCGAAGGCGATCGCCGCCTCGAGCGCCTGACCGGGCTCGGCGAGCACGTTGACCATTCCGAGGTCGTGGGCGCGCTGGGCGGACAGGCTCTCACCGGTCAGCGCGAGTTCCATCGCGAGGCCATAAGGGATCCGCTGCGGCAGTCGCAGCAGACCGCCGCCGCCGGCCACCAGGCCACGCTTGACCTCGGGAATGCCGAACGCCGACTCCTTCGACGCCACGATCAGGTCGGTGGCCAGCGCCAACTCGCAGCCACCGGCCAGGCAGTAGCCCTCGACGGCTGCGATCAGCGGCTTGGCGGGCGGCCGCTCGGTGAAGCCCAGGCCGCGACCCTCGATGGCGACGTTCTCGCCGCGCGCGAACGCCTTGAGGTCCATGCCCGCGCTGAACGAGCCGCCGGCGCCGGTCAGGATGCCCACGGACAGGCCCGCCTCACCGTCGAGGCGGTCCATGGCGTCGGCGAGGCCACGGCTGACGTCGGCGTTCACCGCGTTGCGGGCCTGCGGCCGGTTGATGGTGATGATCAGGATGCGGTCGCGCTGTTCGACCAGGACGGCTGGTTCGGTGTTGTCACTCACGCGGCTGATCGTAACGGCCCGGGAAAACTCAAGCGGGCGCGCTCCGGTGTGAATCTGGCGACGCTTTTCGGCGGGATTCCGTCGCCAGATTCACAACCGGGCCGGTAGCCCGGGCGGCGTGAACCCGTCAGTCGTCCTTCTTGCCGTTGCCCTTGCCGTTGCCGCCGCCTTCGTTGCCCCTGTTGCCGTTGCCCCGCCCCTGCTCGCCTTTCTTGTCTTCCTTGGGTTTCTCGAACACCGGTGACGCGGACGTCGGCGGTGGAGGCGGCATCGACGTGGGCGGTGGAGGCGGGGGTTGCACCGGCGTGCTGGTGCTGATCGGTTGTGGCGGTTGGGTGCTCGATGACGGGTCCAGCGCGAGCGCCAAGCCGGCGACGACGAAGGCCACGAACCCGGCGGCCGCCAACAAGAGCTTGCGTTCGCGGCTCAGCGGGCGCCGACGCGGCGCCGGAGCGACGTAGTAGTTGGCGGACGGCGCGATTGGTTGGGCGAGCACCTTGGTCGCCGGTCGCGAGGCGGACGCCGGCGCCGGTCCCAGAAGCAGCGCGGAGGGAGAACCCGTCAGCGCGGCGCGCATGTGCTCCGCGCTGCCGAACCGCTGGCTCACGTCGCGGGCCATGGCCCGGTCGATCGTCGCGGCCAGCGCCGGGTCGAGGTCCGGGCGTATCGCGCTGATCGGCGGAGGCGGCGTGTCGAGGATGGCATGCAGCAGCGCGGCCGGGTTCTCCTGAGGGAACGGCCGCTGCCCGGTGAGCGCCTCGTAGCCCATCACGCCGACCGCGTACAGGTCGTCGGCCGCCGACGCCGGCGCACCTGCGACCCGCTCCGGGCTCATGTAGGCCATCGTTCCGACGAGTTGACCGGTCGCCGTGAGGGCGGCGCCCGCTGTCTTGGCGATACCGAAGTCGGCGACCTTCATCGCGCCGCTGTTCGGGGCGATCAGTACGTTGCCGGGCTTGATGTCGCGATGCACGATGCCCGCGGCATGCGCGCAGCCGAGCGCGCCGAGCACGTCGTCCAGCATCGCTCGGACCCGTTCCGGCGGCATCGGACCCAGCGCGATGTCGTCGTGCAGCGTCCGTCCGGGCAGGCGCTCCATCACGATGAACGGGGTGCCGTCGTGCTCACCACAGTCGTGCACCGCGACGATGTTGGGGTGGTTCAGCGCCGCGGCGGCGCGGGCCTCGTCCTCGAACCGGCGACGCATGTGGGCGTCGGCGTTGAACGCCTGGTACAGCAGCTTGATCGCCACCGGGCGCTGCAACCGGGTATCCCACCCGTCGTGGACCTCGGCCATCCCGCCGCGACCGAGCACGCCTCGCAGTTCGTAGCGGTCCGCAAGGAGGTCGCGGCCGTCCATGCCGAATAAGGTAGCCGTAGCCGCGCAGAGGCAAACCAGCGCCGTTTGGCTTGCACAGCGGCAGTCGGCTAAACTAGAACACGTTTCAGTTTTCGATCCGGAGGAGATCCGATGGCCGCCACCGACACAGAGCCGTCGCAGCTCACCAAGTGGGATCCGAAGCTGACCGAACGCTTCATGGGCGTCACGCGGCCATTCCTCAAGCGCTACTTCCGTTCTGAGGTGCGCGGCCTGGAGAACCTGCCGGCGGGCGGGGCGCTCGTGGTGTCCAACCACTCCGGCGGCATGCTGCCGATGGATGTGCCGATCCTGGCCGCGGACTTCTACGCGCACCACGGCTACGACCGCCCGCTCTACACGCTCAGCCACGACATGCTGATGGTCGGCCCGACGGGCGAGTTCTTCCGCAAGATCGGCTACATCAGCGCCAATCACCGCAACGCCGACGAGGCGCTGCGCTCGGGCGGACTGGTCGTGGTGTTCCCCGGCGGCGACTACGACGTGTACCGCCCGACATTCTCCGAGAACGTGATCGACTTCGGCGGGCGCACCGGTTATGTGAAAGCCGCGCTGAACGCCGGTGTGCCGATCGTGCCGACCGTCGGCATCGGCGGGCAGGAGACGCAGATCTTCCTCTCGCGCGGAACCTGGCTGGCCAAGCGGCTCGGCCCGATCGCGCGCCTGGCCCGCGCGAAGATCGTGCCGATCTCCTTCGGCTTCCCGTTCGGGCTGTCGCTGGTCGTTCCGCCCAATATCCCGCTGCCGTCGAAGATCGTCATGCAGGTGCTTCCGCCGATCGACATCGTGGCCGAGTTCGGCGAGGACCCCGACGTCGACGAGGTCGACGCTCATGTGCGCCGCGTGATGCAGCGCGCGCTCGACGAACTGGCCACCGAACGCCGCCTGCCGGTGCTGGGCTAGCGGGTGGTCGCCGATGTTTTGCCGGCCGTCGCCCGGGCTATGACGGACCTCGATGCCTAAACGCCGCTATCCGCTGCTTCGTGCAGCGGCCGAACTCGCCAACGCTGCCAACGGAGTTCAACCGCTCGGCCGCGAGGGTTACATCACGCTGCCGGTGTTCGCCTTCGGCTGGGCCACCACCGAGATGTCGCCGGTGTACATGGCGGTCTCGATGCTCGACGCAGTGCGCCGCGGCCTGCGCGGTGACTTCCGCGGCGCTCGGGGCCGAATAGCGTTGGTACTGACCGCAATCGCGTGGGCGCTGTTGGGGCTGATCCACTACCGCAACGTCAAGTCGCAGCCATACTTCGAAAAGCCGCTGCGCGAGGCATTGGGCGAGGACTACGAGCGCGTCGCGAACAAGTCGCAGCCGGCTCGGCGACGGCGGGCGCAGATCGGCGTCTGGCCCCACGACCTGATCAGGCGCCGGTACGTCGAGAAGGCCAACACCATCCAGTACGGCCCACACCGCCGCGTCAACCGCGCCGATATCTGGCGCCGCCACGACCTGCCCCGCGACGGCAAGGCCCCGGTGCTGCTGCAGGTGCCCGGCGGCGCATGGGCCATCGGCATGCGGCGGCCCCAGGCCTATCCGTTGCTGGCCCACATGGCCGAACGCGGGTGGGTGTGTGTCTCGATCGACTACCGGGTCAGCCCGCGGCACACCTGGCCCGCCCACATCGTCGACGTCAAGCGGGCGCTCGCGTGGATCAAGGAGAACATCGCCGACTACGGCGGTGACCCCGACTTCGTCGCGATCACCGGCGGCTCGGCAGGCGGGCACCTGTCCTCGCTCGCCGCGCTGACGCACGATGATCCACAGTGGCAGCCCGGATTCGAGGACGCCGACACCTCCGTCGTCGCCGCCGTGCCGCTCTACGGCCGCTACGACTGGGTATCGGCGAAAGGCTCCGGCCGCAAGGAGTTCATCGGGTTCCTGCAGAAGTTCGTGGTCAAGAAGCGCATCACCGAGCACAAGCAGATCTTCGTCGACGCCTCGTCGATCATGCGGTTACGTCCTGATGCACCACCGTTTTTCGTGCTGCACGGCCAGGACGACTCGATCATCCCCGTGCAGGAGGGCCGCGAGTTCGCCGAGGCGCTGCAGAACGTGTCGACGTCGACGGTCGCCTACGCCGAGATCCCGCACGCACAGCACGCGTTCGACTTCTACTACGGATCGCCGCGGGCGCACTACACCGCGCAGGCGGTCGAGAAGTTCCTGTCGTGGGTGCACGCCAGGTACACGCGAGCCGGCGAGCCCGTCGACGCCGCGGCTACTGCAGCGCCGCTCAAGCCATAGCCGACTCGATCACCGTCAGCTCGTCGGAAAGCCCTGCAGCGCGGCGGATCTCGATGAACGCCTCGACCATCGCGTCGGTCAGCTCGTGCGGGTCAGCCAGCGTGGCGCCGTCGGACAGCACGGAGATGTTGAGCTGGTCGACGTAGCTCCACACCGTGATGTTCAACCCGCTGCCGGTGGTCAGTGGACCGACGGAGTAGATCTCGGTGACCAGCGCGCCGCCGACGCGGCCGGGCTCACGCGGACCGGGCACATTCGAGATCGGCAGGTTCAACACCTTGTTCTGGCCATCCTTTTCGGCCAGCCAGTGGAACAGCCGCTCGGCCGGCGCGGGCGGAAAGTACGCCGACCACCGGCTCACCAGCTCCGGCCCCATCAGGTGGTGGGTGTCCTTGGCGTCGCTCGCGGCCTCGTGGACGGCACGCACCCGCTCCAGCGGGTCAGCGAGCTGGATCGGCACCACCATCATGACGCCGGTGAAGCAGTTGCCGGAGATGCGATCCGCTGAGAAGTCGAAACTCACCGGCACAGAGGCCAACAGCGGATGATCGGCGTGTCCGTCGTACTTCAGCGACAGTCCGCGAAGCGCGCCGGCGGAGATCGCGAGCACCATGTCGTTGATCGTGACGCCCAGCTGCTTCGCCGTCTCCTTGACGTCGGCGAGCGCCAGCGTGGTTGTGGCGAACTTGCGCTGGGCGTCGACCCTGTGGTTCATGAACGACGGCGGGGGCGTGAACGGCCGGGTGAGCTCGGGCGAGAACTTCTTGGCGCTCCTGCGCACCCGCTGAATGCCCTGCGCCGTGTAGCGCATGACGCCGGGCAACCGGCCGATCTGCCGCATGTGGTCGGCGAACGCGGTTCGCACCAGCTCCGCGCGTCCCGGTGGCGGATCGGTGGCGTACGAGTCGCGCTCGGCCTGCGGGCCGGTCTGTAGGTCCATGCCGCGGGCCAGCAGATTCGCCGACGCCACCCCGTCGGCGAGGGCGTGGTGGATCTTGCCCAGCACCGCGATCCGGCCGTTGGCGAGGCCCTCGATGAAATACATCTCCCACAACGGCCTGCTGCGGTCCAGCGGTGTGCTGGCGATCCGGCCGACCGCCTCGTCGAGTTGCCGGCGGCCGCCGGGACTGTCCACGCGGTATGGACGCACGTGGTACTCGAGGTCGACCTCGCAGTTCTCCCGCCACATCGGGTGGTGAAACTTGAACGGGATGTCGACCAGTTCATAGCGGAACGGGTCGAGCTTGTAGAGCCGCCCGTGGATGACATGACGGAACTCGTCGATGCCGAACTGCCGGCCGCCCAGTTCGGACAGGTCGATGACCGCCAGCTTGAGCGTGTGCATGTGTACGGACGGCGTCTCGCTGTACAGCAGCACGGCGTCCCAGCCGCTGAGCCTCTTCACTTCGCCACCCCCCTGTCCGGAGGTGCCTATATAACCTCTTTGGCGCCGATCAGCGACCGGTTTCGGTGAATCTGGTTGAGGAACAGGCCGATTGCCGTCGCCACCGAGCCGGTCCTGGCCCCGTCAGTCATGTCGAACGCATGACCCGCGCCCGGCAGCTCGAGGTAGCTGACCACCGACCGGGATACTGCGCGCATCCGTTCGACGAACGCGCGGGCCTGGGCGACCGGGATGACGCTATCGCCGCTGCCGTGCACGACCAGGAAGGGCGGGGCGTTGCGGTGGACTCGGGCGATCGGCGACGCCTTGCGGAAGACGTCGGGGTGGTCGGCGAGTTTGCGCTTGACCACTACGCGCTCGAGGAAGTCGACGAACCGCACCCGCTCGACGGTGGAGCGATCCTCCCAGTCGTAGCGGCCGTAGATGGGAACGACCGCGTCGACGGACGTGTCGGAGCCCTCCGGCAGTTCGGCCTGCAGTTCGGGATCGTTGGGCGTGAGGCCGGCGAGCGCGGCCAGGTGCCCGCCCGCCGAGGTGCCCGCGACCGCGACGAAATGACGGTCGCCGCCGAACTTGTCGACGTTGGCCCGTGCCCACGCGATCGCGGTCTTGACGTCGGTGATGTGCGCCGGCCACGGGTGATGCGGCGCGACGCGGTAGTCGATGGACAGGCACACCCAGCCCTGCTGGGCGAGGTGGCTCATCAGGGCGTAACCCTGCAGCAGTCGGCTGCCGTGGACCCAGGCACCACCGGGCACGAAGAGCAGCACAGGTGCTGGCTCAGACGGCAGTTCCTCGGGCCGCCACACATCGAGCAGTTGTGACGGCCGCGGACCGTACTGCACGGAGGTGCGGTACACGCTGCGGCGGTGTTCGCGAATGTTCCACAGCGGCGGCACCGATTGCGGTGCGGGCCAGTCGATTGCGAGATCCTTGGCGTTGATTACACCGCGCAGCGCGGCCTCGGCGATGGCGTTGGTGCTGTTGCGCTCGGACCGCTTGAGTTCGGCGCTGCCCGGATTCAACCAGGACTTCGCGGTCGCGTTCAGGAAGTCGGGCAGGTGGCGGTAACCCCACACCCCCATCGCGGTCGCGGCGCCAAGCGGCTCAAGGTGTTTACCGATGACGGGCAACGACGCCGAAGCGACACTCATCGCCATCATGTAGTCCGACGGACCAGCGTTGAGCAACCACCGCGCACGCGTCCAGAAAGTCGGTCCTGGGTAGCGGGGCTCCGGTCGTTCGGCCATTGCGCGACTGTACCCCCGCGCCCGGTGCCGAAACGACAACATTCGGGAAGTGTCTACGCGTGACATTTCGCATCGAAATTGTGACGGCCATCACCTATACCGTGACCTGCGCGTTCGGGCTAGCTTTGGTCGACGACCGTCAAGCAGATGAGGACTTCCACCGTGAGTAAGTCAGCGCTAGCCATCACCGAAGAACACATCGACCTGGCCGATTCCGTGTTCGGCCAGCTCAACCGGGTCAAGAGCCGGGCGGCCGCCCGCGCCACCCTCGACGACGGGTCCGCACATCCGCCGGAGATCTGGTCGGCCGCGGCCCACCTGGGATGGCTTGGGCTGGCCATCGCCGAGGAGCACGGCGGGTCCGGAGTCGGCCTCGCGGAGCTGGCGGTCGTATTGGAGGCCCAGGGGCACGAGCTCTGCCCGGGCCCGTTTCTGCCCAGCGTCGCCGCCGCCGTGGTGATCGACCGCTGTGCGCCGGATTCCGTTCGGGCGCAGCACCTTCCGGGACTCGCGGATGGCAGCGTCGTCGGAGCGCTCGCGGTGGCGGGCAGCGTGGCCGTCGGACCGGATCTGACCGTCTCCGGTGAATGCCCCGCGGTGTTGGGTGCGCCGGACGCGAAGGTGCTGGTTGTGGTCGCCGGTGACGACGTCGTGGTGGTCGATACCAGCCGGAA
Source organism: Mycobacterium sp. IS-1556 (assembly GCF_001499985.1). Taxonomy (NCBI): domain Bacteria; kingdom Bacillati; phylum Actinomycetota; class Actinomycetes; order Mycobacteriales; family Mycobacteriaceae; genus Mycobacterium; species Mycobacterium sp. IS-1556. The sequence goes on from NZ_LQIM01000004.1 coordinate 146,963, forward strand.
AGAATCAGCCGACGGTGTGACGGTGACGGCACTGGAGGCGATGGACACCTCGCGCAGCGTCGGATCGGTGGCGTTGCGCGCAGTACCGGTCGCAGAAGATCACGTGCTGCGCGGCGCGGCGCGCAAGGCGCGCACGGTGTTTCGGATTCTGGCATCCGCCGAGGCGGTCGGGGTCAGCTGGGCGACCCTGGAGATGGCTGTCGAGTACGCCAAGGTGCGAGAGCAGTTCGGCCGAACCATCGGCACCTTTCAGGCAGTCAAGCATCATGCCGCCAACATGCTCGTCAACGCGGAGGAGACCGCCGCCGCGACGTGGGACGCCGCGCGCGCCGACGATCTCGACAGCGCGTGGTTCGCCGCCGCGGTCGCCGCATCGCACGCGATTCGTACGCAGCTCTTCAACGCGCAGAACAACATTCAGCTACACGGCGGAATCGGCTTCACCTGGGAGCACGACGCCCACCTCTACCTGCGCCGCGCCCGCACGCTCGCGGCGTTGCTGGCCGAGGCGGGCGACCCGCTCCTCGACATCGTCGAGGCCCAGCGCAGCGGTGCGGCCCACGGCGCCACGTTCACGTCGCCGCCCGAGGCGGAGCAGTTCCGCGAGCAGGCACGCGAGGCCGTCGCCAAGCTGCGGTCCCTGCCCGCCGACCAGCAGCGCGATTTCCTCGTCGACTCGGGCTATCTTGTGCCGCACTGGCCGAAGCCGTGGGGCCGCGCGGCCGACGTGCTCGAACAGCTCGTCATCGAGGAAGAGTTCGCCGGAGTTGACCGGCCCGACATGGGGATCACCGGCTGGGTGACACTGACCATCGCACAGGCAGGAACCGACGATCAGCGGGAGCGGTGGGTGGAACCGGTGCTGCGGGGCCAGGTGATGTGGTGCCAGCTGTTCTCCGAGCCGGGTGCCGGGTCGGACGCCGCCGCCGTGCGGACATCGGCGAAGAAGGTCGACGGCGGCTGGCGGGTGACCGGCCAGAAGGTGTGGACCAGCCTGGCGCACCTGTGCCAGTGGGGGCTGGCGACGGTCCGCACCGATCCCGATGCGCCCAAGCATGCGGGCGTGACGATGATGGCGATCGACATGAAAGCCCCTGGTGTCACGGTGAATCCGCTTCGCGGCCTGACCGGTCACGCGCACTTCAACGAGGTGTTCTTCGATGACGTCTTCGTCCCGGACGCCGACGTGGTCGGCGACGTGAACAAAGGCTGGCTGGTGGCCCGCGCGACGTTGGGCAACGAACGCATCTCGATCGGCGGCGGTTCGGGCGGGGCGACCGGCTTCACCGCAGAGGACCTGGTCAAGCTGCTCGACAACGCGCCGGCCGAATCCGCGGCGTATTTCGTGCGGCGAGCCGGTGAGGTCATCGCCGAAACACACACGCTGCGGCTGCTGAACCTGCGCCGGGTGACCCGCGCTATCGCAGGATCGGATCCGGGCCCGGAGGGCAACGTCACCAAGCTGCTGCTGGCCGAGTCCGGTCAGCGGATGACGGAGCTGGCCATGGAATTGGCCGGTTCGGCGGCGGTCGTCGGGCAGACCCCGACATTGACGCAGTCCTATCTCGGCAACCGGGCGATGACCATCGCGGGCGGCACTTCGGAGATCACCCGCAACACCATCGCGGAGCGAATTCTGGGCCTGCCGCGTGACCCGCTGCTGAAATAGTCAGGCCAGCAGGGCAACTCCGCCGACGATCAGCGCGATGACTTTCACCGTCTCCAGCCCGACATAGCCGTAGTGGGCGCGTGACCGGCCCCGGCCCGACGGGTTCGCGGCCGGTGGCGTGGACAGTACGGCGTCGGAACGCCGGTTCAGTGCCGGCCGAACCGCCACCAATTGGACGGCCAACACGACGATGGCGACGCCGATCGCGACGACGGCGGTCGTCGAGAACCCGTCGACCACGATGGCGATCAGCAGGATGACGGACAGCGCGATTTCGATTGTGTTGAGCGCGCGAAACACCAACCGGCCGATGCCCAGCCCGATCTGTATGGAAACCCCGGGCGCCCGGAACTTCAGCGGCGCTTCGATGAACGAGATCGCGACCACCATGCCCAGCCAGACGAAGGTGGCCGCCGTTGCGATCGCGTGTGCGACGGTCATGAAGCTTGCCTCCTCGGCGCGAGATCAGCGACACACAGCCCGGGTTCCGCGAACGGAACCAGCGCGTCCACGGTGAGCGGCGCGTCCCAGGCCTCCAGCGCGCCTTGCATGAGACCGAGATGCACCGGGCATATTACGTCTCGGCGGCTGTCCGCCAGCTCCAGGAACGGGCAGTTCCGCAGCCCGATTTCGCCGAGACCGGCAGAACCGGAGCGCCTTTCGGGCGCGAACCCGAGATCGGCGAGCAGCCCGGTGAGCCGTTCCAGAGCCTGGTCCGGCTCCGGTACATCGTGGGCGTCGTGCGCGACGGCTGTGTTCTTCGCCCAAGCGCGCCCGGCGGCGACGGCCCGGCCCTGCGGGTCTCGCTGGCGCGCGAACGCGTCGGCCAGAACCGCCGCCAGCATTCGGTAGTCGCGGGGGCCGTCGGGGTCCATACCCGTTGCGGCGCGGAACATCCGAGGCGGGCGGCCCGGTTTGGTACGGCTGGGTTTGATCGCTTCGACGCGTCCGCGGTTGACCAGCGCTTCGAGATGAAATCGCGCGGTGTTGGGATGGATCGACAACCGCTGCGCCACTTCGACGACGCTCAGGGGCGCACCCGCGTCCCGCAGTGCCGCCAGCACGTCGTCATGCCGTAGCGCCATCATCGCTCCCGTCGCGTCCACGTGTTTATACAACTCAGACTTGTAATAATACGATAGTCCTTGGGTGCCGGCCCGAAAGTTCCTAGTCCTCTCGCGACAGCGCCGCGCGCGGGCACTCGGCGACGGCCTTCTCGGCCTGCGCCTCCAGGTCGACCGGCACCGGATCGCTGGTCACCACGGCGTAGTCGTCATCGTCGAGCTCGAACACGTCGGGCGCGTATTTCACGCACATCGCGTTGCCCTCGCATCGGTCACGGTCCACCACAACCCGCATGACGTCTCCTTGGTTTCAGCTCGATGACAGATTTTTACATATCAGATTGTGCAAATAACAGGTAGTGGAACGGCCCGCCGAATCACCGACCCGGCGCGGTGTGGCCCTGGTAATACTTGTGAATGCCGTCCAGCCGCTTCCATCCCGATCTGCGTCGCGCAGCCCGTCTCGTCCCCAAGCAGGTGATCACGCCCGTAACGCTGCCGATCGTCCGGATGGTCACCCGGCGGATGTGGCAGCGGGTACCCCGCGACGTCGAGCAACTGACCTTGCCGTCGGGTGTCGGCGTTCGGCTGTACCGGCCGACCGGCGGGAGCCTGACGGGCCCCGCGCTGCTGTGGATCCACGGCGGAGGCTTCCTCATCGGACATCCGGGCCAGGACGACCAGCTGTGCCGCCGTTTCGCACGCCGTCTCGGAGTCACCGTCGCGTCCGTCGATTACCGACTGGCCCCCGAGCACGCTTACCCGACGCCGCTCGAGGACTGTTATTCGGCGCTGACCTGGTTGGCGGCTCTGCCGTCGGTCGATCCCGACCGCATCGCAATCGGCGGCGCCAGCGCGGGCGGCGGATTGGCGGCCTCGCTGGCGTTGCTCGCCCGCGATCGCGGCGAGGTGGCGCCGGCTGCCCAACTGCTGGTGTATCCGATGCTCGACGACCGCACCGTGCACCGCCGCGGATTGGACAATCCGGGCCATCGCCTCTGGAACCAGTCGAGCAACAAGTTCGGCTGGACGGCCTATCTCGGCGACGCCGACCCCGCTGTCGCGGTGCCCGCTCGGCGGGAGGACCTGGCCGGCCTGCCGCCGGCGTGGGTGGGGGTCGGAGACCTGGACCTCTTTCACGACGAGGACCTCGCCTACGCCGAACGTCTCAAGGCCGCCGGTGTGCCCTGCGACGTCGAGGTCGTCGAGGGCGCCTTCCACGGGTTCGACGGTATTTTGCCGAAAGCTTCGGTGTCGCAACAGTTCTTCGACAGCCAGTGCGCGATGCTGCAGCGGGCGTTGGCTCCCGCGGCGGCCTGAGTCAGCCGCGCTCGAACACCACCTCACCCGCGACCACCGTCGCAGCGACCAGTTCGGCATTCAGTTCGCCGAGGACTTCATCGGGTGACGCGGCGAGTACGACCAGATCCCCTGGCTGGCCCGCCGCGACGGCGCGGGGCTCGGTAGGCCGGTGCGCGTGCCCGAGAAACATGTCCAATGCCGTTCGCGCCGTGATGCGTTCGCCTGCGTTCAACACCGCGCCCCCGACGGTCACGCGTCGAACCGCGGCACGCATCGCTGCCCACGGGTCGTCATCGCCGAACGGCATGTCGGTCGACAGCGCGACCGGGATCCCGGCGCGGACCAGTGAGTCGACCCGCCACAGCTCGTGATGCTCCGCGGCCGGCACGTCTTCGAGGTATTGGTCCCCACGCTCGGCGACGAAATTCGGCTGCGTCACAACGGTCACTCCGCTTTCGGCCAGAGTCGCGATGGTGGCGTCGGGGACCACGGCGGCGTGTTCGATGCGGTCGTTCGGATGCGCTCCGGTCACCTGCAGGGCGGCCAGCGTGAGGGCCAGTTGCGCAGCGGTCACGCAGTGCACCGCGACGGGCGCTTCGTCGGCGTGCCGTTCGTTGATCCACTCGATCAGTTCGTCGAGGTCGAGATCGGTGTCGTGCAAGATACGTTTGCCGGGGGCCAGACATTGCACGCGTTGGCGCAACTCGCCGTGCCGATGCGCCTCCATGAGCTTCACGATGTCCCCGACGTCGAGGTCAGGCGTGGCGTCCGTGACCCCCGTGACGCCGAAACGACTGAGCCGACTACTTACCTCGGCCAGCCCGCCTTCGTAGCGTTGCAACGCATCCGACCACGACCGGTCGGCGCTGCGCAGCCGCCCGTCGGGATGGTCGGCCATTCCCACGTGCGCCAGACCCATCGAGTTCAACGTCCACAGCACGCCGCTGCGATGCTGTACCCGCACCGGCACCGGCGGGGACAGCTCGTCGAGCACCGCGCGGTCGAGCCGGCCGGCGGCCGCCTCGTGATAACCCACCGCTCGGATCCAGCCGTCGGCGCCCACATCCGCGGCGGCCAGCGCACGGGCGAGCTCAGCCCGGTCGCGCACCTCGGCCGGACCGACCCGCACCGACGTCAACGCCGCGGCGGCGGACCGCAAATGCACGTGATGATCGTGCAGGCCCGGAATGACGGTGCGCCAGGCGGCGTCGTGAACATGCTCGCCGGGAAGCGGCGCCAAGGTCTGCTCGACGGCCGTGATCTGTTCCGCGACCCGGATATCGACGACGGTGCCGTCGAGCAGCGTTGCCCGCTGAATCAGCAAGGGGCGAACCGTCGCTGCGTGATCAGCTGTTCGACTTCATCGTTGTCCGCGCCGAGCGGCCCCGCCGACGCAGACACTTGCGGCATTGCCCCACAACCCGTTTGGTCCTCTAGCGGCAACTGCGCATACGTGGCGGCCACGGCGGCCATCGACATCTCGATCAACTCACCGCCGCCGCTGCGCAACGACTGCACCACTGCCGATGCCGCCTCCAGGCCGGTCAGCGGGTCGGCGATCGCATCACCACAGAAAATCGGATCGTCGGTGCCACCGCAGACCAGCCCGCCCGATACGGCCGCGTCGTCGCCGAATGCGACCCAGTTCGCGCGGTCGCCGTCGGTGCCGTGCCCAGTGACCCGAAGCCACACCCGGCCGTCGCGCGGCAGCACATCCGTCGGCGCAAGGCCTCGGCGGGCCAATGCGGCGGGCCGCGACGACTCGATCACCACATCGGCGGCGGCGAGCAGCGCCCGCAAGCTGGTGGGCTCGTCGAAATCGACGACGTACGAGAGCTTTCCGGCGTTCATCCAGTCGAAGAACGATTGCGGTCCGCTGCGGGCGCCATCGGGTCGCGCCGCACTCTCGACTTTCACCACGGTCGCGCCCGCATGCGACAGCAGCTGTGCACACAATGGGCCCGCCCACATCGCGGACAGGTCCGCGACCAACAGGTCGGCCGGGCCGCGCGTCGCGGTGGCCGCGCCGAATGGATACACCCGCGCCAGCTCGGCGGGTGTCTCGGCGAGCGCGGCGACCGGCAGTCCGAGCAGCCGGGCACGCTCGGTCACGTCGGCGCAGTCGCGATCGGCGACCCAGCGCTCTACGGCCGGCCATGGGTCGTCCACCCCGTCGGCACCAAGCAGCGCGGGTACGGCGTCGATATCGTCGGGGCGGGACAGCGTGAGCGCACACCACCCGTCGCGGCTTGACATGAGGCGCGTCGCACCGCCCGCCGAGACCCGCCCGTTCGGTGACAGACCCAGGAGAGCGGCCCGCCCGCCGATCACTTCGGCGGCGTCGACCTCGACGCCGGTGAACGTCTCGTAGGCGGCGGCGGCCTGCCGTGCCCGCTCGAGCACGGCGGTCGGGACAGTCAACGACGTCGACGTCACATCCCCATTGTCGGTCGACTGCGCGAACGCGCACACCCGGGGTGGGTCGCGCTCAGAACTGCAACGCGGTGAACCGCCAGTCGAGCAACTGGCGGGCCTGCTCAGGCTGGTATCCGGCCGCACAAAGTGTCAATATGGCCGTCCGTGAACGAGGAAGAGACCATTCTGGTCGCCACCGTGCGGGCCTTCGTCGACCGCGAGGTCAAGCCCCGGGTGCGCGACGTCGAACACGCCAACGAATACCCGGAGGCGTGGATCGAGCAGATGAAGCAGATCGGCATCTACGGCCTGGCGATACCCGACGAATACGGCGGTTCGCCGGTGTCGATGCCGTGCTACGTCGAGGTGACCCAGGAACTGTCCCGCGGCTGGATGAGCCTGGCGGGTGCGATGGGCGGGCACACCGTCGTCGCCAAACTGCTCACGCTCTTCGGCACAGAGGACCAGAAGCGGCACTACCTGCCGGCGATGGCCACCGGTGAAGTCCGCGCCACGATGGCGCTGACCGAGCCCGGCGGCGGTTCGGACCTGCAGAACATGTCGACGACTGCGCTGCCCTCCGAGGGCGGCGGGCTGGCGATCAACGGCTCGAAGACGTGGATTTCCAATGCGCGACGGTCGGGGCTGATCGCGCTGCTGTGCAAGACCGATCCGGCCGCCACCCCGCGGCACAAGGGCATCTCGGTGGTGTTGGTCGAGCAGGGTATGACGGGCCTGTCGGTGTCGCGTGACCTGCCGAAGCTGGGGTACAAGGGTGTCGAGTCATGCGAGTTGGTTTTCGAGGACTGCCGCGTGCCCGCCTCGGCGATCCTCGGCGGGGAGCCCGGCAAGGGTTTCGCGCAGATGATGAAAGGCCTTGAGACCGGCCGCATTCAGGTTGCCTCGCGGGCGCTCGGGGTGGCGACGGCCGCGTTGGAGGACGCGCTGCGTTACGCCCAGGAGCGCGAGAGCTTCGGTCAGCCGATCTGGAAGCACCAGTCGATCGGCAACTACCTGGCCGACATGGCGACCAAGTTGACCGCCGCGCGCCAGCTGACGCGGTATGCCGCCGAACGCTACGACAGCGGGGAGCGCTGCGACATGGAAGCGGGCATGGCGAAGCTGTTCGCCTCCGAGGTCGCGATGGAGATCGCGCTCAACGCGGTACGCATCCACGGCGGCTACGGCTACTCGACGGAATACGACGTCGAGCGCTACTTCCGCGATGCACCGCTGATGATCGTCGGTGAAGGCACCAACGAGATTCAGCGCAACGTCATCGCCGCGCAGTTGGTGGCCCGGGGCGGAATCTAGCTTGCGAATCCCGCCGGCATATCAGACCGCGTGACGTTACGCCGTTCGGGTTGAGTGATTTCGGTGTCGCTGGTTGCGCTGACCGCAACTAACTACACCGAAATCACACGATTGCGTCGATCAAACCCCACCTCAGCGCCGTGGGCGGGTCGATCGTCCGGCCGGACAGCACCAGATATGCCGTGCGCCACCGGCCGATCCGACGGGTCACGCTCACCGTGCCGCCGGCGCCGGGAATCAGGCCGAGGCTCAGTTCGGGCAGCCCGAAGACCGCGTCGGCAGTCGATCGGACGTGCCCACAGAAGGCGGCCATTTCCAGCCCGCTGCCCAACACCTGACCGTGCACCTCGGCGCGGCACCGCTCCCCCAGGCGTGTGGTCAGTTCGTCGAGCACCAGCGCCGGGCTGTGGCGGGTCCGGGCGAAATGCGCGCTGGCCGGGTCGGCGAAGCTGCCGAACTCGGCCAGGTCGCCGCCGCTGCAGAACGACGGCCCGTTTCCGGACAGGACCACCTCGGTGATCGAACGGTCGAGGCGCGCGACCTCCAGCGCTTCCAGCAGTGCCGCGCGCGCGTCGGTGGAAAACGCGTTGTGCCGCTGGGACCGGTTGAACCTGACGTGCAGCGTGTCCCCGACGCGTTCGGCGGTGACGGGGTCGGGAATGTCGGGTAGTTGCGCCGGTCCGCGTTCGGCGAGCCAACGCGCGAACTCCGGGCCCGACTGCAGCGTCGAGTACGCCAGCGATTCGGTGATGACACCGGTGAACGCAGGCGCGGTGGGGTCGGCGGCGCGCAGCACGTCGTCACAGATGCCCGCCGCGTGCGGCCATCGCGCGCACCGCTGTCGTAACTCGTCGAGCGCGTCGGGTACCGATGACACGGTGATGACCCGCCGGTCCTCGATGTCGTTCTCGGACAGTGTGAAAGTGGCGTCGTCCGTTGGCGTTCCGGTCGCGACGGCCACGCCGCCCGCGAGCTTGTGCGTCACGAGTACTTCTTGATCAGCTCCTGCTTGTACAGCTTGCCGGTGTCGGTGCGCGGCAGCTGCATCTCGAAGGAGATCGATCGTGGACATTTGTAGTGCGCCAACCGATCCCGCAGCCATGCGAGCAACTCGTCGGCGAACTCCTCGGTGACGTCGGCCGGGTCGACGGTCTGCACCACACCTTTGACCCGCTGGCCCATCTCGTCGTCGGGAACACCGAATACGGCGGCGTCCAACACCTTCGGGTGGGTGATCAACATGTTCTCGGCTTCCTGCGGATAAATGTTGACGCCGCCGGAGATGATCATGTGATGCCTGCGGTCGGTCAGGTACAGGTAGCCGTCCTCGTCGACGTAACCGATGTCGCCGACTGTTGCCCAGCCGCGCTCGTCGCGCGACTTGGCGGTCTTCTCCGGGTCGTTGAGGTACTCGAACGTGTTTCCGCCCTCGAAGTAGATCTCGCCGGGCTCGCCGGGCGGTAACTCGTTTCCGTCCTCGTCGAGGATGTGCAGGTTGCCGGTCATCGGCTTGCCGACCGAACCAGGGTGCGCCAGCCAGTCCTCCGCGCTGATCAGTGTCGAACCGTGTGCCTCCGAGGAGGCGTAGTACTCGTCGATGATCGGCCCCCACCACTCGATCATCTGCTTCTTGATCTCGACGGGGCACGGCGCAGCGGCGTGAATGACCCGCTTGAGGCTCGACACGTCGTACGAATTACGCACCGACTCGGGCAGTTTCAGCATCCGGGTGAACATCGCGGGAACGAACTGGCCGTGCGTGACCCCGTAGCGTTGGATCGCATCCAGCGCGCTTTCCGGGTCGAACTTCTCCATCACCACCGTCGTGTAGCCGGCGGCCTGCACGGTCATCGACCACACCGACGGCGCTGTGTGATACAGCGGCGCCGGGCTCAGATATACCGAATCAGGTTGCATCCACACGGCGACGAGCATGGTCATCAGGCCCGGCGCCTCCGCGGGCGACAGGTGTGGAAGCTCGCGCTTGATGCCCTTGGGACGGCCGGTGGTGCCCGACGAGTATTGCAGGAGGTCACCCTCGATCTCATCGGCGATCGGCGTACCGGGATGTCCCGCAACGGTTTCCGAGTAACGCTGCCAGCCCTCGAGGTCGCTGGGGGCGCCTGTCGCCGACGGATCGGCTCCGTCGGCAATGAGCAGTACCGGTGGCAGGCCTCGTGGCAACTCAGCGGCGAGGCCTTCCAGCGTCTTGCGCAGCGCGGCCGAACCGACGATGCCCTTCGCATTGCTGTTGTCGATGATGTAGGCCGCTTCGGCCGCGGTCAGGTGCGTGTTGATGGGCACGTAGTAGAGACCGCTGCGTCGCGCCGCCCACATCACGACATGGAAGTGCTCGTTGTTCTCCATCAGGATGGCCACGGTGTCGCCTTCGACGAGCCCGGCCTGCCGGAAGTGGTGAGCCAGTCGGTTGGCGCGCGCTTCGAGCTCACCGAAGGTCACCACGGTTCCCGACGGGTGCATGACGACGGCTGGCTTGTCGGGGGTGGCCTCGGCGTGTTCGCGGATCTGCATGGGCCGACTCTACGACGCATCGAGTTGACAGGTGTCAAGTGGTCGAATCTGTCCGCTGCTGACTCCGCCGACTTAGCATGAACCCGCAGGATATGGGGGTGCGGCGGTGGCCGAATGAGTGGCGGGCAAGAAGCGGCGCCTTCTGGGATCGTCACGTTTCTGTTCACCGACATCGAAGGGTCGACCCGACGATGGGAGGCCGACCCCGAGGGGATGCGGCGCGCGCTGACCGTCCACGACGACACGTTGCGACGGGCGGTGAAGTCGCACGAAGGCTGGTTGTTCAAGCACACGGGTGACGGAATCTGCGCAGCCTTTGCCTCGCCCAGGCACGCGGTCGACGCCGCCGTCGTCGCCCAACGATCGCTCGAAATTCCGGTCCGCATGGGCGTTGCGACTGGCGAGGCGGAGTGTCGGGACAGCGACTACTTCGGTGCCGTGTTGAACCGCACTGCGCGGCTGATGGGCGCCGGCCACGGCGGCCAGATTCTGCTCGACGGAGCGACGGCCGGATTGCTCACCGGTGTCGATCTGATTTCGCTGGGCCCGAGGCGCCTGCGCGACATCGCCAAGGCGGTGGAGATCTTCCAGGTTCGGGCGCCCGGCCTACGTACCGACTTCCCTGCTTTGAGGACGGTCGAACCGGCTACAGGCAAACTTCGCCGCCCGACAACGAGTTTCGTTGGGCGAGAGAAGGAGCTCGCCGAGCTGGTGACCACACTGAAGGCACATCGGGTGGTGACGCTCACCGGCGTCGGCGGCGTAGGCAAGACCCGGTTGGCGCTGGAACTGGCCGATAGGTCCGCCGACGACTTCCCGGACGGGGTTTTCGTGATCGAGCTTTCGCCCGTCGGAGACCCAGCGGCGGTCCCCGAGATCGTCGCAGCCGCACTGGGCGTAGTCCAGCAGCCGGGGCTCAGCCTCACCGAAAGCGTCGCCGCCGCATCAGAAGGCAGAACTCGGCTCTTGGTGTTCGACAATTGCGAACACCTCTTGGATGCCGCTGCAGACGTGATCGAAGCCATCCTGGCTCAGTCGACGACCGTGAAGATGCTCGCGACGAGTCGCGAAGGGCTAGGGCTGACAGATGAACGGTTATGGCTGGTGCCCTCACTCGACGTCGAATCCAGCGCCGCAACACTGTTCGTAGAGCGTGCAGCAGCCGTCACGTCCGCTGCGCCTTCGCTGGCTCACTCCGAGGCAGTGGCGGATATCTGCCGTCGTCTTGACGGGATCCCGTTGGCGATCGAGTTGGCAGCATCACGCATGCAGTCCATGACCGCCGCGGAACTGCGCGACCGGCTGGACGACCGATTTCGGTTGCTCGTCGGGTCGCGACGCGGGCTGGAACGCCATCAAACCCTGCGGCATGCGGTTCAGTGGTCTTTCGACCTCCTGAGCGACGGTGAAAAGTCCTTGCTTGCAAGATGTTCGGTATTCGCCGGCGGATTCGATCTGACTGCCGCTTGCGTATTGGCCGACAACTCCGACGAACTGGCGACCCTGAATCTGCTCGATTCGCTCGTACGGAAATCTCTGCTCGTCGCCGACAGGTCTTCGGTACACACCCGGTTCACGGTGCTGGAGACCATCCGCCAGTTCGCCGAGGAACAACTCGTGTCATCAGGAAACGCGAACGCGGTGCGCGCCGCGCATGCACGCCACTTCGCCCGTAAGGCAGCCGAAGCCAAGGCTGAGTGGAACACTCCCCGACAGCGAAAAGCCCACGAGTGGTTGGCCCTGGAACTGGCGAATCTGCGCGCCGCGTTCCGGTGGGCTGCCAGTGAAGAGGATCTCGAAGCGGCTACCGCGGTCGCAGTGCATGCCGCCTTTCTGGGCTACTCGACCGAGCAGTGGGAACCGGTCGGATGGGTGGAGGAGATCATCCCTCGCGCCGAAGCGGTGCGACATCCGCGTCTGGCGCAGCTGTACGTCGCAGCCACCTATTGTGCTGCGGTAGGCCGAGTCCACGAGTTCGTCCACTACGCCGAGGCGGCCCGGGCGGCCATCGAAAGCGGCCGCTTCGACGCCGTGGACGACGAACTCGGATGTGCTGTCGCGGCCGGCTACAACACCGTGGGTCAGGCCGAACGGGCCATCGACTGGTGTCGCTTCACGCTCGCACGAAGCCCGGACCCTCATACCGCCAGCAGGACAGTGCTGGCAGTGACGTTGGCCTTCTCGGGCGCCACGGAGGAAGCGGTCGCGTTGTCGGAGGACATGCTCACTGCGGTGCAAGATGCCCACAACTCCGACATGCTTGCCGCCGTACTCCTGGGATACGGCTGGGCCCGCCGGGACACCGATCCCGCCAGCGCTTACGAGGCACTGCTGCGCGGCCTGACGATCAGCACCGAAAACGGCAACCGGCAGCAGGCGTCGATCATCGCGCTGCTGTTGTCGAGGGTCGCGGCCACAGCCGGGAAGCCTGGCGAGGCGCTCGACCACATCTTGCTGACCATCCGCCAGTATTACGACTCCGGCAGCGTCCTACTACTTTCAACGGTTTCGGTGTGCTCGCCGCGTTGCTGGACGACCTCGGACACCACGAGTCTGCGGCTACCATCAGCGGCTTCGCCGCGGGCAGCCTCGCGCTCTCAGCCTTCCCCGAAATCGGCACCGCGATTGCCCATCTGCGCGCTGAGCTAGGAGACCAGCGCTACGAGTCGCTGGCGAGCCGGGGCACACAGATGACGAGGGCCGAGATGGCTGACTACGCCTTCGATCAGATCGACCACGCCAGCGCACAACTGGCCGTCAGCGGCTGAAGCAGCTGACCGCGAGCGACCGCGAAGTGCTGCATTTCCGCGGCGCGTCGTGTGCAAACACGGCCGCTCACGGTAGGGAGGTGAGTTACTCGGCCTCGGCCAACCGGTGCTTCAGCGCGTCGAACTCGTCCTTGATGCCGGTCGGCAGCTTCTCGCCGACGAACTCGAACCACTCCTCGATCAGCGGAAGCTCCTGGCGCCACTCCTCGACGTTCACCTTGAGCGCAGCGTCCACGTCGGCCGGATCGACATCCAAGCCGGACAGGTCGAGATCCTCGGCGGTGGGCACGGTGCCGATCGGCGTGGTGCGGCCACCGGCCTTCTGCTCGATCCGGTCGATGATCCACTTCATCACGCGGCTGTTCTCACCGAAGCCCGGCCACAGGAAGCGGCCGTCGTCGCCGCGACGGAACCAGTTGACGAAGAAGATCTTCGGCATCTTCGACTCGTCGGACTGCTTGCCGATGTCGATCCAGTGCGCGAAGTAGTCGCCGACGTTGTAGCCGAGGAACGGCAGCATCGCCATGGGGTCGCGGCGCACGGTGCCGACCTTGCCCTCGGCGGCGGCGGTCTGCTCGGAGCCCATCGTGGCGCCGATGAACACGCCGTGCTGCCAGTCGCGGGCCTGCGTCACCAGCGGCACCGTCGTCTTGCGGCGAGCGCCGAACAGGATCGCCGAGATCGGCACGCCCTGCGGGTCGTCCCACTCCGAAGCCAGCGTCGGGCACTGCGACATCGGGGTGCAGTAGCGCGAGTTCGGATGCGCGGCCTTCTCCTCCGAGTCCGGCGTCCAGTCGCGCTTCTTCCAGTCGATGAGGTGCTGCGGATCGCCCTCCAGGCCCTCCCACCACACGTCGTTGTCGTCGGTCAGCGCGACGTTGGTGAACACGGTGTTGCCGGCCTCGATGGTCTTCATCGCGTTCGGGTTCGACGACCAGTTGGTGCCCGGCGCGACGCCGAAGAAGCCGAACTCCGGGTTCACCGCGTACAACCGGCCGTCCTTGCCGAACCGCATCCAGGCGATGTCGTCGCCGATGGTCTCGGCGCGCCATCCCGGAATCGTGGGCTGCAGCATCGCGAGGTTGGTCTTACCGCACGCCGACGGGAACGCCGCGGCGACGAAGTACGCCTTGTTCTCCGGCGAGATCAGCTTGAGGATCAGCATGTGCTCGGCGAGCCAGCCCTCGTCGTGCGCCATGGCCGAGGCGATGCGAAGCGAGTAGCACTTCTTACCCAGCAGCGCGTTGCCGCCATACCCCGAGCCGTAGCTCCAGATCTCGCGGGTCTCCGGGAAGTGGCTGATGTACTTGGTGTCGTTGCACGGCCACGGCACGTCCTTCTGGCCCGGCTCCAGCGGCGCGCCGATCGAGTGCAGCGCCTTGACGAAGAAACCGTCGTCGCCCATCTTGTCAAGCGCGGCTTTGCCCATCCGGGTCATGGTCCGCATCGACACCACGACGTACTCGGAGTCGGTCAGCTCCACGCCGAGCTTTGGATCCTCGGCGCCGAGCGGGCCCATGCAGAACGGCACCACGTACATGGTGCGGCCGCGCATACAGCCGCGGTACAGGTCGGTCATGGTCTCGCGCATCTCGGCGGGCGCCATCCAGTTGTTGGTGGGGCCGGCGTCGATCTCCTTCTCGGTGCAGATGAAGGTCCGCGACTCGACGCGTGCGACGTCCGAGGGGTCAGACAGCGCGAGGTACGAGTTCGGCTTCTTCTCGTCGTTGAGACGGGTGAAGGTGCCTGCCGCCACCAGTTGCTCGCACAGGCGGGCGTTCTCCTCGTCAGATCCGTCGGCGAACACCACGCGGTCGGGCTGCGTCAGTTCGGCGACCTCTTGAACCCAAGCGAGCAGACCCTTGTGCTTCGTCGGTGCGGTGTCCAGACCTGGGATGGTCGCTGCGGTCATGAAAATCTCCTGTGTCTGTTGCTGCCAGGACCCAAGGCTCCGTGTGCGCTACCCAGACAGGAATAGGCAGCGTTGCGGTTTCCTATACCGAGGTTATCGCGGGTGAGATACCCACGGGGAATCGGGGATGTGTCCGATGACTCACAAGAACGATTCAGAAGGCCGTTTTCCATAGAGTTCGGCCCGCACCGCGTCGAGCGCCCGGTGCAACGACGGCAGGCGTTTGTCCCGCACGGCGGCGGCACGGGCGGTCTGCACAGCATGCTCACGCAGTTCGGCGTCGATCTCGGCCACCTGGACCTCCGCGGCGGCGGCCTCGCGTTCGTCGCGCGCGGCCGATTCCGAGGTCAGCGCACTCTCGGCGGCCAGCATCCGCGTCGCCACGCGCTCCTCGAGTGCGGATTTCACGATCGAGGCGATGTCGGTGACCCAGCGGTCCAGCACGGCCCGGTCGTGCAGCAGTCCGCGGATGCCCACGACCCACACCGTCAACGCCAGCCCCACCAGCCCCCCTGCCACCAGGCCGGCGATGGTCAGCCCGGGTGCCAGGCCGGTGAACAACCGCGTCACCGCGAGCGCCACCCCCAGCCCGAAGCCGGCACCGAGGATCATCGTCAGCTGCGTCTCCAACCGTCGCGACTTCAGCGGCGGCGCTGTGACCTCGGGAGCGGACGGCGCCGCGGGAGTCGGCGGGGCGGTCAGGCCGAGTTGTGCCGCCACGTCGGTGAGCTGGGCGCTGATACCCTCCTCGACCTCCGCGACCACCTCGCCGACCCGCTCGCGTACGTGCGACTCGAAGCCGCCGAGTCGGCGGCGGCTCAACTGCGCCGCGTCCTCGGCGAGTTCGGCCCGCACCGACGTGCACCGCTTGCGCGCGAAGTAGCCCAGTTGGACACGGGCCTGTTGAAGCTGGCTGCGCAGCGCTATCGCGTGCTCGGACTTCGCCTGCCGACGGCTCCGAGCGATGTCCTCGCGCGCCTGCTGCAGAGCCTTCACCCGCGCCCGCCGGTCGGCGCCGTCTCCGTCGGAACGACACCGCTCGATCGCCGTCCCGAGCCGAGTTTCCCACGCCCGCAGCCTGTTTCGCCGCTTCAGCTCCGGATCTGCCAGCCGTTGCCGCAGCAATCCGACGAGTTCATCGACACGTGGCTCCCCCAGATCCGGCGCCGCGGCCGTACCCACCCACGGCACGTGCGCGTGCCGGGGCGACCATCCAGCCAGCACGGCCCGGTTGGCGGCGAGCACGTCGCGCCAGTTGCGGTGGGTGTCGATCTTCGCCACCACACCGACCACCAGATCGGTATGCGGTGTGACCAGATCCATGAGCTCACAGTCGGATTCGGTCAACGGCGACACCGCCGACACCACGAACACCACCGCGATGGGTGCGTCGGTCCGGCCCAGTTCATCGGCTTCGACGAAGGTGTGCTCGGGAATCTGTTCCCGCAGCGCCGCAGCGACGCTGGTGGTGCCGGCCAGCCAGGGCCCGGTCACGAGCACGACGTCTCGCACCCGCACCTCCGGCGGGGCCAGTCCCGGTTCGACGGCGGCGACCACCGCGTCGGCTGATGCGAGCGCATCGGCGCTCGTCGCGTCCGACGTCACCGCGACCGTCCGAGCAGGCGCAGCGAACCCCGGCTGATGTCGGCGGCGCAGGCGCGGTGCAGCGCGTCGACCGGGCCGCTGCCGTACCGGCGCCACCGCACGGCACGGCGCAGGTGGGCGGCCGGGTCGTCGCCACGGTCGACGGTCAGGCCCGCAGCCTCGACGACGTCGACCGCCGCCGTCATCACCGCGAGTATCGTGTCGTCGTTCACCAGCATTTCGGCCAGCCGCGAATCATCGGATTGTGTTGCCACTGCCCGCAATTGGCTCACCGCGGCTCGAAGGCGCCGGTACCGAAGCGGTGCGCCCGCAGCGTGGATGTGCTCGACGACCCGGTCGACTTGGCTGAGCCGACGCAGGTGGCCGGTCAGCGACTCCGCAGTCGCACCGCGGTCGAGGGCGAGCACCGCATGCGCGATACCGAACCGGTCGAGCGCACCGAGCAGGCGTTCGCGCACCTCGCGCGACAGTGGGTGGGGCGCCTCGACGAACGCATCGGTCGACGTCAGATCGGCGGGGTGGCTGAGCAGTGTCTGCAGCGCGCCGACGAGGTCGCCTGTCAGTTCCACGTCGGCGAGCAGCGCGATCATCGGCGCCGTCGAAAGGCCGGTCAGCGCGCGGATATGGGCGGCCCGGCGGTGTGCCAGCGCCACCGGTCCGTCCGCGCCGAAGCCGGTGAGGTCGGCCTTGTTCAGGACGATGACCGTCGGCCGGTCCCGGCTTGTCAACACCCGGTCCTCGGGTTTGAGCGCTTCGGCGATCACCACGACATCGACGTCGGCGGCGCCGGCGGATGAAACCGGGACGCCCGCGGCGGTCAACGCGGCGGCCACCGTCGCGCACCCGACCCCGTCGCGACCGCGCACCGCAACCCGTGTCGGCGCGGTGAGGCGCCGGATGATCGGCGGCAGCCGCGGATCGCGGCTCTCTTCAGCGAATTGCAGCAGGGTGTCGACGAAAATCTGACGACCTTCTTCTATCCGTGGACGAGGCGCCACATCACACCCTGCCCTCATCTGACGATCGTGACACCTCGGTGGTCACGGCGCGAGCGGCCGCGGCGCAGCTTGGGGACAGACCGCTGTACCAGCCGAAGGCAACTGTTGGGTATCAATCTGTACCACGATGCGGGTACTCCAGTCGGGATGAGCCACCATGGACGGATGCATCTGCCCGGGCCCGATGTCGCCGACGCTTCGGCTCCCAGGCCCGATGTCGCCGACGCTTCGGCTCCCAGGCCCGACGTCGCCGATGTCGCCGGTGAGCACCGCTATCCCCGCGTCACCAGCTTCCGCACCAGGCGCACCACGCTGTCGGCCGCCCAGCAGGCGACGTGGGAGCGGCTGTGGCCGGAGATCGGCATGCATGCCCGCGACGGCGGCCGACCTGTTCCGCAGTTGGACATCGAGGCGTGGTTCGGCCGCTCGGCGCCCGTCGTGCTGGAGATCGGCTGCGGGGCAGGCATCTCGACGCTGGCGATGGCCCAGGCGGAACCTCACCTCGACGTGGTCGCGGTGGAGGTGTACCGGCGCGGGCTGGCCCAGCTGCTGAGCGGCATCGACCGCGAACAGGTGACGAATATCCGGCTGGTCCGCGGAGACGGCGTCGACGTGCTGCAGCACATCTTCGGACCCGACTCGCTGACCGGGGTGCGGGTGTTCTTCCCCGACCCGTGGCCCAAGGCTCGCCACCACAAGCGCCGGCTGTTGCAACCGGCCACCGTCGCGTTGATCGCCGACAGGCTGCGCCCCGGTGGCGTGCTGCACGCCGCGACGGACCACTCCGGCTACGCCGAGCACATCGCCGAAGTCGGCGACGCCGAGCCGCGGCTGCGTCGCGTCAGCCCAACCGATCCGCTTCCGATCTCCGTCGAGCGGCCGGTCACCAAGTACGAGGGCAAGGCGCAGCACGCCGGCAGCGCCGTCGCAGAACTGCTGTGGGAGAGAGTATGAGCCTCACAGAAGACATCAGACATATAGAAGAGGTGGCACCACCCGAAGCGGCCACACCACCGGCGGCCGACAAGATGGCCCGGGTGCTGCTGGTCTGGGACGCTCCCAACCTCGACATGGGTCTCGGCTCGATCCTCGGCGGCCGGCCGACCGCCGCACACCGGCCGCGGTTCGATGCGCTGGGGCGCTGGCTGCTGACGCGGACGGCGGAGCTCTCGGCGGTGCGCCCGGACGTCACGCTGGAGCCGGAGGCGACCGTCTTCACCAACATCGCGCCCGGCAGCGCCGACGTCGTCCGGCCGTGGGTGGAGGCGTTGCGTAACGTCGGCTTCGCGGTCTTCGCGAAACCGAAGATCGATGAGGACAGTGATGTCGATACCGACATGCTGAACCACATCGCGCTGCGCCGCAGCGAGGGTCTGGCCGGGGTGCTGGTGGCTTCGGCCGACGGTCAGGCCTTCAAACAACCGCTGGAGGAGATCGCTCGCGACGGCATCCCGGTCCAGGTGCTCGGATTTCGCGAACATGCAAGTTGGGCGCTAGCGTCGGATACCTTGGAGTTCGTCGACCTGGAGGACATCGAGGGTGTCTTCCGGGAACCGCTACCGCGAATCGGCCTAGATTCGCTGCCCGAGCAGGGGGCATGGTTGCAGCCGTTCCGGCCGCTGTCCTCGCTACTGACCTCGCGTGTCAACAACTGAACTGCGCGGGTCGCCGCTGACTTAGTTAGGAGCTCAAGTGTTCGCCTGGTGGGGTCGAACGGTGTACCGGTACCGGTACATCGTCATCGGCGTCATGGTCGCGCTCTGTCTCAGTGGCGGTATCTACGGCATCAGCCTCGGCAGCCACGTCACCCAGAGCGGCTTCTACGACGAAGGCAGCCAATCGGTGCACGCATCGGTGGTCGCCGACGAGGCATACGGTCGCGACCGCACCAGCCACATCGTCGCCATCCTGACGCCCCCCGACGGCAAAAAGGTCAACGACCCCGCGTGGATGAAGCAGACCGTCGACGAGCTCAACCAGCTGGTCGAGGACAACAGCGACAGGATCGTGAGCTGGGTCGGTTGGCTGCGCGCGCCCGACGCCGAATCGCAAACCGTCCAGCAGATGAAGACCGCGGACCTGTCCCGCACGTTCGTCAGCATCCCGCTCAAGGGCGACAGCGACGACGAGATCCTCAAGAACTACCAGGCCGTCGAGGACCAATTGCGCGAGGTCAACGACGGCAACATCCAGCTGGCCGGGTTGAACCCGCTGGCCAGTGAACTCACCGGCACCATCGGTGAGGACCAACGCCGCGCCGAGGTGGCCGCCATCCCGCTGGTGGCGGTCGTGCTGTTCTTCGTGTTCGGCGGCGTGGTCGCGGCCAGCCTCCCGGCCATCATCGGCGGCCTGACGATCGCCGGCGCACTGGGCATCATGCGGTTGGTCGCCGAGTTCATGCCGGTGCACTTCTTCGCCCAGCCCGTGGTGACCCTGATGGGTCTCGGTATCGCCGTCGACTACGGCCTGTTCATGGTCAGCCGCTTCCGCGAAGAGATCGCGGAGGGCTACGACACCGAGGCCGCGGTCCGGCGCACCGTGATGACTTCGGGCCGCACGATCATGTTCTCCGCGGTGATCCTGGTGGCATCGTCGGTGCCGCTGCTGCTGTTCCCGCAGGGCTTCCTGAAGTCCATCACCTACGCGATCATCGCGTCGGTGATGCTGGCGGCGGTGCTGTCGGTCACGGTGCTGGCGGCTGCGCTCGCCATCCTGGGACGCAACGTCGACGCCCTCGGGGTGCGGACGCTGGTGCGCTTCGCCCAGCCGGACACGATCGCCTCGTATTCGCACAACGGCCGCCGCAATCCGCTGGCCGTCGCGTCGGTCGTCCTCGGTGTACTGGTCCCGTTCGCGGCGATCCCGGTCGGCCACGTTGCCCGAGCGCAGATCCGTCGCACGCAGGACGACGGCGCGGGGCTCGCGCTGATCGGTCTGGTGCTCGGCTACATCGGTTCGTTCGCGTGGCTCACCTACGGCTTGTTCGCGTTGAAGGACACGATCGGCTCGGCGATCTTCTGGTTGCTCCTGGGAATCTTGGTGTTCGTCGCGGGCACCATCACGGTGCTGGCGCTGGCCCGGTTCAGCCCCGCGGTGCGTAAGCCCACGATCGCGTGGCTCGACTGGCTCGCCGAGAAGACCCAGAAGACCAAGACCCGCGCCGAGGTCGAGAAGGGCTTCTGGGGCAAGCTGGTCAACCGCGTGATGAAACGCCCGATCGCGTTCGCCGCGCCGATCGTCATCGCGATGATCCTGCTGATCATCCCGTTGGGACAGTTGTCGCTCGGCGGCATCAGCGAGAAGTACCTACCGCCGGACAACCCGGTCCGCCTGGCTCAGGAGGCCTTCGACAAGACGTTCCCCGGGTTCCGCACCGAACCGCTGACCATCGTGATCGAGAACAACGATGGTGATCCGGTCACCGACCAGCAGGTCGCCGAGATCCGCAACAAGGCGATGGCGATTCCCGGTTTCATCGAACCCGACGACGACCCCACCAAGATGTGGCAGGCGCGCCCGCATCAGGAGAGCGGCTCGAAGGACCCGTCGGTCCGCGTCATCCAGAACGGTCTGGAGAACCGCAACGACGCCGCCAAGAAGATCGAGGAACTCCGGTCCATCACGCCACCGCGCGGGCTGTCGATCTCGGTGGGCGGCACCCCGGCGCTGGAGCAGGACAGCATTCACAGCTTGTTCGACAAGCTGCCGCTGATGGTGACCGTGCTGATCGTCACCACGACCATCCTGATGTTCCTGGCGTTCGGGTCGGTGGTGCTGCCCATCAAGGCCGCGGTGATGAGCGCGCTCACCCTCGGTTCGACGATGGGCGTGCTGACGTGGATGTTCGTCGACGGGCACGGCTCCGGCCTGATGAACTACACGCCGCAGCCGCTGATGGCGCCGATGATCGGGTTGATCATCGCGGTGATCTGGGGGCTGTCGACCGACTACGAGGTCTTCCTGGTGTCACGCATGGTGGAGGCGCGCGAACGCGGCATGTCCACCGCCGAGGCGATCCGGATCGGCACCGCGACCACCGGCCGGTTGATCACGGGCGCCGCGCTGGTGCTGGCGGTCGTCGCGGGCGCGTTCGTGTTCTCCGACCTGGTGATGATGAAGTACCTGGCCTTCGGCCTGCTGATCGCGCTGCTGCTGGACGCCACGATCGTCCGGATGTTCCTGGTCCCGGCCGTGATGAAGCTGCTCGGCGACGACTGCTGGTGGGCACCGCGGTGGATGAAGCGCATCCAGGAGCGGCTGGGGCTGGGCGAGACCGAACTGCCCGACGAGCGGAAGCGGCCCGCGGTGCGCGACTCCGCCGAGAGTCCCGAGGCGTTGGTCGGTGCGGGTGCGCCCGCGCCGCGTCGCCCGTACGACAGGCCCCGCCCACCGCACGATCCGACGCATCCGGCCGTCGAAGGCTCGTCGCGACCCGGCGCGACCCGCGTCGCGGCGCCGCCGCGGGCGAACGCTCCCTCGGTGGCGGGCACGACGCGCATCCCCAGCGCTGCCACACCTGCCGCACCGCCTTCTGACGAACCGCAGACCACGCGGTTGTCGATGGCCAAGAACGCCGTTCGCAACGCGGTGACCAACGCCGCCGCCGCGACGCGTCAGGCCGCTCGGCCGCCGGCACCGCCCGCCCCGCCGCCACGGCCTCCGCGCGAGGAACGCGAGATCGAGTCCTGGCTGGGCGAGTTACGTGGCACCGGCACGCCGCCCGCCCCGCCGGCACCGCAACGTCCGTCGGCGGAGCCCACCAGGGCGATGCCCGCGGGAAGCCCGCCGGAAGGCAGGAGACAACGTCGGGCCGAATCGCGTCCGTCGCCGGACAACGAGCCGACCACCGCGATTCCGACACCACGGACCCGCCCGCAGGGCACCCCGCCGGAAGGCAGGGAAGACCCCGATGCGACGACCGCCATCCCCACCCCGGGTAGGCAATCAGACGATGCCGAGGCGGCGACTGAAAAGCTCAACACGCGCGAGGACGAGGAACGTCAGCGTCGCAGCGGTGGGTTGAGCGCACAGGACCTGCTGCGCCGCGAGGGCCGGCTCTAGCCAATCACTGAGGCTATGACTCCTCGACGTCGTCGGTCTCGGCTCTGACCAACGGCCCGTCCTCGGCCTCCTGCGCGGCTTCCTCCGCGGCCGGGTCCCGGGCGGTGAGCACGCGAATCGAGCTGTTGAGGAACGCGAGCACCGGTACCGCCAGAAGTGCTCCGACGATGCCCGCCAAGACGCCACCGCCCGCGATCACCAGAACGATCGCCAGCGGGTGAATCGACACCGCACGACCCATCACCAACGGCTGCAGGACGTGTCCTTCCAGCTGCTGGACCGCGATGACAAGAGCCAGAGTGATCAGTGCATAGATGATGCCCTTGGCGATCAGCGCGACGACCACCGCGAGGGCGCCGGCGATCACCGCACCGACGAGCGGAATGAATGCGCCCAAGAACACCAGCGACGCCAACGGCAAGGCCAACGGCACACCCATGATCGCCAGGCCGGTGCCGATCCCGACGGCGTCGACGAGCGCAACCAGGAACGTCGCCCGCACATAACCGATCAGCGAGTGGAAGCCGGCCCGGCCGGCGTCGCGAACGCGCTCGCGCACGCTCACCGGGAAGATCCGCGTGACGAACGCGTAGATGTTGCGCCCGCCTTGCAGCAGGAAGATCAGCGTGAACAACACCAGCACGGCGCCGGTGACGATCTCGGTCACCGTGCCGGCCGTCGACAGCGCGCCGGTCGTCACCCGTTCCTGGTTGTTCTGCAAGGCCTCGATCGCGGCGTTGCCCGCGTTGTCGATCTGTTCCCGACTCAGGTGCAGTGGGCCGTCGATCAGCCAGTCGCGCACACCGTCGATGCTGCGGCTCACCTGCTCCACCAACGCCGGTGCACCCTCGATGAACTGGCTGACGACGAAGGCCAGAATCCCTCCGACGACGGCGAAGCCGCCGAGCAACATCAGCGCTACGGCCCCGCCGCGCGGTGCTCCGCGCCGGTCTAGGAAGTCGACCGCCGGCATCAGCAGGGCCGCCAGAATCGTCGCCAACGCCACTGGGACGACGATGATCTCGAGTCGCTTGAACAACCACAGCAACGCGACGATGGCGGCGAGGATCACCAGCAATCGCCATGACCACGCGGCGGCCTTGCGAACGAGAGGCGAAACCGCCTCGTCATCGAGCGAAGTGCCCTCGAGCATCCCGATAGCGTAACGGCCCGCAGCACCCTGGGCCGGTTCTCCGGGATCGGCCGCGCCACGCACTACCCTTACCCCGTGGCCCACGACGCGCCTGCGAGTGCAGCCCGCAGCCAGGTGCGCTCCACGCGCAGCAGGTACTGGTGGCTGCGGTGGGCGGTCTTCGCCGTCGTGGTCGTCGTACTGACCGTCGAACTCGGGCTGGTGTGGGATCAGCTCGCCAAGGCGTGGCACAGCCTCTACACAGCGGATTGGTGGTGGGTGCTCGCCGCCGTCGGCACCGCCCTGGCGTCCATGCACTTCTTCGGCGACATTCAGCGCAAGTTGCTGCGCTCGGCGGAAGTGCCTGTGCGGCAGTGGCGTTCGCAGGCGGCGTTCTATGCGGGCAATTCGCTGAGCACGACGCTGCCGGGCGGGCCCGTGCTGTCGGCCACGTTCATCTACCGTCAGCAGCGGCTCTGGGGTGCGACGCCGGTGATCGCCTCGTGGCAGCTGGTGATGTCGGGGGCGCTGCAGGTGACCAGCCTCGCGCTGCTCGGGTTGGGCAGCGCGTTCTTCCTGGGAGCCAAACACAACCCGTTCTCGCTGATCTTCACGCTGGCCGGCTTCATCATGCTCATCGTGCTGGCGCAAGCGGTGGCGTCGCGGCCGGATCTGCTCGACGGCGTGGGCGTGCGGGTGCTGTCGTCGGTGAACTACCTGCGCGCCAAACCGGCCGACAACGGCTTGGCGAGGTGGCGTGAGACGCTGGCGCAGCTCGAATCGGTGAAGCTGAGCCGAAGCCAGCTCAGCGTCGCGTTCGTGTGGTCGATGTTCACGCTGGTGACCGGTGTGGGCACGCTGCTGTTCGCCTGCTACGCCGCCGGCGGACGGCCCTCCCTGCTCGGGGTGATCGTGGCGTACGTCGCGGCCCGCGCGGTCGGGTCGATCCCGCTGATGCCCGGCGGGTTGCTGGTGGTCGAGGCGGTGCTGGTGCCCGGCCTGGTGTCGAGCGGAATGACGTTGGCGTCGGCGATCTCGGCGATGCTCATCTACCGGTTGATCAGCTGGATCTTCATCGCGGCGATCGGATGGGTGGTGTTCTTCTTCATGTTCCGCACCGAAACCGACGTCGACCCCGACGCATGTAGTTGAAGGTGACGACCCATGCCGATCGATAGCCGAGAGCAGACCCGGCCCGCGCTGGCGGCGCTGGCAACCGACGTGTGCTGCCTGATCGTGTTCGCGGCCATCGGCCGACGCAGCCACGCCGAGGGTGTCGACCTGGCCGGCGTCGCTGCGACCGCATGGCCGTTCGTGGCGGGCGCGGCGGCCGGGTGGGCGCTGACTCGTGGGTGGCGGCGACCCTACGCGCTGCTCCCTACGGGGATCGCGGTGTGGGTGTGCACCATCGTGGTGGGGATGCTGCTACGTAAGCTGACGACGGCCGGCGTCGCACCGAGTTTCGTTGTGGTGGCCTCGATTTCGACCGCAGTGCTGCTACTCGGCTGGCGCGCCGCGATCCTGGTCATGACCCGCCGCTGACACCGCCAGCGGCGGGCACGCAGACCTAACTGTCGGCGAGGCCGTCGCCGTTGGTGTCGCCGCAGCGGTTCTTGATGTCAACCAGAGGCTGGCGGATCCCGGTCAACTCGGCCTTCACCTGAGGGTTGGAGTTCAGGTAGTCCTGCACCTTGCCCCGAACCTCGTCGCGCGGCAGGCCCTCGAGGCTGGTGAAGAACCAGTTCACATCAGGATGGCTGAACAGGTACGCCGAGGTCGCTGCCGAGACGCCCGACGCCACCCCGGCGAGATCGGCCGCCGTGCAGTTCGGCGGCGCGGGCTGGGCCGTCGCCGAAGGCATGGCACCGAGGAACATCGCACCGGCGATCGCGCCGGTGCCGACCGCGCCAGCTACCGCACGTCGCGCAGTACGGGCCGAGAGAACCATGGTTGAGCTCCTTCATGGGAAGTGGAGTGGTCGTAACCTGGGCGGTTACTGACGAAGACCAACTAGGACCAACGCTGAAAAGCTAAGCAGAATGTCGGCGGACTTTCTCGCCTTGCGGTCAACGAATCCCTAGAAACTCCGAATCCGCAGCTCAGAAGGCTCGTTGCGGAGTATTGCGCGCCGGGTTGGCTCAGGGCAGACCGGCGATGGCCGATCCCGGCGTCGCTGCGGTGCCCTGCGAGACCGGCGCCGCCGCGGGCATGTGCGCCGTGGCGCCCGCTGCGGGAAGGCCCGCGCTCTGGGCGGCGGGCGCCTGCGCCGGCAAACTCGCCGGCAGGCCGCCGCCCTGCTGCGCGGCCTGCAACAGACCCACCACCTGAGGCAGCGTGAACGGCAGTTTGCACTTACCGGACAGGCTCGCCAGCGGCTGCTGCAACTGCTGCATGTCCTTGGCCACTTTCGGGTTGGCATCGAAATACGTCTTCACCGCGGCCAGCGACTGCGGCCCGGCCTGCTGCTTGCTGATCGTCGTCAGGGCCTGGTTCGTCTGTGGGTGCTCTTCGAGGTACTCGCCGGTCGACGTGGCGACCTCACCGATCGTCCTGGCCAGCTCGCTGGCCGCACACGGGTCCTGCGCGGCGGTCGCGGACGGCATCAATGGCGCCGCCGGCGTCACCAGCGCGGCCACCACGGCGCCGCCGGCAGCGCAGGCAGCAAGGACACCGAAAAGCCCGCGACGTATCAGCCCGGTGGTCGTTTTCATGGACAACTCCTTACGGTTTGCGGACGGCATCGACATTTCGAGACATCTCGAACGATCCGCAAACACTCTCGATGGACGGCAATCAGTCCCCGACGCCGAAAACGGCCGCCTGACATCCTGCCACCCGGTCCGCTGCCCCCGCCAATTCCGCGGGCAAGACGCGCGAGGACCCCGCGGGACCCAGGGGGTCGAGGCCTCGCGGTAACGGCTTGCGGCCCGTTCGCGAGAATTGGATTAGAGCAGCTCGCGGCGTTGCTGGCAGATTGCTCGGGGACCACTGAAGGACGCGGCACCTTACCGCACACTGTTGTACGCTTCGGCTACGAAACGCCGGGGAGAAAGCGGGGGTTTCCAATCCAGCAGTTCATGATGCGCTTGAGTGGCAGCCTGCGCAGATATCGCTGGGCGGTGTTCGCCGTATGGCTGCTCCTTCTGGCCCCGTCGATCTGGCTCGCGCTCAACCAATCCGGCCACCTCACGGGCGGCGGCTTCGAAGTCGAAGGTTCGCAGTCGCTGCGGGTGCAGCGCGAACTCGAGGAGTACTTCCCCGACCAGGGCGCCTCCCCGCTGGCACTGGTCGCCGCGCCGCGCGCCGACGCCTCGTTCGAGGACATGAACGCCGCCGTCGCCCACCTCGAACGCCTCGCCGCCGAGGTGCCCAGCGTCAAGATCGTGCCCAATCGGCAACAGCCGCCGCCCCAACCCGACCGGCCCTACGTCATCACGCTGCAGCTGGACTTCAACAACACCGGGGCGGTCGACGTCGCCAAACGCTTGCGCCAAAAGGTCGGCATCGACGGCGAGGATCCCGGCGAGATCGAGAACGGCAAGGTCAAGCTGTACGTCATCGGCCAGGGAGCGCTGGGTGCGGCGGCCACCCAGGCCACCAAACACGACATCGCCCAGGCGGAGCGGTGGAACCTTCCGATCGTCCTGATCGTCCTGCTGGCGGTGTTCGGTTCGCTGGCGGCGGCGGCCGTACCACTGGTGCTCGGCGTCTGCACGGTCGCGGTGACCATGGGCATCGTCTATCTGCTGTCGATGGTCACGTCGATGTCGGTGTTCGTGACGTCGACCGTGTCGATGTTCGGCATCGCCCTGGCCATCGACTACTCCCTGTTCATCCTCATGCGGTTCCGTGAGGAACTGCGCGCCGGGCGCGACCCGGAGCAGGCCGCCGACGCCGCGATGGCGACGTCCGGCCTGGCGGTGGTGCTGTCCGGGGTGACCGTGATCGCCTCGGTGACCGGGATCTACCTGATCCAGACTCCGGTGCTGGTGTCGATGGCCACCGGTGCCATCCTCGCCGTCGCGGTGGCGGTGCTCACCTCCACCACGCTCACGCCGGCGGTGCTGGCGACGTTCGGGCGGGCGGCGGCCAAACGCTCGTCGTATCTGCACTGGTCGAGACGATCGGAAAGCACCCAGTCGCGGTTCTGGACCCGGTGGACCGGGTGGGTGATGCGGCGACCGTGGTTGTCGGCGCTGGCCGCCGCGGCGCTGCTGGTGGCGCTGGCCGCGCCGGCGTTTTCGATGATGCTCGGCAACAGCATGCAGCGTCAGTTCGAGCCGACCCACGAGATTCGCGGCGGGGTCAACGCAGCGGCCGAGGCGCTCGGTCCCGGTGCGCTCGGCCCGGTTCGTGTGTTGGTGACGTTCCCGGAAGGCGACGCCGCGTCGGCGCCGGGTAAGGAACCGCTGCTTGACGCGCTTCGCCAGCGCATGGCACAAGGCCCCAACGTGGTGTCGGTCAGCCCTCCCTCGTTCGGCGAGGACAACCGGCACGCATTGCTGTCGGCGGTGCTGTCGGTCGACCCCGAGGACATGGGCGCGCGCGAAACCGTCGACTGGCTGCGCGCCGAATTGCCGAAGGTTTCCGGCGTCGAGGACGTGCAGGTCGACGTCGGCGGGCCGACGGCCCTGATCAAGGACTTCGACGACCGGGTGTCCGCCACTCAGCCGCTGGTGTTCGTCTTCGTGGCGTTGATCGCGTTCCTCATGCTGCTCGTCGCGATCCGGTCGGTGGTGCTGGCGTTCAAGGGCGTCCTGATGACCGTGTTGTCGGTGGCGGCCGCCTACGGCAGCCTGGTCGTCGTGTTCCAGTGGGGCTGGCTGGAGGACCTCGGCTTCGAGCGGATCTCGTCGCTGGACAGCACCATTCCGCCCCTGGTGCTGGCGATGACGTTCGGCTTGTCCATGGACTACGAGATCTTCCTGCTGACCCGCATCCGGGAACGGTTCCTGCTGACGCGCAACACCCGCGATGCGGTGGCCTACGGCGTGAGCACCAGCGCCAGAACGATCACCAGCGCGGCGCTGATCATGATCGCGGTGTTCATCGGATTCGCGTTCGCGGGTATGCCGCTGGTGGCGCAGTTGGGCGTGGCGTGTGCGGTGGCGATCGCGGTGGACGCGACGGTGGTGCGGTTGGTACTGGTGCCCGCGCTGATGGCGATGTTCGACGAGTGGAACTGGTGGCTGCCGCGCTGGCTGGTGCGCATCCTGCCGTCGGTGGATTTCGAGAAGCCGCTGCCCAAGGTGGACACCCCCGACTTGATCATCATCCCCGACGACCTCTCGTCGCTGGGCCCGACCGGCTCCGAGCTACGCATGGTCGTCAAGTCGGCGGCCAAGTTGAAAACCCTTGCGCCGCAGGCTGTCACGGTCACCGATCCGCTGGCTTTCAGCGGCTGCGGCGGGACTGGCACGGCCACGAAGATGCGCAGCGCCGAGCGGCTCAACGGCGGCCACCGCCACGGCCGCAACGGCACCGCGCTGGCCACGGCCGCGCCGCCGGTGCATCCGGTGACGATGTGGGGGGGCCGACTGTCGGTCGCCCTCGACGCGCTGGCGACCGCGTCGGACTGCGAGGGCGCGCCGATGGAGCGGCGCAGTCCGATGGAGACCACCAACGTCCAGCTGCCGACCGGTGACCGGCTTCAGATCCCGACCGGCGCGGAGACGTTGCGGCTCAAGAGCTACCTCATCATGTGCCGGAACACCACCCGCGACTACGCGGAGTTCGCCGATCTCGTCGAGTGCATGGAGACGCACACCGCGGCAGAAGTGTTGACCGCGATGGACCGGTACTACTGTGGTCATCAGTCGAGAAAACAATGGGTGGCGACCCAGCTGGTGCGCCGACTGGCCGACCCTGCGCCTTCCGACGAGCACGACACCCGGATGTCGGGCCCCGAGGCGGAGGCGGAGTGGGCCAAGGTCAGAGAGCGTTGCCTTTCGGTGGCGGTCGCGATGCTGGAGGAGGCGAGGTGACGGTGACTCCCGACATCCGGGATACCCGCCGCCGCGGGGGTGTCTCCCCCGAACAGCGCCCGGCACCGCCCGCGCCTAAGCCGGCGGCCGGAGAGCGGCCCGTCGAGTTCTGGCCTACCGCTGCGATCCGCGCGGCGCTGGAGACCGACGATCTCGCCGTCTGGCAGCGCATCGTCGCGGCGATCAAGCGGGACCCGTTCGGTCGGACCGCCCGCCAGGTCGAGGAGGTCCTCGAGACCGCACGGCCGTACGGCGTGTCCAAGGCGCTCGCCGAGGTGCTCACCCGAACCCGCGAACACCTGGAGGCCAACGAGCGTCAGGAGGTGGCCCGCCACATCCGCGCACTACTGGAGCACTCCGGACTTGCGCCGCAGGAATTCGCGTCGCGGATCGGTGTGCCCGCCGCCGACTTCGCGGCCTTCCTCAGCGGCAAGACCAGCCCGTCGGCGGCGTTGATGGTGCGCATGAAGCGGCTGTCCGAACGGTTCGCCCGGATGCGGTCGAACCGGTCCAACGGCTGACGCCGGTCGCTGGGTATACGCCGGGAATGGACCTCGAGCAGATACTGCGGGAAACCCGCACGGTGGCGATCGTCGGCGCATCGCCCAACCCCGACCGCGCCAGCCACGAGATCTGGACGTATCTCAAGGCGGCCACCGATTACGAGTTGTATCTGGTGAATCCGACGGTCGGCGAGATCGACGGCACACCGGTCTATCCGTCGTTGGCCGATCTTCCCGTCGTGCCCGATCTCGTGGACGTGTTCCGCCGACGCGAACACCTGCCCGCGGTCCTCGCCGACACCGTCGCCGTCGGCGCCAAGGTGCTGTGGCTACAGCTGGGGCTGTGGGACGAGCAGGTCGCCCGTGACGGCGCCGCCGCAGGGCTGCGGGTGGTGATGGACCGCTGCATCAAGGTCGATCACGCCCGCCTGCTCGGTTAGCGGGAGTGGATCGGCGACACGTCGTCGACCAACCATCGGCCGTCTTTTTTCGACAACGCCACCCGCAACGCCAGGACTGCGGTGTCGGTCGGCTTGCCCGGCGAGTTCTGCGTGGCGTGCAGGACCACCGCGACGCTGGCGGCGTTCGGTCCGATCGCCTCGACGCCCGCGGACACCGTGCTCGCCTGCGCGGAGACGTTGCGGCTCGTCAAATCCTCTGCCACCGACGAGAATTCGTTCTTGAAAGCATCGGCGCGTTCCGGCGACATCATCGCCGCCGCCCGGTCGATCGACGCGGTGGGGCTCTGCGGGGTGAACGACGCGGAGGCCTCGGCGACACTGCTGGCGATGCCCACCACCTCAGTGCTGTCTTTGCGCAGCGTGCGGTCCGGCACCGTCCAATGCAGGTAGCCGACGAGCACCGCGGCCGCCACCGCCGCCGTCGCGACCGCGGCCACTCCCAAACGCAACCCGGGACCGTCGTCGTCGGTGCCGACGGTCACCGCGTCGCGGCGCGCCAGCACCGCGTTGACCACGACACCCTCGACGATCAGCAGGCACAGCACCGAGCACACCGCAACCCACCACAGCGGCCAGGCCAGCGCGATGCCGATGTACGCCAGCGCCGCTACCGCGGCCAGCGGAGCGGCGACGTCGAATGCGGCGACCCGCCAGGCGTTCCTCATCGGATCGGCTCCAACCGCGAGATCATCAGCTTGCCGTCCACGTCGGACACGTCCAGCCGCAAAGTCCAGCGCACCGTCTGCGGCTTCTGCTCGCCGGCGTTCTCGCTGATCGACGTCGCCACCACCAGCACGGTGTCGGTGCGCGACGCGAACTCGGTCACCTCGGGCTGGGGTTTCGGCGGTCGTGCACCGTCGCGCCCCGGCTGCGGATGGTGGATCGACTCGACGGCCACCGAGTCGATCTGACCGGTGGTCTGCGTCTGCAGTTTCTGCACGAGCTCGCGGTAGGGCTCGACGGCCGCGTCGAAGTCGGCGTTGAGCTGTCCGACGGTGTTCTCGTGCAACTTGACCAGGTCGGACTGCACGGTGTCCTTGTTCATGTTGATCAGCACGCTGGTCCAGTCGGCGGCGGCCTGCATGACGCGGGCGCGATACCGCAGTTCGTCGGTGTCGGCACGATGCTGGACCCAGATCAGGGCGGCGAGCGCGACCGCGACGACTGCGATCACCCCGAGCACCGCCGACGCGATGCCGTAGCTGGTGATGACGGGACCGTCCTCGGCCGCGGTGGGCTCGTCGTCGGGCATGCGCGTGAGGGTACCCGGCAAGCTCTGGCACCCTGGTGGGGTGACTGTCGAAGCAATCCGATCAGGCATCGACCTGAGCCACGTCGACGCCCAGGCCCGCCCCCAAGACGACCTCTTCGGCCATGTGAACGGCCGCTGGTTGACCGAGTACGAGATGCCGGGCGACCGCGCCACCGACGGCGCGTTCCGCTCGCTCTACGACCGCGCCGAGGAGCATGTCCGCGACTTGATCGCCGGAGCCGCCACGGCGGCGGCATCAGGCAGCGGGGCGGCGTCCTCCGGCGGCACCGACGAACAGCGCATCGGCGACCTGTACGCCAGCTTCATGGACGAACAGACGGTCGCCGCGCGCGGTGTGCAACCGCTGCTGGAGGAGTTGGCGGCGATCGACGCAGCCGACACCCCCGAGGCGCTGGCCCGGGTGCTGGGTGCGTTGCAGCGCACCGGCATCGGCGGCGGCACGGGCGTCTACGTCGACACCGACTCCAAGGACTCCACTCGGTACCTGCTGCACTTCAGCCAGTCCGGTCTGGGCCTGCCCGACGAGTCCTACTACCGCGACGAGCAGCACGCCGAGATTCTCGCCGCCTACCCGCGGCACATCGCGGCGATGTTCGGGTTGGTCTACGGCGACGGTGACCACGACGAGACCGCGGCGCGCATCGTCGCGTTGGAGACCAAGCTGGCCGCCGCGCACTGGGACGTCGTCAAGCGTCGCGACGCCGACCTCACCTACAATCTGCGCGCCTTCGCCGACCTGCCCACCGAAGCGCCCGGCTTCGACTGGGCCGGTTGGGTGACCTCGCTCGGCACGACGCCCGAGATTGCCGCCGAAGTCGTTGTCCGCCAACCTGATTACCTGACCGCGTTCGCTGCGGCGTGGTCGGGCGAGGATCTAGAGGACTGGAAACGCTGGCTGCGCTGGCGGGTGATCCACGCCCGCGCATTCCTGCTGACCGACGACCTGATCGCCGAGGACTTCGCGTTCTACGGCCGCCGGTTGTCAGGCACCGAGCAGATCCGCGACCGGTGGAAGCGGGCGGTGTCGGTGGTGGAGAACCTGATGGGCGACGCGGTCGGCAAGCTTTACGTCGAGCGGCATTTTCCGCCGCACGCCAAGCAGCGGATGGACGAACTCGTCGCCAACATCCGCGAGGCCTACCGCGTCAGCATCAACTCGCTGGACTGGATGACGCCGGCCACACGGGAGAAGGCGCTGGCCAAGCTCGACAAGTTCACGCCCAAGATCGGTTATCCCGTGAAGTGGCGCGACTATTCGAACCTGGTGATCGAGCGCGACGATCTGTACGGCAACTACCGGCGCGGCTACGCCTTCGAGTACGACCGCGAGATGGCCAAGCTCGGCGGACCCGTCGACCGCGACGAGTGGTTCATGACGCCGCAGACCGTGAATGCCTACTACAACCCGGGTATGAACGAGATCGTCTTTCCCGCAGCGATTCTGCAGCCGCCGTTCTTCGACGCCGACGCCGACGACGCCGCCAACTACGGCGGCATCGGCGCGGTGATCGGCCACGAGATCGGGCATGGCTTCGACGATCAGGGCGCCAAGTACGACGGTGACGGCAACTTGGTCGACTGGTGGACCGACGAGGACCGCACCGAGTTCGGGGCCCGCACAAAGAAGTTGATCGAGCAGTACGAAGAGTACGTGCCGCGTGCGTTGAGCAACGGGCATCACGTGAACGGCGCGTTCACCGTCGGCGAGAACATCGGCGACCTCGGCGGGCTGTCGATCGCGCTGTTGGCCTACCGGCTGTCGCTCGGTGACCGGGAGGCGCCCGTCATCGACGGTTTGACGGGCGAACAACGGGTTTTCTATGGCTGGGCTCAGGTGTGGCGGGCGAAATCCCGCGACGCCGAGGCCATTCGGCGACTGGCGATCGACCCGCATTCACCGCCGGAGTTCCGGTGCAACGGCGTCATCCGCAACATGGATGCGTTCTACGAGGCGTTCGGCGTCACCGCAGACGACGCGCTCTACCTGGAACCCCAACGCCGCGTACGCATCTGGAATTAGGGGTTTCGGTGCGCTACCAATCGCGCAGCGATCAGTAGCGCACCGAAACCGCTCAGAACATCTGCCAGTCCGACGCGCCGTCGGGCTTGTTGTAGGTCCCGGTCGAGTTCTTGATGACGACCGCGTCACCGCTGCCGAAGTTGTCGAAGAACCACTTAGCGTTGGCCGGGCTCAGGTTGATGCAGCCGTGGCTGACGTTCTCTTCGCCCTGCGAGCCGACCGACCACGGCGCGCTGTGCACGAACGTGCCGAGGTTGTCGATGCGGACCGCGTCCTTCACCTTGAGTTTGTAGCCCTCGGGCGAGTCGACCGGCACACCGTAGGTGGACGAGTCCATCACGATGTCGGGGAACTTCTCCAGCACGTAGTACGTGCCGTTGGGGGTGTCATGGCCCTTCTTGCCCATCGATACCGGGAAGGTCTCCACCAGCTCGCCGTTGCGGTGAATCTCCATCTGCAACGACTTGTTGTCGATGGTCGCGACCAGTTGCTCGGGCACCGTGAAGCTCGACTTGGTGCCGGACGCGTCGATGTTCACCACGGTGCCCGCGGGCCAGAAGTCCTGCGGGCGCCACCGCACCTGGGTGTCGGTGGTCCAGTAGAAGCGGCCCGGCACCGGCGGGTTCGACGAGATGTGGATGGCTTGCTCGGCCATCGCCCGGTTGGCGATCGGCCGCTGGAAGTTGATGTAGATCGGCTTGGCGGCGCCGACGATCGACCCGTCGGTCGGATTGAAGGACGGCGGTGCGAACACCGGCGCCCCGACATAGGGCGTGGGGTTCTGTCCGGCCGGGGT
Source organism: Mycobacterium sp. IS-1556 (assembly GCF_001499985.1). NCBI lineage: Bacteria > Bacillati > Actinomycetota > Actinomycetes > Mycobacteriales > Mycobacteriaceae > Mycobacterium > Mycobacterium sp. IS-1556. Next base: position 181,772 of record NZ_LQIM01000004.1, read on the forward strand.
GCCCTCCGGAATCGGATGCTGCTGCGCCAGCGGGTCGGGGGGTCCGAAGAACGGGTTCGATGATGGCGGCGCAGGCGCTACGGCCGGGTTGACGGGCGCCGGCGGCGGCGGCGGAACACCAGGTTGAGCCAGGGCTGACGGGCTGGTGAGCACCATCCCGCCGACAAAACCCGCCGCCAGGATGGCAGTGAGCAGTCGGGTGCGCGTTGGCCTGCGCATACATAACCTCCCAGTCGCAGAACTCCAACCAGTGTGGCATAGCGCGCGGAGCGCCGACCGCCGTGCGGGCCGCCCCGAAACCTGGGCAGCGCTCAGTCCACACCCTTGACCTGCATTGTTCATCGTCGGCGAGCGCTGAGCGTTACGGGTGGCAGGCTGGTCGAATGATTGTGGCCTTCAGCGTGAGCCCGATGGGCGCAGATGAGAGCGTCGGTGACGCCGTTGCCGAAGCGGTGAAGGTGGTCCGCGCTTCGGGACTGCCGAACGAAACCAATGCGATGTTCACCAACCTCGAGGGCGACTGGGACGAGGTGATGGACGTGGTGAAGCGGGCCGTCGACGCGGTCGCCGCGGCATCGCCCCGGGTGAGCCTGGTCCTCAAGGCCGACATCCGCCCCGGCCACACCGATCAACTGACGGCGAAGGTCAGGCGCATCGACGACGCGTTGGGCCATTAGGACCGCACCAGACGCGCGATGGCCGCCGACGCCTCGGCCAGCTTCACGTCGGCCTCCTCACCGCCCTCCGCGACGGCTTGGGACACGCAGTGCCCGAGGTGTTCGTCCAGCAGGCCGAGCGCGACCGATTGCAGCGCGCTGTTGACCGCACTGATCTGGGTGAGCACGTCGATGCAGTACTTGTCGTCCTCGATCATCTTCGCGATACCGCGAACCTGGCCCTCGATTCGACGCAGCCGCTTGGCGTAGTTGTCCTTCTGCTCTGAATAACCATGCACCGCAGTCATTTCAGCCCTTCAACATTCGGTTCATCTGGTCAATCTCGGCCTGCTGGGTGTCGACCATCGTCTGCGCCAGGCGCTTCGCGTCGACGTTCTCGCCGTTCGCCAGCTCGGCTCGAGCCATCTCGATCGCCCCCTGATGGTGGCTGATCATCGACTCGAGCCACAGGGTGTCGAACTCCGGACCGGACAGAGACTTGAGTTTGGCCATGGTGGCGTCGTCGACCATGCCCTGCATCGCGGCGTGACCCCCGTGTCCGCCGTGCCCGGTGTCGGAGTCGGGGTTTTCGTTCCACTGCACGAGCAGCACCTTCATGGCCTGGATCTCTGGCTCCTGCGCGGCGGAGATCTGCTCGGCGAGGGCTTTCACCTCGGGATTCGTCGAGCGCTCCGGAACCAATGCCGAGAGCTCGACGGCCTGCTGGTGGTGCGGGATCATGTTCGTCGCGAAGGCGACGTCATCGGAGTTGAAGCCGGCCGGTTGCCCGCTGATCACCGGCTCTTCGGGTTGCTCGTGTTCGGTGTGACCATTGGATGCGTTGCTGCCGCAGGAGGCCAGCAGCAGCGCGGCGGCGAAGGCGGTCAGGACAGCGGTGAGGCGAGCGATCAACGACGTCATGACCCCAGACTACCGCATACCCCGCCGGGGTATAGATATTGGTTTGGCCGGGTGAAACGCCGAAGGCATACTTGTTTGATGCCCTCACAGACTCCGGACACCGAAGCCCGCCGTCGGGCGGAGCCCGACATCAAGCCCCGCAGTCGCGACGTCACCGACGGCCTGGAGAAGGCCGCCGCCCGCGGGATGTTGCGCGCGGTAGGCATGGAGGACGACGACTTCGCCAAGCCGCAGATCGGTGTCGGGTCGTCGTGGAACGAGATCACGCCGTGCAACCTCTCGCTCGACCGCCTCGCGAAGGCGGTCAAGGACGGCGTGCACGCGGCCGGCGGGTTCCCGATGGAGTTCGGCACCATCTCGGTGTCCGACGGCATCTCGATGGGCCACGAGGGCATGCACTTCTCTCTGGTGTCGCGCGAGGTCATCGCCGACAGCGTCGAGACGGTGATGATGGCCGAGCGACTGGACGGCTCGGTGCTGCTGGCGGGGTGCGACAAGTCGCTGCCCGGCATGTTGATGGCCGCCGCGCGCCTCGACCTCGCCAGCGTGTTCCTCTACGCCGGGTCGATTCTGCCGGGCAAGGCCAAGCTGTCCGACGGCACCGAGATGGACGTGACGATCATCGACGCGTTCGAGGCGGTCGGCGCGTGTGCGCGCGGCCTGATGCCCCGTGAGGACGTCGACGCCATCGAGCGGGCGATCTGCCCGGGCGAAGGCGCCTGCGGCGGCATGTACACCGCGAACACGATGGCTTCGGCCGCCGAAGCGCTCGGCATGTCGTTGCCCGGTTCGGCTGCGCCGCCGGCCACGGACCGCCGGCGCGACGGGTACGCCCGCCGGTCAGGCCAGGCCGTCGTGGATCTGCTCCGCCGCGGTATCACCGCGCGCGACATCATGACCAAGGAGGCGTTCGAAAACGCGATCGCCGTCGTGATGGCGTTCGGCGGGTCGACCAATGCGGTGCTGCATCTGCTCGCCATCGCCCACGAGGCGAACGTCAAGTTGACCCTCGACGATTTCACGCGGGTCGGGCAGAAGGTTCCGCACCTGGCCGACGTCAAGCCGTTCGGCAAGCACGTCATGTTCGACGTCGATCGCATCGGCGGCGTGCCAGTGGTCATGAAGGCCCTACTGGATGCCGGTCTCCTGCATGGTGATTGCCTGACGGTCACCGGTCAGACGATGGCCGAGAATCTCGCGCACATCGCGCCGCCTGACCCGGACGGCAAAGTGCTACGCGCCCTGGCCGATCCGATCCACCCCACCGGCGGCATCACGATTCTGCACGGTTCGCTGGCCCCCGAAGGCGCGGTCGTGAAGTCGGCGGGCTTCGATTCGGACGTGTTCGAGGGCACCGCAAGGGTTTTCGAGCGTGAGCGCGCCGCGCTGGACGCGTTGGAAGACGGCACGATCCAGGCCGGCGACGTCGTCGTGATCCGCTACGAGGGACCCAAAGGCGGTCCCGGGATGCGCGAGATGCTGGCGATCACCGGTGCCATCAAGGGCGCCGGGCTCGGCAAGGATGTGCTGCTGATGACGGACGGCCGATTCTCCGGCGGCACCACCGGACTGTGCGTCGGACACGTGGCGCCCGAGGCTGTCGACGGCGGCCCCATCGCATTCCTGCGCGACGGCGACCGTATCCGCCTCGACGTCGGCAACGGCACGTTGGATGTGCTGGTCGATCCGGAGGAATTCGAGGCGCGCAAGGTCGGCTTCGAGCCGTTGCCTCCGGTGTACACCACGGGTGTCCTCGCGAAGTACACCAAGCTGGTGCACTCGGCGGCGGTCGGCGCAGTCTGCAGCTAGCCGATCAGCCGGGCGGCGGCGGGTCGATGGGTGTCAGCCTGATCGGCACCCAATGTGTGCCTGGTCCCTCACCGGGGCAACCAGCTCCCTCGGTAACTAAGGTCCGCTCGCCGAAGAAGCTGCCGTCAGGGTTGGGCATGAGATAGTCCGACCGTTGGGCCTGCACGGCGCTGCTGGGATCGTTCCGATTGCAGAAGTAGGGATATCTCCCGCTGGTTTCCCAGCGGGAGATATGCCATCTGTACTCGTAAACCAAGGGAGCGCCCGGATTGCGGGCGTGGTCGTCGTTGTTGTCCCAACGCACGACGCAACCGTTCACGTCGCAATGGGTGGTGAATGGAACAGGCACGGTTATCGAATTCATCGGCGTCGGCAGACCGTTGAACGTCTGCTTCGAGAAGTCGATGAACACGTCGTAGTACCCGTACAGCGGCGGTGGTTCAACGCGATCCGCGCCGGCGACTGGCGACAGGAGGAGCGCGGTGCAGCCCGTGAACACCGCGATCGAGAACGACTTTGACGCCACGAGGGCCTCCTTCGTCGCGAGCCCCCAGCGGGCGGAGAGCTCTTCGGGCTCTGGATAACACAACTGGGCGGCGGAGTTCGCCGAATCGGCAATGCCGTGGGCTACCCGGTGATACGGGCGAGCGCGAAGCCGTCCCAGCCCTTGGTGCCGACGGTCTGGATCGCGGCGACTTCCAATTGCGGATGGTTGCCCATCATCTCGAGCATTTCGCGAACGGCCCGTGCTTGACGGTCGTCGGGGGCCGGATCGAGAACGCGTCCGAAGCGAGCGATGTTGTCCACCACGATGATCGAGCCCGGCTTGCCTAGCTTGATAGCCCACTCGACATACGCGATGTTGTTTTCCTTGTCGGCGTCGATGAAAGTGAGGTCGAAGGTGTCGCCGCGCTCGGAGAGAGTCGGCAGGGTGTCGAGTGCCGCTCCGACGATGATCTCGACGCGGTCTTGCACCCCCGCTCGGATGAAGTTCTCCCGCGCGATCGCGGCGTGCTTGGGTTCGTATTCGAGGGTGACGACGTGACCGTCGGGCCCCACGCCGCGGGCGAGGTTGATGGTGCTGTACCCGGCGAGGGTGCCGATTTCCAAGGCGCGGGTGGCTGACGACAGGGTGGTCAGCAAGTAGAGGAGCCGGCCGTGTTGAGCAGACACCTCGATGGCGGGCATGCCGGCTGCGTCGGCGGATTCACGGGCTTCCCGGAGCGCGTCGTCTTCGGTGCGAAGGAAGCGGTTGAAGAGGTCGTCGAGCGCCTTCGGATCGGGTTCGGCCACAGGGCAACGCTAGTCCAGTGGGCCGTTGATTCGTTCTGCTCTCTTTGCTGCGGGCGCCGGTACGGGTGGTGTGGTCACTGGTTGGCAGTCCGTCTAACGGGGGCAGAAGGTAACTCGGCACGCGCGGCGCGGCTGCGATCAGCGGTTGGGTAGACCTCGCTTTCGCGTGGTAGCGACGTCAAACTGCCGGCGGGGCTGATATAGCTGGTCCGGTAGCATTTGCTCCGTGACGCCTGAGGGGGTTTGCCCGACGCTGAGCGTGGTGCGGAGTGACGATGACTGAGGTTCTGCGGGTCGATACGGGCCTGGTGCGCGAGGCCGGTGGACGGTTGCGTGGAATCGCCGCCGAGCTCCCCGAGCCTCCGGCGGTGTACAGGCCGACGGGAAGCGACGCCTTGTCCGCGGCGATCGCCGCGAAGGTGACCGAGGTCGTGGATCCAGTGCTCGCACAGATGCCGGTCACGAAAGAAGAATTGACCAAGTATGCGCTGAACGTGGTCAACGCCGCGAACACATACGACGCCGTAGACGCACAACTCGCCGAGGAAATTCTCAAGCGCCTCGAATCGCTCGATGACGCCGCGCGTACGGGCCGCGATGGTGGCTCACCGGGCGGCGTTTCGGTTGCAGCGCTACGCGCAACGGGTACGGCGGCGGGCGGGGCCACGTCAGGAAATTCACCGGTCCAGGGCGCGGCGCAGCAGCCGATGCAGTTGGCGCAGCAGGCGGTGCAGGCGCCGATGCAAATGGCTGGCATGGCAGGGGCGATTCCGCAAGCAATGACGCAGGGCATGCAACAGGCCATGCAGCAGGCTGGTCAGTTGTCGGAGGCTGCCCGTGCGGGCGACGAGGCGCGCACGCCCGAAACGACTTCCGAACCGCCGCAGGATCTGGCGGCACCGGGCGATGATGGAGAGCGTGCGCCGGATGACGCAGTCGCGTCGAACCAGATGCGTTCGGCCGAGGGAGGACCGGAGATCGCCCTGTGAGCTATCCACCGCCGGGAGGACCGCCGCCGGGTAATTACGGTCCGCCCCAAGGGAATCCGGGACAGTGGGGTCCGCCGCACCAGCCGCCGTGGCCGCAACAGCAATGGTCGCAAGGTCCACCTCCGAAGAAGCGGAGCAACGGCTGGAAGTGGGCGCTTGGCGGAGTAGCTCTCCTAGCCGTTATCGGATTGACTGCAGCAGTGACGATTTCGGTGACTTCGGATGATGGGGACAGCGGAGACACATCACCATCGGGCGAGACTTATGGCCTAGCAAGCGCTGACGACAGGGGCCCAGCGACCATCATCACTGAGGACCCTACGTGCGCGGCATGGATGCCTATCAATAGAGCCCTGGGCGCGGTCCTAAAACGCGGTTGGAGCAGGCGCGACGCAACGATCCCAGAAGGAAATTGGACGCCCGACTTGCGAGTGCAATACGAAGAAGTCGGTGACGCATTGAAGCTGGCGACAGATCAAACTGTGCGGTTAGCGAAGCAGACACCACACCGAGTCATGCGAGAGCTCTACGAACAATTTATCGCATACGGACGCGCTTTCACTGATGCAATTCCGACGTATACAGAGGAAGACAATCACCTCGCTCTTGCGTCTATAACCACGACCAATGTGGTGGTTTTCGTGTGCTCAGCCATCCACTACGGATCAGCGAAGGCGCGAGCCCCGCTGATAGATGCACCCCCGAGCCCGTCCGAGGTGCCGAAACTGGCCGATCCTGATGCGGCCGCACCGCTCTTTGCGCGCGCAGACACCACCTGTGACGAGTGGGATCGGATCCTCAACGGATTCAATGATCAGACTAAAGCCTGGCAGTCGATCGACCCCGATATCCCAGCAACCGACTGGACGGCCGAGCAGCGAGCAGTTGTCGAAGCTGTCATACCAGTGATGCACCGATCCGCCGACGACTTCGAGAGGCTTGGCGAAGAAACGACCAATCTCACATTGAGGGATCTTGCGGTCTTTGCAGCTCAATATCGTCGTGCCTACGCCGAAGCCTTACCCACCTACATAACCGCCGATAAATACCTGGACCTCACTGCCTACAGAGTGAGCTCGGTTATCTATGAAGCTTGCAAGGCTGTCGGAACATAGCAATGGGAATACTTCGTCCACATGACCCATACGGCTTGACGTCTCCGCCTGCGTGGCCAGATGTTGACGAAGATTCTTTGCGCACATGTGCCGATGCGTTCGATTCCGTGTCGAGGTCGCTGAGTCTCCAACTTGACTGTATAAAACAGGAGAAGACACTCATGTTCGGAGGAGTCGGCGCTTGGTCGGGGCCGGCTGCATGTTCAGCCAGCTCGTCGATTGACAGACGGCTTGCGGACCTCGAATCCGTGAAAGGAAGAGTCGAGGCCGCATCTACAGCGTTCAAAAACTGCATCAGCGCAACGGTTCATAGCAAGAATGCGATAATCGACAATGTAGAGGTTGCGAACAAGATTCTTGACTGGATTCGCAATCATCCAGACATCCCGAGCGATGCCAAAGAAGCTGCAATTCAGAAGGGAATTGCCGCGATTCGTGCTGAGAATATCGCGATCGTCGCGATGGCTGGCTCTCAAGTTTCAGGTGTGCCGCTCACGACTTCGGATACTCCCAGTTCGTCTCCAGATGACGTGGTCGTTTCTGACGGCGATCAGCCGTCGGCCGATATGACAGTACAACCGGTCAGCAATTGGCGGGGCCCAGAGGGAACACCTGTAATCGCTGAGGACCTCCCCAGCGGACCATCTCCCTCAGAAAGCACGAACGGGAATGGTAAGACCGGCGCTCCACAAGGAATTAGCGATATAGCTGACGAAACACTACAAGACGCGTTTACCGACCCGCCTCGCGAAAATGGAGCCACACGCGGCCCACTTGGCACGTCCGATACGGCCGAAGAACCACCCTTGTCTTCGAACCCAGTACCACCGTCCGATCCCAACTCACCCCCGGGCTTAGTCGGTGTACCCGGCGTCCCAGGCGGTTCCGGTGCACCGGCACCTCCACGTCTCAACACCCCGGCGGTTCCTCTATCGTCCGGTAGCTCTGCGCCGTCGACACCATCCGCTCCCTCGACGCCATCGGCACCGACTACGCCCAGCACACCCAGCACTGTCAATCCCGCTGCGACAGCGGCAAATCAAGCGCAGATTAGCGACTTTCAACGGTCAATCGCCGATGCGGCGACCCGAGCGGCGCAGGCGGCGCCTATTCCACCGCCTCAACCATCCGCTCCCCTTCCCACCGCGCAACCGCCTGCACCTCCCCTACTTCCCGACGCACCCGCAGCGACGCAGCCCAGTCAGACCGCGTCGGCCACCGGCTCGACCAGTGGGGGCTCGGCACCCGTCGCGCCGCCGCCAACCGCGCCCGCCCCAACTCCCGCGCCACCTGTTCAACTCGGTCCACCAGCGACACCTCCACCCGCGGCACCCGTCGCACCCACCGCTCCCGCGACCGCCGGCATACCCCCGGCCGCCGCAGCTGCTGCGGGTGCGAGCACCGTTGGAGCCCCTGCGCCGGTACCGGTTTCGGCTGCCCGAGCCCAACGCGAAGCGGTCGCCGCTGCCACCTTACGGAGGTCCAGCAGCGACCACACCCAATTAGCCCACCGTATCGCCGCAGCTCTCAACGTCGGCAACACCGACATGGGCTTCTTCTGGGTCACCGGACTGGCGAAGGACGGAACCATCGTCGTCGCCAACAATTACGGTCTCGGCTACATCCCCGAAGGCGTGAACCTGCCCGAACGGGTCAAGATGGCCACCGCCGACGAGAGCATTCCCACCAAGGTACGCGGCACCTGGACGACGTATCCCATTCTCGCGCTTCATGGTTGGGTGCAGCACCACGACACCGATCTGCGCGCCGTCATCGCGACCGAAGACCAGTTCAAGGGCTTCGATCCCGGCGCCCCCAAGATCATCCTGCGTCCGGACGACATTCCCGAGAACGGCCAGATGGAAGGCCGTCACCGATTGCAGGTCATATCACCCGACGCCGCAACGAAATTGGCTGCTATCGCCCCCAGCGGGCTCACCGAAGTTCTTCCCGCACCGCCCACCGACGCCACCCCACCCGACGACAATCGCGCGCTGTTGTGGTTCGAAGTCTTTCGCCCCTTGCTCAGCAACGCACCGGAGCGCGGCCAGGCGCAGCTGCAGCATTTCGTCGCCTACGCCGACCATGCCCAGCAACTCGCGCTTCACAAAGCGCACACCGCGACAGAAGCTGCCGACCAGCGTGCCGCGATCGCGGACTGGATCTACTGGCAGCACCTCAGCGTCTTGAACTCCGAGGCTATCGCCACGAGCGCCACCGTCTGACACCTTCGGACCCGCAGTCAGCCACCCGGATTTGTCGGTGGGTGCTGTCATGATGCGGTTATGGTTTCGTTCGCTCCTTCTGGTGTTGAGGTGGATTTGAGTC